>DDUV01000114.1 GCA_002344975.1 Saprospiraceae bacterium UBA2329 | reverse complement strand
ACGACCTTCTGCCCAATCAACAGGGGAGCACAAACGCTCGGATGTGATTTTGCAACCAAAAAGCAGAATATACTTTATCCGCGCCGTTGAAGTACTTGTGAATGCGCTGCTGATGCAGTTTTTGGCGCTGTTTTTCATTCCGCCTGTTGTGATATTGCATCAGGCAGGAACTCAGCAGGATGAACCTGCGCAGGGCTTTTATCTTTTCTTTATTGATGCGGGCATCATGGTGCAGGAATTTTGAAAATCGCTTTTGGCAGCGTTGAAATTCCTCTAAATAGCTTTCGCCCTTTTGCCTTTCGAGTTCGCAATAGGTGCGCAAGTACAGCGTTTCGGCATGAATGCGCATCCCTGCATGGTAGCGCTCTGCCTCGCCGATGTGAAGTAAACATGGACTAAATTGCCCTTCATAAAAAAGCAAGTGCGCCTCCGCCAGATGGATGGCGGCCTCTCTATGCTCTGGGGTGAGTTGCGGCTGACAGCGCGTCACAAACTGCCGCCCCCATTCCAAATCCCCTGCCATGCCTGCTACGGCAGCATAGTTTACCAAAGCTACCGGCGTAATGGCGTTTTGGTAAGTGAGCGCTTCGTATTGATCGGCTATTTTGATGATGCGAAAAAGGATGGGTACATATTCCGGTTGGCCTTTTTCATAACGCCGATTGGCAACATGATACAGACGGTCGAGCAGCATTCGTTGGTCAAAGTCGGCCAGTGAAGCAAAGTGGCGCTCTATATCGTCCAACAGCGGTTCAAAGCCGGAATGTGGCTTAGGCGACTCCAAAATATCCAGCAACCGCCGGTACATATCCAATACGGCGGGGGCGGCCGGCGCAGGAATTTCCGCCTCCTGATAAATATGCCGGCGATGAAGGATTTCCGCCACAATACGGGCTTTATGCAACTGATAATACTGCTCCAGGCCATGTAAGGCGCCATATAGATACGGCGCGAACGGGGTGTATTTTTCGGTAGGCGGATAAAAAAACGCCTCAAATTGCGCCTCCATACTCAGTCGCAGCGGCAGGATATCCGTATGAGGTTCGTCTCGAAGTTGTTGGACAAAGCGCTCCGTGTCTTCCGAAAGCTTCTCCGTCATTCCCCGGCGACGGTAAGCGTCCAACAAAAGTTTTTTTTCTAATAGAGGGCTTTCTTCCAGTTCGTTGTGCGCCAAAAATTTCCGGCACAATTTGCTCAGTTTCGACATGTCGTCGTTCAGCCTTTGCATGGAAGTGCCGGGTGGATAAAGTCTTCTCAGTGCCCTGAACCGCTCCAATTTGGCGTCCTCAAAAGCAGGGTAGCAGGGTTTGATGTACTCGAAGAGTTGTACTACGTTACTTCTGTTGTTGAAATATGGCGAATGGACAAAATCCCGGAAAGCGCGAAAACTCTTTTCATCCAGATTTTTCAGTAGGCCGATCAAGGTACTGCCGTGCATGGCGAAGTTGTTTTTTTTAGGTGACGCAGATTTTTTTGCCTCATTTTCAGGCTATACAACGCAGTGATATAAAGCATTGTTGATGAGTTTATTGTAAATAAATTTCGCTCTTAAAAAAATGGCTTTTCAGCCTATTTTTTACAGTTCGGGTAGCTTGCTCCAGCCCCTGTTCTGAATTTACCTTTGGGATGCGTAGTAGAAAAATATATCCGTAAAAACAGGGGTACCAAAATGATTAAACTATGACTAACTATTCGGAAAAGCATCGAGGCCCTGCTATCTCCCCCAAAACGACGAGTTCCGGGCCGTATATGCCGGGCTGCTCTTCGGGCTTTACCCCGGTTATAGATTTTCAATATGCAGTGAACGCACTGCATTGGCGCATTGAACAAGGACAGGGATTGGCAGCGCAGCTCGGCTACCCTTCGGCGGAAGCGTTGCCGCCCTTTACCGAAGAACTGCTGCATCCCGAAGAGCGCGGAAAGATTGCCCGCTTGGTTCGGCGCATCGGAGATTTTGCCATCCAACTGGGACCGGATGCTGCCTTGCGCAGCACCTTCATACTGGCCCACCGCATGAAACGCGCCGACGGCAGCTACGCCAAAATACTGCGCTATCTGCAACCGGACGCGATGGGCAGTACAGGCCGTTTGGAGCACTATCAATGCTTCTGCACAGACGTAAGTCGCCTGCCCGGGTTTGAGTCGGTGTCTTTTGATGTGCGGTTGCCGGCAGATGTGGCGGTCTCTACAGAGGAAGCGCTCCTGTTCTTTGCCGATGTGCTCGACGATTCGCGGCTGCGCTTCACCGAACGGGAATTGCAGGTGCTGCGCGTGTGGGCCTTGACCAATACCGCCCGCGACGCTGCCTGCCGACTCGATCTGGCGCCGCGCACCATAGAGGCGCACCTCAAAAACATGCGCCGCAAACTGGGGGTGAAAAGATCGGTGGATGTGATGCTCTACGCCCGCGACAAGGGCTGGGTGTGAGCGGCGCGACGAAAGAAGACAACACTTAGGACGATAATGATATACGACAACACACCTACCCTTGCACCTCAATCGGCGGAGGCGCTGCTTTCCGTGCAGGATTATTTCGATCATTGGAAATGGCTGTGCAAGTACAAGCCGCCGCGCACGATGCTGTTGCTGATGGATGTAGCCGAGGCACGCGCCATACAGTCTTGCGGCATGGAGATATTGGGGTATGCCCCCGGCTGGCTGCCCGGCTTGGACGATATAAGAAGGATAACACACGAAAACCAGCGCCATCTGGCCTCCGTACACACTCATAATGTGCTGAAAACATTGTCGGCGCGGCCCGAACTGCTCAAAAACCGAAAGGTGTTCTATTGCAACACACGCGGGCTGCGCGACCACGCCGGGCAATACTGGCGAGTGTATCAGCTATCGACGCCGGTGGGGTTTGACGAGCAGGGGCGCCTGGCGGCCTATATCAGCTATTACACGATACTGGGGCCTTATCAGGGAGAGCCTTTCGAGACGGCGGTGTATCCCGATCCGCGCTTTCCGGCAGACGCTCAACGGCTTCAGCAGGCGCTCAACAAAATCAAATCGGGTATTCTGGAAAACTTGGGCTTCTCGCGCCGCCAGGAGGAACTGATACAACTCATGGCGCAGGGCGCTTCGGCCAAAGACATCGCAATCACCATGCGTATCAGCGACCGAACGGTGGATAAGCACCGCCTCGGCGTACTGCAAAAGGGCCGGGATTTGTTTCCGCTCAACGCTTTTACCCAGGCCGCCGATGTGGTGGGCTTCCTCAAAAAACAGGGATTGGTGTAAGGCAGTGTCATTCGCCCGACAAAAAAATAGGTAGCAGGGTGCTACAAAGGTAGTGGGGTGCTACCGGGGGTAATGTGAAGGGCAGGGTATTTTGCGGGGGTGGGGGAGGCGAACGAGATTTTTAAAACACTGCTGCTCATATTTTGGGGCACTGCGTCTTGCGCGGAGTTGAAGTCAGTATTTTTAATTCTGTTTTATACCGCCGAGCGCTATGGTCATCAATCATCTATACTCGATAGCCAGTGGTTTGCGAATTTTAGATTTTTGCAAACCACTGGCTATCAGTTATTCCGATGAAAAATGGTTTATATTTTTTGGCAAATCATTTTTCATCGGGTATAAAACCTTTGATAAACCTTATTGGAAAAAATTTTCAAAAATCATCTTCAACCATTTACCAACTCAATTTAAACAGGTATGAAAAAGCACTACATTTTTTTGCTGTTGTTTGCGCTCGTCACCACGGCATTTGCTGATCTGTTTTCACAGGAGTCCAATACAGATCGGGATAGTTACACCATTATCTATGTGCCTGAATCCAAAGGGGTAGGTCCTTTATTTCAATCTGAATTAGAAGGGGAATACATTAGGCGATTTAACTGGAATACAATTTCCACCAAATATTTTTCTCCTTCAAACTTTGACATTGACAGAATGGCAGAAGAGCTAACATCCAAAGGGGTTGGGCGAGAGATAATGTCTTTTTGGTGGCAGCGTCAGTCAAATGGGCGATTCAAATTGGACACGATCGCTGCACGGGGTGTATTTAATACTCGAATAAAAAGTATTCTTGATACGATTCATGATCCACGGGGTATTGCCGAATTACAAGACCGGGGTTTGAATCTTATTCCTAATTCATATATTGTCGTTTTGCGCCCTACAGACTTGATTTCATTTAGAGAGCATTATGATAATTTGGAAAGGGAATATAGGAAATCAGGTTCAAGCGCGAGTGTCGAGAGGAGCATGAGGGGCTTTATGGGGCACCTGACGGCTTATGTCTTCAAACTGAAATATGATGACCAAACTGTTAACGATTTTTATAATATGTGGCCTTTGGATGAGGATACTCCGTCTGTTTTAGCAGCTAAAGCCAAACAGTATAACGAATATAAATTTGAGTTGATTCCGGTTAAGGTTTATCGACCCCAGGACATTAAAAAGGGACTTAATCCAATCATACAAAGCGCCGCTTCCATCAATGACAGCAAACTTTCAGATGCAGACTTACTAAAAGGGTGGGCCAAGACAGGTGTAAATAATTTGTTTGATAAAATAGTAGGCCGCGGCATCCTTAGTAATCGCGTTGCAAATAACAACCCTATATTAGCAGACATCGGCGCACGCGATGGCCTTTATCCAGAAAAAAGATACGCCATTTATGAAGAAAGAGAGACCGCATCAGGCGAAATAAAAAAGACGCGGATAGCACTGGTAAGGGCCTCCAATAGGATTGCCACGGGAAACGGTGCTTACAGCAAGTTTTTCAGAATAGGAGGGGTTGGTTTTATAAAAGAAGGCATGCTGATAAAAGAGTATAAAGATAAAGGGATCGCGTTTCAGGTAATACACGGCATTCCGCAGATACCGTTTGGCAATCAGATGGATGATTGGGGCGGTGGCGTTGAAGGGAATCTTTCATTGCTGATAGCCAAAGGAAATAGTAATTTTCCTACAGGAATTAAATTGGGAGGGAATATTATTTATTCCCAAGATTCATTGAGAGGAACAGGGAGTGACCCCGTGGCCGGAACGGGAATCAGATTCGTACTATATCTCAAAAAGGATATACATTTTCTGAGCGTATTCAGATTGGGGTTATATGCGGGCATCGGGGGCGACTCCGTGTCGGAAAAAACAAAAGACGCCAATGCAGAAAAAAACACAATTTCCTCTACTTTTTATCCTGTTGGCGCGGAGTTTGGCGTAAATATTGGTTATGGCCTTAGTGCTTTTGGCCAGGGAGAATATATTATACCTTCGGGTAAAGTAACCCTCAACAAAGAAGAACAGCCCTCTTTAAAATGGCAAGACTTGTATGAGAATCGCGTAGGTATAAGCCTGCGAGCCGGTTTACGTATGAGTTTTTAATAGCGCTTTTTTTAATGCTCAAAATCAATACAACGATGAAAAACTTTCTTTCGACAACCATTTACATGGCCATTGCTCTTATCGGCATCTTGACACTGCATAGCTGTAAAAGTAATGTTCCGGCTATTTCCGAATGCATTTGTATCGGCCCCGGCCTCAACGGCAGCGTTCGGCTCACCGCCTTTGGATATGGCCTCAACAATGCAGAGGCAATTATTGCAGCGAAAAAAAATGCTGTTCAGGAATTACTTTTCAAAGGCATTAAAGCCTCAACAAACCCTGGGTGCCCGTCTCGGCCAATAATTGACGATATTAGCAAAAGAAATTCGGACTACTTCAACGACTTTTTTAAAAACAATGGCGCCTACCTGCAATTTGTGAACCTATCAGGAGACCAGACGCCGACGAGGGTAAAGGTGCGAAACCTGATAAAAGTATCTATTGACGTAATTGTTGACCACAAGCGACTGCAGAAACAGATGGTTGATGACAAGCAAACCAGAGGTCTCAATGACGGATTTTAAAATTCATCAAAAATCAAATTAAATCATACACATCATGAAAATATCACCCACATATCTGCTGATTGCCATGTTTATGATGATAAACGTGGCGGCTTACGCACAGGCCAAAAAGCCCTCGCTGATGGTGGTGCCAAGCGATATTTACTGCAACAAAAACGGGTTTATGACCGTAATTGACGATCAGGGGCGAAAAATTAAAGTACCTGACTATCAACGCCTTTTTCTGGAAGACAGAAACATGCGGGCAATTATTTCGGCGATCAATAATTTTATGAACGATCAGGGATTTCCATTGATTGATATGGAAGCCACCTTGAAAAATCTGGATATTGAAGACGCCGAGGAATCCGTAATGTATGATAAATCCGGAGAAGAGTTGACAGAGTCTCTACTCGATAAAATCAAAAGACGAGCCAAAGCTGATATTATTCTGGATGTTGATTTCGCATTTACTCAAACCGGACCTATAAAAACGATGACCTTTAATCTAAAGGGAATTGACGCATATACAAATCGCCAAATAGCAGGAGTTGAAGGCGCTGGAAAACCCTCTGCCAACGCAAATATAGAGATCATGCTTAGAGAAGACAATTATACCCGTATGACGGAATTTAGTGCAACGCTAAATGATTATTTTGAAAAATTATTTAAAGAAGGCAGAGAAGTCTCAATTGTCATAAGGCTTTCAAAGGGGGCTTCGATTGATTTTGACACAGAATATGGAGATGAGGAGTTCAGTGAAATACTTGATAATTGGTTTAATAAGAATACCTTTCGTGAAGCCGGCAACCAGAACGGCCGGTATTCTATCGGTGATATGAGTGATGTAAGGATGCCCGTTATTGCAAAAATCCCGGTGTACGATGCAAAGGGTAAAGCCATTGATGCCAGGGAATTTGCACAGCAACTTCGAAAGTTTTTAAAAACTGCCCCCTACCATCTTGATGCTACCGTAAGAACTAGAGGACTGGGGCAAGCTCATGTAATTATAGGAGCAAACAAAGGGTAATCACATATCGGACTACTTTTAAGTTAATCACCAAAATCAAAATAAAAGCCATGAAAAAGATCGTTTTTTTCATATTATTGGCAGCATCTTTTTATTCAAACTTTGTTTTGGCACAGGAAACTTTGGGAACTGTGAGCGATCAAGCTCGCATCAGCCTCACCCCCGTAGTTCCTGACGCCTCTGATAATTTGCCCTTGGAGGCTCGTCCTATGCTGTTAGGCCGATTAAGGCAGTTGGCCAACACGCAAGGGTTTTCAGGAGATGCCGTCTTTCCGCAGTTTATTTTGGCCGCCAATCCAATATTGATAGACAAAAAAGTAACCGGAACTGCGCCAACTAAAATTCTAATAGAATTAGAAGTCAATTTGTACATAGCAGATCGCAATACCCGCACCATTTTTTCAACAACGAGTGCCGCGGTTAAAGGAGTAGGCTCTACTGATATCGAGTCTTACCAAAGCGCTTTTAGAAGTCTGAGGCTGGATAATTCTGCGATGAAAAATTTTGTTTCCGAGGGACGAAACGAGATTATCAAATTTTACAATACGCGATGTGATCTGTTAATGAACAGAGTAGATATGCTTGCCAAGGCTAATCAAGCTGATGAAGCACTGGAGATGTTACTCCAGATTTCCGATGTAAGCCAACCTTGCGCGGAAAAAGCCACAGCAAAAACAGAACAGGTGTTCGAGGCAGCAGCAGCACAACGTTGCCAAGCCCTATTACAAGCAGCAAAGACGGCGTGGGCTGCCGAACCTACCCCTGCCGGCGCTCAGAAAGCGGTAACCTTCCTATCCATTCTGCCTCCCGGCTCAAAATGCAACACAGAAGGCACCGCATTACTGTCAGATATAAGAGCACAAATGAAGGAAAATGTATCGTGGGAGCGCACACAGTATAAAGACAGAATTGATTTGATGCGCCGATACATACAAGCCATTCGCGACATTGGCGTAGCTTATGGCAATGGTCAGCCTGATACCCAGATTATTGTAAAGGGGTGGTTGTGGTAGCAGCGTTAAAAAATTCGCCAGATCAGTAGTTTTTCAGACGGTGCAACAAAGCGCCTTTGCCGGCAGTGCCGTCTTTTCAAGCATTTTATTCACTCATAAATGTTATGAAAAATGAAAAAGATAATCTATTTTTATTCCGCTTTGGTAATAGTTGCTGTTTTTCTCTCATTTGAGACGGCTTGGGGTCAAAAAGCACTGAAAGGCATTTTCAAAGATGCTCTGGTCTTAGACTTTTCAGACCCCTACAGCCATATTACGATAGACTACGAAGAAGATGAGATCATAGTGCCTGTTTCTGCATCAAATAAAGCATTAAGCAAGCAGAAAAAAAACATCAATCTAAAAAGAATCATACCAGGGTCTATTGTTGATATAGAGTTTGAAGTTGTTAATAATGAGCGGGTAGCGACAGTAATTAAGACAGATTTGGAAGATGACGGAGTCGTTAAATTAGAAGGGCTTCTGGAACTCATAGAAGATGATATAGCCTATGTGGATGGGCAAAAAGTCAAATTGGCCTCCAATGTTAGCATTACTGGAAAAACAAATGCCGATTGCGACTGCAAAGGCAAGGTTTTTACTTCATTTAAAGACCCTTTATTGAAAACCGGGAAGTATTTTTTAGAAATAAAAGGGAAGCTGAATGATGATGATGGAGTAATTATAGCCGAAGAAGTAAGGGCTTGTAAGAACTTACTTCTTGAGACTGATGCTAAACTGCGCAATGCTGTGGAGCAGAGCTACAACACATCAGGTCTTGCGATGGTAAGCACGCCCACAGATATAGGGCTTAGTGTTGGATTGCCCCTGCACCAGGGAAACATTCGCATTGGGCAATACTCATATAAATTACACAATGATATTCGATTGCAAGGTTATATTAACAGCGTGGGAGAGCGCGTGATTCCGGAGCACCAGAAAAACCTGCCCGACAATGATCCCAATAAATTGAACTTCCGTTTTTATGTAATTGACAACCCTATACCAAATGCTTTTGCATTCCCCAATGGGATGATATTTGTTCATACAGGCATTCTGGACGTCATGGAAAACGAAGCAGAGCTGGCCATTGTACTCGGACACGAGGTGTCACATGTCACACATGAACACGGACGAGAGCGATATGAAAGTTCAGTATTGACCGGAATTATGGCAAATATTGGAGAGGGGCTATTGATGAAATTTACGCGCAACAGCAACCTGTCTCCTCTATTGGCCAATGCAGTAAAACAAACTTATGCCGCTTTGCGCCCCGAAGCATTGGCCAATATTTTCGGCGCTCAACCTGCAAAAGAGAGCCAAGCCGACCGTGTAGGGCTGCAATATGCTCTGTTGGCAGGTTATGACATTCGCGAGGCAGTTGGTTTTTGGGGCAAAATGGCAAAAATAACCAATGACGGGAATTTTAAATCAAGACTAAATAACGATTTTCGCAGCATGTTATCTTCTGCAGACTTTAGCTATGGAAATCCGCTTAATACACTCGGAGAGGCAGGTTTCGGCATGTTGGCTAAGATGTTTCTCGATACAGTATATACTTCGCACCCTAAATCAAAAGCGCGTGCCAGAGCGCTCAATCAACTCATTTTGACCAGCTATAAAAACGAAGACTTTGAACACTTAGACAAAGGAGCAGCAATGTTTGAAAAGTATGTAAAGGGAGTGAGGTGAGGGGCAAAAGAGGGGGATTGCTGTTTGTCGGGAATCAAAAGTATTTCCGTGAGCAAAATAAGTGCTGATTCTTATATGACGCATCTTTTAATAATTACAATTTCATACGATGAAAGATTTTTTTTTATGGTTTATTCTTTTTTTATTCATTAATACTTATTGTCACGGGCAGCAGTTCGGAACTACTGTAATTACACATGGATACCAATTAACCGGTGTTGCTCCAATGCGAGGTGAGTGGATGTATAATATGGCAAAAGCTATTTTAGAAAAAACTGGGGGCAGAGGATGTATTTGTACATACGATAAGATATCCGGATTGTTTAAAACAGAAGAAGGCTCTTGCTTAAATGGCGAAGTAATACTGCTTTTTGACTGGGCGGCTGAGAGCAATATAAATAACGCAGGGTTTACAGAGGCGGCGGGTGATCTGCTCTTTGCCTCATTAGTTCGAGGTTTGCTTAGGCAGCAATTTACGCTCCATCAGATACATTTCATAGGTCATAGCCGTGGGGCAGTTGTAAATACGGAGGCTATTGAGCGACTTATTACGCTTAAAAATACCTACCCCTCTTTTAGGAATATAATATCTGTTGACCATGTTACTAATATAGACCCACACGACTGGGGAATATTAGGGGATTACACAGACTTCGATAATCATCCTAATTTAAATATTACATGTCCTTCAAACGACAAACCTAATAATGGGGTAATTTCATGGAGTGGAAGCGGATTCAACGACACCTACTTTCAAACTAATATTAATTCGATTTTGAATGGACGGGCCGTTGACGGAACGTACAACTGTGATTGGTCTCAGCATTTACAAGGGCATACCGAAATTCAGCAGTCTTACATAACATCAATCAGGACTTTTTCTACGGGTGTTTCTACTCCTTGTGGAGCAAGTGGCTATAGATTTTCGAGAATTGGAGGTGAAACAAGACCTTTGACAAGTTTGCTATGCGACCCGAATATGCACAAATACTCTACAGAATTTGACTTCTTCGATCCAATGTATATTATATCGAATCAATTACGTCGAGTTCGAGGCATTATGAATGGTAGCTTTGATAGACAATTTGAAAAGATAGATATAAATTCCAGAACAGGGAGCATAAATACAATACGCCATTTACCGGGTTGGCAGATTGTCAATGCGAATCCTGTCAAGGACATACTATCCAATTCAGGCATAGTTATTGAGGCTGTATCCGGTAGGTCATCATCAGTGATACATAATTGGCTGTTTGTGCCGCCTGATGTAAAAGCACTTAGAATTAATCTCAAAAAGTCATCCTCAAATACGGGCTCGATTATTCTTAAAGCCGGTGCTGAAATGGAAGTATCCTTTAGAGATACTTTAGACACTTCACAGGATTTATTCACAGATGTTTATTTTGACATATCCCGTTTTCAGGGACGGATAATCAAATTTTCAATTGAAGTGGCTGCAGGCAGCTCTGCCAATACATTCTCAATCATGTTAAAAGAAGTTGCTTTTAGTAAGCAGATACCCCAGAATCTCCCCACCCTATTCCTTTTCGATCTTTCCGGTAGTATGAACGAGCGTATGTCAAGCGGGGTTTCCCGAATAGAAGAAGCCAAAGCCGCTGCCAAAGCTACGCTGCGAACTATGGGTAATGCTACAAATCAGGGTGTTTCACAAGAAATTGGTATCAGAGGATTTTCCGGCGCATGTGTATCCGATCCCACTTTCCCGATTACAAATGGGTTTACCACAGATTTTTCAGCAGTAGAGAACGCCGTCAACCGCATACCAATCCCCAATGGAGGAACGCCCTTATTTGAGGCCATTCAGTCTTCGCGACAGAAATTATTACAGCGGCTTGATCAGACCGGCGCCAAACAAGCCAAATTGATTATTCTCAGCGATGGACAGGCTACTTGTACTCCCATTCGCCCTGCGGATGTCTATGCTTTTGGCCAGTATGGGCAGACCACACAAAATATTTCAACATCGGGCAATCCTTTGCTTTCTTCTAATCTAAGATATTATGCAGTGGGGTTTGGTATTGATCCCGGATCGCCCGCAGAAAGAGACTTGCAATATCTGGCTCAAATTTCGGGGGGTAAATATCTGAATGCACAAAATCAGTTTGAATTGACTCGCGCTTTTCAGAAATTCAACAAAATATTTGTGCCAAAGCCCGCACCTGCATTAGTAGATGTTCCTGCTGCTTCACGCGATGTTTTTGACAGAGGAGTAAGCACTATTTATGCGGAGGAGTATGAGACAGCCTTGGAACGTTGTAAAACTTATGTGCAGCAACATCCTGAAGATTGCCATGGCATTTATAATTTTGCTCTGATGCAAGAAGCTAATGAGTATTACAAATCAGCCATTGCGAGTTTTGAAAAATACTTACAGTTGTGTCCGGGGGCAGATGATGGGATTCATGTGAGAAAGCAAATAGCGGATTTAAAGCAAGACTATGAAGCATTCCTTATTTTTAATCGAAAAGTTATCATGAGCGATATGGAGTATCTGGATTTGCATTTCAAAAAAATACAGAATGGGCAGAGCGTAGCATTAGCACAGGAATTTATTGCATTTATCAAAGAAAAATATTCCTACTACCAAAACCTTCCTGCGATATTAGAAATCAATAACAGAGCTTTTGATAGTGCCTCTAAAGAAGTTTTCAGAGGGTTGAGCAGTTGCATCGAAACCATAAAACAAAATTCACAAACATGGGACCGAGACGCCACTCCTGTCTTGTCAAAAACCTATATCGCCATGGAAAGACTGCTTCAAACTTTCTAAAATCCTATCGAATCACTACCGTATTCTCCTACATACTACACAGCGAAACGCTTCGGGGCTTTATTTTATTCTTAGCAGTAACACTCGCCCACTCAAAACCATCAATAGTATGCCCGGCATCATCATCGAAAAAGCCTTAGAGCTTTGCAAGGACTTCAGCGCGTTCAGTCCCGCTGAAAAAGCAGAGATAGCTGCCATCTGTGAATTCAGAGAGTATAAGGCCGGGCAGAATGTCTTCTCCATCGAGCATCAGGAGACGTATTGCTACCAACACTTTCCCGACTGGGCGGGCGTCGGGCGTCTTATAGAGCACAACGACGCTGCAAATGCCTGATATGGCGCATTTTTGAAAAACATTTTTAATTTTACACGCTGTATGCAGACCTGGACCGACGACCAGATAAAAGCCGCCCTCCGCAAAGGGGGCTACCACCGGGAACGCGCACTGGAATATATGTTCAAGGCGTGGTTCAGTGCTTTACGCGATGAGGCAAAGCGGACCGGGCTGGGGCAGGAAGATGCAGAGGAAATTGCTGCTGATGCGATATGGGCGCTGATGAAACAGATTTTGAATACGCAACGAGGCGAGATAAATTACTTGAAAACGTATGCTGTAAAAATTGCGAAAAGAATGGCTTGGCGTAAAAAAACAGCTATTGCCTATGATGTGATAGATTTGGATGAAATTAAGGAACTCACCGGCGGCGAACCAAGTGGCGGTATCGATAAGATACTGCGTTGGAAAAAGGTAGAAAATGAATTGGAAAAAATGGGAGAACCTTGCCTGAGCATCTTGTTGATGAGAGCCTGGGGGTACCGCACCGACGAAATAGCTTCTCATACAGATTTGGCCGAGAGTACCGTCAAAAACAAAACACGGCCCTGTCGGGAGGAGCTTGCAAGAAGAATAGAAGAGAACCTATCGTGATGTGATGAATAATAAGGCGCTAAACGAAAAAATAGAACAATGGCTCGACGGCCTTATGCCGCCAGAAGAAGCTGCCGCGTTTGAGGCAGAGATGCTGGCGGACGAAGCGTTACAGAATGAAGTAGAAGTTCACAGGCGCGTACGGCAGGAAATTGAACATGCGCTTTATAAGGATTACCGGCGCAAAGCGGCAGTGTGGATGACAGAGTTAGATCAATTGCCACCGCCGACAGAAACGCCACCTGTGCCTTGGTGGAAAAAATATCGCGGGGCTATGATATGGTTCGCTGCCGCGTTCGTTATGATGATTTTGCTATACAAATGGCTGGATAAAAACCCCGAAGAAGTGATTCAAGCAACCCAAACAACCCTGCCCCGATCTCCCTCTGATCCATCCAACGAAACTGTCCAACCCGCGGAGGATACCACAAAATACCCGCCCCAAAGAGCAGAACAGAATACTGCAAATGGCCGCAAGGCCGCCCCAATAGAGGTGCAAAGAGTTTCTGACCCTGAGACAGAACCGCGAAATTCTTCTGATTCGACCTCGGTGCCGGCTCACACCGCATGGGCGGATACCGTAGAAAATAAAAACAACGATATATTGATCCCCGACAGGACGGTACCAAACCCTGCGACGCCTAAAAAAACATTCGACCGTACAGTCGTAGCAATGCCTCCCGTGCGATATGCAAGCAATGATTTTTCAGAAACTGCCGGTAAGGTAGATTTCAAACTGCGCACTCAGATGTTTAACAGCAACAGGGTAACGCTGTTGTCGGAGCCTCTGGCAAATGCGGACCTTGAGCAGGGCTTACTTGGTTTGAAAGAATATAATCAGGATGCGATTCTTCGACAACACAATGTCGAATATGTAGTCTCGGCCGCATTAAGGGGCCGATCCATAGATTTTATTAAATTTCCGACTACAGGCACCTCATCTTATTTTTGCAAACTGACGGTTGAATTGAGTATTCTGGATGCAAAAACATACGATATTAAAGCAACTTATGTGTTGAAAAACCCTGAATACAGAAATATTGATTCCAACCGTGGGCAAACTTTTATGTCACCGCAAGCTGCTGAAAATGCTGCCGTTGAAGCAATCGGTAAAGAACTGCAAGAAGTATTGAAAACGTTTTTTCCTTTGCATGGCTGGGTGATAGAGGTACGAGAACAGGACAATCGGGAGGCTAAAACGCTCTTGGTGGATATTGGCAATAAACAAAGCGTTCAGAAAGGCGACGTCTTCAATGTGGTTTATGAAAGAAGATTGGCCGCAGGCACTGGAGGTATAGACGCAATCAGTGAAATAGGCGAAGTCGTCATCAAGGAGGTATATGGAGTCACTGCAATAGCTATCGTTCGAAGGGGCGGCGCGGAAATCCTCCGGCTGATGAAGGAGGATGCCACTTTGTTTGTCAGGAGTAAAAATTGATGGGGAGTGACAACAACAAAAGTATTGCATAGCGCCCTCCGCTCATTCAAATACTTCGCCCCTACTATTATGGTCGCGGCACATGAAAATCGGGTAGTAGTACGGTACTATCATTGGGATGTTGATAAACCGATAACTTGGCCGACGTTTTGAGTACGCAAACTGTATTCGCTGATAAACCGATCATTAATCGTCTTATACTACTAAAAAAAACCTCCCGTCATGCTGCCAAAAATCCTTCTTCTTCCATTGCTCTTGTGCGCAACCAGCCTCGTTGCCCAAGACCCTTTCTTTACGCATTTCTTCAACAACCGCTCGCTGTTTAATCCGGCGCTGACGGGCGAAACCGGCGCTTTATCACTGCGGGCTTTGTACAAATCCCAATGGCATTTGGGCGGAGACATTCCCTACCGCACCATGGCGGCTACGCTCGAAGAAAGTATGCCCTGCAGTTGGTTCGACTTGGGTCTCAACGTCGTACAGGATGTGGAAGGCGACGGCCGGCTGAGTACTTTCAGCGGCGGATTTATGCTGGCCGGTACGCCGACTTTGGAAGTGAGAGATGCTATTCACAATCTGCGCATCGGTGTAGGGTTCAACTGGGCGCAACGCCGCATTGATTTCAGCCGCCTCACGTTTTCCGACCAGTTGGACCCCAAGTACGGCTTCTTCGACGTCAACGGAAACCCGAATCCTACCGGCTTTGTACCGCCCGATTTTACCGGTTCCTTTTGGTATTTCATGCCGTCTGTTGGCGTGGCGTATAAGGCACTGTTTAACAAAACCAACCGGCATCTCGGCGTTTTCAGCATTGGGTACAGCATGCACAATTTGTTAGGGCTGGGCGATGCCAATGTGTTTGGGCATCAGGAATCGGTGTTGCGCATCGGCACTACTACAGTGCCCCGACATACGGCTTTTGCCGAGTGGGAATTTGTGCCGTATTATAGCGCTCAGACTTATCTCAGCGTAAAGCCCACGGTGCTGTGGCAGCAGCAAGGCGGGCTGACATATCTGGAGGCAGGCATCCAGGCCGGTATTAGCCGCATGGTGGCAGCCGGCGCGTATTATCACTTCGGGCGACGGCCGCCGAGCGGGGTGAACACCAATTGGTTGTCGTTCAATGTGGAGACCAGCGTACTGACCACTACCGGCAACCGCAACACCAGCCGCTTCGATCTCGGCTTGTCTTTCTCGCCCAATATCAGTGGGTTACAAAATACGGTGGGCGTGGGCAGCATTGTAGAGGTATCGGTGGCGGTACACTTTGCGGCCAGTCCGGGATGTAAGTTCATGGGCCGGGAAGACGAGGTGTCCTATGGTAAACTGCCCTGCCCCACCGCTGCACAAAGCCGACGTTCCAAGATTTATGAAAATATCTGGTACGGAAAAAAATAAAAACACCATCCATGAGAGCTTTATTAATACTCCTGTTTTTGGCGTTATTCTCCCATTTTGGCTGGAGCCAATGCCTCCCCCAACCCGTGTTGTGCAATCAGAATCAATGCGCTTTTCCCAACGTGAATCTTACGCTATCCGTAGATGGCAATAACGAATTTTGCGATGGTGATACCATTCACCTGGAGATCAATGAAAGCCAATCGCTTGATTTCGACTACCTGATTTACTATTGGTGCGATGGCAATGTAGATACCATTACCTTTCAGGATCAGCCGGGCACTCATGTGTACATCGTACCAGATTCCCTGCTGTGTCAATCGGCAGAAAGTAATTATACCATTTGGGTTATCGGGATAAAATCATGTGCCAACGGAATTACCTGTCGAAGTGCAGCAACAACGCTGACCGTAAAAAATAGGCCTGTCGCTAATTTTAACGTGCAAGGTGAGGTATGTGTCAATACGTCCGTTCCGTTTTCCAATGCGAGTTGCAATGCAACCACCTACCTCTGGAACTTCGGCGACGGTACCACCTCCACACTCCAAAATCCTTCGCATACCTACGCCACCCCCGGCAACTACACCGTATCCCTCACCGTAACCAATACCTGCGGCTCGGATACGCAAACCCGACCGGTGCGGGTGGTGGCCCCGCCGGAGGCTGCATTTACACACAATCCCGCCTTTGGCTGCGGCCCCACTACCATCTCCTTCACCGACCAAGCCAACCAGTGGAGTAACACGGTGTGGAGCATCACGCCCGCCGATACTACCCGCTGGCGCTTTGCCGACACCACCATGAATCTCAATACAAACAACATTGTGGTGAACTTCCTGCGACCAGGCACCTACACCGTACGACAACGCGCCTTCAACGCCTGCGGAGAGGATTTTGAAACGGTTACCATCAATATTTATCAGCCGCCAAGCATCAGCCTCACTGCCCCAACGCCGTCCTGCGATCAGATCACCCTTTCTTCAGCAAACCTCGGTTTCAGCCACAGCGGAGAGATCACCAATTTTCAATGGACGTTTACCAATGGCACGCCGGCCTCCGCTACCGGCCCCTCCTTCAGCGGGGTCACTTTTACGCAGTCCGGTTCTATTACCCTTCAAATTACCAGCCCCTGCGGCAATCAGACCCAAACCGTACCTGTGGTGGTGGCCAGTACGGAGCCTATTGTTTTCAATCCGGCCAATCCGGCATCGGTGTGTGCCAATGGCCAGCCCGTTGTCCTGCGAGCTACTCCGCCCGGCGGAATCTGGACGGGGCCTGGTATGTCCAACGATACTTTGAATCCGATGGGGCCGGCACCGAATACATACACCTACACATACTCTACGGGTTCCGCACAATGCCCCAATTCCAGCACAACAACTGTGCAAATTTTACCCGCTGTAACGGCCTCCATCGCAGCTGTACCTCCTGCCTGCGACAGCCTGAACTATACGCCGATGGTGAGTTATACCGGCGCCATCAACACCTATAACTGGTCTTTTCCCGGCGGCAATCCAGCCTCCTCTACGCAGGCCAATCCTGTCGGAATCAGGTATAGCGTGCCCGGAACCTATACCGCAATACTCGAAGCATCGGGCGCTTGCGGCTTCGTCAGAGATACCGTACAAATCGTCGTGCAGACCAATGTGCCCCTGAGCATTACCCCTCCGCCGGGGCCACTGTGCTCCGGCTCCTCTCCTCTGACGCTGACGGCCAACGAAGAAGGTGGCACTTGGTCGGGCAACGGCATTACGGATGCTGTTCAGGGCATTTTTAATCCTGCAATCGTCACCCCCGATCAACCCGTCAATATTCAATACAGCATCACCAATGGAGCTTGCAGCGCCTCGGCCGGTATTGTCCTCACGGTAGTGGCTTCGACTTCCGTTTCCTTTCCGGCAGATACCTTCTGTATTGACAGCGCCCCGCGCATGTTGCTTGTTAATCCGTCGGGCGGCACTTTTACCGGGGCTGGAATAACGGATACGACCACCGGCATTTTTGCTCCCATGAATGCAGGAATCAACCTGCACGAGATCGGCTATGCTTATACTGATGCCAACGGTTGCAGGGTGAATGCCATTTCACAAGTATTGGTAGAGGGGCTTCCTCAGATCAACCTGCCCGACACAACGCTGCTCTGTCTGTCTTCCATCAGTATTGACTTGCCGGCAACGGTTGGTTTCGCTCCCGCTCCTTCCGGCGGAACGGCCATTTGGAGCGGCCCGGGTATTCAGACTGCTCAGGGGCAATTCAACGCAGGCAGCCTGGCAGAGGGCGTGCATCCCGTTGTTGTTGAATATCGAAGAAATGACTGCACCGTGCGGGATACGATCATGGTGGTAGTTACACAACCGCAGGTCTTATCGCTCAACCCGGATACCGCGGTTTGTATCAGCGATCAGTTCTTACAATTGCAAACCAACCTCTCCGGCGGGCAATGGTCGGGGCCGGGCACAGACCCTGCCGGGCGTATTGATCTTTCCGTTGCGGGCGGCAATCAGACGCATACATATCGTTATGAATTTGCATTGGGAACCAACTGCGAACAAACAGGCACAGTACAGGTGCAAATCATTGACCTAGGCGCATTGGTGAATGCCGGTCCGGACGTGTCGTTGTGTCAGGGGCCGGCCACATATGCTTTGAGCGGCAATACTCCGCAGCCGGGTTATTGGGTGGGACAGGGTGTCAATCCTTCCAGCGGGGTAATCAACCTTGCGCAACTGAACCTTGATACTACCTATATTTTCCAGTATTGTATTGAGAGCCAGTCGGTAGCGGGGTGTATGGCCTGCGACAGCCGCAGCCTGATACTGTATTCCAACCCGGTAGCCGCGTTCTCTCTTGACGGTACTGCCTGCATCGGCGAAACATTTCAGGTGCAGAATACCGGCACGGGGGCAGATGCATACTCGTGGGATTTTGGCGACGGTACCCCGGTGTTGAACACCGCCTCCCCTGAACATCAGTATGGAATGCAAGGAAACTATACCATACAGCATATTGCCGTCAATACGGCCACCACCTGCCGCGATACGGCTACTTTCAATGTGTTTGTAACCACCCCGCCCGTGGCCGCTTTTACATTGGATGCCGACGAAGGGTGTGCGCCATTTCCTTTGGTGATACAGGATGGGAGCAGCGGGTTCGAAATACAACGCACCTGGCATGTGGCAGGAAATACCACTATGGGCGCGCCGCCGACGGGCGTACTCTTGGACGGCATTACACAGGATTCCATTTTTGTAATTCGACTGGAAGCCAGCAACCTTTGCGGAGTGCGCATAGCAGAAGCGCCGGTTTTGGTGCGCCCATATCCCATTGTTCGTTTTGGCGTGTTTCCCAATGAAGGTTGTTCGCCGCTGCAAGTAGCCCTGTCCAATGCCACCGTTGGCAATCCGCAGACTTTCTTTTGGAATCTCGGCAACGGAACAACTTCGACCGACAGCCTGCCTCCATTTCCTGTTTATACCACCTCCGATACAGTGGTGTCCACTTATACGATTACACTTATTTCCACGAATCAATGTGGCGGCGATACGCTTTCCAAAGAAGTGGTAGTATATCCGCCCGATGTGCGCGCGTTTATAGAATTGGACACACTTGCGGGCTGCCAACCGCTGATCATTCAGGCGGAGAGTTTCTCCACGCCTGGGTCCATCGTTTCCTGGTTGGTCATTGATCCTGCAAGCAATCAGGAGGGCAGCATTCTCAATGCCCCGCAATTTACGCTGCGAACTCCGGGCCGGCACACCATTGTATTGTATGCCTCGCGTTGTGGCGCCGATGCAGATACCGCGTATGTGGATGTGCTTCCGGCGCCGCTTGTGTCATTCGTGCATCGGCCTTTTATTTGTGTGGGGCAACCGATAGCGTTTACCAACACTTCCGTCAATATCAGTGGCAGCGAGTGGACTTTTGGAGATGGTAACAACAGCACCGATTATTCACCCACCCATGTTTTTGACGAGCCGGGGGAATATACCGTAACGCTTATTGCATACTCGCAGGCCAATAACTGCCCGGCCACATTCAGCAGTACGATTTCGGTTGTAGGCAATCCGGTAGCTGCATTTACCCCCTCCGCCACGAATGGCTGTGGGCCACTGAGTATACAGTTTATCAGCAATAGTACTCCCGGCGTCAATCATGTATGGGATTTTGGCGATGGCGGGGCCGCATCCTACGAACTTAATCCCACACATACGTTTCAGTCGCCCGGAAATTATGTAGTGCGGCTTACTGTATATGATGCCGACAGTTGCTTTACCGACGTGGCCGTAAGCAATATCTTCGTCTTTCCTGATCCAGTTGCATCGTTCAGCCTGCCCAACCAACTGAACTGCCTGGGGCATACCTCCTTGCAGCCGACCAACCTGTCGGAAGGAGCCGTTGCATACCTTTGGCGCTGGCAAAACGACACCTTCAACCTGATTGAGCCAACCATTGTACCGCAAACAGCGGGCGTCTTTGATCTGGAACTGATTGCCGTCAATACATTCGGTTGCAGGGACACTTTTGTGCGCAGTGTGGATATACTCTCGTCGCCCATCGCATCAGCAATAGCCCTTGTACCTGCCGGATGTCAACCTCATTCCACCGGATTCAGCAACAACTCCCAACATGCTTCTACTTTCCTCTGGGTATTTGGCGACGGCAATACATCTGCTTTTCCGACGCCCTCTCACCGATATTTACAGCCGGGCGTTTTTCAGGGTCTGCTCATTGCCGGCAGCGCCGACGGGTGTCCCTCCGATACGGCCGTATTTGCGGTGGAAGTGTGGCCAAAGCCCCTCGCTGATTTTGACATTGACCAGGCTGAACGCTGTGGCGCGCCTTCGGAAGTGCAGTTTATCAATCGCTCCGACTTGTCGCAAAGCGCAGATTGGAACTTTGGCGACGGCAGCACTTCTTCGACCATCAACCCTGTGCATATTTATCAAACGCCGGGCATGTATTCGGCAACGCTTGTGGCAACCAATATTTACCAATGCCGCGATACTACCGAACGCATTGTAGATGTTTATGGGCGCCCGCGAGCGGCCTTCGCCACTGCGGGGGACACCATAGGCTGTGAGGATTTTGAGGTCATTTTCCGAAATACGAGTACGGAAGCCCTGCGCTACGAATGGCGAATAGAGTCCTTTCCCAATATTTTTACAGAGCCTGCCCCTCAAGTAGTTTTTACAGAATCGGGTAATTATGGCGTAGAGTTGATCGCGATTTACAATGACCTTTGCAGAGACACCTTGCGCCGGTCCGATTACATCCGGGTCTTCCGTTCGCCCATAGCTGCTTTTCGTTTCGAGGTTGACAACGACCCCAATATATTGGGAGATGTGATCTTTATCAATGAATCTCAAAATGCCGACCGCTTCTTCTGGGATTTCGGCGACGGCACAAACAGTACGCTCCCCAACCCGGAACATGAATACAATATCAACCGCTCCATAGACGTATTGCTCTTTGCATACAACGATAATGGCGGGCTTTTTACTTGTGTTGACTCCATTCCGCAACCCATTGAACCGGAATGGATTACCACCTTTTTTGCTCCCAATGCACTGTCGCCGGAGTTCGGGCCGGAAGGGGTAGGAGTATTCAAACCCGTCGGCATCGGGCTGCAAAAATACCGTATTGCTGTTTATTCGCCTTGGGGCGAACAAGTATGGTATTCCGAGGTCTTGGAAAACAGCAGGCCAGTGGGGAGTTGGAACGGAAGAAAGCACAATGAGGGCGATATTTTGCCACAAGGCGCCTACACTTGGAGAGCCGACATTACTTTCGTCAATGGTGTGAGTAAAGTCGTAACCGGAAGCGTGACCTTGCTGCGTTGAATCACCTCAACCGCTCCACCTTTCCCGCCACCTCCAGGCCCGCATTGCGCCCCGTACCTTCGAAGAGCAGCTTCCCGTTTTCGCGGAGCTGCACTTCTACGGTGGCCTGCATACTTTCGTTCACCTTGCCTGTCATATTGCCCTGTATGGGCGAGACCAACTCCCCGCCGCCGGCCTGATGCGCGATGAGTTCCAGGCGGAGTTTTCGAGTACTGAGAGACATCATGACCTGATGTTCGCCTAATTCTGTGTGGAGTTTTGCACCAGTGTAGGTGGCAAAGCGAAACAAGCGGTCTTCCAACAGCAGGCCGCTGATGTAGCCGGTGAAGCGACTGCCCAGCCAGGGAATATCCGCCACGGAGGCCATGAGCGATACTCGTTCTGTGTGCTCGAAATGGTTGGTTTGCGTCCATATCCAGGCGCCTGGAAAGGATCGCCCCCAGTCTTTTTCTATATAGCCGATGCCGCCGCTGAAGTCTGCCTGCGCGTCATGCACCCGCAGACTGCCCTCTATGCGGTGGTGCATACTCACCACGCCGTGATAGCACTCCATAAACGGCATGAAGGCGTACCAGCCCATGATGCCTGGAGCGCCCAGCGTGCGCGGCCAGGGAAAGTTGTGATGAAAATGCAGTTCGCCGCTCAGTTCGGGCAGCGCCAGCCGGATGCGCTGCGGAGAGAAGAAGTTATCTCCGAGTTGCAGCTCGAATTGTTGGGTGGAAGGCACAAACTGTTCTGCCGGAAACTCGTGATAAGCAGCCGTGCAGCGCTTCCCGTCGAGTACCTGAATGAAAGCGTGCGCGCTGCCGTCGGCGCCATAAGAGATGCCCGGAATAACCGCAAACGCATATTGCTCGGCGGGGTCAACTATTTTGAAATACCATCCTTCGAAGTAGCGTTTGTGGCGGCCCCAGCCGTGGTACATGTCGGGGTTCCAGAGGGCGCGGTGGCGGAGCAGGGCGGTAGAGGGAGCGGGTACTGGCATGATACAGGATTTTTTTTGAATGGCGTTGACGTAAGTATTTGGGTGAACAACACCAATATGGCGGGTCTGTTGTCAAAAAAACAGACCGATAAAAAACAACCCCTTCTTTGACAAATAGTGTGGGAACAGATTTAGCGGAAGGCAGGACGACTGTAAGGAGGCATGATTTTCGCTAAATCTGTTCCTTTAAGCACACTATTTGTCAAAGAATTAAACAACCAATATTTTTTGTCAGATAAAACCAGATAAAATATATTTGCAGCACAAATGAACGGCTTGCATTGCCGGGAATAATAAAACAACACAAAACGCTCTGCTAAACACCGGTGGCTTACCCCTCCTTTTCAAGAGTTAAAGGCACGGTGCGAGGTATAAATGACGACCGTTATGAAATCAACCCTGCTCGGAATTGCGCTGACATTCAGCCTCATTTCCTGTCTTCAGGCCCAAAAAGCGCCCGGCTATATGGGGCGGCGTTTATTTATTCGTCCTGAAATAGCTTATGCTCCGGCGCTGCTGGGGCCTACCGCCAACAACAGGGGCGGCGCTGATTATATTTACGGCGAGCAGGGCGGCGGTTTTGGTTTCAATGCCAAATACGGGGTGCAGGCCGGCTATGCTATTTCCCGGTCTGAAGTGCTGTCGTTCGAAGGCAGTTATATGGCTACAGGCATGATTATGGAGGCATCAACGCCGTCTATTCTTTTTCAAAACAATTCCGACCAACACTACCTGTTTTACAAACTCAGCGGGCCGGAGATAGGTCTGGCCTGGAATGTGTATAATGTAAATAACGGCAGCATTGCGCCTATCGGCAGCTATGTTACGGTGCGTGCCAGAATGGCCTTCCTTTCCGGTACCGTCCTTGATAAGCGCACCACCTATTACCGCAGCAACTCATCGGCAGGGCACCTTCCGCTGGGCGTCATCCCCCGTTATCGGCACCTGTCACTGGGAGCAGAAGTGGGCCGTCAGATGATGATCGGGAATAGAATGGTGCTCTCTCTGTCTATGGAGGTGAACGTTGAGCCTTTCAATTTACTCCGCCTCCTGCTGTTAGAGGACTACACTTTCGAAACCAACCAACAGGTTTTCCACAATGCAGCCTACGCCCGAATGTTCCGGCATTCATTGGTCATGTTTAAAACCGGAGTGGGGTATCTTTTTTAATAACCATAACAACAACAACCATGACAGGCGTAAAAACAACGCTGTGGCCCGGATTTGCTATGCTTCTGCTGGCCATTTTGACCGGCTGCGCGCCCTACGAAGTGCAATTTGAAGGGCCTTATGACGACAGCAAAAACACAGCCGGATCGTACATTCCGAACGAAATCCTGACGGTAGAAAACGGCCAAATCCGGCTTTATCCGATCAATCTCACAGAGGGCAAAACGCTCTCAAATCTTCCGGCCGGCATCGAAAAAGCCTCCATCAATCATGCCCACACCCGCATTGCCTACAAAATTCCGGGGCAAAACATCGTCATCATAGACACTGCCGGAGCAAGCATTGACGTCGTGGCCAACTCGGCGGCCGCTTCCTGGTTCGACTGGCACGTCAACAACCAAACGCTGTACATGCTCAACGGCACTACGCTTTCTTTTTGGGGGCCGGCCGTCTCTGTCATTTCCACCAATCTGAGCAACTTTTTCCCGCAGGGTTCTACCGACCGCACCATGAGCACCGTAGCTATTGCCGCCGACGGCACCGTTGTGGCCACCTACCGGTATTTCAGCGGCAGTTCTGTGGGGCGCATGGGCTGGGTGTCGTTGGCCGGCGCCGTAAAGGCCGTCAATCTGACCAGCAGCAACGAGACGGGGCGATGGATGCGCGTGAGTCGCGAGGGCGATATCATTTTGTGCGGAACTACCTTCGGCACAACGAGCATCAACAATTTTCGACTCAATCTGACTCAGGATGTCGTAACCCAACCTACTGCCCGTTCCTTTGCCGCTCCCGGTCCCTCAAATGATTTATTGGTTTATGCGACAAGCGGTAAGCTCAATATTTCCGACACCAATTCGGGTACCGTACTGAATCGCAATATCAATACTGCTTCGCTCACTGCATTGGACTGGTAGTATGACAACGTTACACACGCACACTCTTTTTTCTATGAAAACCACTCTCCTTTTCATTCTCTCCCTGCTGCTGGCGCCTCTTTTTCTGACTGCTCAAAACGAGTACGCTCCTTTGGAATGTCAGGGGAAAATCCCGAAAGATTTTCTGACAACTTCTCATTCCAAATACCAAAATGCCGACAAAAATGTGCTGGCCGCCGATGCCAAACGCACCGAACGGAACGCCTTCAAGCAGTTTCAGTTGGCCACCAATTTTTATTTAGATCAACTGCTGCACAGCGGCCGGGTGCTGTTCAACGATGAGGCCTCGCAATATCTGGCCGATGTCACGCAGGTTTTGCTCAATGCACAGCCCACCCCAGAACTGCAAAATGTGCGCGTGTATGCCTTGCGCAGCAGCGCCGTCAATGCTTTTGCCACCGATCGGGGGGAGGTGTTCGTTACGCTGGGCCTCCTTGCTCAGTTGGAAAACGAGGCGCAATTGGCCTACGTCATCGCCCACGAATTGGTACATGTGCAAAAAAGGCATTCGCTCAAATTTCACTTGGATAAGCAGAAACTGCAACGCAATCAGGGCCGCAGTATATTGGGGCGGGCAGCTACCGATGAGCAATTGTTTACGGCGGCCACCTATTCCAAAGAAAACGAAAACGAAGCCGACCGCCTCGGATTGGAACGCATCCTTCTTTCGCGCTACAACACCGCTACGCTGCCGGTGGTGTACGACGTACTCAAGTACAGTTACCTGCCTTTTGACGATTTGCCTTTTGAGTACACCCTGCTGGAATCGGAACACTATCGCCTGCCGCCGGCCTATCGCTTGGAGAGTGTAAAACCCATCGAAGGCGAGGCCGACGATGAAGACGACAGCCGCAGTTCGCACCCCAACCTCGGTTCGCGCCGGCAAGCCATGCTCGCTACATTGGACGCCCTCACTGACGCGCCGGAAAAAACCGATTACGTCGTGTCGGCAGATCGTTTTGCTCGGGTGCGCGCCCTGGCCCGCAATGAAATGCCGCTCTTGTACCTGCACTCCGACGAGCACGCCGCCGCTATTTACAATGCCGGACTGCTGTTGCGGGAGCGCCCCGATGATGTCGGACTGAAAAAATGTATTGCCAAAGCGCTGTATCTCCATGCCAAATTGCGAAACAGCGAAGACTACAGCTACGAGGGGAATTACGAAGAAATAGAGGGCGAGTCGCAACAATTGCACTACCTGCTGGAGACCATCCCCACTGCCGAGAGTACCGTTTTGGCCTGGCAATACGCCTGGAATCTGCATCGGGCGCACCCCGATGATGCCGAACTGAAAGCTATTACAACCGATTTGTTTTTTGAGTTTATTCGGGAATACGGCAAACAGTATGCCTCGTTGAGTAATGAGCTGCCGACCGCCGAAACCGCCGATGCAACTCCCGCCCCAGATTCCGCAGCCGTGCAACCCAAATCGAAATACGACCGCATCCGGGCACAAAAGTCTGCCACTACCGTGAGTGAAAACAACTATTGGCAATATGCTTTCGTCGGGCAGATGGAGGATGAACTTTTTTTGAGCTACAAAAAGAGTGCCGACGAACGCCTGCGCGAATGGAAAATAAACGAGCGCTTCTATACTACTGCTGCCGGGCGCAGGGAATTGAAAAAACTACGCACACAGGGCTGGGCGCTGGACATTCCCAAAATAGTGGTTGTCAATCCTTTTTACATCAAAATGGATGAAAGAAAAGAGGAAACAGTGCAATATGTGGACTCAGAAATCGGCCAGCAACACTTCCGTGATCTCATCAAAGAGACCGCCGACGCATCTGGGCTGCAAACCACCCTCATGGACGTACACGACCTCAAAGAAGACGATACGGAAACCTTCAACGATCTTCGTTTCCTTAATGAATGGTTCTCGGAGCAGGCCTGCCATTTCGACCTCAGCCTCACTCCCGGCAACCAACAGGCGCGCATTGATTCCATCGCCCAAAAATATGATACCGATTATTTCCTGTGGACGGGCCTCGTTTCTCTTCGTGACAAACATACTACCTTAGAATGGCTCGCTGCCGTGACTTCCATTGTAGTGGTTCCTCCAATTGCGCCATATTTGCTATACAAAGTATTGACACCCAGATATGTTACTGTGTACTATTCCATCTTGTACGATGTGCGCACCGGTCGCCGTAGTGTCCTCAAAATGAATACATACACTACCCGCGCCTCCGATACAATGGTCAAAGCCCATCTGTACGACGCTTTCTGGCAGATCAAAAGAAAGGGGTAGGGAGGGATAAGTTTCGGGTTCAAGGTTTCGGGTTGGAACGGCTGCTGGCTACAAGCTGCGGTTCCTCTCGCTTTCGCGGAAGCTTGTCCGCTGGGGCGGATTCGCGCCCTTCGCCAA
>DDUV01000067.1 GCA_002344975.1 Saprospiraceae bacterium UBA2329 | reverse complement strand
ATAAGACGGGCTTTTTTCGTTTTAGACAACCTTGTACTACTTTTGCCCCGACCGAACACTGATCGTTGGGTCCTTTCCTGATGCCGTTTTCGATTACCCGTAGATTTGATGTAGCATGTTGCTTAGCGCTCTTGGTGAGCCTGAGTGTGATCCTTTTTGCGGGATGCTATCTGGCACATGATTATGAATCCCTGATTGCCAAGTACATAGCCCTTAAAAATTGCTTTTACCGGGCGGACCTATGGCCGCAACAGTTTTTTACCGCCCGCGTGAAATCTCAGGGTAACAACTGGAATTGGTTGGCCCTGATGCTTGGAGCGGTGTCTGCATGGTATTCTATTCACCGGTTGAAAACTCAAACGCTTTCTCTTCAGCCTTCTTCCTATCGTGCCGTTCCCGGCCATTGGCCCTATCGGGGCCTGCTGTTGCTGTCGGGCATGGCGCTGTGGTGGTTCAGCCATCACCATACCCGGCCTGCTTACGACGAGATTTTTTCAGCCGTACATTGTGCCGGCATGCACCCGTTTCAGACGGTCTCCTATTATATGTTGCCCAATAATCATCTGTTATTCAATGTTTTGAATAGTCTTTTGCCTTTGACGCCGGAAGACAAAGTGATGAGCGGGCGCCTGATTTCTTTGTTGGCATTTTTGGCAACACAACAAATTGCCTTTTCGGTGTTGAAACAGAAAATGTCGTTGCCGGCGGCTTTGGGCGCGGTGCTGCTGCTGTCCTTGAGCTTGCCGACCTTGGGATTTGCGTCGCAGGCCAGAGGGTACAGCCTGCAGTTGCTCGCCGGATGGGGCGTGGTTGCGGGGGTGTGGCGTTACTTCGACAAAGGCGACAGGTTGGCGGGCCGATGGATGTTGCTCGGAGTCGTGGCAGGGTATGCACTGCTGCCGAGTTTTTTGTTTTTTCATATTGCCGTGGTGCTTTTTGCACTTATAATGCAATGGTATTCAGGTAGATGGAATATTAGTTTTTGGAAGTATCAGTTGCTGGCCGCCGCTTTCGTCTTTATGTTTTACCTGCCGGCGCTTTCGTTTTCGGGCCTAGAGGCGTTCACCGGAAACAAGTATATGCGGGCCGACGATAAGTCATTGTGGGAGTTCGCTGGACAGTTTTTCGGACTGTCTGACTTTTTTATGAATTACGCATTCTCTTCCATTTTTACCGAAAAGACCTACCCCGTTTTATATATGTTATACCTGCTGCCGCTGAGCCTTTTGTTGTCAAAAAACAAAAAAAACCGCGCCATAGCCGTGTTTTATTCATTGATGTGGCTGTCGGTAGTACTGATCGTGCTGGGGATGAAAAAAATACCTTTCAGCAGAAACTTGATTATTCAGTACAGCATCGGATTGGGGGCCATTTTGTACACCATATATTATTGGTTGCAGGAATGGAGCCGGCGTTGGAATGCCCTGAAAGCAACCGGAGTCTTGTTGGGAGGGCTTCTTCTTGCGATGAGTCTGATTTTAGGAATGCGTTTCCCGAAAATAGCCGGCGAGCAACTCTATTTCAACCGTGCCAATGAATTGTATGAAGCCAACAGCAGGGGCCAGGCAACATTGCCGACAGACGTGCCGGTCGCATTCAGCCATGAGAGTTTTTACTGGTATTACCTACGTCTGCAATCTGGCGGCGCGGCGCGGTTGTGCCCAAATGGCGACGAGCCTTATTTGGTAAAAAGAAGCTCCGAATCATTGCCGAAATCGCTGATGAAAAACTATGAACTGTATGACCAACCCGAAGGCGACGGGTATGAAATTTGGAAAAAAACAAAGTAGGGACGAGAACCTACACCTCCCGTTTCAACAAATCCGAAAAAGCGGCGTCGAGGCTGCCAAATTGGAATTGGAACCCCGCCTGCTCTATCTTTCGGGATGAGACTTTGGTGCTGTTCAATACCACCTCGGCCATTTCGCCCATCATCCACCGAAGCGCGAAAGCCGGTGCGGGCAGCAGTACGGGCGATTTGCCCAGAGCCTGCATGAGTGCCAGGCTGAGGTCTTTGTTGGTAGCGGGTTGCGGCGACACGGCGTTGAAGGCGCCGGCCATTTCGGGGTGTTGTATGGCATGAAGAAACATGCGGCACACGTCGTCAATATGAATCCAGGAGTACCACTGCGCGCCGTTGCCGAAATAAGTACCTGCTCCCAAACGGGCCGGGAGCAACATTTTTTCCAAAGCCCCGCCCCGCGTACTCAGTACGATGCCGATGCGGAGCGCTACCGTGCGAATACCGGCGTCGGCCACTTCTCCAATGGCCTGTTCCCAGGCAATGCAGCTCTCGGCTAAGAAGCCCTTGCCGGGAGTGGCATTTTCACTCAGTTCCTCATGGCCGCGCTCGCCATAGTAGCCGATGGCGGCCCCTGAAACAAAACACTGCGGGGAATGGCCCGTGCATTGGATGCTCTCCAACAGCAGGCGGGTGCTGCGCGTGCGGCTTTCTATGATTTCGCGTTTGCGCTCCGGCGTCCATCGCTCATCGGCAATGCCCGCTCCGGCCAGATTGATGACGACATCGGCCTGGCGGACGGCATCGTGGTCTATGGTGCCTTTTTCGGGGTCCCAGACAAAAGTGGGGAAATCGCCGTAAGGATTGGCTTTCCTGCTGAGAATAGAGACTTTGTGTCCTTCCTGTGCGAGTAGGGTACGCAGCCTGCGTCCGATAAGCCCGGCGCCGCCGGCGAGTAAAATGGATGCCATGTTGGTATGGTTTGCGAGTGAAACAATGGGCGAGGGGCATGGTTCATGGGGGATCTGCTTCGCAGTTTATCTTCTTTGGAGTAAGCTGCTTCGCAGTTCATCGCCAATGGAGAGGGAGGGGAAATCTGCTGCGCAGTTTATCTTCTTTGGAGTAATCTGCTGTCCGCGCCTTGCGCGGTGCGCAGTTCATCGCCAATGGAGAGGGAGGGGAAATCTGCTTCGCAGTTTATCTGCTTTGTGAAACCCGAAACCTTGAACCCGGAACCGGTAGCCGCGCCATGGCGCGGAGTTCTCTGTGGGCGGTGCTCAGCGTGAGGAAACCCGGAACCTCGAACCTTGAACCCGAAACCTCGAACCCAAAAACAAATATCTTTACAGACTTCACGGCGTTCAGATAATTGGCTTTACTTTTGTGTGATTGTCTCATAACACTATCACCAACAACACATTCCAAACTTATGAAAACTACTGCTGCATTGCCCTTTTTCCTGTTTTTGGTATTGATTACTGCTTTTTCCGGCTGTAAGCGCGAGCCTGCCGTGGAGTACAAAAGAACCGACAATACGGTGATTGTTGGTATGCCCGCCGACGCCGACCGATTGAACCCGCTGCTGGCAACGACTGCCTATGCCCGCACTGTACACGAACAGATTTTTTCCTATTTAGTAGCGCAAGACCCTGTTACAGGTGCGTTTTTGCCGCAATTGGCCAAGTCCTTGCCGGAGCGTAAAGAAACGGCTGAGGGCCAGGTGGCTTATACTTTTGAAATTCGGGAAGAGGCCAAATGGGATGATGGCGCCCCGGTCACTGCTGCCGATTTTATCTTCACGCTCAAGGCCATCCTCAATCCCAAGGTGGCCGCTCAGCGCATTCGCCCCTACATGGCGTTCATCAAAAAAGTGGAAACGGACGCCGCCAATCCGCGCCGCTTCACGGTATATAGCGAAAAATATATTTTGGCAGAAGAGGCCATTTCTGCTGCTTTTCCAGTGATGCAGGAAAGCCATTACGATCAGGCGGGCCTGTTGAAAGGCATACCTCTTGACCAGTTTTTACAGCCGGAAGTCATTGCCGGCTTAGCCGAAACCAATGAAAATCTGGGCAAATTCGCCGAAGCGTTTTCATCCGAGAAATATTCGCGCGAAAAAGGGGGAGTTACCGGCAGCGGACCGTATCGCCTGGAATCCTGGGAAACCGGGCAGCGCATCGCATTGGTGAAAAAAGAAAACTGGTGGGGTGAGAAATTAGGTAAATCCAACCCCGCCTTTGCAGCTTATCCCGATCAAATTACCTTTAAAATACTGCCTGATGCCGTCACAACGCTCAATTCCATCAAAGCAGAGGAGATAGATGCCGTTTCCAATATTGATCCTAAAGATTATATTGATCTGGAAAATGTTGCTTCCGTGAGCGACCGCTATGCGTTTGCTTCACCTTTGGCGCTCAGCAATCTTTTTATTTATGTAAATGCTACCCATCCCATCCTTTCCGACAAGCTCGTCCGGAAAGCACTGTCTCACGCCGTGAACGCGCAGGAAATCATTGACAATGTATTTTATGGATTGGGACAGCCTGTGAACGGCCCGGCGCATCCCTCCACCAATTATTATCACAAAGGATTGAAGCCGGTAGAATTCAATGTTGAAAAGGCAAAATCTCTGCTGACACAAGCCGGTTGGACCGATTCCGACAACAACGGCTATGTGGACAAAGACATCAACGGGGTACGCACCGAGTTGAAAATCAACTACCTGATGAACGCCTCCAGAGAAACCTCCAAAAATGTGGCGCTCTTGTTGCAAGACAATGCCAAAAAAGCCGGCATTCATATAGAATTGGTGGCCAAAGACCCGCTCCAGATCATTGACGACATCAAAAAGAAAAACTACGATATAGCCGGCGGCGGCCGTTCGGCGAGCAATACGCTGTGGGATCCGATGCAGTCCTGGCACACTGCCGGAGACAATCGCACGGGCTTCGGCACGCCGGAAACGGATGCGCTCATTGAAGAAATTCAGGTGACCATGGATGAAAAAGCCCGCAATGAAAAGTACAAAAAACTACAGGAAGCCATTTATGAGGAGCAGGTAGAAGTTTATCTGTTTGTGCCTCAAGACCGGGTGCTCATTCACAAGCGCTTTGAAGCCGAGGCGCACTCTGTGTTTCCGGGCTTTTCCGTCCATCGTTTTCGTCTGAAAAAATGATCCGGTATCTGCTTCAGCGATTGTTGTGGTTCCTGCCTTCGCTGTTGCTCATCTCGCTGCTCGCTTTCGCGCTGAGTAAATCCGCGCCCGGCGACCCGGTGGAGTTGCGCAACAGCGCAGGTTCGGCCCCGATAGCCTCCGGCCCCGCTCAGGCAGATCGCTTGTATGCAGAAACCGCCCGCCTCATGGGTTTAGACAAGCCCGCTTTTTACTTTTCCATTGCCCCGGCAGCTTACCCCGACACGCTGCATCTCATTGCACGACAGGATCGCCGCCAAACGCTGAAACGCCTCGTCGGGCAATATGGCAACTGGCCGCTCATTGAGGCGTACTACCACAGCATTCAGCAGGCAGAGCGCAGCATGGCCGCCGGGCCGTCGCCGTTGGCCGGGCCGCTCCGCGATCTGTATCTCCAGCACCAGGATGGGGCCATTCGCGCCCGATTGGACACCATGCAGGCCATGCTGCAACGCGACAGCTTAGCCTCGGAAAAATGGAGAGAGGCGGTTGCTGCCCTTAGAAATAATTACGAAGACATAGTGGCCCGCCCAGATCGCGGCGCGCTCTATTGGCCTGATTTTGATTGGAAAGGCTTTGATAATCAATATCATAACTGGTTGACCGGCATGTTTCGGGGCGATTTCGGCACTTCGTATCAGGATGGCCGCCCGGTGCGCAATAAAATCCGCGACGGCCTGCGCTGGACGCTGTGGCTCAACATCATCGCCGTGTTGCTTTCGTTTGGCCTGTCCATTCCCATCGGCGTTTGGTCGGCGCAGCGGGTCGGCAGCCGGTTCGACCGCAGTACCTCTGTTTTGTTGTTCATGCTGTACTCGCTGCCGGTGTTTTGGATAGCCACCCTCTTGCAGGTGTTTTTTACAACGCCGGAGTACGGCATGGACTGGTTTCCGACCGCCGGGCTGAGCGAGCTGCCACCCACCGCGCCGTTTTGGGAGCGTTTACTCGATCAGACGGCCCATATTTTCCTGCCGGTAGTATGCCTGACCTATGGTTCTTTGGCCTTCATTTCCAGACAAATGCGGGGCGGCATGTTGCAGGTACTCGATCAGGATTATATTCGCACGGCGCGGGCCAAGGGGCTGCCGGAGCGGCGGGTCATCTGGCGGCACGCTTTTCGCAATGCCTTGTTTCCCATCATTACGCTCATTGGCTCAGTATTTCCGAGCATTCTGGCAGGCTCGGTCGTCATTGAGGTCATTTTCGGCATACCCGGCATGGGCAAGCTCACGGTGGATGCCATTTTTGCCCGCGACTGGCCGGTGGTTTTTGCCGTGTTGATGATGGCTTCTGTACTCACGGTGGCCGGGCTGTTGGTTTCCGACATGCTGTATGCCTGGGCTGATCCCAGGGTGAGGTTTCAAAAGAAGAGTTGAGTGGGGAGAACCGCGCCCGCGCCCGCCAAACAAAAAACAGGCTGCCCAAACATCGTTGGACAGCCTGTTTTGTTTTTATGGAGCAAACAGCAAGTATCTATGCTCTCCCGATTCGTTCCTTCATCGGGACTGCGCTTCGCTTGCATGCTCCATGCTTATTATTTCACCACCGTCACCTTTTCGGTCACAGCGCCGAAGTCGGTAGCTACGCGTACGAGGAACACGCCCTGAGCTTGCGGCGCCCAGTTGAACTGGTGATTGCCGGCGCTCAGCAGATTGCCGTTGGCGATGGTGTGCACCAATTTACCGCTGAGGTCGAACACAGAGATGTTGACAGCAGAAGCAGAAGCGAGTTGCACGTCTATACGAGCCAAATCAGAAGCCGGGTTGGGATACACCTGTACCTTGCCGGCGAGCAGGCCGGGTTCGTCGGCGGCAGAAGTGGCGGGCTGATATACGCGGATGTTGTCGAGGTATATGTTATTGCCATAGGCAGTTACTACGGTGAAACGCACCAATACCTCTCCGTTACCGTCGAAATTAGTGAGCGCCACTGAGTCGGTTCTCCAATGAGTTACGGCGGGAATATAAAAGTTGTTGGTTGCGGCAGCAGTCGCTAATTGAGCGCCGGCTTTATTCCAAATAGTAGTCCATGTGTCGCCACAGTCGGTAGAAATGGAAACAAGCATACGTTCGCTGGTCGTTTGGTATCGAGCATGGGCATAATCAAACTTCACATAATTGTTGGTTGATCCCGAAAGATCAATTTTTTCAAAGATCAAGTGCGCTTCGGCGCCGGGGTCGTTCCAACCATAGCAATTTGAGAATATAGACTTAGTAGAAGCGCCGTAGCCTCCCACTTCTTGGGTAACACTAGAGCTTAAAACTCCTTTATTGACTACCATAAAATGGTCCTCTGCGTCTTTAATCGCCAAAGTGCCGGTAGGAACTGCCCTTACGGGAGTGCTTTCCATTCCTTCTGTGATCTGAGTACCTACGGGTTCATTGCTAAGTGTGTAGTATATTTCCGACGACAGCAATTCGTTCAATGAGTTATATTCAAAATGATCTCCATTGGCATTGGAAACATCATAGTCCACCTCGGCTGCACCGGGAGTAATGGCAATCTCCGGGAATGTGATGGTAACGGTGCCTCCGGGAGCAAGTGTGCCTTCCCATTCCTGAGTCACTGCGGCGGCGCCGTTGAGGGTGTAAGATACATCCATAGATGTAATGGGGGTGTCGCCTTCATTGGCTACATCCACTTGCGGCGTGAGGGCGTAGTTGCAAAATCCATCAGGGCCTATGCTGTTGGGATATACTGCCACGTCCACTATGTTGCCTTGCAAGGGCTTGGGAAAGCTTTCTACTGCCTGGTACACCTGCCGGTCGGAGGTTTTTTGCACAAAAGCCACCACGCCGATCCGGGCGAAATTGTAAATGTAAGAAGGCAGTGCCGCAGCATAAGTGATCGTCACCGAATCGCCGGCGGGAATGGCGGCCAAAGCAGCGCCGGAAGCATTGGGCAACATCTTGCGCATCACGCTTTTGAAATCAACTTCGCCGTTAGAGCCGGGGGCTGTCGGAAAAAGGATCTGCTTTTCGGTGACGGCCGTGTGCAGCACCACGCCGCCGGGGTTGAACTCCGTAGCGCCGAGGTTTTTGATTTTGCACTGAATAAAGATAGAATCAAACCCGGCGGAAATCTGGTGATCCAGCGTCATGTCAATGGGCGTGCTCTGATTGAGGCGGTTGTTGATCATGGCCTGAGTAACTGCGCTGGCGACTCCGGCGTTTTGTACCCCGTCCAAGCGCACATTGGGTACGCTTGTAGTTTGGTAGTATGTCACGCGAGCGGCCACTTCGGACGGGTTTTGCTCGTTCATGGGGTCGTAGCCAGGCCAGTTTGTCTGGTACTTGAGCAGTACCACCTTGTCTCCATTGCTTTGGAGCAGGGCATTGAAGGCCGGGTTTTGAGATGCGCAAGGGCCGCAGGAGGCTTGCGTAAAAGATTCCACCATGACGCGGCGCACAGCTTGCGCGTTGGTCAGCGCCGGCAGGAGGAGGAGAAGGAGTGCAGGTAGCAGTTGCTTCATTTCGCTAAATTTTTGATGATGTGAGAAAAAAGGATGGATGATTTTATTTCGGGGTCAAATGTAAAGATGTTTTTCCTGATAAGCGCGCATCCTGTATGGCGAAATTTACGGGCAATGGCCGGTGGGGAGGGCGGGAAGAGGTTTTGTCGGGGGGGTGACAGTTGATCTGCTGCCGCGCCTTGCGCGGTGCGCAGTTTATCTTTGCTTATCGGGAGGGGTGTTGCAGGGTAATCTTGGATGTTCGTCCATATCAGGATGTTCCGAAAATCTTGAATCCGAAATCGGGAATCGGGAATCCGAAATCCGAAATCGGGTTCCAAAACAAAGGCAGCTTGCCGGAGGGTGCTGCACCGTCCGACAAGCTGCTGCCGAAAAAGGGGATGGAAAAAGCGGGGCTTAGTTCTTTTCTGTCTCAACTGTGGGTGCGCGCGCAAAGATGCAGGCAGTTTCCCGCAAAAAAAATTACACTTTTGCAAGGTTTTTCCAATCGGGGGATCAGGAAAAGTTATGAAAGAAAACATGACGACGGAGTTGCTGCGCAGCCTGAGCGAGGAGGAATGGGCTGCCTTTGAGTTGTTTCTGCAGTCGCCTTATTTCAACCGGGGCGTGCAGGCGGAGCGCATCCTGCGCGTGTATGGCGTATTGCGCAGTGCCGGGGGCGATCTGCCCGACAAAGCAGCGCTCGCAGCGGACATCTTCGTTGGAACCCCCGCAGCACCCTGGGTGAACATGGGCAATTCCAATGCCAATGCGCCTTTTACATATACTTTTGCCGGCATGGGCATCTATCAGGTGTGCAGGCTGGTAGAGCGCACCACGTCCGAGGGGGAGGTATGCAGTCGTGAGGTGTGCGTATTTGTTAATGTTTTCGCGCAATTGCGGGATGATCCCGGCGAGATGGTCAGCATTGCCCCCAACCCATTTGACGGAGAGCTATTCGTTACCTCCTTGACTCCGGAAACCACGCAGATAGAGGTTGGAGTGCGCGACTTATTCGGCAAAGAACTGCTGCGCTTCCGCAAAGACGAACTTCGCGTGGGCGAGGCATGGCCGCTTGATCTGACGGGCCTTGCGGCAGGCGTCTATCTGTTGGAGTGTAACGGTGGAGGCCGAAAACAGGTGTTGCGTGTGGTCAAACAATGATTTGGGATATCCATCGGGCAACAAATGACGTTCATCAGGAAGCCGGCGTCCTGGAATGCCGGGGGGGGGCTCGCCCATAGGATTTGGCCCCCCGGCGAGCAAGGCAACAGGCCAAGCCATGCAGTATGTCGGGCAGGAAGCCGAAGTGGGGCCGCTTGTCAAGCACGTCCAATGGATGCCATAACCACCCGTTTGCACAGGGTCCGGGTTTTTCGTACCTTTGAATCCGAAACCAGTTTATTTATTGCTATGGCCATCACTTCGCTCGATCAACTCGATCCTAACGGCACCTACACCTACGCCGATTATTTGCGCTGGCAGTTTGAAGAGCGCGTAGAATTACTGCGCGGTAAAATCCGGCAGATGGCTGCGCCCTCGGTAAAACATCAGCGCATTTCTATCCGTTTTTCCCGCCTGCTTGCCAACGCCTTGTGGCAAAGCCCTTGTCAGGTTTTTGCAGCGCCTTTCGACGTTCGCCTCACCAGAATGCGCGACGACAAAGAAGCTAAAACAGTCGTTCAACCCGACCTCTGCGTCATCTGCGACCCTTCCAAACTGGACGAACGAGGCTGCAACGGCGCCCCCGACCTTATTATCGAAATTCTATCGCCGGGCAATAGCCGCACTGAAATGAAAGACAAGTTTGAACCCTATCAGGAGGCCAGCGTCCTGGAATACTGGGTGGTCTCGCCCATCGAAAAAACCATTCAGATTTGTACCCTCGACGAACAAGGCATTTACATCAGTCGGCGGCCAAAAGTAGAAGGAGATATTGCTACTACGCCGATTATTCCCAACTTGGAAGTAGAGGTGGCGGAGGTGTTTGCCGAGTGAGGCGGAGCTGATACGTCATCCCTTTTCTACTTGATAATGATCATTTAAAGTACGTTATGAAGTTCAAAACAGGACAATCCGTAATGATCAACGCCGGCCTGCTGGATGAAGATACCGGTACGGACATCGGCGGCTGGTGCGGCCGGGTGCGCGATTTCGACGGCATCTTGCTGGAGATTGAATGGGACAGCATCACCCTGAAAAATCTGCCGTCCGCTTACATTATCAACTCCATTGATGGCGGCTATGACTACTTTACTTATATTTCAGCGCCGGAGGATGTAAGCATCGCGTCACAACGCGACCAACCGGACGATGTCAAAGCCATGCGCGATAATATAGAAACTCACTATAAAACCTACGAAAAAAGTGGAATAGTACCGCCACCCTTTCCGGGAACTGAGCAATCCATATCTGAAAAAGTGAAACCCGTCTGGGATTTCCGCCGGGCGCTGCTCTCTACCCTTCACACCATCAAAGGCAGCGGCGCTTTTGCAGCTTCGGGCGCGTTCGATTTCGTGCCGCCGGGCTTAATGGTAGAGAGCCTCGGCGAGATTGGCCTGCCTGTGACGCCTTTGCAAGCTCAGGCCCTTATCAAAGAAGCGCACCGGGCGCCGTTCGGCCAAGGCAGCCGTACTATTACCGATACCACAGTGCGCAGTGCCTGGGAGATAGATGCCGCCCAAATATCCTTTGCCAATCCGTCATGGGATAAGCTGATGCAACAAATACTTGACCAGGTAAAAACCGAGCTGGGCCTCGAAAAAGACCGCATCGGCGCTTCCTTGTATAAACTCTTAGTGTATGAAAGCGGCGATTTTTTTCTCCCGCACAAAGACTCCGAAAAAGAAGCAGGCATGTTCGGCACTCTGGTAGTGGGTTTACCCGGCGCGCACGCGGGAGGGATGTTGAGCGTACGCTTCGACGGCAGGGAAAAGCGCATAGACTTTGCCGAGCCTTCGAGCAGCTATCGCATCCCCTTTGCCGCTTTTTATGCCGACTGCGAGCACGAGGTAAAGCCAGTCACTTCGGGCTACCGGGTTTGTTTGGTTTACAACCTCGTACACCAAAGCAAAAGCGCACGCATCCGCTTGCCTCAATTCAGCAATCAGGTAGCCGAACTAGCCCAACTATTGGAGAACGCCGAAGCCGGTTTCGATGAGTTTCCTTTGGTACTGTTGCTGGGGCACCAATATACGCCCGCCAATTTTTCACTCGCTCAACTCAAATTGGACGACAGCCCGCGCGCCGAAGCCCTCTTGGCCGCAGCCGAAAAAGCAGGCTATTTCGCGAAGTTGGGCTTGGTGACGCATTACCGGATGGGTGAGTTGGAGGGCGATTTTTACTACGACAACTACCGCCGTCGCGGGAGGTACTACGATGATGACGAGGAGGAAGAGAATGGCGGCGGTACCATGGGCGAGATATACGAAGAATACACCACCATAGAACACTGGGCCGAGGACGACGAGCGCCCCGGTCTGGGCAATTTCAGCGTCCGCGACAACGATATTATCGGCGATGTTGAAATCGGCGAGGGAGAACCGGATGAACAGGAGGAAGAAGGCTATACCGGCAATGCAGGTATGACCATCGAATACTGGTATCACTACGGCGCGGTATTTCTCTGGCCCTCGCGCATTCATGGCAATGTACTGGCCATGTTGGACACCAATGCGAAATTGCAGTGGCTCGATTTCTATGCCCGCCACTGGAGCGCCCCGCGCCTCGAAGCCAATAAGCACGTCAAAACGGTGCTGCAACAAATGAGCCGTAACCTGCCGCAGCGGGACGATAGAACTTACATTACCATAGACTACAGCCCGGTAGCCTCCGCTTTGGCGCAATTGAAGGATGAGAAATTCCTCCGCAATACAGGATTGCATATACTGACCAGCGTTTTCTCTCACATCAAGTCGAAACAATGGGCCGGCCTGATGCAGCAGTACGACCAGGCGTTGTTCCACCCGGCCTTCCAGAAAGCCGCCGGCAGCGAAGCGCCGGAAGTATGGCATCATCTGTTGGAAACGCTCGTTGAGTTGGACGGAGCGGGTTTCGCCGAATTTGTGGGCAGACAGATCAAAGCCCTGCCGCCTATGTTGAAAAAGGCCGGATTTTACAAAGCAATCAGCCGGGATGCTTCATTGTACTCACCGGCAGGATTGGGTGATTACCGCAAGGCTGCGCTCAATGTCATTGTCAAAAACCTGCTGGCGTTGAGTCATTATCACGACGCGAATGCCCAATGGCGCGAACAGGCTTTGGAGGCTGTCTTCGGCGTGCCGTGCCGCGAATACGTCAACGAAGTACTGCTCCCCATACTCTTGGCCGGAGATTACCACAACAACCCGTTGGCTGCCGACCTGCGCCGCGCCTGCCGTGAAGACCTGCAAATACGCACCGCCATAAAACCGACCCCGCCACTTGACTGGAAGCGCGAAACGCCCTCCGACCGAAGATACCAAAAGGTATGGGACATCCTGCGCCCCTTCCTCAGTTCGCCTACCCAACAGGTGTTTGACTACCGCGCAGCGGAAGGCTATCGCCAGGAGATGGAGTCTGCTCTCCGCTCTGTGGCCATAGACCTGCAAACTCACACCATCGCTTCCGGGCGGCCCTATACCCTGCGGCTCACCAAAACGCAGGCAGCCTACGAGCAAGCCCTGGCGGAGTGGCGGGAGGATGTGGGGTGGTTGGAGAAGGTGGGGGATTATTGACTTATCAACTCCCACTTGCACCCAGTGTAGTATATATCCTTTGATACGGTTAAAATTCCATCCCTTACACAAAGGGCATAGCCGTTGAAATTGCTGTTACCGCGATTGATGATCCGAAAATGATCGTTGCCCAGTGATTCCAGTTCCCACCTACATCCGGTGAAATGGGTATCACTGGAAGCCATGAGCGATCCGTCAATATTAAGACGAAGCGCATAACCATTATAGTCGCTGTTACCTCTGTTGATAAATTGGTAAATATCTCCACCAAGGGAAATAAGCTCCCATCTACTGCCGGTAAATTGGCTTGTCTCCGATGCCATCAAAACACCTCCTTTATTGATCCGGAGACTGTATCCGTTGTAATTCGTATTGCCCCGATTAATTACCAAATAGTCCCCATTGGCAGTAGGTTGAATTGCATTGCTGTTGACATGGGCATTTTTCGCAGGTGAGGAAGTGGTAGAGAATGCCTCGGCTCCACCAATGACATCCGGGGACAGGGCACTTCTATTCAACGAAAATGCCATAAGGCAAACGATGACAACCGAATACATCAGTTCGGATGCCGGAAAGAATTTGATGTTTTTCATTTTTATTAGGTTTTGTAGTTGAAGGAAAAAGTGAAAATAACAGGCGTAGCATCCGAATACGTCTGCTCCCTTTTGTTTGTGAATTTATTTTCTCCACAGTGCAGCAAATACAGATTTTCCAGATGAGTCACAGGCTCCAGTAACCATTTCTACCCAATAGCCCGCATCCCTCCATTTTTCGAATTCATCCTGATAACCTGTGGCACTCAAATTGTGCCGTGCAACATATCCGCCGCCACCTTCGCTTTGCCAAATGGCTGAGTAATAAATAACCCCATTATGGGTGTAGGCATTCAAATAGGCCAATTTACGGCCAGCAACCTTATTTTCATCAAATTTTTGTTGGTACTCGGCGGACGTCAGCTTACTTCTTGCCTCCCATGAACCCACATTTTTCTTTTCATAAGTTGCGGTATAGTATCTTTTACCACTAATGGAAGCAACGGACATAAGTACAGGTACGAAACCTTTCGACTTTAAGTCATCGATTTTTTCCTGATGTTTTTCTTCTGAAATACCATGATACCTGTGCTGTTCCGGGCCGGACTCTTTTACCATAATGCAGGCATAACGAATCTGGCCGTTTTTCGTGTATGCATCAATTTGAGTGAGCCTGAAGCCTTCATCTTTCACATACTTGTCAAAAACCTCCTGGTATTTTTCACCGGTGAGATTATGGCGGGCAAGCCACCTGCGATTCTTAGAAGGCTCGAAGATGGCATTTACCAAAACTTTGTTTTCGGCTTCAAAAAAATCAATCCATACAGGCATGGTGCCGCTCGGGGCTAATTGATCTATAATTTCCTGATATTTATCTTCTGAGATACCATGTTTTGCCAATGTTTCTGGAAACAAGTCATAGGCTGAATTGATATTTGCTCTGCCCGCAACTTTCGCTATTTTACCTGAAAATGCTGACAAATTTTTTACCCCTTGCCTGTTCGTACAAATAGCCAGATTAATACTTCCTATATCAATGCCGTCCGTTGATGTGTAGCCTTCCGTAAATTTTACGATGAGCGTTTCCCCACCTCCAATGGAGCCACTATGCAACAGTTTTTTTGCACTTCCCCGTTGGCTCATTACCCAACCCAGCGCATGACTCCCTGCAATGGAAGGAAATGGCTTCGTTTCCATCAAATCAATCGTACTTGCTTTCAGAATATCCGAATAATTGGACAATTTGTCCGTGGCTGCCATCACCCTTACCATATCCTTTGCCGTAGCTGTCCATCCACCTGCTGCAAGTCCTGCTGAAACGGTTGAATTGCTGTGTGATATTTTTATGATTTTCCCGTTGTCATCAAGGCTGTGAAGACTGGAAATTGATGGCTTATCGCTGGAATAATAAGGGATGATTTTCCCTTTCAAACCAATAGGATCAAGTATTTTATTGGTTATGTATTTCTCGTAGGACATACCAGAAACATGAGCCAAAATATGTCCACTGAATCCCAAATGATGATTGGCATACTCGTAAGCGGTTCCAGGCTCGTGTATTAACCCCCTGTATTTCAGAAATACCTGGTGTGCGGCTTTGTAAGGGAAATTAGAGTTCGGATCAATACCGAACGCTCTTTTTTGGGAATCTGTCGTTCCCTCTGGATTAAATCCAGCGGTATGTGATAAAAGATGCTTAATCCGAATTTTGGCATACCATTCGGGTTTCCCAACAGCATTCTTTGTATCATAATCCCGCCAGTCCGAGAATACGCCATTAGACCCATATACCAGTCTGTCCACTGTAAATGCAGGCTTCTCCTCTGTCAACTTCATAACCCCCATCGTAGTGAGGATTTTGGAAACGCTTCCAATCTTGGTTCTGTGGCTGGTTTTCATAGGTTTTTTTTCAGCGAAATCGGTGTAACCATAGGCTTTGTTGAATATGAGCCTGCCATCTTTGGAGATGGCAACGGTCATTCCCGGCACTTTTTCATCGTTGACAAAATCCTTGGCTATTTTGTCAATTTCTGTTTCAATACCAGACCAGCTTTGCCCGGAGGAAGGAACTACTGTATGGCTTACTTCTCCGGAGGAACTTGAAAAAGCCATAACAATTAGTACAAAACAACATATTAAAGAAACGCTGAACGAAAATATGAATCTTATTTTCATGATAAGTGATTTAAAATTCTTGATAAAAAAACGCTACAAGGGATACAGGCTTTCATATTCCTGATTTCTTTTACCACCTTTACCAAGGTTGCTGTATGTATTCAAAAACTTTATTTACATCAAGATCGAGACGATCTGCAATTATTTGAATGTCATAACCTTCTTTGTAAAGTGTTTTTGCAGCCAGTTTTTTTTCAAAAAACTCAGGGTTCGTTTTTATAAATTTTTTCAATATCTTTTGAATATCTATAGAATAAAACTCTTTGTACTTCGCATCTTTATAAGGATTTTGCATTAACTCAATGGAGTGTGCGCCTTGAATTTGCAACACATAGTGTCTCTCACCGTGAGGTAAAACACCGCCGCCGTATAGCAGGGGTTCAGCAAAGAAAAAATCTGTGCTGCCATTACTGCATTTTCCAATAGGCCCTGTGAAGACCAGATGCTGGTCGTCGGGAACGGAGTCATTTTTGAGGAAATCACCTTCCAGTATCCTACCATCGTGGTCTGACCATTGATAGCTGGCAGCACCAATGATCTTGAAGCCACAGAAATTATCCGGAAAATATTGGTCTCCTGAATCGGGATCAGTAATCACATTCGGAAACCACAAAGTCGGGATTATAATTTTTTCAAAAGCTCCATTAAGGAAACTAACGTCGAGTTGGTCTGTGAGAGTTAATTTGATATAATCAGGTAAATAATGTATAATACCACCGAGGTGTAGTTGTGAGCCAGGGTCTTTACCTAATGGAGGCAATGTAGACTCCTCTGCACAGCTACCTGTAATTAAATTCATTAGAGAAATAGGGCGCCTGTGTCCGCAATGTTTTGCAAGTTGCTCCAAACTAATGGTGGAGCCAAGATTCCCGAAGTTTCTTGTTTCGATAAGCGCTTTTAGACTCAACATAGCAGTAGGGGTTATTGAAGTGATACTAAAATTGGAATCAAACCTTTGCCATCCAAACAAGGCGCAAGTGCTTTGCCGATCACGCTACCGAATCCGAGGTTCGGATCAGAAGCTTTCATGGCATATCCTACCGTTTCGGAAGAAGTGATGAGGTCACCAACCTCTATTGCTCCATAGCTGGCATCAACCTTACAAAATACTTTACCAGATAAAGCGACAGGTAATCGGTTTTTTACTCCAGTCTGTTTATCCATTACGATACCAGGCTTGTACTTACCTGCGCCAGAAATTACGCCTGCAACTTTTTTGTCGTAAGGCTTATTACACGCTTCAAGTTGGCCGTTGTTATTCAACACCATAACTGAACCTGGCTCAATTTCTCCAATAATGGACTCAAGTATATCAAAGTCTTCTGCAAAGTCGGCATTTTTGAGGATGATATCTCCTGTATCTCCATCTAATTTAATTGCATCTTTTCCTGATTTATCCCTAATAACCAAGTCGCCATCCCTTCCGACCGCGCCAAGATATAGGGCAGCTTTTTCTGCATCAAATTTAAAGACTTCAGCTTTGTTGTATTTGCAAACTATAGCACCATCCTCATTGGCTTCAAATCCATTATGAGCTTTTGCAATGGTAATTTTGCCGGCAGAACCACTTAGAGAAATTGTACCACCATCTTGGCCTGATACATGTACTGCTCCAGCATTGGCTCGGTTACCCAAATTAATTGAACCAGTATCTCCACTAATTTGAACTGTAGAACTCGTGTCACTTACACCATCTATTAAAAATAATTTCCCGGGATTAGCTTTGGCGCCAATGATTAAATCAGCTTTGTTGGCTTCAAATTTCATAGAAGGCCTTTCGTTACCATCTAATATGTTTAACTCGCCCCTATTATTTAAAATAGCTCTAGCTCTTCCAGCAGAGTCAACAAATGTGATCGTTCCTGTTTCATTATCAATGGTGATGGTAAGCTTATTTTGGCTGTTTACCAAATTGATAGGTTCTGAGAATTGTTGTGGCATGGCTAATATTTTTTTTGCAAACGTACTAAAGAATTGTCTTCGAAATTTACCTCCATCGCTCCACCTCTTACCCTCATCACTCATTTATTATTTTCATCGAAAATCTCGTGGTGAACGCCCGAATTTTCGCTTAAAGGCATGTGAAAAATGCCCCTCGGTTTTAAAGCCGCAGTCAAAACAAATCCTTTTGATGGACAATTGGGGTTGTGCGAGCAATTCTCTGGCCTTTTTCAGGCGAAATTCGATCAAATACGCTTGTGGGCTCGAGTCGAGGGTTTTGCGCATCCTCCGGCGTAAATGGGATTCGTGCATCGGAAAGCATTCCGCAATAATGGGGATGGTCAATTCCTCTTTATGAAAATTCGTTTCCAATATCTCGTGCAGGCGCTGGATGAATTCCTCATCATGGAATGCGGTTGGGTTGGCCTTTTTGCTCGGCACTTGAAGAGAAGTAGCTGGGGCCAATCTTGACAATCCTGGGTTAGGATGCGTTTTTGCGCCTGAATTGCTCAAAGAAGCAAAGAGCCGGAGGAATGATTTTAGTGTGTTACTCATAAAGCAAATCGTTTACATGCCAAATGGGTTAAAATGCATCTTATGGATATATTTGGGGATCTTCCATCCCTTCCAGACTATAGGGCGATTTACCGGTTTGCTGCGGCCATTCGGATACCGGAGTATGTATGACATAGAGTCATTCGGCGCATGATAATATATATGGAGGTCCTGTGTGTATCCCGTGACGGAAAAGAGGGTCAACATCAGGCTCAAAAAGCACAAACGAATGGAGTTGCTTACATGAGTGCTTCGAAAAAAGCGCTCCATTGAAATCAGATTTTGGTAAACAGACATGATTCTCATCGGCTCGCGTATTTGTGTGTTGTAGGTGCAGGAATCGCACACAAATTTACTCTCCCAACCTGCCTGGGCACTTGTGTAAAACCGCCAAAAATTTGTGTAAAACCGCCATTTTGGGGTATGAAGGGGTGTTTTTTGGGGTATCATTCCTGCCAAGGCCAAACACTTCGCGGAATCGCGCCCTTTTTAACTGCCGTGGCAGTCGCGGGAGGATAACAGCCCGCAAAGAGCGCCAAGAGCGCTAAGCCTTGCACTTCGCCTGACTGCCGTCAGGCAGGCGGCCTTTGCGAACCTCGCGGGAGCCTACCTCCCCCTCACCGCGCCCGGCCTTATCCCATACGCCTGATAAAAAGTATTGGAAAAGTGCGCCACATCCACAAAGCCCGTAGCGTACGCCACCTCCGACACGTTCAGCTCGCCTTGTTGGAGCAGATCGTATGCTTTCTCCATGCGATAGGCGCGCAGGATGTCCTTGGGCATTTCGTCGAGCAAGGCTTTCGTTTTGCGGCGCAATTGCGTTTCGCTCATCGCCAGGCATTTGGCCAATGCTTCCACGTTGAAGCGATCGTCTGCATAGTGCTGCGCGATCAGTTCCCGGAGTTGTTGCACAAAGGCGTCCTCCCGGCGGAACGCTTCGACGGGTGGCGGCGACAGTTCAGCCCCGGCGTACCGCTGCCGCAGGCGCTCGCGCAATTCGAGGCTCTTGCGCAGGCTCACCTCCAATTCCTGTTGGTTGAAGGGTTTGGCCAGGTAAGCATCCGCGCCCATTTCCAGCCCCTCAATGCGGGAATCCACGTCGGCGCGGGCGGTGAGCAGGATGATGGGGATGTGGCTGGAGCGCAGGTTTCCCTTGAGGGTTCGACAGAGTTCAAAGCCGTCCATTTCGGGCATCATCACGTCGCTGATGACTACATCGGGCAGCAGTTCCAGCGCTTTTTCAACGCCTTCCCGTCCATTGGACGCCGTTTCGATGCGGTAGCGATCTTTCAGATTGGCCATCAAAAGCCGGGTCACATCGGCATTGTCTTCCACAATCAGTGCCAGGGGGACTTCTCCTTGCGTTCTGCCGGAAGGCGCCGGCTGCGGAGCCGGCATCTCTATGACGACCGATTTCAACGCGGGAGGCACTTCCTGCAAGGGCGCCTCATTGCCGACGGGTAGCCGCACGATGAAGGTCGCGCCCTGCCCCTGCTCGCTTTGCGCCTCGATACTGCCGCCTAAAAGTTTCACCAATTCATGCGTGAGGGCCAAGCCGATGCCCGTGCCTTCGCCGCGGCGGGTGGCGGAGTCGTCGGCTTGGTAGAAGCGGTCGAAAATGCAGGGAAGCTTTTCGGGGGCGATGCCGGAGCCGGTGTCTTGTACGGTCAGCAGGCAGTGGGCGGTATGCGGTATGCGGTGCGGTGCTACCGACTGCGCCGACCGCCGACTGCTGACGACCACCTTACCGCCGGCAGGCGTAAACTTCAGCGCATTGGATAGCAAATTGGAGACGATGTCGCCGGTTTTATCCGGATCATAGTCCATGACGAGATGCTCCGGCTCGGCGACAAATTCCATTGCAATGTTTTTGGCATCAGCATAGGAGCGGTACATTTCCATCATGGTTTTGAGGTGCGCGTTGATGTCGCCTTGTATCATGGTTAAGGGCAAGGCGCCGCCTTCCAGGCGAGCCAGATCGAGCATTTGGTTCACCAAGCGCAACAGGTTGCGGCCGTTGCGGCGTATGGTCTTCACGCCTTCGCCGAGCCACTGCCGGGGCGCTTCCTCTATTTTGTCGGCCATGCCGAGAATGACGGTGAGCGGGGTGCGAAACTCGTGGGTGATGTTGGTATAGAGGCGGGTTTTGACGCCGTCCAATTCGCGCAGGCGCAGGGTTTCGGCCTGGGCTAAGCGGCGCTTGAGCTGGAAACGGTAGAAGGCGTACAACAGCCCGGCCAACAGGAGCAGGTATAGACTCTTCGACCACCAGGCCCAGTACCAGGGCGGGAGGATGCGAAAGTGTAATGTAGCTTCTGGCGTTATCCAGTCTTTCTGATTGTCAGAGAATTCTACCTCAAGTACATATCTGCCGGGCCGCAGATTGGCAAAGGTGATTTTTGGCTCTTTACCGATGTAAATCCAATCTTTTCCCAAATTGGTCAGGCGGTAGCGATAGATTTTTTTTCCTGAATGGATAAAATTAAAAGTAGAAAACTCGACAGAGAAGACCTTATGTGTATGATTCAATACAATATTCGGGGCCATAAAAATCGGCTGTGGGAGCATTCCTGCCTCGACGCCGATAGGTGCATCTTTATTAAAAATCTGGAAGCGGGTGAAGCGAAACCCGGTATCGGCAGTAGGGGGCCGGAGCACCTCTTCCGGGTCGAAGAGGTTGACGCCTTGGGTTCCGGCGAGCAGTATAAGACCCGAATGATTTACCAATACATTGAAACTTTCATAGCTTCGTGAGTTTAGGCCATCCTCCAGAAAAAAGTTGCGAAAACACTCGCTTCCCGGCTCAAAACAGGCTACTCCGCCGTCATAAGTCGTAATCCAGAGACGGCCTTTTCGATCTTCCTGAATATTGGTAATTCGATCTTGAGGCAAACCATCGGCAGTGTAGAATCGAGTCCATTTACCGATGGAGGGTTCGTAGCGATTCAGTCCTACATCTGTTCCGACCCAAATATTCCGTTTGTTGTCCTCCAATATCGGAAACGTTGCATTGCTGCTCAATGAATTTGCATTGTCGCGTTGATGGTTGAAGCGTTCAAAGTGCAGAGGGCTTCCCCAAGGTTTGGCTAATTCAGCGGTGGAAAGCTTATTGACGCCGTCGTTGGTCGTGATCCAAAGGTTGCCGTCAGCATCGGTGAGCAGTGCGCGGATTTCGTTGGAAGAGATGCTGCTCTGGTCTGTGGATGAAAAAAAATATTTCCGGCATTTAGATACAGAGGCATCAAACTGCCATAGCCCCCCCAATATTCCCACCCAGATATGTCCCCTACGGTCTTCTGCAAATGCGTTGATGCGTGCAGGTTTTATTTGAATATTTGCCGAATCAAGACAGGCAAAGGTTTCAGTGTGAATGATTTTTCCATCCGGAAATATCCGGTAAAAGCCTTGATTGATGGTTCCCGCATATATAATCCCTTTGTCGTCATAAAACAAAGCAGAAAAATCGCCTGCCAGAATCATTTGAGGCGCTTCGCCATAGCGGCAGGTATAAAGCCCTTTCTGAGTGGCCAACCACAGATTGTCTTGCGCTTCCAGACAGGCGATAATGCCCCTGGCGAGGGTGATTTGCCCGAAAGAAGCTTGAAGCGACTGCACTTCCGGACGATTGAACCGCGCCGAGGCTTTATTCAATATGCTGATACCCTGTCGGGTACCGATCCATAAATTTTTTTCATGGTCCTCCATCAGCGCATGCACCGGCCCCGGCAAAATGGAATTGGGGTCGGAAGGATTATGCAGATAAGGATCAAAGCGCCTCCTTTCAGGGTCGAAGCGCAACAAACCTGTGTTGGTGCCGAGCCAGAGTATCCCTTCGCTGTCTTGCAAAATTTCCCAGATGTAATCGTAACCCTTGCCATTAATATGAAGGTATTCACTCGGGAAAAAACGGGTAAAATCTTTCCCTTCCTCATTCCAGAGATTGAGGCCATTGTCCGTACCGATCCAAACTCTGCCGGAGCGATCTTCATATAAACCCGACACGAAGACGCTGCTCAGGCTGCGGGGCTGCCGGGCATCGGGGCGATACCGGGTAAAATCCTGCCCATCAAAAACGCTGGCTCCTCTGGTAGTACCTATCCAAAGGCGCCCTCGGCTGTCTTGCATCAGCGAGGGTATGGTGTTGCCTCCCATCAAATTTTCGGGGCTGTCTTCCTTAGCGTAGTAAAGCCGGAAAGCCCCACTTTCATAATCATAATAATTCAACCCTTTACCAAGGGTGGCAATCCATAGTCCTTTTGTGCCATCGCCGGTAATGTGTACAATCTGATTGCTCGCCAGCCAGTCTGGCCTGCCGGCATCCGCTTTGTATTGCCGAAATTTTCCTGTTGTGTAATCGTATTGGTTCAGTCCTCCCAATGAGGTGGCTATCCAAAGACTCCCTGTGGGGTCTTCGTACGGATTACAGCCGCTCAAATTACTGGAACTGAGCGAAGTGGAATCGCCGGGAACCGCTAGAAAGGAGATGAACTCCTGCCCGTCATAGCTGTTCAGTCCGAAATTTGTTGACACCCATACAAAACCGTATTTGTCCTGGTAAAAACCGCCTACCGATAGATTTGATAATTTTTGAGCCGTGCCGAGGTTAATGAATTTGTAAGCGGGGGTGTCCGCCTGTCCGTGCAAAAGCGATGTCGAAATACACAGTGTCATTGCGGCTATGAGGCACTGTCCGAATGCTTTTACATTTGCTCTATTGACACAGCAGGGTCTTTTCATCGGTCACATTTCCAGATTCTATCAGGATATTGCTTCGACGACAAAAATACTCATTTTTTATCCGGGGCTGCCCGCTTTTTTTTCAAAATCGGCTATCGTTGAAGGGCGCTTTTTTTTGTAGGGTATAAAAAAGGCCCGACACCAACGCCGAGCCTTCCTGGTATGCCATTGAAAACCGTCAGATTATTCCCTCACTACTTTCACCGTCTGCACCCGGCCGCCCTGCCGCAGGGTGAGCAGCAGCATGCCCGGAGGGGCCTCCACTTGCAGCGGCAGTTGGTTCAGGCCGGGGTGGAGCCGGGAAAACTGAAAGGTCTGTATCGTTCTTCCGAAAAGGTCGCTGACTGTGATGTTCAAAGGGAGGGAGTTGTCTTCTATATCGAATTCGAGAAGCATCTGGTTGTGGAAAGGGTTGGGGAAGACGCGGGGCGAAAATGCCGTTTCCGGCGCTTGCAGAGCAGAAGCAGGGCCGAAGTTGCCGCTCCAGCGGTACATGCCTTTCCCATCAGGGCCGTCAATGTCTCCGCCGCCCCAACCGACGGTAGGCGAAACGAACTCGAAGGGGAGCAATCGCGGTTGATCGGCGATCAGCGTCCAGGTGTCTCCGTTGTTCAGGGAATAGGCATGGCGATATTGGTTAAAAAAACTTTGGCTGCCCTCGTATGTCAGGTAGCAGACCCCGTTGGCGCCCGGCACATATTGCACGCGGTAATAGACGATGGAAGCGGGAAGTGATGTCAGCGGAGTCCAGGTTTGCCCTCCGTCGTTGGTGCGAAAGGCGATGCCGTATCCTGCGGCGATGCCGTTTTGTTCATCAGAAAAAGTAATACTGAAACTCATGTTCGTAATATTCTGGCTGCTCAAGGCGAATACCTGCCAGTTTTCGCCTTTGTCGGGCGAGTACCATATCCTGCCCCTGCGCGTACCAAACCATATTTTGTTGCCGACGGCAGCATAGTGGCCGTTCCCTGATGTAATCCAGAAACCCTCACTTGCCAAAGGTGTCGGGAGTTGTTCGGGCGGTATCCGGTTCCAGATATCGCCTCCGTTGGAGGTTTTCCAGATTCTCAGGGAATCTGTGGCAGGATTGCCGGTGCCCGGACTTCCGATGGCAAGGCCGTTGTCTGCATCGAAAAAATGAATAAAAGCGATGGCACTTCCAATATTGTTGAAAGAGCCGGTCTGCTCCTGCCAGGTTTGGCCGCCATTGGTAGTTTTGTAAATCTTGCCCCGGTTTTGAGTAGGGACATTGGTCATAATCACCCAGGCGGTTTCAGCATCCAGCGCGTAAATGGCTAAGGAGGTGAACGCGCCGCCGTTGGCTGCATCAATAACGCCGGTTTGCCAGGTAGCGCCGCCGTCGACAGTGCGGCAAAACTCTCTGGCGCCTACTGCAAACGTGGGATGTTCTGCAAGACCCCAAGCCACATCCGCACTTACGGCATCTATGCCGAGAAAATCCCTCGGCGCTGCGGTAATGCCCGAACCGAGGGCCGTCCAGGAGCCAGGCGCTTGTGCGCCGAGGGCGGTACAGACAACGAGAAACAGGCAAATGGAGTACAACTTCTTCATGATCTTGAGTTGAAGTGGTGAAAAGATGGAGGCCGTAGCCCAAAGCAATACATGGGTAAATTTTTCCATAATTCAACGAGTTTTAAGGTTTAAAAAAGTGGTTGCTCGGCATGTCAAAAGTGGGCGAATCGGCGGTCACCAACTTCTTCGCCAACGCCTGCCGATGGTCACGGCCAGGTACAGGATCAAGTTTAGAGTAAAAAAAGTCATGGCATACGAGTTTTAGGTGGCGCCGACTGCTTGATGGGACGCGTGGAAGACATTCATTTCCCCGTTGCAAAATTGCGGCATTTATCCACCGGCGTGTTTGTGTAAAACCGCCAAAAATTGGTGTATTTCCGCCAAAATGACCATTAGACTCATTGCAAAAGGAATCATCGCGTGCCGAAAATGGCCCAATATTGCCTCCCGCTCTGCCGGGTTGGCATGAAGATGAAGCCTTGCCCCAAGCGGTCTGTTTTTTTGAAAGAATTATGAATCTTGCTACCTAATACATAATTTTGTGATAAATTTTATGTACTATAATATGAAAATTCAGCGAATTATTCAGTCTCAGGTTGAAAACAGAATGACTCCCGGAAAAGTAGTGGTGCTGTTGGGACCGCGGCAGGTAGGCAAAACTACCCTGCTGAGGGACATCCTTGCAAAGGAACCTCCCACCTTTCTTTCCGTTTCCGGCGAAGACCGCACCGTACAGACCTGGCTGGGCAGTCAAAGCATCGAAACGCTCCGGCAAAACATCGGAAAGCATCAACTGCTCGTTGTGGACGAAGCCCAGCATGTGCCCAATATCGGATTGAACCTCAAACTCATAGTTGACCACTTGCCTCAGCTCCGGGTATTGGCAACCGGGTCTTCCTCTTTCGATCTTTCCAATCAGACCGGCGAACCGCTTGTCGGAAGGAAATGGGAGTTTGAACTCTACCCGATTTCCCAACTTGAGCTCTCTGCCACGGAAGCGCCTTTTCAGACAGAGGAACTGTTGCCGCAGCGCCTGATTTATGGCAGCTACCCGGAGATCGTCACAACGATTGGACTGTCAGACAAGCGGGATATGCTCAACAACATTGTCAATGGCTACCTCTACAAAGACCTTCTTATGTTCGAGGACATCAGGAAATCCAAAAAAATTGTAGAAATACTGAGCCTGCTGGCTTTTCAAATCGGCAATGTGGTATCGGTACACGAAATCAGCCAAGCCATAGGCATGAACACACGAACGGTTGAAAAATACCTCGACCTGCTGGAAAAGGTCTTTGTCATCAAGCGCCTCGGCGGCTATTCGAGAAACCTCCGAAAGGAAATTTCCAAAGGTTCGAAGTACTATTTCTGGGACAATGGCATTCGCAATGCCATCATCAACAATTTCAATGAGTTGCCTTTGCGGAATGATGTCGGGGCTTTGTGGGAAAATTATCTGATTATGGAACGCCTCAAAAAGCAGAGCTATGTGAAAATATTTTCCAACAATTACTTCTGGCGTACTTACGACCAAAAGGAAGTGGATTTCGTGGAAGAGCGAGACGGCCGGCTCTACGGCTTTGAATTCAAATGGTCAAAAACGCATACTAAACCGCCCGCACTTTGGCTCGAAACATACCCGGAGGCCGATTTTGAAGTCATTTCTCAGGGAAATTATCTTCCGTTTATTACAGCATAACGGGGGCCACCTTTGTATGAATTTACGGGAAGGAGCAACAATGCACCAAACTCCCTATTTTTATCCCCTCAAAACCACCTTGCCATGTCTGCACTTACACAACTGAATACCGAGGCGCGCGTACGCTGGATACACCGTGCCGTTTGCCTGTTTTTTCTCATCGGCATCGGCATGTCCTTGCCGCTGTGGGCCGGCGAGCGCCTGTTTCCACACATTCCGGTTTTTTCAGGCTTGGAATTGCCGGGCGCCGCGCATTGGGGGCTGGCGGGGCTTTTGGCCATGGCATTGGTTCTGAACATGGTGCAATTAAAAAAATGGTGGGCCGCTCTTTTGCTCGGACTGATGGTCCTCATCGTCCTGCCCGATCAGATGCGCCTGCAACCCTGGGTATTCGTTTATTTTCTGATTTTATTTCCTCTGGGCTTGGTCACGCTTACCGAAAAAAATGCAGCCGCTTTGCTCAGCTATGTGCAAATACTGCTCGTCGGCGTGTATGTATGGAGCGGGCTGCACAAGTTCACACAGTCGTTCATAGACCTTGTTTACCCTTTGTTACTCAAGGGCTTGTTTAAACTCCCCGAAGACAACTACCTGCTCGAAGTGCGCGAGTGGGGCTATCTTTTGGCGGCGGTTGAATTGTCCATCGGCATCGGGTTGATCTTTCCCAAAACACGAAATCTGGCCGTCATAGGCGCCGTATTTACCCACCTGCTCATCATAGCCTGGGTGCTCGTCGACAATCCCAATTACACCATCCTGCCCTGGAACGCCGCCATGATAGCGGTAGTGATACTGAGCAGTTGGAATGTCAAAAACCGCATCAGTCTGTGGCCCAAAACATCTCCCCCGCTGCGTTGGGCTACGGTGGGTCTGGCGCTGCTCATCTGGCTGATGCCTGTGTTGAACACCAAAAACAAGTGGGATGCCTATTTGTCCTTCAACCTCTACACAGAGCGGATTTCTCATCTGTTTGTGGGCATGAGGCAGCAGGCTTTGGAGGGCATTGATCCTAAACTGAACAACTATTTCGCAGAGGAAAACCTCATCGAAGAGGGCCGGGTGATAGACGTGGAAAAATGGTCGTTCGATGAGTTGAAAGTGCCCGTCTATCCGGCGCTGCGGGTACACAAAGCCATCGGCAGGTATTTTTGCCGCCCGCCTGCCGATCCCAACCAGATCATGCTCGTGACCTACCGACGACCATTCAGAGAGGGGCATTATGAGGTGTTTTTTTGCAAGGATTGTGAGTGAGTGAAAAGGCATTTCAACCAAGCCGCTTTTGGTGATGTTGTCACGTTTTTTACCATAAAAACAGTACAGTAAAGTTGGCAAAACAGACAAAAGACAAGGAGCAGCCTCCCTCGGGCGTCTCGTTCATCGTAGAAATTGCTTCCGATCAGCACACGCCCTATTCCCAACAAATTTGCGACGAAATGGAGGCCTCGGCCAAGGCCCGCGGCACTGGTATCGCCAAGCGCAGCCCCGACTATGTGGCTCAGAAAATGCGCGAGGGCAAGGCCGTCATTGCATTGGCCGACAACGGCGATTGGGCAGGTTTTTGTTACATCGAAACCTGGGAGCACGGCATGTATGTGGCCAATTCGGGCCTCATCGTTTCGCCGAAATTCCGCAACAGCGGTCTGGCCAAACGCATCAAACACAAAATATTCGAACTGTCGCGCTCGCGGTATCCGGGTTCCAAAATCTTCGGCCTCACCACCGGCTTGGCCGTGATGAAAATCAACTCCGAACTCGGCTACGAACCCGTCACCTACTCCGAACTCACCTCCGACGACGAGTTCTGGGCGGGCTGCAAAAGCTGCGTCAACTACGATATTCTGATGAGCAAAGAGCGCAAAAACTGCCTCTGTACCGCCATGCTCTACGATCCTGAAGACCACTACGAACCGGCCGAAACCGTGGAGCATTTTAAAGAAAAAAAGAACGTGTATGAGCGCCTGCTGCACATCAAGCAGTACTGGTTGGACAAGGTTTTTCCAAAAAAACAAAACGGCAACAAATGAAAAAAGTAGTGCTCGGCTTCAGCGGAGGCCTGGATACCTCCTATTGTGCCAAATACCTCAGCGAGGACAAAGGCTTTGAGGTTCACAGCATCATCGTGGATACCGGCGGATTCAGCGACGAAGAGCTGGCGCAGATCGAACAACACGCCTACCGCCTCGGCGTGGCCACACACACCACCGTGCGGGCCGTGCGCGGCTACTACGAGCGCATCATCCAATACCTCATTTTCGGCAATGTGCTGAAAAACAATACCTATCCGCTCAGTGTCAGCGCCGAACGGCTCAGTCAGGCACTCCACATTGCCGAACATGCCCGAAAATTGAACGCCGACGCCGTAGCGCACGGCAGCACCGGCGCGGGCAACGATCAGGTGCGTTTCGACATGATTTTTCACATCATGATTCCACATGTGGAGATCATCACGCCCATCCGCGACATGCGCCTCAGCCGCGAGGAAGAGGTAGCCTACCTGCACAGCAAAGGCGTGGAAATGAACGCAGCCAAAGCCGCTTATTCCATCAACAAGGGCCTGTGGGGCACCAGCGTGGGCGGCCGCGAAACCCTCCAATCCAACGGCTTCCTGCCCGAAGAGGCCTGGCCCACTCCCGTGACCCAACACGAGCCGCGCAGCCTCAAAATCAGCTTCCGGCAGGGCCACCCCGTTGCCGTTGACGACCAGACTTTCGAACACCCCGTGGAGGCCATCCGGCACTTGCAGGCCATCGCCGCGCCCTACGGCATTGGCCGCGATATCCACGTCGGCGATACCATCATCGGCATCAAAGGCCGCGTGGGCTTCGAGGCAGCCGCGCCGCTCATCCTCATCAAAGCCCACCACGCCCTCGAAAAGCACGTCCTCTCCAAGTGGCAACTGAGTTGGAAAGACACCCTCTCGCAGTTCTACGGCAACTGGCTCCACGAAGGCCAAATCCTCGATCCCGTCATGCGCGACATCGAAGCCTTGCTCGAAAACTCGCAGCAAAAAGTGAGCGGCGATGTGTTCGTACAACTCTTCCCTTACCGCTTCCAGATCAACGGCATCGAATCGCCGCACGATCTGATGAGCAGCCGTTTCGGCAGCTACGGCGAGATGAACAGTGGCTGGACCGGCGAGGATGTGCGCGGATTCAGCAAGATTTTCGGCAACCAAACTGCCATTTATCACGCTGTCAATCCGTCGAATGATGAAAACTAAAGTCGGCATCATCGGCGGAGCGGGCTACACCGGCGGCGAGCTGATCCGCATTTTGTTGCAACACCCGCAGGCCGAAATCGCTTTTGTACACAGCAACAGCCAGGCAGGCAAACCCCTGCACGCCGTCCACACCGATTTACTGGGCGATACCGATTTGCGTTTTTCCAACGCCATTGATACAGCAGCGGAAGTACTCTTCCTTTGCTCCGGTCACCACGAGGCGCGCAAATTCCTGGAATCGAACCACATCCCCGACTCCACTCGCATCATAGACCTCTCGCAGGATTTCAGATTGGAAAAACAGGCCCGCATCGGCAGCCGCAGCTTCGTTTACGGCCTGCCCGAACTCCACCGCGAGGCCATACGCCAGGCCCGAAGCATTGCCAATCCCGGCTGCTTTGCCACAGCCATCCAACTCGGCCTGCTGCCATTGGCCAAAGCCGGCATTTTGGGCGAAACATACAGCACCGGCATCACGGGTTCTACCGGCGCGGGGCAAAGCCTTTCGGCGACCACGCACTTCAGTTGGAGGGCCAACAACATCTCGGCCTACAAAACCCTCACCCACCAGCACCTGCACGAAATCAGGCAATCGCTGGCGCAAATTTCTCCCGGCGAAATGCCGCCGCCTGCCATTCATTTCGTACCTTGGCGGGGCGATTTTACGCGGGGTATTTATGTCAGTTCTATCATCAGCACCGACCGGCCCTTGCAGGAAATACAGGCCCTGTACCGGAATTTTTACGCCGATGCGCCCTTCACGCACGTCAGCGACGCGATGATTGACCTCAAGCAGGTAGTCAATACCAATAAATGCCTGATACACACAGAACTGCACGACGGAAAGCTCGTCGTACATTCGGCCATAGACAACCTCCTCAAGGGCGCTTCCGGCCAGGCCGTCCAAAACCTGAACCTGATGATGGGCTGGCAGGAAACCGCGGGGCTGGGCCTGAAGGGAACGGGGTTTTGAGACGTTGAGAGGGGAAGCGGGCGTGCCGGGTACGCCGCGGCGTACCGTCGGGTGCTTCGGTCGTTCCTAAGGTCACTCCCCTGCGCCCCCTCACGCGCAACTCGCGGCTCGTAGCTGTCTGAATAAAATTGATACGATCAACAAATAAAACCATGAAATTTCTCTACAACCCGATCTACCTCGACCACGATACCGGGATGCACCCGGAGAGCATGAGGCGTCTGCAAATGTTTACCAATCTGCCCGAAACGCCCTTAGTGGACGGCTCCGAATACCTCCATCTCGTACACACGCCGCGCTACATCGAAAAAGTGCGCGATGCCTGCGATCTCGGCGGCCATTTGGATGCCGATACCGTGACCTCGCCCGGCAGCTTTCAGGCGGCCATTCATGCCGTCGGCGCTACCATAGCGGCTTCCGAAACCGGCGATTTCGCCCTCGTGCGCCCGCCCGGGCACCACGCTTACCCCAACAGAGCCAGCGGTTTTTGCCTGTTCAACAACGTAGCCATCGCTGCCGCCAAACTCCGCTCAGAAGGCAAACGCGTACTCATCTTCGACTTCGACGGGCACCTCGGCGACGGCACTTCCGACATGTTTTACAACGACGATCAGGTCATGTACTGGTCTATTCATCAATATCCTGCGTTTCCGGGGCATGGTTTTGTGAATGAAATCGGCGAGGGCAAGGGCGAAGGCTACACGGTGAATGTGCCCCTGCCGCCCGGCTCGGCAGACGATATTTTTCTGGATGCCGTCAACCGCTTTCTGCCGGTTGCAGAGCTGTTCCAGCCCGATGTGGTAGCACTCTCGGCAGGCTTCGATGCGCACCAGTACGACCTCTTGCTTCAGCTCAATGTCTCGGCTACGGGGTATTACAAACTCGGAAAGCTGCTGGCGGCCAAATTCCCGCGCATGTTTGCCACCCTCGAAGGCGGCTACAATCTGGAGTGGTTGCGCAACAGCGCTTATAACTTTGTGGCGGGCATCAACGGCGAAGCCATCGTCTATCCCGAACCCGAAACGTCTTCCGGTCTTCGGGTATGGGAGGAGTACGAAATCCGGGCCAACATGGCCATATCGCACCTGTCGAAGTTTTGGAAAGTGTGAGCCTGCACACTACTTCAGCGCTTCGAAGTTCATTTGCAGTCTCGACCTGACGGAATAAGGCGTCGTATAAGCAAAGAAAAACACGGCCTCCATGCGGAAATGCCTCCGGATGAGGTCTCTTTTGGCATTGCGCAAACCCGGAATGAGCCGGATGGTTTGGCCGCCCCTTCCCTGCAAATTATCAATATAAAAAACCTCGTCGCCATCAAAGCAAGCCGGTTTGACCGGGTCGCAGATGCGAATGGAAATGCCTTCCACGAAGTCGTAATCAAATGCCGCGCCCTCCAATGAGGTAAGCGTAGCGGTAAATGGCGCAATGGCCGTGATGAGCGCGGTGTCGGTGCCGTTCTCGGCCAGATAGGTATCTATGTTGGTAGGCACCAGCGGAATTTGAAAAACTTGTTGAAAGGTGGCGTTCAGCCCGGCGGGTATTTCAAAAGTGATGTTGGGAAACACCATCTCGAAAACGCGCTCGCCGTTGTCTTGGCGGCAAGCCGATACCAGCAGGCCGAAAATGGATAGATAAAGTACTGCTCTCATTGGAAATGGATGGATAAAAAGAGGATGCTTCGGGTAGCGATGAGTTCCGCGTTTCGAGTTTCAGGTTTCGAGTCGCGGGTTTCGAGTTTCATTGCTCACCGCATGAAGAACGCAGGGCGAAGCGGTATGTTTTTTGCCAAATTCTGAATTTTTTTTCAGAAACATTTTGAGTGTTGCAATATCTGCCTATTTTTCGATGCAAAAATCAACAATAGGATGGGAGAGCAAAAAGTATCAGTGGCTCAGGAAGGAACCGGCATGCAGTCATTTGTGCGCAGTTTGCTGCGCGATGTGCAGGCATTGGAGTACATGCTGGAGAACGACTGGTTTGAAAAAGACATCATTCGTATAGGCGCCGAACAGGAAATGTGCCTTGTGGATGCCGGCACCTACAAGCCGGCCTGCATCAACATGGAGGTGCTGGAAAAACTATCGCAATATCCCTGGGTGGTGACCGAACTGGCCAAATTCAATCTGGAGGTCAATCTCAGTCCGAGGGAGTTTACCGGCAAGTGCCTGCGGGAAATGGACCATGAAAACCGCGAATACCTCAACATCATTCGCCAGCAACTCAAACACTGGAACGCCGAGGTTTGCCTCACCGGCATCCTGCCCACCCTGCGCAAGCCCGATTTGGACCTGAGCAATCTCACGCCCAAGCCGCGCTATTTCGCGCTCATGGAGGCCCTCAACAGCCAGATGCTCGGCTCGGCGTTTGAGTTGCGGCTGTCGGGCATAGACGAGCTCTTGGTGAAACACGATTCACCGCTGCTCGAAGCCTGCAACACCAGTTTTCAGGTGCATTTGCAGGTATCGCCCGATCTTTTTGTACCTATGTACAACATGGCGCAGGCATTGGCCGCTCCCGTGATGGCCATATCGGCCAACTCGCCCATTGTGTTCGGCAAACGACTGTGGCACGAGAGCCGCATTGCCTTGTTCCAGCAGGCTTTGGACGTGCGCACCACCCACGATCACATGCGCGAGCGCAGCCCCCGCGTGAGTTTCGGCACCGGCTGGCTCGAAGGCAGTTTACTCGAAATTTATAAGGAAGACATCGCTCGTTTCCGCGTGTTGCTGGCCGGCGATGTGGACGAAGATTCCATCGAAGCCATACAAGCGGGACGCACCCCGAAACTGCGCGCTTTGCAGGTACACAACTCCACCGTTTATCGCTGGAACCGCCCCTGCTACGGCATCAGCCCCAACGGGCAGCCGCATCTTCGCATCGAAAACCGCGTGATTCCGGCAGGCCCCACCACCACAGATGCCGCCGCCAACGCCGCGTTCTGGTTGGGCGCTATGATCGGAATGGGCCACGAGTACAAAGACATTCGCAACCATGTTTCCTGGGAAGACGTACGCGACAATTTTATGAAAGCCGCCCAATTCGGCATTGACTCTCACTTTAACTGGTTCCACGACAAAAAACTCTCTGCCTGCGATCTCGTTTTGCACGAACTGCTGCCCATGGCGCGCAAGGGACTGCAAATGCGGGGCGTCATCAAACAGGATATTGACAAATACCTCGGCATCATAGAGCAACGCGCACGCGATCACATGAACGGCGCCCGCTGGCAATTGCGCACTTTTACCAAACTAGCCAAAGAATGCACCCGCGACGAAGCCGTCACCGCGATGACGGCCGCTATTGTTCACAACCAATGGAAGGATATTCCGGTACACCAATGGACCATGCCTGCATTTTCAGACCTCCCCAACTACCACCCGTCTAAGTTGCGCGTGGAAGAATTTATGGAAACCGACCTGTTTACCGTTCAAAAGGACGACCTCATAGAGTTGGTGACCGACCTGATGGACTGGCGAAAAATCCGCTACATGCCGGTGGAAGAATCCAAAGGGCAGCTCTGCGGCCTCATCACTTCGCGCCTGCTGCTGCGGCATTTTGCGCGCAAAAACAAGCTCAACAGCAAGGAGGCTACTATGGTGAAAGACATCATGATAGAAGCACCCATCACCATCAGCCCGAACGCTACGCTGCTGGAGGCCATGAATCTGATGCGCGAAAAACGCATTGGCTGCCTGCCGGTGGTGCAAAACGACGAACTCATCGGCATCATCACCGAAATGGACTTCCTGCGCATCTCTACCCGCCTCATCGAGCAATTGGAAAAGTAATCGGCCATGATCGTCATCCCGTCTTTCATTGTGTTGGCGGCGGCCATTTACGGCGGCGCTTGTGCAGTATTCTATTTCCTGCAAGACTACTTCTTCTTCCGGCCGGAGATACTGCCGCAGCATTTTGAGTATAAATACCCGTTTCCGTTCACAGAAGTAAATTTTGAGATGGAAGACGGCGGCGCTGTCAACGGGGTGCATTTCAAAGTGCCCAATTCCAAAGGCGTGGTGTTTTACCTCAAGGGCAACTCGCGCAGCATCAAGGGCTGGGGCAAGTTTGCCCGCGATTTTGTGAGCAAGGGCTACGATTTTTTTATGTTCGACTACCGGGGTTTCGGCAAAAGCTCCGGGCGGCGCACCGAAACCACCCTCTACAACGACGCGCAAACGGTTTACAAATGGCTCAGCACCCAGTTCCCGGAAGACCGCATCATCATTTACGGGCGCTCTCTGGGCAGCGGCATTGCGGCGCGCATCGCCTCCTGGAACAAGCCCCAGATGCTCATTCTCGACTCGCCATATTACAGTTTTTTATATCAGATTCGCCGGTACGGTTTTTGGATGCCGCTCCAAAGGTTGTTGCGTTTTCAGTTGCGCACCGACCAGTTTATGCGCAAAATCACCTGCCCGGTTTTTATTCTGCATGGCAACAAAGACCGCCTCATCAGTTACGAACAGAGCGTGATGTTGCAAAAACTTTGCCCCGACCGCTGCGCACTGCTCACCATACCCAACGGGCGACACAATGACCTGCCGGAATTTGCCGAGTACCACGAGTACCTCTACGACATCCTCAATGATCCCGGGTATTTTTATGAGGTGCAGGGAGGGAAATCGGCACGGGTGGCCTGAGGAATCCCTTAGGAACGTGGCGTGAATAAGTTGCCTGGTTTCGGCGAGACTATTTTTTCATCAGGCAAGGCGCGAGGATGGAGGATAGCAGCGCTACCTGACTGACGAAGCAACGCAGCCTGGTGGAAAAAGAGGCCGACCAAATCGGTAAGTTATTCACGACACGTTCCTTAAGTCCCACAAAAAGTCTGCTCCACTACCTCCTCCGGCGCGGGCGGCAGGCGATATGCTTCCAAGCCGGGCAACTCCTCGTATGGGCGCGCCAATGCAGCCAGTAATTGCTGCACCGGCCCCAGATCGCCCCGCTGTGCCGCAGCCGTCAGGGCTTCCTCTACTTTGTGATTGCGCGGTATGATCGCGGGATTGGTCTGCCGCATTCGCCGGCGGATGTCCTCCATCGGTTCGGGCTGACGGGCCACCCGAGCCAGCCATTTTTTGTGCCATTGGGCGAAAGCCGCCTCTTTATAGGCCAGCAGTTCGGGCAGTTCGGCGCGACTCAGATCGCGGAAAGTGTTGGTGTAATCGGCGTGTTGCTGCTCCATCCATTCGAGCAGTTCTTTCAGCAAATCCACATCATCGGGCTCCCGGTTGTAGAACCCCATTTTTGCACGCATCATCAGCATCCAATGGTGGCGGAACAAGCGCGGGAACGGCTCAATGGCCTCTTCCGCCAGCGCGACGGCCTGTGCTTCTTCGGCGTGCAGGAGCGGGATCAGCGTTTCCGCAAAACGCACTAAATTCCACTGCGCGACATTGGGTTGATTGCCAAACGCATAGCGGCCCTGCGTGTCTATGGAACTGAACACTTTGGCGGGATGGTAATCGTCCATAAATGCGCAGGGGCCGTAGTCAATCGTCTCGCCGGAAAGCGCCATGTTGTCGGTGTTCATCACGCCATGTATAAAACCGACGGCCAGCCAGGATGCCGTCAAAGCTGCCTGTCTGTCAATGAAGGCCCGCAGCAAAGCGAGATACGGATTTTCGGCGTCGGCCATAAGCGGATAGTGCCTGCGAATGACATAATCGGCTAAGGTGCGCAGCGATTCCGGTTCGCGACGGGCAGCCACATATTCAAAGGTGCCTACGCGGATATGACTGGCAGCAACGCGGGTGAGAATGGCGCCGGGCATGGCGGTTTCGCGGTAAACGGCCTCTCCGCTGAGGGTGACGGCCAGGCTGCGGGTGGTGGGAATGCCGAGCGCGTGCATGGCCTCGCTGATGATGTACTCGCGGAGCATGGGGCCGAGTGCCGCCCTACCATCGCCGGAGCGGGAAAAGGGGGTGCGGCCGGAGCCTTTGAGTTGTATGTCGAAGCGCTTGCCGTCGGGCGTGATCTGCTCGCCGAGTAAGATGGCGCGGCCGTCGCCGAGCATGGCGAAATGACCAAACTGATGGCCTGCATACGCCTGCGCGATGGGCCGGGCGCCCTGAGGCAATTGGTTGCCGCCGAATACCGCCGCGCCGTAATCGGATTCCAACACTTCCGGTTGCAGGCCCAATTCGAGCGCCAGTGTGCGATTGAACAGCAGCAGCCGGGGCGCCTGCACGGGCATGGGCGGCAGTTCGGCGCGGAATATATCGGGCAGGGCGGCGTAGCTGTTATCGAAATGCCAGCCGGCCTGCGGTGTGGGTGTGATCGTGTCCATGCGGGTGAAACAGCAGGAAGAGCCGGGTGGTTGCGGGTATCAGCGCTTGCCGGGGAGCACATACTGGAATCCCACCCGCGCCATGAGGTTTGAAGTCAGGTCGGAAGCCGGGCGGAAAGCCCTGAAATCAGCCTGATATTGCAAAGCGCCCTCTAAGGCAATGTTGGGACTGATGAAATACAACACACCCGCGTCGGCGAAGGGCGTGATATTGAACTGGTCGCTTTCTCCATATTCCCAGATAAAGCTGCTGCCTGCGCCCAAAAACGGCCTCAGCCGGCTTGCATTTTCGCTGCCCGTGAAGTACCGCAGGTGGGGTCGAAATTCATTGATAGGCAAGGTGATAGCAGCGCCCACAGCGAGGCGGTCGCTCAGCATGTATGAGAAAGCAGGCTCAAAACGTTGATTGTCGGAGTTGAGCGTCAGGGTACGGGCTACGCCAAGTAAGAGGCTCCGTTTGCGCAGCGCCCCGGAACCGATCGGCGCATCGTCATCACTGCTTTTTCGGTGCAGATATACCTGAAAACCCAATCGAAAATCGGTTTCTGTGAAATGGTCGCCTGCCGTTGGGAATACCCGCCCGGCGCCCAACATGCCCTCCAGCGCGAATTCGGGCGTAAGAAAGTAGTTGATGCCGCCGCCGGCCTGAACGCGCCAGGTATTGGTTGTTTCGCCGCCTATGGTGATGGTACTGAATGAGCCGCCGGTTTCGAGCAAAAAGGACAGCTTTGATTTTTTGAGCGGAAAATAGTACCGGGCAAAAGGAGAGACGTTTCCCCCGTCATAATTGGCAAACTCTGTGTTGAGCACGGCCAAACCCAGGCCCATGCCCAGCGCCAATCGGTCGGAAACAAAATACCCGACTCGCGGACTGAGGCTCAGTGCATTGAATGAGTTTCCGCCGATATTGGACTGAAAACGCGCATCGCCGCCCAACATCCAGGCGCCCTTTGTGGGTTGTGCCGACAAGGAAAGGAACAACAAACCGAAAAGTGCCGAAAATAAAAGGGACTTCATCATAACAGTGGTTTTAAAGGTGAACAAATGTAACACCAATATCAGACGGATGGTGCGCCGGGAGCGATGGTTTTATTCGAGGGGTTTAACAGTTTGTTAATACTGGAGAGCAGATGAGGAGGGGCAAGGAGCAAGTTGTAAACTTTATTTTCAATTCTGTTTTTTCACCGACGGAGTGCATGGCTATTTTTAGACTTGTTTCGACGGAATCATCATCGGGTGAAAGCGGCTGTTTTCAATTCATTCGGCGCCTTTTAGGGGTTATGTGCTTTTTAAAAATCTCTGTTTGGACTGAAAACAGCTTCGTTTTTTATCTGCCCCGGCCCGTTTCAATAAGTCTGATCTGTACGCAGCAGCCCAATCTATTGAAGGCGCCGCCACATACAGATCATTTATATGCGTCCCAGAACGCAATTGATAATCAAAAACTTACAGTGTACTCTCGAACCTCGTTCTGAGTGAACCTCACCAATGGCGAGCCTGTTCTTTCCGCCAAAATAAGATTGCTGCCATCGGAGAGCCGGGCCGTGATCTTAATTTGGTCCAGGTTCCAGTTGTCGCCGGTAAAGCCGCCACTACCGGAAGTGAAATTGACTTTAAACCAGTTGAGGCTCCCGACCTCCGTGTTGGGCGGCATGGTCATACTGACGGAATTGGTAGAATTGTTGCCCCAGTTGGCCCCGTTGTTCAGGCTGATGCTCGTGTTGGAGCCATTTTTGAAGCCAATCGTACCCAGTGCTTCACTCCCCTGCCGGAGATCATCGCCGCCGGTGCGAAGTGTGATGTCGAGGGATAGGATTTTGGCGGGTTCAATGGGGTCTGGTTTGCACCCCGACATACTGATGCCTGCCAGAACCAACAGGACCACTCCGGTCATGAGGATCATTTTTTGAATCGTTTTCATAAAATGCGTTTTTAAGGTTGAAAAAATTGATTGAATACCCCTCTATCTGCTTCTTTCTGAAATTGTTACCCCATTTGCATTTGGGTTGCAGAAAAAAAAATATTTTTGCAGAGGTTCTAACACCTGCTTACACCTATGAGTACTCAACACATTCCTCACGACGACCAATACATTCTTGAAGCGCTGGTACAACATGATTCCAGCGTTGTTGCGGCTGTCTATAGGGATTATTCCGATATGATACGGGCCTTAGTTACGGAAAATGGGGGTGCAACGAATGATGCCGGCGATGTTTTTCAAGATGCGCTCATAGATATTTATCGTCAGGCACAAAGAGGATATGTACTCACCTGTTCTTTCAAATCCTTTTTATACACGGTTTGCCGCAACAAATGGCTGGACGAGCTTCGGCGACGCGGGCGAATGGAAGTAACAATAAAAGGTTCGGAACGATTTACTACCGAAATAGCCGAGGACAACGCAGATCGTTTAGATCAGCACGAGGAGCGGTTGGCTCTGCTGGCAGCCACCGTTGAAACCATGGGGCCTTCCTGTCGCGATATTTTGAAATTGGCATGGACGCCTCATTCCCAAACCAATAAGTATCCCGCTCTATCGGAAGTCGCAGAACAGTTGGGATTGAGCTATGCTTATTTGCGCAAAAAGAAATCAGAGTGCGAACAGGCATTGCGAGAGAAAATGAAAAATGCTCCCGAATTTACACAACTCAAAGACCAATAAGCTATGACAGATACTTACACATTAATGGAAAAATACTTAGACGGAACCTTGGCCGGAGATGAGTTGAGCACATTTGAGGCTCAATTGCGTAAGGATAAAATATTGCAGGCCGAGTTGTCTATGCAACGACAGGGCCGGGCTGCATTAGGTGCTGTTGCGGATAGCGAGGTAGCCGATTTTGAAAAAATATTGAAAAAAAACTCGGCGCACTATTTCCCTGTCGAATCCCAGCCTGCCGGAACGATCTCTAAAGCAGCCCCTCGAATCGTATGGCGAAAATGGTTGGCTGCGGCGGCGGCTGTTCTGGCGCTCGTTTTCGCAGGTCTCAAATGGTATGCCACTGCAAAATACGAAATATCAGCTATTTTGGCACAGCACTACGCCCCGGCGGCCACTCCGGCCACCTTATCGGGTGAAACTTACGATTTACAAGAAGCCTATACCGCCTATCGAAACCAAAAGTATGCAGTTGCCATTCAAGCATTTAATGCAGCGCCTGCCGATGACCCGCAATATACCGAGGCCATGCTCTTCAAGGGGTATGCCTGCTATGAGTCGGGGCAATATGGGGCAGCACTCGCAGCGTTTGATCTGGTAATAAAAAGTAGCGATGCACGTTTTTTGCACAACGCAGAATGGCACAGGCTGTTGGCTGCACTTGCCGAAAACCCGAAAAGCGAACCGGCGCAGGCATATCTTCAACAAATATTGGGCGATGCATCGCACCCTTATTACGCCGAAGCGAAAAAAATAGAGAGACAATTAAAAAGCCCACTCCGCTATTTGGCGGGGTAACAATTGGATCGGATTTTCGATTTAGCAGAAATAGAATCAATTTTGTACACATCTTAAACCATTCACATGAGAACCACCCTTTTATTTCCTGTAGCCGTGACCGTAGTATTGGCGGTCTTTTTGTTTGCCTGTGAGCCTCCTCCATTAGATATGAATGCTACGCTCAGCATTCATCAACTATTGGCGGATGATATTCAGGCAGAATTAGATAGCCTCGAAACAACACCCGGCACTGAAAACGACGCCATTGAAACGGATGTACCCATCACCGAAATCGAAATTTCGAAAGAACGAGAGGTCTTGGAAGAACAAATGAAGTATGAAAGGACCAATGCTACATACATCAATGAACAATTATGTAACGGCATCCCCAATTGCCCGCCCCGTGCTTTGTCGAGAATCGGCGAACCTTGTGGCAAGGGCAAATGCTATGATTTATCTCTGTTTAAAAGATGGGCATGCCGGTTCGAATTGCAACTAAAGGTCAGCATTTACGACGCACAAAACAATCTTGTTTTTGAGAGTTTGCCGGGTAATGAAAAAGAAAAGTATGAAGGGAACAGCGGTATCAGAATCATTACCCTTCCTGAAAACTTGGCTGCCGGACAGCTTTACCGGATAGACTTTCAAGAAGGTGGACGACAAAGGAGTACTTTTGCAAGTTTCTAAAGGGCAGCTGATTACGCTATAAGGTATTTTGACAGAGGCATTCTTGGGGCATTGAGCGTCAGGAATGCTTTCCGTTTTTGGCCAATAAACAACACACTGATGAAAAGAAGAATACTGCTTTGGGGCGGAATGTTGTTTCTCATTACTTCGATTTCGGCTCAAACAGATGACGACCTCCGTGCATACCAAAAGAAAGTACTGGAGGAACTCATTCCCGCGTGTGAGGCCAATAGCGATAGCCCGTGCATCTTTGATCATCTCAAAAAGCTCACCCGAAAATTGGAAGATGCCCAGAGCTGGAAAATGTATGTGGATATCTTAAGTGTTCAGATTGAGTATGCCCGTCAGTGGGATCGTCTGGATATTTTTTATGAAACACTCAAAACGGCACAAAAAGTAATTCCTGAAAAAAAGAAACACCTGGCGGGGGAATACGAAGACCGATGGATGGAGAACCAGCTCTTGTGGGGCAGTTATTATTACGAACAGGGCGATTGGGCACGGGCGCACCAAAAGTTTAAAGAAATGGAAACGGATCTTCAGGCGCAGTCTCCACCGTCACAAACCACCAATGAACATTTAGCTTCTACCTGTAAATACCTCGGCGCCATTCACCGGAGATGGGCGGAGTACGATATCGCATACCAATATTATCTCAAAAGTATTGACTACGAAAAAGCCGTCGGCGAAGACGAGCGCAGTTCCGGCTATATCGCCCTGCCCAACAAGCACCTCGGAGATCTGTTTTTTCAGCGAGGAGATTTTGAAAAATCGGAATATTATTACCTTAAGGCAAAACAGATTTATACCCAAACCGACACCACCCAACGCCGAAATCGCAATGGACTGACCACCACGATTCTGGGCTTGGCCAACCTTTACAAAACCAATGGTAAGTTTTCCGCAGCCGTCGGCGCCCTGCGGGAGGCAGAAATGGCGGAAGGCAACAGCAGAGGGCTTGATTTTGATCTCTGGTTCCACTTCGGCGAACTTTACGCTGCACAAGGCAACCTCGCCCAGGCCCACCATTATTTCAACCGAGCCTTCGACCGCCGTTTCCAGGTCTTCGGTCTCAAACACTACAAAATAGCCGAAGTGTTTTCCGCGTATGGCGAACTGGCTGCCCGCCAGAACGACTATGCCTGCGCCCTCGAACACTATCAATCGGCGCTCATCAGTCTTACCGAGGGCTTTGATGAAACCGACATCCGGCAAAATCCGGTTCGTTTTCAAAGTACCTTCATACACAAAGACATCGTGAGCGTTTTGGGGCGCAAAATAGAAACGCTGCGCCGTTGGGCCGCCGTCAGTGAAAATGACGAGTATTTACTCAGCGCCTGGGCCACCGTACAAGCTGCTGTTCAGGCTGTAGATATTCTCAAAACCGGTACTTTGCAAAGTGAAGACGATAAGCTGCTTTTCTTTCGCCAGAGCGCACAAATTTTTGAGCACGGCATACAGATTGCATGGGAACTGGGCCCGAAGTTTCACGCCGCTGCATTCGAACTCTCGGAAAAAAGCAAGGCCATCGTATTGCTCGATGCTTTTCGCAATGCCAATGCGCTCCGGCTGGCAGGTATTCCCGACAGTCTGCTGGAACGCGAGGCACAGCTCAAATACGAAATATCCGCCGCCGAAGATACCCGGTTCAAAGGAGATCAGAGTCCGGAATTGCGAGATCGTTTGCTGTCTCTGCAAAACGAGTACCGAGCATTATTGAGTCATTTTGAGCAAAATTACGCACAATACTATCGTCTGCGGTATGACCATGCCGTCATCTCTTCGTCGGATGCTCAACAATCGCTTCGCAGAGGGCAGTCGGCTGTCGCCTTTTTTTGTGGAACTCAAAGCCTGTTCGCATTCGTCCTGCATTCAGATGGCATGACGATGTATCAACTTCCATCCGGAGAACCCATAGATGCGTTGGTCACCAACATGCGGGCGGGCATTTATGACTACTTTCTCGCTTCTCAGCGCACCGCCGCAGTGTATGAATCCTCGGCGGCGCAATATGTGCAAAGTGCCTCCCGGCTTTATGATGTACTGCTCGCGCCTTTTGCAGCAATGCTCCCTGAAGACGTGCTCTTTATTCCCGACGGAGTGCTGGGGTATCTGCCGTTTGAAGCGCTCCTCACAGCGCCGCCGCCGGGGTCGGCTACTCGTTTCAAAACCCATCCTTATTTACTCCATCGGCATCGCATCAGTTATTGTTATTCAATGACGCTATGGCAGGAAATGCAGCAAAACCCGAGTGCCAACCGAAAACTGGCAGCATTTGCGCCTGCTTTTCGACCTGCGGCTTCATTGCAACCAATGGCTCTGCGCGGCGCCTTAGACACCTTGTATTTCAATCGCCCGGAGGTGGAAGAAATCGCTTCCGTTTTAAAGCAAGCGGGCGCATATTCAGGCAGGCAGGCTGTCAAATCGCAGTTTATGCAAATAGCGCCTCATGCCGGTATCCTGCACATTGCATCGCACGGTATTGCCAACGACACGGCATCGGGGTATTCTTTCATCGCATTTACGTCTGCCGACCCCAGCTCCGACAGCAGCCGGCTCTATGCCCGCGAACTGTACAATTTGCGCCTCAATGCAGCTATGGTGGTACTCAGTGCCTGCGAAACCGGCATCGGCGAGTTGAAAAAAGGGGAGGGCATCATCAGTTTGGCCAGGGCTTTTGCGTATGCGGGCGCACAGTCGGTCGTTTCCACGCTCTGGTCGGTGAATGACGAATCTACTACCCACATTATGAGGGCTTTTTACAAAGACATCCGCGCCGGCAACACCAAATCGGAAGCCCTGCGAAACGCCAAAGCAACCTATATCCGGCACAGCGCTGAAGATATGGCCGCACATCCTTTTTATTGGTCGGCATACATAGCCGTCGGCGATATGCGACCGCTGTATAGAGCAAGGGTCTGGTTGATGGCCCTCGGCATACTGGTACTGGCAATGACGGGCCTGGGGTTTTGGCGGAGAAGCAGGATGAAAGCTCAAACCCAGGAATCATGACCTTTTTATCAAGGGCTTTGAATCAGAAAATTTGAGCAAAATTCTTGTAGATACTTAATTACACGCTACTCAAGCCCGCCGGTACTTATCACTTCGTCTTCCGAAACATAAAGTACAAGCCGATGAGTACAAAGGGAATGCTGAGCAACTGCCCGGTGCTGAGCACATTGCCGAAAGCGCTCTCGAAGCCGCCCTGACTCATTTTGAAGTATTCCCACACGATGCGCACGCCCCAGATCAGCACCAAAAAGAACCCAAAGAGGTAGCCGGGTTTGTGGCGTTTGTCGGTTTTCCAGTAGGTGTAGAAGAGCACGGCGAAGATGAGGAAATAGCTGATGGATTCGTACAACTGCACCGGATGGCGGGGTACCATGCACAGCTCGGCGCCCATGTCGTTGAAGCCCGTTTTGACGCAGGAGGAGGCGATCTGAGCGCACTCTTCGCATTTCACCCAGGTGTCGCGGGCGGCGTTTTTGAACAAGAAACCGATGCCGCTGTCGGTGGGTTTGCCTACGATTTCGGAGTTCATGAGGTTGCCGAGGCGGATGAAGCCGCCGGCCAGGGCGGTGGGCACCACAATTTTGTCCAATATCCAGAGGATGGATTTTTTGGAGACGGTGCGCGAGAAAATCCACATGGCCAATATGATGCCGATGGCGCCGCCGTGACTGGCGAGGCCGCCCTCCCAGATTTTGAGCATTTCGCCGGGATGCTGCGAGTAGTAATCCCAGTCGTAAAAGAAGACGTGCCCGAAGCGCGCGCCCAGCACCGCGCCGGCTACCACATAGATGAAGCACTTGTCGAGCCAGGCTTCCGGGGCGTTTTCGGCCAGAAACATGCGGCGCACCATGAACAGGCCCAGCAGGAAACCCAGTGCAAAGAGCAGCCCGTACCAGCGCAGCGTGAGCGGCCCCAGTTCGGCTATTTCGGGGAGGGCGTTCCAGGTAATGTAGGCGAGTGTCGTCATGGCTATGTAGTTTTGAGGGCGCTAACTTAGAGCTTTTCAGGGAATAATTGCCTACTTTTGGCCGATGCGAAGAGAAGAACAAGACCAAAACATCATATTCGGCAGGCATCCGGTATTGGATGCGCTGAACGCCGGGCAGGAGATTGACCGGGTGATCCTGCAACAGGGCACGCGCGGGGAGTTTGAGAAAGAAATCCGCCATGCCTGCCGCCGCTCGGACGTGCTGCTGCAAGTGGCGCCCAAAGAACGCCTGGACCGATTGGTGCGGGGCAATCACCAGGGGGTGGTGGCCTACGCGGCCCTGATACAGTACCAGCCCTTGGACGATGTGCTGGCCTCCGTGTTTGAGCGCGGCGAAACGCCCCTGCTGCTCATGTTGGACAGCATCACCGATGTGCGCAATCTGGGGGCCATAGCCCGCAGCGCCGAGTGCAGCGGGGTTCATGCCCTGATATTGCCCGCCAAAGGCAGCGCCCAGATCAACGCCGAAGCCATCAAAACTTCTGCCGGCGCCCTGCACAATCTGCCTGTTTGCCGGGTGAACAGCTTGGTGAGTACCATGCAGCGCCTGCAGGATTCGGGGGTGAAGGCCTTGGCCGGCGATTTGCAGGCCGAGCATCTCCTTTTCGAGACCGACCTCACGGGGCCGCTGCTGCTGATTGCGGGTTCGGAGGGGGAGGGCGTGAGCCAGGCGCTGCTTTCGCGCATCAATGAGCGTTTTATTATTCCGCAGGCGGGTACTACCAATTCTTTCAATGTGTCGGTAGCAACGGGCATTATGTTGTATGAGGTGATGCGGCAGCGGAGGGGGTGAGTTTTAGGATTATTTTTTTATCGCCCCTTATGAAAATGGTGATTTGTTATTGTTTTTTGCCATATCTCTTAAGCTCAGTAAAATGTGTTCTGCATCATTGTTTTCAAATGACAAGAAAGATTTAGAGCTTATAATTAAGTATTTTTCTGTTGTATTGTCATCATTTTTCATTTCAACCGTGGTATATTTTATTGATTTTAACTGAAACGATGTAGGGTATCCTATTTTGTCAAATGAGTAAGTCTTAGCTGGTCTGAATTTTTTCCTTAAAACAACTTTACCTCCAACTACTCTGGCATCGCAAACATAAATAAATTGGTAAATAACAAACCCTGTGAATACAAGGAATATTATTCCTCCTATCAACATGCCAATATGAAATTCTTGCTCTTGAGTTACTAAAATCATTACTGGAATCATTAGCAATGCAAGGGCGCAGCTTACATACAGTCTGACATTTGTCCAATTAGACGACAATTTAATTCCTTCTTGTGTGTTCATGTTTTTTTATTTTACTTGGTTTTCGCAACAGCGTACTTTACGCTGTACAAAGATGCGATATTTAAAGCAATTTCCGCAAAACGATTATTTTGAAATCCTCACGCAGCAGCTCCGACAGAAAGCCTTCCAGGATGTCGAAGTTGGCTTTGTTGCAGAGCAGGCGCTTCATTGCCCAATCAAAATCGACGTTAGATGTATTTATTCAGTAATAGTGGATATAATTTCTTTACCATCCGAGCCTTCAAAACATTCAACTATTACCCCTCTACCATAGGGCAAATCGTATTTATCTCTAAAGATTTTTGCTGAACTAATGTCATTAAATTCACCAATCATCATTCTTGTACAATTTGCAGCTTGATTATTTTTTATATGGAGCTGTAAATTTCCCGAAATAAATTCTGACATCTTTTCTCTAACTTCACGTTCTATCGCTTTATAATTTGAGGAACACAATACTTGAACGTAATAAACATGGTTGGTTTTTATATTTTCTTTGGTATTATTATATACATCTTCTTCATGTTCACTAACTTTGTTTAAGCACCTAATCAGTTTAGCTCGTCCAATTGCTCTTCCTTCTTCATTTTCTACAGTCCCACTTAAAGACTCTATTTGCCTAACTCCAATGTTATTAAATGTGATTAAAGATAAGCTATCCTCAAACGATGATGTTTGTTTTACAATTTTTATCTCGATTCTATCTTCTGCTTCAAATATTTCTCCGATTAATCTCCATTTACTTGTCTCATCACTATATATATATCCACTAAGGTTACATTGGGTTTTTGATATATTACCTTCTAATATTTTATCAAAAGAGGGGAGTTCTCCATCTCTCATGCGTAGTTTCAGTTGATAACAACCACTCAAGTCTTTCAGAAAACATGCCGGTGTAAAATATCTACTTCCTCCAAAATGCTCAGACAATTTATTTATAACGACCGGATCCCGAATTATACCGAAGTAGGCTAATCCAAAATAAATGAGTAAAATAACTAATAGAATTAACAGCAAATTCCAAAACCACTTCATATTGTTTATTATTTCTATTACGTCCTAACGTTGGGCTTTACGAATGTGCGCTGCTGCGTTGGCTTTTGCGGGTGGGTTTTGCAGCGCATTTTCGTAAAGCCGTTGATGGGCGGTTTATTTATTACGCTGATTTTCAAGGATTTGAGCAATCCGTTCTTCTGTGATTTTCAAATATTTGGCAATGGTTTTAGTTGAAACACCATCTTTGTGCATTTCCAAAACTACTTCAATTTCCTTGTCTTCCTTGCCCTTGTTTATCAAGTCTTGCGCATCAGCCATTTTTGTATGCTGTTGGCTGGCAATATCTCGAAGCCCTTTTAAATACCTTTTATATTCTTTTGCATCTTTCTCGTTCAGTTTCATTTCGTCAAGTCGCTCACTTGCTTCTTTCAAACCCTTCGCCGAAAAATCTGCTTTAATCTCTGCGTTCTTGAAAAAATAAATCCACTCGTCGAGTTTATCCTTTACCCGATTACCGAATTTACCCACTTTGATTACCCAAAATTCAGGGTAGATTTCGTGGATATTGTTCTTTTTGTAAAGTTCAATTTGTTTGTCAGCGAGAGTTAGAATATCGTGCTTATGAATACCTTTAAAAACGGTCGTTCCGTGATAAACGTAGTCCTTGCCTTGACCTAAATCAAAGTATGCAATTGTAATTGCAATTACCTTTTTTACTTCGGCATACGCTTGACCCTCCTTGATGTGCTCTGTGATAGCCTTGGCTGCACCGAAAAGCATTCGATGGAAATAGTCGTACTCCTTGCTATTTTGGACTTCGATAATAACGAGTTCACCCTTTGAGTTCTCAACGAGAATATCCACACGGTTGGATTTGTCGTCTTCCGTTTCCTTGTTGCTTTCGCTTTCAAGGATTTGCTTTATCTTGATTTCTTCTTCCAACAATTCGGAGAGAAACCCTTCGAGGATGCCGAAGTTTGCTTTGTGGCGAAGCATTTTTTTCATCGCCCAATCGAACCTTATTAGTTTTTTTGCCATTTTTGCAAATTTTGATGCAAAAATACGAAATATTACGAGTTAACGATAGTATTTTTATTTCTTTTCACACCACCAATAGTTAGTACAGCAACTTTTCAACATACCAAACTCACCCTCATTGATTACTATTATCTTTTGTTTTTTTGCTTCGAGTGGCAGGTCATGGATGTATTCTTTGTTGAAAAAAGGCTTATGGTTTGCAATCAAAATTGATTCTGGTATTTCTAATTTACCAGTATATTGCATTATTTCTCCGACAGAGTAATTTACATTATTGGCATATTGAAAGAATGACTTGAAATGTTCATCCATCCTTTGACCGAAAGACCTGTCAGTTTTCCCTATATATGCTAAAACATCCCTGCCATATAAATGAGAATCGCAATAGATTTGATACAAAACATTTTTTGCCTCCATTTTTTCAAATTTATCTGCTGCCCATTTTATCCTTGGCTTCCATCTAATGATGATTTCTTCGTATTCCGTCATATTAATATTTTTAATTTATTTTTTATTTTTAGTCCCGCCCATCTCGTCTATACTCGTCAACCCCTCCATAGGCGCAATGGCGTGTATGCGCCTCGCGCCGGGTTTATATACGCCACAACGGATATATCGAAAGGCGCATTGCGCATTTTACTTACCCTTTATGGCGTATAAATCCGAATGTGCGACGGGGTAGCTTCCTTGTTCGAGCAAAGCCTTTCGGAGCTTAGCCTGTCACTTCAGGGATTCAAAGTACTTTTGGTGCGTGCAAAGTTAAACCATTCCTTCAACAATGTCAACCCCGGTCTCAAAAAGATGCGCCCCCAATACATAAAGCCCCACACCCCCATCTATACCGGCACACACAAGACCTGCCAGGCGTTTCGAGCCTGCCTGCTTTGCCCGCAGACAGGCTCGAAATTCCCAATTTTCACAACGGAGTCATTTCCCACATCGCGTTTTGAAATTCCCCGAACGAAAAATCTAATTATTTTACAAAGCAACAAGCTCGCGGCTCGTGCCACGCCTGTGGCGTGGTCGCAGCTTTTTGCAGGGCGCTGAATATATACCCTCAATCAAAAACAAACTCCAGTTCCACCCTCCGGTTGAGTTGCCGCCCGGCCTCGGTATTGTTGTCGGCAAAAGGTTTGGCCGAGCCGAAATACTCCATCACGAGTTGTTCGCGGCGCACGCCCTTGCTGAGCATGAAGTTATACACCGACTCCGCCCGGTCTTTCGAGAGCAGGAGATTGGCGCGTTCGGCGCCTTTGTTGTCGGTATGGCCCGCAATGCGCAGTCGCCAGTCGGAGCGGTTTTTCATCAGTTCGGCGAGTCTTTCCAGATGCGGCGAAGACTGCTGCCAAATCTGCACCTGCGCCGATTGGAAGTACAGGCTGCGCACCGCCAATTCCAAAAGGCTGCTCTCTTCGGGCGTCACTACCGGGCAACCCTGGTTGGAAGCCGGGCCAAAAGTACCGGGGCATTTGTCGAGCGGATCGGGTGTGCCGTCATGGTCGCTGTCGGCATCGGGGCAGCCGCGGTTGACGAAACTGCCGGGCACGTCAGGGCATTGGTCAAACTGGTCAATGATGCCGTCGGCATCGCGGTCGTTCACCGGGCAACCGTTGTTCATGGCCACGCCCACAATGCCGGGACAGTCGTCCTGATGATCGGGAATGCCGTCGCCGTCGCGGTCGCCCCAGGGGCAGCCGTTGTTGTCGGGTGGACCGGGCACATCGGGACAGAGGTCCAAATGATCGGGGATTTCATCTGCATCGCGGTCGCTCACGCCCTTTTCTGCAAAGATGTCTTCGGGGCAGCCGCCGTTGCGTTCCGGGCCGGAGGTATCGGGGCATTTGTCGTCTTTATCGGCCACGCCGTCGTTGTCGCGGTCGTGTTTCTGGCGTTCGAAGCGAAACACCAGACTGATCTCATGCGAGCCGGAATTGGCGTGTCGCAGGCCGGAAGTGGTGAAATCATACGAATACGAGACCTCCAACATGCGCCCGGCGGCAAATCCCGCCATAGCGGCCAGCGCCTCCTGCGAGCGGTACAAGCCACCCACCCAATAGCGATTCATAAAAATACCGCGCAGCGCCGCCTCCGGCTGTATGGGAATGCCCTCGGTCATTTTGAGCATCACGGAGGGTTCCAGCCGGAAGTGTTCGCTCAGCGACCAGTCGTAGCCCGCCACCATGTAGTAGTGGCTTTCCAAGCGGCTCAGCCTGCCCGGATCGCCGAAACGCAGGCGGGGTTCAAACAACTGCGGAATGGAAAAACCGAAGTAAAAATCGCCGCTCTGCACATGCAGGCCCGCATTGAAATCGGGCGCCCAGAGACCGGTTTGCGCATTGAGAATGACCGGATCGTCAAGGTCGCGCACTGTGAAGTCGTCCATGAGCCGCAATTGGTGAAAACCGCCGGCAAAGCCCGCCGAAATGGTGGTTTTTTCGCCGATGCGTTGGGTATAAGACAACATCAAAGTGCCGCCGCTGCGCCGCAATGCGCCGGCCTCGTCTTTGAAAAAATACCCGCCCACGGCAAAAGGTACGCGCCGCAACCGACTCCTCACGGCGGCAATACGCGTGACGGGCGCATCGGGGAAACCCGTCCATTGTTTGCGATAGTACAGGTTCACTTGCAGATCGGTGGCCATGCCGGTCGTAGCCGGATTGAAGCCATATTGATTGAGCAAATAATTGGTAAACAAAGGGTATTGCTGCGCCTGCAACGCCATGCTGCCGACAATGAAAACCACTAAAAACAGGATACTGCGCCTCAGCTTGCTCGCGGCTCGCAGCTCGAAGCTCGCAGCTCGCAGCTTTTTGAAAATCATCAACAGATAGGAAAATAAGTATAAATGTTTCATGCTCATGGATTTTAACGGATGATGGTGACGGAGCCTTTCAGCACGGTGTCGGCCGGGTCTCCGAGGTGTATGAGGTAGAAATAAGCGCCCATCGGCAGTATCGAATCGTCGTTGCGGCGGCCCTCCCAGTCGTTGGCATAGCCTTGCGCTGTGTAAATCAGGCCGCCCCAACGGTCGTAAACACTGAGCCGGCTGCCGGGAAACTGCTCGATGCCCTCGATGATCCAGCGGTCGTTTTTGCCGTCGCCGTTGGGCGTGAAGACATCGTAAAACGTCAGTCCTTCGCAGAGCCTGCCGACCTCGAACTCTAAGTATTGCGGGCAGTCGTGGCTGTCGCTGAGGGTCACCGAGTAGCTGCCTTTGGCAAGATTGCCGGCGGTGGCGCTGCTGCTGCCCTCGCTCCATTGGTAGGAATAGGGCGCTGTGCCTCCGCTGACCGACAGGGCGATGCTACCGTTGAGACTGCCGAGGCAACTCTCGTCGCGAATTTGCTCTGTGGCGCGCAGGCTGTCGGGGCTGCTCACGGTGGCGGTTCCGTTGCGCAGGCAGCCGTTGGCGTCGGTGATGGTGTAGGCGTAGTCTCCGGGCGAGAGTCCGCCGATGTCAATGCCCGCATCGCCGTTCGACCAGGCAACGGAGTACGGCTCGGTACCGCCGGTGAGAAACAGACTGATGCCGCCGTCTTCCTCTTCGCGGCACCACAGGTCGCTCACATTGGCCACCGCCGTCATGGGGATGACCGGCACGTCGAGCAGCAGGGTATCGGTGTTGCGGCAGTCGTCGGTCAGCACTTCGAGGATGATCATTTTGACGCCGGGTGCCAGGTAGCCCACTTCTCCGGGAGCGAGTTCGTAAGAGGCCTGCGGCTGCGCGCCGAGTCCGAAGGTCCAGAAAAACTGTGTCGTCGGATCGGGTTGGTCCAAATAGTTGAAAACATAGAGGCTGCCGCAGTTGTCGGGTGACAGGGCAAGGGCTTCCATCAAAGCCTGTGGCGAAGCGGCGCAGGTAGTGGGTTGCTGGAATCCCTGGCGGAGGTAGTTGGTATTGTTGGCAATGGTGCCTGCGTTGGGCGGCTGTGCCACCGTGCTGCGCAGGCGATAACCCGTGGCGCCCACGAGTGCCGAACCGCCTGTACTGCCGATGACGCTGCGGCGGATGCCCTGCGCTTGCGCGGAACTGCCGGCAAGCAACAACAGACACAACGCCGGCCACCAACGTTGAAGGTTGAAAATGTGGCTCATGGCGTATCAGTTGTTGTTTTTCAAATAGCCGGTCAGGATGATTTCCTCTGCGTTGGGATTGCGCAAAGTAACCCCCGACGGCGCGATCATGGCTTTGAGATTGCTGCTGAAAAAGTCAATCACCGTGCCGTCATACGATACCGGCATGGTAGCTGTCGTGCCGCTTTTGATGACCAAATACCGCCCGATGGGCACCTGGTAGGAGTTGCCTCCATTGGGTTGCAACACAATGACCACCGGGTTGATCTGCGAGGTTTGATTGACCAAAAAGCCGGTGCAGCGACAGTTCGAGACGGTGGTTCCTGCCGGAATGAGCGGCTGTGAGGGATTGGTAAAATGCCGCCCGATGGCATTGCCTACGCCGGGCAGCCGCACCTCGCTTTGCGATGCCGTAATGTAAAAATTCCTGCCCGCCGGCACGGTGTAGCTGTTGAAAACATAAAGGAAAAAGGCGTGGTCAATGCCTTCGGGAAAATCGAAAGTGGCGCCCGGGGCATTGAAGGGACTGACCGCATTGAGCGCCACAAAGTTACCATTGGAAATCCGGATGGTATCTCTCGATATGGAAAGCGTTTGAATCTCGTTGAGCGAGTCCTTGTCGAAGTCGTCCACTGCCGAACCGGCCAGGGTGGCAAATTGCGCAATACCGGCATTGTTGGCGTAGGCAGCCGAGTTGGCGGTGCCGGCGTTGTTGGCATAATCCGCTACAAAAGCGTTGGCGGCCAGCACGGCCAATTCCGAAAAACCGGCCGTATCGGCGCGGACGGCGTGCCGGGCTTCCTCAGCGTGATGCGCCACGATGGCGCTGTCGGCCAAAATAGCCCGTTGAGCGCGGCCCGCCACGGTGGCGCTGTCGGCCAATAATGCGGACTGAGCGCGGCCGGCCACGATGGCGCTGTCGGCCAGTATGGCGCGTTGAGCCTGATGGGCTACGGCGGCGCTGTCGGCCAGCAAAGCGCGTTGGGCAAGGCCCGCTACTGCCGAGCTGTCGGCAAAAACGGCTCTGTCGGCGCTGCCCGATTTTTGGCTGTACAGCGCGTAAGGCACGGAGAGCAATGGGTTGGTTCCCACAAAGTTGTAGGCTGTTCCGCCGTCGGGGTCCATGTCAATGCGGAGGAAGTACGGCCCGGCCTCCCAGGCGATATTGGCGAAAGCAGGCAGCGTGCCGCTTTGCGGGGTTCCCTGTCCGATGGAGAGGGTAAAGAGGCCAAACTCGTCGGTGCTCACGGCGTGGGTTTCTACCCAGACGGCGGCGCCGGAGGGGCTGCCCTGCAAAACAGAGGCGCGTATGCCGATGGCGCGGTTGGTGAGTTCTTTGCCGAGATTGTCGGTGGCGATGGCCTGGTAGCTGAAAGCCTGCGGGGCTTGCGCGAAGGCGAGTGCCGGCAGCAGCAGCAAAGTAAGGAGCGTAAAGCGTTTCATCATTCGGTTGCGTCTTATTGGATTACAAAATGTTGGTTTACAAAATCTTCCACTCCCCGACGCACAGCAATAGGGATTCCGGTTCTGCCGGCGTTCGCGTTGAAAGGCGGGTGCGAACACAGCAAAACACAGTACCCCGCCTGTGCGGCAGGCGACGATAGAGTAGATAGTAATCCTATGAGCGTAAACCGGAATGTTGCAGTCAAAAAGTGTACGTCACTCGCTTGCTTTGCGAGTGGTTACTGCCCGGCGAATCGGTTAATGGGCCGGTTGAAAGCATGGCTGATAGTCTTTCGGGGCGCAAGTTGTAGCTTTTTTCAACGCAGCGCAAGAGGGAAGGGAAAGTTTTTTTTGAAAAAGGGGATTTTCTTCGCGGCTGTCGGCTTAAGAAAAAAGGGAGCAGTTTGTTTAGCTAAGTAGTGGGGCAAAAATAAATGTTCATTTTCTTTAGGCCAAAGGATTAGATAAGACAATTAAAATGAAACGTTTACTTATCTAATCCTTTGACGAAAATGACCACTTTATTTTTTTATTGCCCCTTACCCTCCTACCTCAACACCAACCTCCCT
>DDUV01000002.1:17558-23445 GCA_002344975.1 Saprospiraceae bacterium UBA2329 | reverse complement strand
CTTTATTTTTGCCCCACTACTAACTGATAGCCTGTGGTTTGCAAAAAAATAAATTCGCAAATCACTGACTATCTGGTATATTTGCATTTGTACAAAAACCTCTGCCATCATGATCTCTCAAAAACGCCTGCTCCTTTCCGGAATGCTCTTAGCTGTTTCCCTTAGCTTTTCCCATGCCCAGCTATTCCCCCCCATACACCCATACTATTACATCGAAGCGCCGGCTGAGATATGTGCAGGTGAAGAGATTCAATTGTGCATTCGGACGGCGAATCCCGACTATCCACTCCCCTCTCCACTCCCCCCGATTAGCTGGTGGGGATTGTCATCTGCTCAGTTTGAACACGAGAACTGTAAATGGTTTTATCTGCCTGCGTCATATAGCGGGGCATTGACTATTCATGCATCTATAGGATCTATTACTATCCGCCCTGTCACCATCATAGTGCGTTCTTGCGAAGAATCCTTTGAAATTACTTCCGATGCACAGGCATTGTGCGCCCCGGAAGACTCCCGGCCAGCGCCGTTTGACGACTTTACCCTCCTTATGGAAGATGCAGATGCAACTGCCAGCGAACAAGTATGCCTTGATGTAACAACACAAAATTTCAGAGACATTGCAGGCCTCGGTTTCAGCATCAACTACAACCCTCAGATGTTGCAATTCCACTCAATAAGCCATCTGGCCGATTTACCAGGATTTTCCATACCCGGCAATTTTGTGCTTCCTACTACCGGCGGGGCGGGAATGACCGCGCCCGGACAGATCGTTGCAGGCTGGACAGACCTCGACCTGAGCGGCGAATCGCTACCTGACGGGACAACGCTCTTTACACTTTGCTTTACAGCACTGGCCGGCGCCAACTCCACACAGGTAGTATTCAGCGGCACACCGTCCCCCATTGAGGTGGTCAATTCAAACGCACAAAATGTGCCCTTCAACAGCGAGCCGGGCGAGGTGCGTTTTGGCGCTACGGCCCAACCAGAACCCCGTCTGCGCATCGCTCACCTGACGAATGTCATCCCCGGCCAGCATATATGCACCAATGTCTCTGTTCAAAACTTTACGAATATCAGGAGCCTGCGTTTCAGTATTCAGTATGACACGACACAACTGCGCTTTTTAAGTGTTGGGTCTCAGCTTTTGGAACCCTCAGCTTGGGGCCTGCCGCAACCACAGGGCACGGTTACTCCCGGCTTCATTACCTTCGAGTGGGTCAGTTCCCATGTAGAGGGCATAACGTTTTTTGATGCAACGTCCCTATTCAATTTGTGCTTTACTATTTTGTCTGGAGACTGCTCCTCAGAAATTGTTTTCAGTAATACTCCTATGGCCATAGAGATACTCAACATCGAAGGACAACCTCTTTCATACCACACCCGCTCGGGGCGCGTCACGCTTGAAATGGGTACGTCAGGAACCGCTCCGGCATGTTGTGAAAAAGTGTGCAAAGGCGCCACCGTTCAATACCAAGTGAGCGAGGACATATCCCCTACTGCGCCCTCTTGGTTGGTAACGGGGGCAGATCGTTACACCCTCAACCATAACGGCTACGGCGTGGAGGTGGTGTGGGGCAATGCAGGCATGGGAGTGGTGCGGGCAACTGTGGGCACTTCGACACTTAACCGGTGTGTCAATATTCTGGAGGTGCCGGAAGCGGAGTTCCACACAAGCCCTCCCCCGGACGGCGAAACCCTGCGCGTATGCAGGGGGCAAACCGTGAGCTTTGCTAATACCACATCGGATGAAGCCGGTTTTGAATGGCATTTTGGCGACGGCAACTCCTCCACCATGCTACATCCGACGCACACTTTTGCCGAGGCAGGTATTTTCCGGGCAGCGCTCATTGTCTGGAACGAATGCTATTGCCCCGACACCGCATTTGTAACGGTGATAGTGTCGCCGACCATCGCACCCACCGTGACTTGCCGGGGTACAGTATGCGAAGGTACTGCCGTGACTTACACCACCGACGCCGATTGTGGCACTTTTCTGTGGGATGTAAGCCCCAATGGTACGATCTCTGCCGGTGGCGGCCCGACAGACAATTTTATCTCCATAGACTGGCACAGCGGCCCGGAAGGGAGCATCCAGTTGCAGGTGGATAATTGCACTACCGCCGACTACTGTCCCGAACCCAATATCATGCGCGTTCCCATCATCAGCGAGGGCGCGCCCATAAGCGGCCCGGAGCAGGTATGCCGGGGTCAATCTGCCCGCTATGTCATCACGCCATTCGGCGGAAGTTCCTTTACCTGGTCTGTTTCGTCATTGGGCAATATACAATCAGGGCAGGGTACTAACGAAATCAATGTGGTTTGGGCCGGGCAGTTCAGCTCTCAGCCACAATGGGTAGCGGTGGAGTATGAAAACTGTTATTTAGGCTGCGGCGGCAGGGATACAATATGGGTGGACATACATCCGGAATTTTTTGTCTCCGGAAGAATAGAGCTGTGCCTGAATGAGTCCGGCACCTACGCGGCGCGGCGCGTCATTTTCGGCAACAATGTGTTGTGCAATTGGGAAGCAGTAGCTGCCGACGGGTCGGTTGTTTGGGCCTCCAGTACAGCCGTAGCAACAACTTTGGTGGCATGGAATTTCGGTACGGGCTATTTCAGACTGATTGCCCGGCCGGCCTCGCCCAATGATTATTGCATCCCCGCATACGAGGTGACGGTGCATGTATTGGAACTGCCTCCGGCGCTCTCCGGCATAGCAGGAGCAAGCGAGGTGTGCCCGGAACTTCCTTATACATATCAGGCGCTGGGGCTGTTGCCTGGCCACACGGCAGCATGGTCTTGGAGCGGTATCAGCGGCAGCGCGCCGGCGCGAGGCAATCCGGTGAATGCCGTATGGAGCGATACACAACCGTTGAGCCACAGCGTGCAGGTCAGGCAGGTAAGCGCCCGTGGTTGTATCTCTCCTGCAATTGCCTTGCCGATATCTGCACTGCCGGAGTTGTCGCTGTCCGGCGTCGGCGAAGCTTGTGCCGATGAGCGTTCACTGTATGCCACCGATGCGTTGGAGCAAGTGGAGTACAATTGGTCGGTTTCTCCGGCAGGAGCCGGCACAGTGTATCGGGTAGGCAATGCGCACGAGATAGAGATACATTGGCACACCGAGGGGCTTGCGGAAGTACACTTGTCGGTTTGTGGCCAAAATCTGTCTGTGCCGGTCCTTATTCGCCCCAAACCCGAACCTCATGTCAATGTTCCTGCCTTCCTCTGCGCCGGCGAAACCATAACGGTGCAAACTACGGCCCCTTTTGCCTCTTATATCTGGAAAGACGCAGCCGACCACCTGGTTTCCGACTCCGCCCGTGCAGTAGTGACGGCAGGATACTATCAGGTAGAGGTTAAAAACGATTTCAACTGCCGGAGTACCGCTCTTTTTGACATAAGAAATCGCCCTGTGCCGGAGGTGTCGCTCTCTACCCCCAATAATACAGGCATTTGCCCCGGCGATCCGCCCACCATTTTGCATACCACAGAGTCGGGTATAACATTGACCTATGCCTGGTTTCGCAACGGAAACCCCATAGCGGGCGCTGTCGGCTCTACATATCCCACCACAGAAACCGGCTTATATTTTGTAAAAGCAACCGATGGCGCAGGTTGCAGCGCCTTCTCCAACACGCTGACCTTATTTCATTATTGCGATCCGATCAGCGGTGGCGGCGGCTTTCCCGGTGGATGCCCGGGCGGGTCATGCGGCAACCCGGGACTAAATTGCCCCATCAATACATTGATAAATATTGGTTCACAGCCTTCATCAAGTTGCAATACCTTCCATTATACCAACCAATCAACAAATGTGATTCCAGGTTCATTGCAATGGAATTTTGGAGACCCCGGATCAGGTGGCAACAATATTTCCGAACTTGAAAACCCTACTCACTCCTTTAGCAGGGCAGGCTATTTCGGCATATACCTGGCGGGGATTGTAGAGACGCCCGCCCCTGTAATTTGCTATGCCGTCCGCGTGGACACAGTGCCGTTGGCTGCCCGATTTTTTTATGAATCTGCCTGCGCCGGCGAACCCGTATTACTGACGGATGCGAGTACATTCCTTCCCGGGCAAACCATTGTTGCTTACCACTGGAACTTCGGCGACCCCGCCTCCGGACCGGCCAATACCGACGACAGCGCCAATACAGAGCACGTCTTTTCCTCTCCGGGCAACTTCGTCGTAACGCTGACCGTGACCGCCGAGAGCGGATGCGTTTCTACATTTGCCGATACGGTAGAGGTATTCGGCCCGCCCGCAATGGCCTTTTTCGATGAGCCGACGACGCTTTGCGCAGCAACTGCGCTGCCTTTCGATGCCCAACTCAGTAATGATGTGGTGAATTTTTACTGGAATTTCGGCGACCCTGCTTCCGGCAATGCAAATGCTTCGCAAGCTTTACAGCCTTTTCATCGCTATGAGTCTCCGGGATTGCATTCCATAACTTTGGATGCGGTCAACATTTACGGCTGTACCCGTTCCTTCCAACGCAATATCACGGTTGAGGTGAACGACCTCAGCGGCGATATCGCCTTCCAATCGCCCATCTGCGAAGGCGACAGCACCCTGCTCTCCGCGCCTCCGGGCGGAGCGCAATGGCTTTGGAGCAACGGAGAAATTTCGGAAAGCATTTGGGCGCATCAATCCGGGGTTTATAAAGTAAATCTGACCGGCGCAACAGGGTGCGCTTACGAGCCGCCTCCGGCCGCCATACAAGTGAATCCGGCGCCGCGAGCGCCCATACGAGCCATAGAGTACAACGAGGAAGGTTTTCCAAGAACTTATACCTACGATTCATTATCGGTGTGCGTCGGCGAAAATGTGTTTTTAGAGGTCGGCGCGCAATCCGGACACACTTATCGCTGGTTCACCGACCTCCCGGGGCCGTATATAGAATTTTCGGACAGCCGCGACAATCGCCTGCCCGAAGGAGAACACGACGTTTGGTTAAGTGTGACGGAAACGGCTACTGGCTGCGCTTACACGGAACATTTTCGCGTCATCGTCAGGCCCTTGCCGCTTATGCCCGCAACAACCGCTTCCCCGTCCGGCCCCATTTGCGAAGGCACTCCCGTTCATTTTGCCGTAACCAATATACAGCCGGGCGTCATGTATGATTGGTCTTCAGGAGCATCGGGAGCCACATGGACCACCTCGCGCGCGGGCGCCTGGCAGGTCAGAGCCGCCAACGAGTGGGGCTGCGTGAGTACGGGCAGCGTGCATCATATCCTCCCCAGCCCGGCCATCAATCTTATTCCTTCCGGCTGCCACATTCGTTGCCGTCCCGATACGCTTTGTTTCCCTCCCGTGCCGGATATCGTTTCTTATCAATGGATGTTCAACGGCAACGAACAAGGTCCGGCTTCCGCTTCCGTGCCACAGATCGTTATTACAGAAAGTGGCCAATACTCCATGCGAATGACTACTTTACAGGGTTGCACGTCGGATTCGCACCCGCTCACGCTCGACCTCTTTGACGGATCAGGAGACTTGCGGGGCTTTGTATATTGGGACAGAAACAACAACGGGGTACTCGACCCCACAGATTCCTTGCTGAGCAATATCCCTTTCATGCTCCTCTCCGGCAATATGCCATTAGATACGATCTTGTCTCAAAATGACGGACAGTATAGTTTTGTCAATATGCCGCAAGCCTCTTACAGTATTCAGTTAGACGCCGCAGCCTTGCCTGATGGCCTCCTGCCCGATCTGACTCGCATAGATACCATTCTGGCGGGCTGCGATGTAGAGGTATTGCTTTACTGGCGGGTGATCTGCCCTCAAACTGCTTCCTCCGTTGCGCTGCAAGCCTGTCCCGGCAGTACGATTGATTACAACGGCAACATGCTCCCGCCAGGAACCACAACGGATTTCACCCTG
>DDUV01000002.1:16988-17301 GCA_002344975.1 Saprospiraceae bacterium UBA2329 | reverse complement strand
GAATGCGGCGGGTTGCGATTCCATTGTGACCGTAACGGTGACGGCGTTGCCCACAAGCGCTTCCTCCGTTGGGCTGCAAGCCTGTCCCGGTAGTCCGGTTGATTACAACGGCAACATGCTCCCGCCCGGAACTACAACGGATTTCACCCTGACGAATGTGGCGGGTTGCGATTCCATTGTGACCGTAACGGTGACGGCGTTGCCCACAAGCGCTTCCTCCGTTGCGCTGCAAGCCTGTCCCGGCAGTACGGTTGATTACAACGGTAACATGCTCCTGACCGGAACCACAACAGATTTCACCCTGACGAATGCG
>DDUV01000002.1:16576-16723 GCA_002344975.1 Saprospiraceae bacterium UBA2329 | reverse complement strand
TGCGATTCCATCGTGACCGTAACGGTGACGGCATTGCCCACAAGCGCTTCCTCCGTTGCGTTGCAAGCCTGTCCCGGCAGTACGGTTGATTACAACGGTAACATGCTTCTGTCCGGAACTACGACAGATTTCACCCTGACGAATGCG
>DDUV01000002.1:16174-16311 GCA_002344975.1 Saprospiraceae bacterium UBA2329 | reverse complement strand
GCGATTCCATCGTGACCGTAACCGTGACGGCATTGCCCACAAGCGCTTCCTCCGTTGCGCTGCAAGCCTGTCCCGACAGTACGGTTAATTACAACGGCGCCATGCTCCTGTCTGGAACCACAACGGATTTCACCCTG
>DDUV01000002.1:15738-15910 GCA_002344975.1 Saprospiraceae bacterium UBA2329 | reverse complement strand
TTTCACCCTGACGAATGCGGCGGGGTGCGATTCCATCGTGACCGTAACCGTGGCGGCATTGCCCACAAGCGCTTCCTCCGTTGCGCTGCAAGCCTGTCCCGGCAGTCCGGTTGATTACAACGGTAACATGCTCACGCCCGGAACTACGACGGATTTCACCCTGACGAATGCG
>DDUV01000002.1:0-15493 GCA_002344975.1 Saprospiraceae bacterium UBA2329 | reverse complement strand
GGCGGGTTGCGATTCCATCGTGACTGTAACCGTGACGGCATATCCTTCGATGCTGGTGCAAACCATGTCCGAGGAAAGTTGTCCGGGGCAGCCTACGGGAAGCATTTCAGTTTCAGCAACGGGGCAGGGGCCTTTTCGGTACAGAATAAATGGCGGCGAATGGCAAAATGGAGCTGTTTTTTCCAACCTGCGTGCCGGTACTTTCCACCTCTTGACGGAGGACGGAAACGGCTGCTCGGCGGAAACCCGCGTTGTGTTGGAGGAGTTGGCGGCGCTTCAGCTTGTTGTTCCGGATGCCGTGCTGCCCTGCAACGGCGAGCCGGTAATGATAGAAGCCCTCGTACTCTCCGGCCACGATCAAAGTATGCAACTGCAATGGGACGACGGCTCTTCTTCTGCTCAACGCATGGTAACGGAACCCGGCGCCTACCGGATCACGGCAATCAACGGCTGCGACACGCTGACGCAAACCCTTGAAGTGCGTTATGCCGACACTCCCGATCTGGCGCCGGTTTATATCCCGAACGCATTCAGTCCGAACGATGACGGCGTCAATGACTATTTCCGGGGTTATGCTTCAGATGAAGTATCGGTACAGGATTATGATTTGATGATATTCGACCGCTGGGGCAACCTCCTTTTTCATACCCGCCGTATGGAGGAGGGCTGGGATGGCCAATTCAGAGGTCGGAAAATGGAACCGGGTGTGCTGGTCTGGCATTTGCGTGCAACAGTACTCCACTGCGGGCGCACCCTACAATTGAACGAGAAGGGCGATGTGACACTAATCAGGTAGCAGCCCGGCAGCCCTCACCTGCCTCCGCCCATGCGGCGCTCGTCCAGCACCTTTTTTTTGCGTTGCTTGGCCTTGTCCAAAGCCGGGCGCAAAGATGCGGAAACCTGCGCCCAGGCTTCGTCTTTGTTTTGGGCCGAGGTGATCCACTCGCCGGGAACGCCCTGAAACTCGGCTATCGGCAAATCCTGCCAGTCGGTTTTGCGCAGCTTCACAGGTACGATGGTTTTTTCGCCGCGACGGTGGGCTTCCAGCGCTGCGCCGAATTCTTTTTGGTAGCAAAAATCGGAGGCCACAAAATCGGCGCTCACCAAACACAACACGATGTCGGCCTCGTCCAATCGTTGGAATAAAACCTCCCGCCATTCATCGCCGGCGCTGATGTCGCGGTCGTGCCAGAGTTGCAGTTTTTGCAGGCGAATGAGCGGGGCCAGGGCGCTGCGCATCTCTTTGAGGTACTCCAAATCCTTGTGCGCATACGACACAAACGCCTTCACCGGCAACTGCTCCACCTCGTCGCGCATGGCGGGTTCTTCCACGCCGTCGAGCAGGTCGGCGATGGAAACGCGCTTCTTGAGGGATTTAACAAATACCTCTTTTTCGCCTGCCTTTTCAGCTTCCACGAGGTATTCATATTCCTCCGTATCCGTGCTGTCCGGTATCGGCACTAATTCGCTGTACGACAGACTGCTGAAGGTTGCCACGATCTCCTTCACCGTTTCGCGGATGAAACTGAGGAAACGCCGCCGCTCCTCGCCGCATACGTCCACGAGGATTTTGCGGTCTTCCTTATCCCAGCGCACCCGCGCCGATGCCTTGAAAATATTGGGCTTGTGCAGCACCATACCCGTGCGCCAGGCCAGCTTGGTGTGAGATGAGTGGGCGGGTTTAGTGACCGGGTGACTGCGAGTCACCCGGTCACTAAACGTTTCACCAAGCACTTCCTTATCCTCTATGTAAGTATGCAGTTTCACCATCAGGCGGGGGAAGAGGCTGTCGGGCAGGAAGTCGGGGAAATGGATGACGAAGCGCAGCACGGCGCCCTCCATCGGCACATCGGGTTCCTGCACGGGCAGCAGTTGGGGTACCACATACGTCCACGGGTCCAACTGGAAGCACAACTCGAACTCCTGCATCACCCGCACGATGTACTGGAGCTTGTTTTTGGGATAGTGGAAGGGCTTGTCGGTGGTGTTTTCGGCGCGGTAGCGCGGGTCGTTGATGACGGCGTTGAACTCGTCTTCGTGCAGCAGGCCGCCGGTTTCGGCCACGCGCCCGGAGTTGATGATGCGATACACGCCGTTGGTGAGCCAGAGCGGATTGAGGATTTGGGTGTCGAAGTTTTTGAGGTTGCGGAAGTTGATGACCACGCCGAGGTCGTGCAAAAATTTGAGCAGCACGTCCTGACTGAACTCCCTGACCACGCCGGCTTTTTCACACTCGCGCCGAAACTCCTCCGATTCGATGTAGTCGGCCTGCATGTTGGAAAAATGCTCCTTCACGGCCAGCCAATGCGCGGGGAAGGGCGTGCGGCGGGTGTCGGCATTTTCTATTTCGCGGCGCAGGGCCTCCCGGAAGTCGTCAATGCCTGATTTGTTTTGGCAAGACAGCCGGTAGAACTCGCGGATCTGCGGATACTTTTCGCGCAGGGTTTTCCGGTTCACCTCGAAGGAGGGGTTTTCGTCTATTTTGTTGAGCACCACGAGTACGGGCGAGCGGCCGCCGAAGCTCTCGGCGTATTTGAGCCATTTTTCGGCTTGGTCATCGTTGCGGCTGTTGAGCAGCAGCACATACACGCTGCGCTGCGAGAGGAAAAACTGGTGGGTGGCGTGCATCACCTCCTGCCCGCCGAAGTCCCAGAGGTGGGCGGTCACGGTGTCGCCGTCGCTCATGCCGAAGTCCATTTTTCGGATGCGGATGCCGTGGGTCTGGCTCTCTTTGTCGTCGAATTGCTCGCCCATGAGCTGCTTCACCAAAGAGGTTTTCCCCGCCGATGCCTCGCCGAGAAAAACGACCTTGACCTCGTTGAGCTTGCGCCCGTCTTCGCCGAGTTCTTCGAAGTAGTCGCGCACGGCCTGGGGGGATTCCATGGCGAATTCGACGGGGGGGATGATGAGGGGGCAGTCGCGGACGAGGATGGCGGGGTGCTCTTGATGTCCTGTGTATTGATCCTGCCATTTAACTTCAATTCCTTTATGAATTAAGGGCAAAACTGGAGTAAGGTCAGAAACTTCAGTTCCGGAACAATCAAGCCACTGTAATTGCTCCAATTTTGATAAAGGGGCAAGGTTAGAAACGATTGTATAAGAGCAGTCAACCCATTTCAAACTGGTTAGTTTTGATAAAACGTCAATATTTGATATTTGCAAGCCAGAGCAATCAAACCATTGCAATTTGGATAGTTTTTCCAAACAACTAATCTCCAAGATGTTTGTATAGGCTAAGAATAGTGATCGTAAATTCCTAAGAGACATAATTGGGTCGATTTCCGATATGGGAGTGTCGGAGATATGAAGTGATTGTAAATTGGTCAATGTAGATAAGGGGTATAAATCCGATACATTTGTTAAGTGGGTACTAAGTATTTGTAGGTTACTTAATTTAGATAGAGGGCTTAGATCGTAAACACTTGTTCCAGAGCAGTCAAGTAACTGTAATTGTAATAGTTGTGATAACGGACTAAGATCAGAAATTTGTGTTTGTGAGCAATCAATCCACTGTAAATTCACCAAGGCTGATAGTGGTTGAATATCTGTGATCGGCAATTGTGTAATCGAGATTTTCCTCAGATTCAAGAGCCGTTTAATTGTTGAAGGGAGTTTGATAATTTTATTAGCCCCACCTCTATTTATAGTTGCTCGTATTCTCCAATCGTATATGTTGTGGTTGAAATATTGCCAGTAATGACCCAGCCTCAACTCCTCCAACCACACGCACTCCCCAATCTCCTCCGGTATTTCGGTCATGCCGCAGTTGCCGAGGTCGAGATCGCGGGCATCTTCTCCCCGTTGGTGTTTTTCAATGTTTTCGCGGATGAGCCGGCGAGCGAGGTCGGACATGGTTTGAATGTGTTAATGAGTCAATGTGCTAATGTGCTGATGCTTGTCGCGGCGCGGTGCTAATGTGCAGATCAGCAAATAACAGCGGTTTGCTGTAAATTAAAGGTAAGGATTTCTCTTGGACTCCTGTTTGTTGTTCCAAACGAAGACAATCAAAATATTGGCTCCACTTATCCTGTAAAATAAGCTGACTATGCGATTTATCCGCAATCTGCGAATGGTTTTGAAACGGGTACGTTGTCCAATTTCAGGATATTGCCGGAGTGTGTCCAATTGTTGGTATAACTTATCAATAAAGCGATTGACTTCCCGATGAGAGAAATGATCCGAAAGGTAGTTTTGAATTTCGAGTACCTGTAAGGCAGCTTTGCGTTTCCAAATTACACTTTTCGCCATGACCGGAACATTGTAAAAGCCTCCTCCTGAGAAATCGTATCACCGGGGTCTGCAACGGAATCGGCAGCCTCCAACTCGGCGAGTACATCGTCGGGCAGGTCTCCCAGATCATCCGTTTGTCGGAGTATTTTTCTGAACTGCTCATATACTTTGTTCACATCTGCCGGATCGTCAAGGTCGGCAATCCAGGAGATGAGTTCCAATTTTTGGGTTTCTACGCTCATAGTTGTAAAGATTGAGTGTGAACAGGCCCGCTGCGCCCGTACAAAAATAACAACTTTTTTTCAGCCCCACTACTTACTGAGTTGGGCATCTATTTCCTCTACCGAAAGCCCGCTTTTCAGACTGCCACGGTATTGGCTGAAGCGTTTTTTTTCAGGTTGTTGCTGGGGGAGTGTATTCTTTTTGTACTTGGCCGGCAAGTATCCTATAAAATCCGCTACCTCCTTCCGAAGGTCTTCGGGCAGTTGTTGAAGTTGCAGGAGTATTTGCTGGTCTGACATGGCGATACCTGAATTTTTATAGCTGAAAGAAGAACAATCCGTTGCAAATATATAGAAATTTATGAACCCGTTGCAAATCGAAACGCCATTGTGTACATGACCGATTGCACAAAATCAGGCACAGTTTTCAGGCAGTACACAATTTGACAAATCTTCGAGATTTGTCAAATTTTCGCTTCTTCATTTTCGTGCGCAAAACACATGGCACAAAACAAAACCTGCGCTGTCATTCTGAAAATGGAAATCCATGAACCTCGTCTGATTTTTTTTGATGCTGATTTTTTATGATTTGTATGGTTCCCGTTGCCCGCACAGCACATAATGATCATAAAAATCTGCGTCTTTCAGCGTCAGAAAGGCGGTTTTCGCCGGCTTAGTGAAGGGGTGACTACCAGGCTGAAACTTACTGAGTCCTCCCTTCACTACCCTAAAAATCGCGCCCCGCCCCATCTTTCCCAACACCGCGCTTTTTGTATCTTTGCCCCTCTACATCAAAGCTGCCATGAAAAACATCACCTTCGCCGCCATCGCGCTGCTCGCGCTCGCATCGTTCAGTTGTTCCGGTCCTGCCAAACAGGCCGACTACGACCTCGTCATCCGCAATGCCCTCATTTACGACGGCAGCGGCAATCCGCCCTACGAAGGATCGGTCGCCGTCAATGCCGATACCATCGCCGCATTGGGCGATATAGGCGCCAAAAAAGGCAAAACCGAAATAGACGCCAAAGGCATGGCCGTCTCTCCGGGCTTCATCAATATGCTGAGCTGGGCCACCGAAAGCCTCCTCGTGGACGGCCGCGGCATGAGCGACCTCAAACAGGGCGTCACCCTCGAAGTGATGGGCGAAGGCTGGAGCATGGGGCCGCTCAACGAGCGCATGAAATCCGAAATGAAAAAAGCGCAGGGCGATCTCAAATTCGACATCGAGTGGACAACGCTGGGCGAGTATTTGCAGCACTTGGAGAAAAAAGGCGTGTCGCCCAATGTGGCTTCGTTCATGGGCGCCACCACGGCCCGCATCCACGAAATAGGCTACGAAAACCGCCCGCCCACGCCCGAAGAATTGGCCCGCATGCAGGAATTGGTACGCCAGGCCATGCGCGAAGGCGCGCTCGGCTTAGGCTCGGCGCTCATCTACACGCCGGGACTGTATGCCCAACAGGACGAACTCATCGCGCTTTGCCAGGCCGCGTCCGAGCATCAGGGCATGTATGTCACGCACATGCGCAGCGAGGGCAACCGCCTGCTCGAATCCATTGACGAAGTGATAGACATCTCGCTCAAAGCGCGCATTCCCACAGAAATTTACCACCTCAAAGCGGCCGGCTCCAAAAACTGGCCGAAGATGAAAGACGCCGCCATCAAACTCATGGCCGCCCGCGAACGGGGCATTCCCGTCAGCGCCAATATGTACACCTACACGGCCGGCGCCACCGGATTGGATGCCGCCATGCCGCCCTGGGTGCAGGAGGGCGGCTACGATGCATGGGCCAAGCGCCTCCGCGATCCGGCCACCCGCGACCGCGTGCGGGAAGAAATGAAGCGAGATGCCGATGACTGGGAAAATCTCTACGCTTCCGCCGGCTCTGCCGACAACCTGCTGTTGGTGGAGTTTGTCAACGATACGCTCAAAAAATACACGGGCAAAACTTTAGCCGACGTGGCCAAACTGCGCGGCGCATCGCCCGAAGACACCGCCATGGACCTCGTCATTCAAGACGGCAGCCGGGTAGGCGTGGTGTATTTCCTTATGTCTGAAAACAATGTGCGCTCACAAATTGCCCTGCCCTTTATGAGTTTCGGCTCCGATGCCGGCGCACCCACCGCCGAGGGCGATTTCCTCAAATCGAACACGCATCCCAGAGCTTACGGCAATTTCGCGCGCCTGCTGGGCGCTTACGTCCGCGATGCAAAAATCATCACGCTGGAGGAAGCCGTACGCCGCCTCACTGCACTGCCGGCCTTCAATCTCAAAATAAAAAAACGCGGTTTCCTCTACCCGGGCTACTACGCCGACATCGTCATCTTCGACCCCGCCACCATCGCCGACAAGGCCACCTACGAACAGCCGCACCAGTACGCGGTGGGCGTACACCATGTGTTGGTCAACGGCGTGCAGGTACTCAAAGACGGCGAACACACGGGCAAGTTTCCGGGGCGGTTTGTCAAAGGGCCGGGGTTCAAGGAGTAAGTCATATTTGGGGCGTGCCCCCGCTCTACCACCTCCCCGACCCTCCAGAGGAGGGAGCAATCAGGGCGCGGGGTCGGGTGCCTCGGTCGCTCCTCCTGCGTCGTCACTACCCTCGGCCCCCTCACGCACGAGCGGAATCACTCCAGCGGAGCACCACACATCAATTCCGAAACACCTTCCTGCCCCACAGCAGCACCTGAAATCCATACACGCCCAGCCAGTCGAGCAGCGCGGCAAAAGAAAGCGCGCCCAGCGCCGCATAAGGCTTGGCCACCCGCAGGTTGATGTCGAAAAACTCGTAATACACGAAATCGGCCACCACAAATATCAGATGAATGGCGAAGAGCACAAACAGGATATTGAGGAAATTGCGCAAATAAGCCACCAATCGGGCCTCGCCGCGCTGCATAGTTTGCTGCGCTCTTTGCCGCACATAGCGCCGGGCGAAGTACCAATACGCTATGAAGGTGCCGAGGTAGAGCGCCTGTTCGGCCGCCCCGAAAAAGGGATTAAAAAACCGCCGCCCGTACTCGCTTTTATACTCCACATCGGTAAAAAACATAACCCCAAAAAACAGCCATTGCGCTGCGGGCAGCACAAAATGCTTCAGGTCCGTCCACCGGAACTGATAGGCGGGATACACCGAAAATTTGACGTGGTAAAACAACAGCGGCGGAAAAGCCAGCGTGAAATAAATGGGCAAAAAGTACCACTGCGGATGACGCGGATACATGCCGGTGAGCGTGAGGATGTTGTGCGCCAGGGTACAGCCAAAGGCCAGCAACAACAAGCCGTAAAAGGCATTGGCCCGCCGGTCGCCCGATTTTTTGAGAAAAAACAAACTCCCGATGAGCAGCCCCTGTGCCATACTCAGCGCCATGACCGCCAAAAACAAATAGTACAGCAGCGTTTCTATACTCATCGGCATTTGCAAGTGTTTACTCCGCCAGCAATGCCGCGCCGAATACCCCGGCGCTGTCGCCTAATTCGGGCTTGAGGAAAGGCGTGTCCAATCGTGGATTGAAGACATGTTTTTTCACCTGCGCCAGCCCTTCTTCCGAATAGAGCAGGTCAATATTGCCCACGCCGCCGCCGATGACGATGGCGTCCGGGTCGAGGATATTGATGACGTAAGCAATGGCCTTGCCCCAGTATTCGAGCAGGCGGCTCAGCGTTTGGGCTGCCACAGGGTCTTCGCCGGCATAATCGCGGGCTACGATCTCGGCCAATTTGACCTTAGCGCCGGCCTGCTTGGCATAATACCGCTCCAAAGCCGGACCGGAAATGACCGTCTCCACGCAGCCAATACGACCGCAGTAGCACATCCCGCCCGATTCGTGCAGGAAATTGTGCCCCCATTCGCCGCCGATGCCCTGCAATCCGTTGATAACCTTGCCATTGACGACAACGCCGCCGCCCACGCCGGTACCGAGAATGACGCCGAATACCACCTGGGCATTGGGCACTTTGCGACGCACCGCTCCGAAGCGGGCTTCCGCCACGGCAAAACAATTGGCGTCGTTGGCCATCAGCACCGGAATGCCCAATGCAGCCTCTAAGTCTCTGTTCAGCGGCTGCCCGTTGAGGGCCGTGGTGTTGCAATTTTTCAGGAGTTGTGTCGGCGGATCAATGGAACCGGGCGTGCCGATGCCGATGCGTTCAGGCTTCAGCCCGGTAGCCGATTCCAGCATACCGATCAACTTTTGAATCTGGCCGATGATGTGTTGATAGCCGCCGCTCTGTTCTGTTGGTACGCGCAGGCGCGCCAGCACGTTCGGATGCTCGGCGCTTTCTATGACGACACCCTCAATTTTAGTGCCGCCCAAGTCTATTCCCCAAAGTGGTTTCATAATTGTAAGCAATTCGTTAATCGGCATAAAAGTAGGATTTCCCGGCCAAAGCGGGCGCCTTTTTGCTCGATTTTTAACGCACTGCTTAGTATGGCGTATGCGTAGTGAAGGAGTGACCGCAGGGCTGTGATCTTGGCAATGACGCCCCTGCGCCAACTGGCCAAAGCAAATCTGGTGTTTTGAAAAAAACCGCTACTCCTCAGCCGCCAACTCCAACACTTCCTCCTCTGCTTCCACCTCGTCCTTTTCTATGCGCAGATTGCCGATGATAAACTCCTGGCGTTCAGGTGTATTTTTGCCCATGTAGTAGGCCAGGATGGCGTCAATGCCGGTGTCATCCTGAAGTACCACAGGCTCCAAACGGATGTTGGGGCCGATAAAATCGCCGAATTCGCCGGGCGAAATCTCACCCAAACCCTTGAATCGGGTGATCTCCGCCTTGCCGCGCAACTTGCGAATGGCGGCCTGCTTTTCCGCCTCGGAGTAGCAATAGAAGGCCTGCTTTTTATCGCGGACGCGGAACAGCGGCGTTTCGAGGATGTACAAATGCCCGCTGCGCACCAGGTCGGGGAAAAACTGGAGGAAAAAAGTGAGCAACAACAGGCGGATGTGCATACCGTCCACGTCGGCATCGGTGGCAATGACCACGCGGTTGTAGCGCAGGTCGTCAAGGGTGTCTTCGATGTCTAAAGCATGTTGCAGCAGGTTGAACTCCTCGTTTTCGTACACCACTTTTTTGGTGAGGCCGTAGCAGTTGAGCGGCTTGCCCCGGAGGCTGAACACGGCCTGCGTTTGTACGTCGCGGGCTTTGGTGATGGAGCCGGAAGCAGAGTCGCCCTCGGTGATAAAAACGGTGGTGGCGAGGCGCAGGTCTTCGTCCGTTTTTTTGGCCGGATCGTTGAAGTGCAGGCGGCAGTCGCGGAGTTTTTTGTTGTGCAGATTGGCTTTTTTGGCGCGCTGATTGGCCAATTTTTTGATGTCGGCAATTTCCTTGCGCTCGCGCTCCGATTGCAGGATGCGCTTGAGCAGGTCGGCTTTTATCTCCGTATTTTTGTGCAGGAAATTGTCTAATTTTTCTTTGATAAAATTGCCCACAAAAGTGCGGATACCGAGGCCGCCGGGCGCTATTTCGGTAGAGCCGAGTTTGGTTTTTGTTTGCGACTCAAACACCGGTTCTTCTATGCGCACGCTCACGGCAGCCATGATGGAGCCGAGGATGTCTTTGCGGTCGAAATTGCGGCCGTAGTGCTTGTTGATGGTTTCTACCACGGCCTCTTTGAAGGCGTTGAGGTGGGTGCCGCCCTGGGTGGTGTGCTGGCCGTTGACGAAAGAGTAATATTGCTCGCCATAATGATCGCCGTGCGACATGGAAATTTCGATGTCTTCGCCGCGCAGGTGGATGATGGAGTAGCGCAGGTGGTCGGCTTTGGTTTTGTTGGTCAGCAGGTCGAGCAGGCCGTTTTTGGAAACATACGTTTGGCCGTTGAACTGAATTTTCAGCCCCGCATTGAGGTAGGCGTAGTTCCAAAGCTGGTTTTCGAGGTATTCCTGCCGGAAGCGGTATTTGCGGAAGATGTTGTTGTCGGGCCGAAACACGACTTCCGTACCATTCGGCTCCGAGGTTTTTTGGAGTTTGTGATCCTGTTTCAGTTCGCCGCATTCAAACTCGGCGGTTTTGCACTGCCCTTCGCGCACGGCTTTCACTTTGAAATATTCCGACAGCGCATTGACGGCCTTGGTGCCTACCCCGTTGAGACCCACCGATTTTTTGAAGGCTTTGGAATCGTACTTGCCGCCGGTGTTGATCTGCGACACGCAATCAATCACTTTGCCCAGCGGAATGCCCCGCCCGAAATCGCGCACGCGCACGGATTCTTCATCCACGCTGACCTCTATCTGCTTGCCGAAACCCATGACAAACTCGTCTATGGAGTTGTCAATCACTTCTTTGATCAGTACATAGATGCCGTCGTCGGAAGCGGAGCCGTCGCCCAACTTGCCGATGTACATACCCGGGCGCATACGAATGTGTTCGCGCCAGTCTAATGAACGGATGTTTTCCTCTGTATAAGAAACCTGAGACATGGAACTTTTGCTTTGAGAGGCAAAGGTAGGGATTTGTTTTTAAAACAAAAAATTTTAAATGCAGACTTGTTTTGAGCAGGTAGAGCTCCCGGCACAGGGTTGCTACTCCCCGCGATCCCCCGCGTTGTGCGTTTCTATATACGCAGCCAATGTGCTGCCCTCGGCCACTGCCTCCAACCATAACAAAACGCGATAACTGATGATGTGGAAACCCAATTTCGTCCCTTGCCATTCGGGCATTTTTGAGCGCAGGTCTTGGGCGATGCGACTTCGTTGCTCCACGGAGGCGGCTGTAAAAATGCCGACAAAATCAAAAAGCAAGGCACTGTGAGGATGTTCTTTGTTTTCCTGTTTTTTTCGGATGCTTTTGATGCGCCGGGTCACTAAAAAATGATCGCCGGACTCGAAATGGCAAACGAGGTCCAAGAGGAGCAGCAATTCTTCAAAATACTCCTTTACATCGTTTCGACATTCGGCAGCTCGCCGCAAATAGGCCTGCACTACGGCAGGTTTGTTTAAAACCTGATACGTCATGGCCAGACTGAGGTAGCATAACATGGCAATTCGTTCTTTTTCCAATGCCTGTGCCTCAACGGTGCGCAACAGTTCCTGCTCCAATTTTCCGGTGATGCCGCACCAGTCGCCCGATTGGAAGGCAATATCGAGCAGGCCATATTGAAAATAAATAGTCTGCGAGGCAAACGCCGGCTTGCGGCCAATAAACGACAGCCCCGTTTGGGCGCAGTGACGGGCCTGCTCAAAATCCTGGCGGCTCAAACAGTAATTCATCAAATTGCGCAAGGCCCCGATGTACTGAAACGGCATGGTTTCCTGAAACTGAGGAGACTGCTCAAACAAAGCCAGATTGTCTTTGCGGATGCGCCCTTCCATCTCTTGGTTTTTGGTGAGACCGTAGGCGCTCATGAGCAAGGAATTGCGGGACAATCGGGCTCGAAACGGCAAAACTCCGGCATTGACCTGCCCCTCTCTTTCGAGCAGGGCCAGGGCGTTTTCTATTTCTTCCGGGCTGGGCGGGCGGTAGTAGTACTGGGCCAGTATTTCGACCCAGCGGGTGCCCTCTCTGTAATATTCGATGCCGGCATTCAGGCAGGAGATGGCTTTTTGAGTTTCTTCAAAATAAGGGTGCCGGCTGATGCCGATGCGGTCGTTGGAGACGTGTTTGAGATAAAATTCGCGGGCGCTGACCTCCAAAAGATAGGTGTATTCCTCGTATTCCAAACACAACGAACGGGCTTTCGCCAAACGATCAAATGCCTGTTGGAAAAGTTGTTTTTCAGCCAGAATATCGGCTTCCTCCAGCCACATTCTGATCTTGCTGAGCGGGCCGCGCTTGCTGTGGTAAGAGGTAAGGCTTTTGAGTAAAAGCTCGTGCAGTTGTTGCTTATGAACCTTGAGATGCTTGGCTACACTCGGCTCCAAACGGCTTTTCAGATGCTCTTCGTCATAGGTTTCCAAATGATTGACAACCTCAAACAGATGAATCAACTGTCCTTCTTCGGGCGCATAGTGCCGCCTGAAATATCGTTTCTCGGCGGGCGTCATGGCCTTGATAAGCTGGAAGATATAATCGCTTGGTGTTTTCATCTGTTAAGTAAGGGGGCAGCCGAAAAGCGCTACCGCTTCAGCAACTTGCCGCTTTGCACCCCGGCTGCGCTGTGAAGCCGGTAAAGGTATATGCCGGAGGGCAAGCCGTGCAAAGATATGGTTTCAAACGCCAATCCCTGCGGCCAGGCGCGACTGAAAACCAGCAGTCCTGTGGCATTGTACATGTCCAAGCGAAGCGGCTGCTCCTTTGCATGGCTTCTCAGGTTGATTTCGGCGCCGAACGGATTGGGAAACACCTCAATCTGCTGAGGCGCTGCGGCTGTTTGGGTACTGCTCACCAATTCCAATGCCCGTTGCACGGCGGCAAAAGCATCCACCCGGCCATAGCCATACACAGGATTGGGTATTTGGAGGCCGGAAAAGTCTCCACAATTTTGGTCCGACAACATCGGCAGCGCCGTTTCTTCAATAATGGTTTCAATGGTTTCTACCTGCCCGGCCAGTTCCGGGTTGGCCGAAATGAGCAAGGCTACCAGGCCGGCCACATGCGGCCCGGCCATGCTGGTGCCGCTGAAGGACGCATAGCCGCCATTGCGAATGGAGGAGCGCACACCTACTCCGGGCGCCGAAACATTGGGTTTCATGCGCCCGCTGCCGTCAATCAAAACAGGTCCGCGACTGCTGAACGATACGATGGTATCATTGTTGCGCGTGGCGCCAATGCTGAAGCTCTCCTCAAACATGGCTGCCGGCGTGTTGACGGAACTGCACGATGGGCCGCTGTTGCCGGCGGAAACCACCACCACAATACCGGCTGCTTTGAGGTTGGCCACCACCATTTGCATGGTTGCCCAATTGGATTCGTTGCAGCCTTCCGAATCGGGGCAACCCCAAGAATTGTTGATCACATGCGGCGCCAGCGCGGGCAACGGATTATTGCCGCCGAGGTCGGTGGGGGCCAAAAACCACTCGAAACATTCGATGTAAGTGGCCGGCGTGCCATCACCGCGTTCCATATTGCGACAAGCCACCCAACGCGCACCGGGCGCCACGCCTATCTTGCTGCCCATATTGTCCTCGCCTCCTGTCATGGTACCCATGGTGTGGGTGCCGTGATTGTTGTCGTCGCAGGGTTCGAGAGTGCTCAAACCGCAAGGATTTGTAGTGGCGCCGTTGGAGGTGTCAATTTCGTGAATGGCATCGTGCCAGTGGTAGTTGTGGTCAACGGTATCGCCGTTCCAGCCCCGGTAGGTATCCCGTATGGCGGGGTGGTTCCATTCATAGCCGGTATCCGCACCACCTATGACAACGCCCTGGCCGGTGTAGCCTGATTCCCATACGCGGTCGGCGCCGATGCGCTCTATGCCCCACTCCACGGCGTTTCGCCATTGTACCGATTCAGATGTGTCGTCTATGACGGGTTCCTGCATCCGGGTGCGGGGATTGGGTTCGATGCGGGCCGTGGCCGGGTGCTGCGCCAATTGTTGCAACAACGCGGCATTTCCCTTTACCAACAGGGCATTGACGATGAAAAAACTTTGATAAGGCGCGCCCGATTGTTGTACCAACCGAATCAAGGGCGCCTGGGTATTTTGCGCCGTTTCTCTTAATTTTCTAAAGACGTATTCTCCTTTGGCTTCCTTGGTTGTCAATAATTTAGCAGCCGATACATCGGTCTGATTCTGAAGCACTACCAAAAACTCAAGGTCTCTGCCGGATTCTGCAGCCAGCAACACATCGGCGTCCACTTTATCTCGCCAGGTCTCGTTGTCGGGCAGCAGCCAGGAAACAAAAAGGAAGGTAGCAGGCAACAACAGCCCGGCAAGGAAAAAACTCTTTTTCATGTGGCACACAATTAGGTACCACGCGGAAACGGCAAAATCGGCGCTACGGTTCAAGCCGCTCCATTTATTGTTGCTGGATGGACTTGAGGTAGCCTACCAGATTATTGATGCTTTGGCGTACCTGCTTTTCATTTTTCAGTTGTTCCGATTCTTTGAGCGTTTGCCCCCAAATCGGCATATCGCCGGTGCCGTGGCCTGCTACCGGAACGCGCCCGTCAATGATCTGGTAGATTTGCTCGTCGGGGAAGTTGCCGCCCCGGCGCGCAGCAATTTTCGTTAAATCGGCCGGCGGCAATTTCAGGTGTTCGGTCATGGCGCCATTGCCGGCTCCGTTTGTGCCGTGGCAAATAGCGCAATAGGATTGAAATAATTCTTCGCCGCTTGCCACCTTCTTTTCAGAGGTGTTGCAATTGGATAAAACCAACACAAAAGCCAGCAAAAAAGCAGCGCTTAAGATCATACTCCTGCCGGATAGGAGCGCATACATTGAGTTTTTCATTTTGCTTTTCATTTAAATGACCGTTACAAAATGATCGCATGGATTTTCACCTGCTCAAGTTAAAGTCTTTTGAATACATCAAGGGGTGACGGATGTATTTTATTTTGATGATTTTTATCGGCAACCCTGTCTTCATAAGAGGTATGTTGTCCGCTCATTATTGCCTGATGTACAAAGGGCGTAGTGCATGACATACTCAGAACGCAGGAAAAAGCGGGCAGCATTTTATAAATTAATCCTAAATTATTTCCTTAAAACCGCCGCTATTATTTAATAATTGATAATTTCGCGCCAACAATAGGCGTTTCAGGCTGTTGTATCTTATCTTTCATTAAGATCAAGCAGGTGTCGATCTCATTTTTTCTCGTTTTATTTTTTGTTTTTTCAATAAAAACCCCGGTACATGACGTTTGCGGGCAGGTTTCTTTTTTTGTTTAAGTTCCTGACAAATAATTGATTAGATACAGTCCGCTACAAATAGAATACGGCTAAAGAATCAAAACATTTTTAAATAATTACTTTTCAAATCATTTTTTAAAATGAAAAAAAAGTCTGAAGCATCGGAAGATGCTCAAAAACAGCAGGTGAACAACACATCCGAAACGGCAGAAACAACTGCCGCTCCCAAAAAACGTTCGAGGGGCTGGAAGCCAGGAGAAAAACGGGCAACGGCCCCGGCTCCGGCTGCACCGAAAGGCAAGCGCGGT
>DDUV01000003.1 GCA_002344975.1 Saprospiraceae bacterium UBA2329 | reverse complement strand
GGCGATTCTTCACGAACCATTGATGTTTTGGAAGCCCGCCTTTTCGATGAGGGCCAGGTATTCGTCCATCTGCATGGCGCCGGCTACGCAGCCCGCGTACATCTCGGCAGCAGAAACCAAGGGCTGTGGCAAATGGCCGCGCAGCACCACGTCGCTGATGCTGAAATGGCCGCCGGGCCGCAGCACCCGAAGGATTTCGCTGAAAACCTGAGCTTTGTCGGGCACCAGATTGAGCACGCAATTGCTCACCACCACATCCACACTGTCGGCGCTTACGGGCAGGTCTTCGATGTCGCCCTGGCGAAATTCCACATTGTTGAAGCCGCGCTTTTCGGCGTTTTGGCGAGCTAATTCCAACATTTTCGGCGTAAAGTCCACGCCGATGACCTTGCCCGTTTCGCCTGCCTCGGCGCGCGCCACGAAACAGTCATTGCCTGCGCCGGAGCCGAGGTCAAGCACCGTATCGCCCTGTTGGATGCCGGCAAACTCGGTGGGCAGCCCGCAGCCCAGCCCCAGATCGGCATCGGGGTGGTAGCCTTCCAGATCGGAGTAGCTGTCGGACATGATGTTGTAAGTGCCGCAGTTGGTAGCGCCGCAGCAGGAAGATGCGTTTTCGGCCTTGCCCTGCATGGCGATTTCCGAGTACTTGTCCCGGACGATCTTTTTGATTTCCTCTGATGATGTCATGATGTAAAGGTGGTTGATTCTATCGTAAAAAGACGATGATTTTGGTGAAAAAAAAGTTTCTATGCTTAGTGAAGGGGTGAATCAGTCAAGTTCACAACCTGTAGTCACCCCTTCGCTACCTTGCTGAATAGCATGTACTCAGCAACATGAATTTTTCAAAGTATGCACAAAAAACTGCCCAAACAGGCGCTCAAACTTCCTGAAAGCCTCCTCGTTGATGCAATAGCAAGACTTGACGCCATCCACCGTGCCCTGTATCAAGCCGGCGTTGAGCAGTTCCTTCAAATGCTGGGAAACCGTGCTTTGGGCCAGCGGCAGCACCTCTACTATTTCGCCGCAAATGCAGGTTTGCCGTTGTGTCAGCTCTTTCAAAATAGCAATCCGTGCAGGATGGGCCAGTGCTTTGGCCAATTCTGCCAACTCTTGCTCGTCTTCTGCGAAAGCTGCTTTTTTATGGATGCCCATTGATAGAAATTAATCGTAAAAAAACGATAGAACAGCATCGCCGTGAAATGAGTTCAAAGTGAAAGGAAAGAACATACACCTTAAAACCCCTCTTCTGTCGGCCAAACTGCCGATTTCGTTGTTACCAATTACCAAAATGAGGCCGTATCCGCAACTTCGCCTTACTTTTGCTCGCTGCGAAAGAAGTATTTCTTCCAAAATCGCGCCACAGCGCTTCGCAACTCGAAGCTCGCGGCTCGAAGCTCGTAGCTAAAAAGTCAAAAAAAACATCCACATTCATGTCTTCGAAATCTTACATCCACGCTTTTCGCATCGTTTCCATCGCCGCCCTTGTTGTTCTGGCTTCTTGGTTTATCCTTCAAAAAAACTCCGATGTGAGTACTGCGGCATCTGATCACGCGCTATCTCTAAAGCCTAAGACCGAAGTGCAGAAAATGGCAGAGGAAACGGTACCTGCGGAAAACCTACGGGCTGTCAAAACCGTTGCCACGAAAGTCAAAACAACAACTGAGCCTGCTGCCAAGCCTGCAAAACCCGCCAAATACCAGCGCATCGGCGAGGCATTTGAAGACCGCCGCCTCCGCACCATGGACCCCGCGCTGGGCTACGCTCCCTCCGACCGCCTGCTGAATGTGTTCAGCCAGGCCAAACGCAAGCAGGAAGCCATGCTCATGGATGAGTCTAAAAACAGCGGCGACATCGGCAATGCCCGTTGGCGCGAACGCGGCCCCAGCAACATCGGCGGGCGCACGCGCTCCCTGCTCATTGACGCCAACGATCCCAGTGGCAAGCTCGTATGGGCCGGCAGCGTTTCGGGTGGTTTGTGGCGTTGCAACGACATCACCGCCGACGTACCCTCCTGGACGCCCATCAACGACTATTTCCCTAATCTCGCCGTGATGGACATTGTGCAGCATCCGTCCAATCCGAACCTCATGTACTTCTGCACCGGCGAGTGGACCGACGTGCGCGGCATTGGCGTTTTCCGCTCTGCCGATGGGGGCAATTCCTGGGAGCACCTGCCCAATACCCTTGGTTTTCAGTACTCTTACAAAATGCTCGTACACCCCAACGGCGATGTTTACAACACCACCAGCCGCGGCGTATGGCGCAGTCAGGATGGCGGCAACAACTGGACCCGCATCATCGGCAACGGCGTGTCGGGAGTAAGCTCTGCGGTGTTTTACGACATTAAGCTCGCCGCCGACGGCAACATTTACGTCTCCTCCAACAACACCATATATAAGTCGCCTTCCGGCAATATCGGCGCCTGGACCAGCATCACCAATACCGCCGGCGCGCCGCCATCCTCCAGCCAGCGTCTGGAGTTTGACGTGTCCGACAGCAATCCGCAGGTCATTTTTGCCGTCAACAACATCGGCGGCGATGTGGAAGGCATTTACAAAACCATCAACGGAGGGACTTCCTGGGCCAAAATGCCTCTGCCCAATGCCTTTGGAATGGATAATTTCGCACGCGGCCAGGCTTGGTATGACCTCGATATTGCCATCCACCCCGAAGACCACAACCGCATCATCGTGGGCGGCATAGACTCGCATATTTCCACCAACGGCGGCATCGGTTGGACCCAAATAGGCCAGTGGTCTGGCAACGGCGGCATCCAATACGTTCATGCCGACCAACACCGCATTGTTTTTGATACCAAAAACACCAATGTGGCCTACCTCACCAATGACGGCGGCGTGTGGCGCACTCAAAATGTGAAAGCGCCCGGCTCGCAAATTGTCATCAGAGACCGCAACAACAGCTACAATGTGACCCAGTTCTACGCCGGCGCCATTCACCCCGAAACTGCCAAAAGCTACTACATCGGCGGTACGCAGGACAACGGCTCGCTGGCGTTGAGCGATGTCGGTATTTCAGCGGCCCGCGAAGTACTCGGCGGCGATGGCTTCTTCTGTCATATTGATGAAGACGAACCTAATATTCAGATGGTCTCGCTGTACTACGCCAATTACAGCCTCTCTACCGACGGCGGGCGTAGCTTTTCAGGCGGGGCGGTGCTCGAAGGCAACTTCCTCAGCGCCTCCGATTACGACAGCCGCACGAACACGCTCTATTCCCAAACCAATGCCGCCGATTTCTACCGCTGGAACGTTTCCACAGGTACCACCACCCCGGTGGATGTGGACGGTCTGAACCTCGACGTCTCCGCTGTGACCGTGGACCGCAACACGCCCAATCGCGTCTATTTCGGCAATTTCGGCAACGGACGCATCGTGCGTGTTGACAATGCCCATACCGGCGAGACCGTCAGCGGGGTGCAATTGGCGCCTTTAACGGGCACCATCTCCGGCATCGCGGTGGAAGACGGCAATGCACAGCACCTGATGGCTACGGTTTCCAACTACGGCGTGGCCAGCGTTTTTGAAAGTTTTGACGGCGGCCAATCCTGGATCAATGTGGAAGGCGACCTGCCCGATATGCCGGTTAACTTCTGCCTGTTCAACCCCAACAACAACCGTCAGGCACTCATCGCCACAGAAGCAGGTGTGTGGAGTACCGAACTTTTGGACGGTAGCAATACCGTTTGGCTGCCGCCGGCTACCGGGCGCGGCACTCCCTTTGTACGCACCGATATGCTGCGCCTGCGCCATTCCGACAAGGTGGTGCTGGCTGCCACACACGGCCGGGGCATGTTTACCACCGACGTTTTTGCCGATCCTGCCGCCCGCATGGCTCTTGAGCGCGTTTCTTATACCAATGTGCCGGTGCGCTTCTTCGGCGAGCTGTCCACCAATGCCGATTCGTACCTCTGGGATTTCGGCGACGGCAGCACTTCCACCAATGAAAACACAGAACACAGCTACCCGGCCATCGGCGAGTATCCCGTCACGCTCACCATCAACAATGCGCTCAGCGCTTCGTCTTCGGTAAAAATACTGCCCGATCTGTCCATTCCCTGGAAGGCCGATCAACCCGGCTATGGCGGCAGCTTCGAGAGCAATACCGAGCAATATGGCGTGCATACCATCAGCGGCTCCTCTTTCGAGCGGGGGCGTTCCGGTATTGCAGGCAAAGACGGTGTCAAAACCGGCCAGAATGCCTTTGTGGTAGGATTGAATGAACAGTATTATCAGGCCAATACCCACACCATGCTCTACCTGCCCGATTTCGACTTGTCGGAGCAGGGCTTGTACGAGTTCAGCTTCTGGGGCAAGTGGCGCATTCACCCCGGCTTCGATGGCTTCCGGGTGGAATATTCTACAGATCGGGGCCGTACCTGGCTGGTATTGGGCAACGACATTCAATCGGAATGGTACAACCAGCGCAACTCCAATCTTGATGATGCTGTATTTTCCGTAGGAACTTCCTATTTCAGCGGCAACCGCTTAGAGTGGCAAAAATACCGCTTCAACATCAGCTTCCTGGCCGGCAATCCCGATGTAGCTTTCCGGTTTGTTTTTCGTTCCGACAACGGCGGCAACCACATAGGTTTGGCTATAGATGACGTGCAGGTGGACAAGTACGAGGGTGAACTCAAAACCCAACTCATCCGCTTCGAGGGCAGCTACGTCTCCGGCGCCACTTCCGTGAAATTGGACTGGACCACCCTGCCCGAATATTACTGCTCCCGCATAGAGGTGGAGCGTTCGGTCAATGGGCGTGAGTTTGAACGCATCGCCTCGCTCAACGCCACCGGCCGCCGCACCGCCGACCCGCAACTCTACACGCATACTTCATTGGCGCAGCGCAGCCTCTATTTCTACCGCCTGAAAGTCATCAGCGAAGAACCCGCCATCGGGTACAGCTACGAGTTTTACTCGCCGGTCATTGCCATGCAGCGCAGTACGCCCGCCGAAACGGTGAATCGCATATTTCCTTCGCCGGCCACCACTTATGTAGGCGTCACCTTCAACGGCGTAGTCACCGAGCGGGTGGACTACGAAGTGTATGATGCAGCGGGCAGGTTGGTTTTGCGCGGCCGCAGCGAAGGCCCCGGCCCCTACCTCGAAATTGATCTGGGAGATCGCCTTGCGAAAGCCATGTATGTGCTGCGCCTCCGGGTAGGCGACAAAAACTGGGAGTCGTTCAAATTTGTGGGCGGCTGGTAGAACCTTGCTTTTCCCCAGTTTAGTGAAGGGGTGACTGCCGGGTTGAAACCTGCTGAGTCGCCCCTTCACTACCTCCGGAACCCCGAAACCCAAACGCGAAATTTTTCCGACGCTGATCTTTATGATTTGTATGATTACCGCTGCCCGGAGAGGAGTCACGGGACGCTCCGGTACCGGCGACTTCAGTCGAAAACCAACCGGCGACTTTAGTCGCTGGTATCATCTTCTTCAGCGGTGAGTGTGGGCGGGTAGAACCCGCAGGATAGTCTGCACAAGGTAGAACCTTGCGCAGGCAGGGCGCGGGTAGTTTTCCAGCTTAGTGAAGGGGTGACTGCTGGGCTGAAACTCGCCGAGTCACCCCTTCACTCCCCCCCCCCGAAACCTTGAACCCGGAACCTTGAACCCGAAACCCGTTCCACACCGACCTTCTCACTCCCTCAAAAACTCCAGTTCCTCCGTCTCCTCCGACAGCCGCACCATCACCGATGGCTCGCCGGGACTGCGTTCCGACTGACGGTGCCGCACCACATGATTGCAGCCTTGTATGATTTCAGAACTGATGCCGCCGAACGTGGCAGGGTAGGGAGCGCCTTCCGTGACAGCGGGCGCCGATAAGACCGGGCCGCCGAAAGCCTGCAGCAATCCTACACAAAATGAATCCCGCACAATGCGCAGCGCTACCGAGCCGTCCGGGTGCAACGCCTCTTCCGGCAGATGGTCTGCTCCCGGCGCGACCACCGTGAGCGGCCGCTGATGAAAATAGAGCAAAGTCTCCAACCGTGGATGCAGATGTGCCGTGAGTTGTTTTAACGCTTCCAATGACCAAACCAACAGCTCGGTTTGCGTGGCATCCGGCAGGCGTGTCAATTGCAGCAACCTGCGTATAGCTGCGGGATGTTCCACAGAGCAACCCACACTCCATATAGTATCGGTGGGAAACAAAACAAGCCCCCCGTTTTCCAAAGTACGCAGAGCGCCGTCCAAGTCGGAGGGATAGGTTAACCAGGAAGCAGAGGCGTGTGTAGATGTCGTCATAAAAACAAGAGTAAGTTTGTGTAGTCGTCCTGTCTGTTTTCAAGGCACACAAACGCCGCCGTTTTGCGGTTTAGTGCAGGGTACGCCATATATTAATAGTATTGGCTTCTAAATTGTAGCAGAATAAGAGGAATCTGTTTAATATCCGCTAAAAATTTTTCATTCCCGAATAAGCATTGCCTTTCGTTTTGCACTTGCCCAAATTCCATACTTTGACCGGATATAATTCTGTGAGGCCCTATTCCGACCGAACGTGTTGAGCGTTTGAAAACGGAATTTTACTTTTATTGAAAAAATATTTTTTTAGTGCTTGGTTATTTGTCTGGAATGTATGTACCTTTGCACTCGCTTCGCAAAAAAGCTGTTGCTGTAAGCAAGCAAATTCAAGAAAATCAACGTTTTCAACCGTATAAGAACAAGGACGTATGCCAACTATTAATCAATTAGTGCGTCACGGCAGGGAAAAAGTGGTCGTCAAGAGCAAATCCCGCGCTCTGGATGCTTGCCCGCAAAAACGCGGCGTATGCACCAAAGTATATACCACTACGCCCAAGAAGCCCAACTCCGCTTTGCGTAAAGTGGCCAAGGTGCGCCTCACCAATCAGATTGAGGTCATCGCCTACATTCCCGGAGAAGGCCACAACTTGCAGGAACACTCCATCGTACTGGTAGCAGGCGGCAGGGTGAAAGACCTTCCCGGTGTGCGTTACACCATCGTGCGTGGCGCCCTTGATACACAGGGTGTCAACAACCGCAAGAAGAGCCGTTCATTGTACGGTACCAAACGTCCTAAAAAATAATATTAGCCGGCATTACAAAGCTTTGCTGAAATGAGAAAAAGAAAACCAAAAGTAAGAGTCATTGCACAGGATCCTCGTTACACGGATCCCATGATCACGCAGTTTGTCAACAACTTGATGTGGGACGGTAAAAAAAGTACCGCCTTCGAACTCTTCTATAATGCCATGGACTTGGTGGCTCAGCGCACCAGCACAGACGATGTTCACGCCGTCTGGAAAAAAGCACTTAATAACGTAATGCCGCAAGTGGAAGTGCGCAGCCGTCGCATCGGGGGCGCTACTTTCCAGATTCCGACGGAAATCCGCGCCAAACGCAAAGTTTCCATCGGTATGAAATGGCTCATCAAATTCGCCCGCCAGCGCAGTGGTAAAGGTATGGCAGATCGCCTTGCCGCCGAAATTGTCGCCGCAAGCAAAGGGGAAGGCGCCGCTGTAAAACGGAAAGAGGACATGCACAAAATGGCAGAAGCCAACCGTGCTTTCGCTCACTTCAAGGTTTAAAGCAACGATAAACTAAAACTGAAAATCATTATCTCCTGACAGCCATGAGCAAGGATCTTAAATTCACAAGAAACATCGGCATTGCCGCCCACATTGACGCTGGTAAAACTACTACCACTGAGCGTGTTTTGTACTACACCGGTCTTACCCACAAAATCGGAGAAGTACATGAGGGCGCAGCTACCATGGACTGGATGGAGCAAGAGCAGGAGCGCGGTATTACCATTACTTCTGCCGCTACCAAAACTGCCTGGCGCTGGAAAGAAGAAGAATATACCGTCAATATCATTGACACCCCCGGCCACGTTGACTTCACCGTGGAAGTGAACCGCTCTTTGCGCGTTCTCGATGGCTTGGTGTTCCTCTTCTGTGCTGTATCAGGCGTAGAACCTCAATCTGAAACCAACTGGCGCCTCGCCGATAACTACAAAGTACCTCGCATCGGTTTCGTCAACAAGATGGACCGCTCCGGCGCCGATTTCTTCAGCGTTGTTAATGACGTGCGTACCAAACTTGGCTCCAACGCCATTCCGCTTCAGGTACCCATTGGCGCCGAAGAAAAATTCCGTGGCGTGGTGGACCTTATCACCAACGAGGCCATCATCTGGAACGAGCACGATAAAGGCATGACCTACGAGGTAATTCCCATCCCGGAAGACCTCAAAGAGACCGTCACCGAATGGCGTACCAAACTCGTTGAAGAAGTAGCCGTTTACGACGAGGCCCTGATGGAAAAATTCTTTGAAGATCCGAACTCCATCTCAGCTGAAGAAATGCGTGCAGCTATCCGCGCTGCCGTTATGGACATGAAGTTTGTGCCCATGATGTGTGGTTCTTCCTTCAAAAATAAAGGTGTTCAGGCTGTGTTGGATGCAGTATGCGCCTTCTTGCCTTCTCCCACCGACGTGGATGCCATCAAAGGCGTCAATCCCAAAACGGATCAGGAGGAAATTCGCAAACCATCTGTCACTGAGCCGTTTGCCGCTTTGGCATTCAAAATTGCTACCGACCCGTATGTAGGTCGCTTGGCTTTCATGCGCGTTTACTCTGGCGCTTTGGATGCAGGTTCTTATGTTTACAATTCCCGTTCTGATTCCAAAGAGCGTATTTCGCGCCTTTATCAGATGCACGCCAATAAGCAAAATGCAATTGATCGTGTAGAAGCAGGTGATATTGCAGCAGCCGTAGGCTTCAAAGACATTCGCACCGGCGATACGCTGTGCGACCTCGACAAGCCCATCGTGCTGGAAAGCATGGTATTCCCCGAACCGGTGATTGCCATTGCCGTAGAACCGAAGTCTCAGAAAGAACTCGATAAGTTGGGCATGGCTTTGGCTAAATTGGCCGAAGAAGACCCCACCTTCCGCGTAAAATATGACGAAGACACCAACCAGACCGTTATCAGCGGTATGGGTGAGTTGCACCTCGAAATCATTGTGGATCGTCTCCGCCGTGAGTTCAAAGTGGAATGTAACCAAGGTGCGCCTCAGGTAAACTACAAAGAAGCCCTCACCGGCACAGTTTCCCACCGCGAAAAGCTCAAAAAGCAGACAGGTGGTTCCGGTCTCTTCGCCGACATGGAATTTGAACTCGGCCCCGCTGATGCTGAATTCCTCGAAACGGAAGACTTCAAGAGCGGCAAAACCAAGCTCCAATTTGTATGGGGTATTGTAGGCGGCTCCATTGATAAGAACTATATGAAGCCGATTCAGGATGGTTTCAAAGCCATGATGAACAACGGCATTCTCGCCGGCTACGGCATTGACAGCATGAAAGTGCGCGTATTTGACGGCTCCATGCACGCAGTGGACTCCAAACCTATCGCATTTGAATTGTGCGCTAAGGAAGGTTTCCGTGCAGCGGCCCCCAAAGCTCGCCCCGTATTGCTCGAACCCATCATGAAGTTGGAAGTGGTTACTCCCGACGAATATGTCGGCCCCGTTATCGGCGACCTCAACCGTCGTCGCGGTATGCCCAAAGGCCAGGAGCCTCGCATCGGCGGCGCCATCGTTATCCAGGCTGAAGTGCCGCTTTCCGAAATGTTCGGTTATGTGACCCAACTTCGCACCATCACCTCTGGTCGCGCCAGCTCTACTATGGAGTTCTCGCACTATGCAGAAGCTCCGGCAGGCATCGCCAAAGAAGTAATGGAAAAAGCCAAAGGCACAGCTAAAGTTTAATTGAATTTCATTTTGTGGGCGAGTTCCTGACTTTCCCACAATTTTATAAAACGTTTTTAGGCATGAATCAAAAGATCAGAATCAAACTTCGTTCGTATGACCACAGCTTAGTGGACAAATCAACGGAGAAGATCGTGAAAACGGTTCGCAACAGCGGCGCTGTAGTGACGGGACCGATTCCGCTGCCCACCGAGAAACAAGTGTTCACAGTGCTCCGTTCTCCGCACGTCAACAAAAAATCTCGGGAGCAGTTCCAGTTGCGTACCCACAAGCGTGTTATCGAAATTTACACGCCCACCCAGAAAACAGTGGACGCCCTCTCCAAGTTGGAACTTCCCAGCGGTGTGGACATTCAGGTGAAGTTGACGTGATCTTTTCTTTTTCATAAGTTGCTGACTCGCGCCTTTCTTTTGGCGCACACAAGGCGAGTTTATAAATGCTTCCACCACCGGATTTCCGGGTGTGATGTCGTTGGCAGTACTGCTCTCGGCTGTGCATAATTGCTCATTCTTGGGTGCCAAAACAAGGTATCAGGCATAATAAAACATTCAACCGATGAACGGAATTATCGGAAAAAAAGTCGGAATGACCAGCGTCTATGACGGCTCAGGCCGCAACGTTGCCTGCACAGTAATTGAAGCAGGCCCTTGCGTAGTCACTCAGGTCAAAACGCAAGACTCTGACGGCTACTTCGCCCTGCAATTGGGCTATGGAGACGCCAAAGTAAAAAACACGCCCAAGCCGATGCAAGGGCACTTTGACAAAGCCAAAACCGGACCTAAGCGCGAAGTGGTGGAATTCCGCGACTTCAACGCTGCACCGAAGTCTTTGGGCGACTTGATCAAAGTGGACGAGGTATTCAAAGAAGGCGACAATGTGAGCGCCGTTGGAACCTCAAAAGGCAAAGGTTTTCAGGGTGTTGTGAAACGCCACGGCTTTAGCGGTGTTGGCGGCCAAACACACGGTCAGCACAACCGCGGTCGCGCTCCAGGTTCTATCGGCGCCTGTTCTTATCCTGCGAAGGTATTCAAGGGTATGCGAATGGGTGGTCGTGATGGCGGCTCCCGCGTGAAAATCCGCAACCTCAAAGTGGTGAAGATTTTCCCTGATCAGAACCTCATTCTGGTGAAAGGCGCCATTCCCGGCCATAACGGTTCTTTTGTTATTCTTGAAAAAAAGTAAATAAACGGCCATGAAAATCGAAGTTCTCAACATTGAAGGCCAACAAACCGGCAGATCGGTGGAATTGCCTGACGACATCTTCGGCATTGAGCCGAATGAGCATGTCGTTTACCTGGCCGTTAAGCAATATCTGGCCAACCAGCGTCAAGGTACGCACAAAGCCAAAGAACGCAGTGAAATGAGCGGTTCTACCCGCAAACTTCACCGTCAGAAAGGCACCGGCGGCTCTCGTAAAGGGGATATCAACAACCCCTTGTATCATGGCGGCGCCCGTGTTTTCGGTCCTCGTCCGAGAGATTACAGCCAAAAGCTGAATAAAAAAGTGAAGCGCTTAGCCAGAAAATCCGCGCTGTCCAGCAAAGCTGCCAACGGTCAAATCTTCGTGGTAGAAGACTTTACCTTCGAAACTCCGAAGACCAAGTCTTTCAAAACGATGCTGGGCAAGCTTTCCGTAGCAGATCGCAAAACTCTGCTGGTGACTGCCGATCACGATGCTGCACTGTATTTGTCTGGTCGCAACTTGCAGGAAACTGCTGTGGTGCGTGCCGCCGACCTGAATACTTATGAGATACTCAAGGCTCAGACGCTGATTCTGGCAGAAGGCGCTTTGGATAAAATCAAACAATCATTGGCTTAATTGCGGCTGCTAGTCAGTTTGCTTTAAATGAATAGACATGGGAAAGATAGTGCTTGTGAAGCCCATCCTCACCGAAAAAGCGGATGCGCTTTCTGAAAAGCTCAGCCAATACACTTTCATCGTTGATCGCAAGGTGAACAAAGTTGAGATCAGAAAGGCGGTGGAGGCCATGTACAACGTAGCTGTTGACTCTGTAAACACTGCGGTAATTCCGGGGAAAGCAAAAAACCGGAACACCAAAAAAGGTGTAGTCCGAGGCCAAAAAGCGGCTTATAAAAAAGCCATCGTTACCTTGGCCAAAGGGGAAGAAATTGATTTGTTCGGTAATATTTAATTCGCCGGTTTTCGGCGCTGTAAACGTATCAAAAACTGTGCGAAATGGCAGTTAGAAAATACAATCCGGTCACTCCGGGAACCCGTTTTCGGGTAACCAATGCCTTCACGGAAATCACGACTGATAAGCCGGAGAAGAGCCTGCTCGCTCCGTTGAAGAAGTCGGGTGGTAGAAACAGCAGCGGTCACCTCACCATTCGTCAGCGTGGTGGTGGTCACAAGCGGCGCTATCGCGTGATTGACTTCAAACGCAACAAGGACGGAGTACCTGCAACGGTGGTCTCTATTGAGTATGACCCCAACCGCTCGGCATTCATCGCTCTGCTGCAATACGAAGACGGAGAGAAGCGCTACATCATCGCTCCTCACGGTCTTAAAGTGGGCGCAGTGTTGCTTTCCGGCTCTGGCGTTACTCCCACTATCGGCAATACGATGTTGCTGAGTGAAATTCCGCTGGGCGCTGAAATCCACGCTATCGAGTTGCAGCCGGGCAAAGGCGCCTCTATGGCTCGTAGTGCGGGTACTTACGCAGTGCTTACGGGACGTGAAGGCAAGTACGCATCTTTGCGCCTGCCTTCCGGCGAATTCCGCAGGGTTTTGCTTACTTGCAGAGCTACCATCGGAGTTGCTTCCAACCCCGACCACAGCTTGATCGTATCGGGCAAAGCTGGTCGCAGTCGTTGGTTGGGACGTCGCCCGCGTGTACGCGGTGTTGCAATGAACCCGGTAGATCACCCAATGGGTGGTGGCGAAGGTCGGGCTTCCGGTGGTCACCCACGTTCTCGCAACGGCAAGCCGGCCAAGGGCTTGAAGACTCGCAACAACAAGAAGCAGTCAACGAAGTTGATTATTTCCCGTCGCAAGTCGTCTAATAAAAAGTAAACGATTAGGTATCGTATAAACTGATTGTCAACATGGCAAGATCAATTAAAAAAGGGCCGTACATATTCCACAAGTTGTTGGATAAAGTATTCAAGGCCAAGCAGTCCAACAAAAAAGCGGTGATCAAAACCTGGTCTCGCGCCTCGATGATTATCCCCGACATGGTAGGAGAAACCATCGCGGTTCATAACGGCAAAACATTTGTACCGGTGTACGTTACTGAAAACATGGTAGGCCACAAGCTGGGCGAATTCGCTCCTACCCGCAACTTCAGAGGACACTCCGGTAATCGTAAAAAATAAAGTATTGATGCGCTTGCCCGGCGGTTCATACCAAAACGGGTAATCATCTCCATCTTCGAAAAAAGAAGCAACATGGAAGCAGTAGCCAAATTGAAAAACTGTCCGATGTCGGCTCGCAAGATGCGCTTGGTAATGGACAATATTCGTGGCAAAAACGTAAGTCAGGCCTTGGGCATCCTTCGCTATACCAAGCGGGAGTCCGGTTCCTGGTTGGAGAAAGTGCTCCTCTCTGCCATTGCCAACTGGGAATACAAGTTGGACAATATGGAAAATGCCGATGATTATGAGCTTTATATCAAAACGGCTCTTGTGGATGAAGGCACATTCCTCAAGCGTTTCCAACCTGCGCCGCACGGTCGCGCCCACCGAGTTCGCAAGCGTACCTGCCATGCTACCATTGTGGTGGAAAACCGCAAGCAATTGGACAGCGAGGTAGTGACGGCTCAGGAAGCAGAAACTGAAAATTAAGACAACGCTTAAGTTTTTTAATACTCAATTATGGGTCAGAAGACAAATCCAATCGGCAATCGGCTCGGTATCATCCGGGGCTGGGATTCCAACTGGTTCGGAGGTAAAGACTTCGGGCAGAAAGTGGTAGAAGATGAAAAAATTCGCACCTACCTCAATGCTCGTATTGCCAAAGGAGGCATTGCTCGTATCATCATCGAGCGCACTCTCAAGCGCATCACGGTTACCATCCATACTTCCCGTCCGGGTATCATCATCGGTAAGGGGGGGCAAGAGGTTGATCGTATTCGCGAAGAACTGAAAAAACTCACCGGTAAAGAGTCTCAAATCAATATCGTTGAGATTCGCAAGCCGGAAATGGATGCAGCCATTGTTGCCGAATCCGTTGCCAAGCAGCTCGAAGCCCGTATCAACTACCGTCGTGCCATCAAGACTGCTATTCAGGCTACGATGCGCGCCGGTGCCGAGGGAATCAAAGTTCGCATTTCAGGTCGTCTGAATGGCGCGGAAATGTCTCGTACCGAAGAGTTCAAAGACGGTCGGACGCCTTTGCATACCTTCCGCGCAGATATAGACTACGCATTGGGCGAAGCACAAACCGTGTATGGCAAAATCGGCATCAAAGTCTGGCTTTGCAAAGGTGAAGTGTTCGGCAAACGCGACCTTAGCCCCAATATCGGCGTGACCAAGAAGGAAACGACGCCTGGCGGCAAGGAGCGTGGAATGGGCGGTCGCCCGGAACGCGGCGAACGCAGAGATGGAGGCCGTGGAGATCGTCGTGACGGCGGTCGTGGTCGTGGAGGAGAAAGAGGCGACAGAGGCGAAGGCGGCGGCGGAAGAAGAAATCAAAAAAGACGTTAGGATTTATCACCAATATTGTCGTACCTTTGCGCCACTTTTCCCTGAAGGGGTCAGATGGGCCGCAAGGGGTAAACAAAAGAAGCCATGTTACAGCCAAAAAGAACAAAATATCGCAAGCAGCAGAAGGGCAGAAATGAAGGCTTGGATTACCGGGGGAGCACTATTGCCTTCGGGTCTGTTGGTCTCAAAGCCGTTACCGGAGGTCGTTTGACCAACCGCCAGATAGAAGCTGCGCGTATTGCCATGACCCGCTATATGAAAAGGGAAGGGAAAGTTTGGATTCGCATTTTCCCGGATAAGCCGATCACTGCCAAGCCGCAGGAAGTGCGTATGGGTAAGGGCAAAGGCTCTCTCGACCATTGGGTAGCTCAGATTAAGCCGGGGCGCATCATGTTTGAGTTGGATGGCGTACCTTATGCAGTAGCTGCTGAGGCATTGCGCCTGGCTGCTCAGAAGCTGCCGGTGATGACCAAAACCATTACCCGTCCCGATTATCAGGAGTAAATCATCTGTGTGATCTTTCAATATTTTTGAAATGGCAAGTAATAAATTTTTAGAACTACAGGAATTCACCGACGCCGACCTCGAAGGAGAGCTGGCGCAGCTTGAAGTCCAATATCAAAAACTGCGTTTTGATCATGCACTCAAAGGATTGGATAATCCTCTGAACATCAGGGAAATGCGCCGCGACATCGCCCGAGTCCAAACGGAAATCCGCCGTCGGGAAGTAGCCGCAATGGACGAAGCCGGCCTGCAGAGCCGCTCCAAGATTCGTACACGCAGAAGCAAAGGCAAATAATTCAAAGCGGGGTATCGCAAATCATTATACCATGACGGAGAGAAATTTAAGAAAGACGAAAGTCGGCGTAGTCACCAGCAATAAAATGGACAAGACCATCGCCGTTTCTGTAGAACGGAGGCTTCAGCACCCTATCTATGGTAAATTCGTGAAGAAATCCAATAAATTTTTGGCTCACGACGAGAAAGGCGAATGCAACATCGGAGATGTAGTCAAAATCATGGAAACACGCCCGTTGAGCAAATTCAAACGCTGGCGTTTGGTAGAAATCATTGAAAGAGCAAAATAATTTTGTGTCATGATCCAGCAGGAATCCAGGCTCAGAGTAGCCGACAATAGCGGGGCAAAAGAGGTGTTGTGCATCCGTGTACTGGGTGGTTCACACCGGCGTTATGCCTCCATCGGCGATCAGATCGTCGTTTCGGTGAAAGACGCCAGTCCGGGCGGTATCAAAAAAGGTACTGTTTCTAAGGCTGTCGTTGTGCGCACCAAAAAGGAAATTCGTCGTAAGGACGGTACCTATATTCGTTTTGACGACAACGCAGTGGTGTTGCTCAATGCTCAGGGCGAGCCTCGCGGCACCCGCATCTTCGGCCCCGTGGCCCGCGAACTCCGCGAACGTGACTATATGCGTATCGTTTCTTTGGCTCCCGAGGTACTTTAATAGTGCTGAAGGCTCATTTATGAAGCTGTTTTAATATCAATATCATGGCTGCTAAAAATCAGCAAAAACGCTTCGCTCCGAAGCTCAAAATCAAAAAAGGTGACCGCGTAGTGGTTATCGCTGGAGCGTATAAAGACAGGAGCAAAGTACGCGAAGTGCTGGAGGTGTTCCCTGATGAAAACCGGGCTATTGTAGATCAGGTCAACATCGTGAAACGCCACACCAAGCCGACGCAAAACAGTCAGGGCGGCATCATCGAAAAGCCGGCCCCGATTCACCTGTCTCGACTGATGCTTGTGGACCCTAAAACGGGCGAACCCACCCGCGTAGGTCGCAAGCTGGAAGACGGTAAATTGGTTCGTTATTCTAAAAAATCCGGTGAAACATTTAAGTGATGAGCACATATATTCCGAGATTCAAGAAAAAGTACCGCGAGGAAGTAGTTCCCGCTCTCATGGAGCAGTTTCAATACGGCTCTATCATGGAGGTACCTCGTTTGGTGAAAATTTCCCTCAATCAGGGAATCGGCGAAGCTACACAGGACAAAAAATTGGTGGACAACGCCGCCGCCGAGCTTACGCTCATTGCCGGTCAGAAAGCAGTAGCTACCAAAGCAAAGCGTTCTGTGTCCAACTTTAAATTGCGCGAAGGTATGCCCATCGGCGCCCGTGTAACCCTCCGTGATCACAGAATGTATGAGTTTTTGGATCGCCTTATCACCGTAGCGCTCCCTCGTGTACGCGACTTCCGCGGCATCAATGATAAGAGCTTCGATGGGCGCGGCAACTACTCTATGGGTGTCACTGAGCATATTATCTTCCCTGAAATTGACCTCGATAAAGTGAGCAAGATCATGGGTATGGACATCACTTTTGTCACAACGGCCAAGACCGATCAGGAAGCGTTTGCTTTGTTGAAATTGCTCGGCCTGCCTTTCAAGAACCAGAAAAACAACTGATCAATACTCATGGCAAAGAAATCAGTTATCGCTAGAGAAGTGAAGCGTGCCAAAATGGTGGCCAAATACGCTGACTTGCGCAAAAAGCTCAAAGAAGAAGGCAATTGGGAAGAGTTGGATACATTGCCTCGCAACAGCAATCCAATTCGCATGCACAATCGCTGTGGTCTCACCGGCCGTCCTAAAGGTTACATGCGCCGTTTTGGTATCTGCCGCGTGAAGTTCCGTCAGATGGCACTTGATGGTAAGATTCCCGGCGTAACCAAGGCAAGCTGGTAATTCATAAATTCAAATTCATTTCAACTGAGGTTGATTCATCCGTATAATTGTTAAACAATGGCTGTAACGGATCCTATTGCAGATTATCTGACCCGAATTCGCAACGCTCAACAAGCGGGTCATAAAATAGTGGAAATTCCTGCTTCTGGCGTCAAAAAGCGCATGACGGAAATTCTCTACGATCAGGGATACATCCTGAAGTACAAATTTGACGACGAAGCTGGTCAGGGCGGCCAGGGCGTGATTAAGATCGCATTGAAGTACGATCTTGCCTCTCGTAAGCCTGTGATTCGCCAGTTGCTGCGCGTCAGCAAGCCGGGTCTTCGCAAGTACAGCTCTGCCGAAGAATTGCCTCGCGTTATCAATGGCTTGGGAATCGCCATCATTTCTACTTCCAAAGGTGTAATGACCGATAAAGAAGCGCGTGCTCAGCACATCGGCGGCGAAGTTCTCTGCTACATTTATTGATTTTGAAAAGGTATTAAAACAATCATACCATGTCTCGTGTAGGAAAAATGCCCGTATCATTGCCCTCCGGCGTTGAAATTACGGTAAGCAAGAGCAATTTGGTGACGGTGAAAGGCCCCAAAGGCACACTTAGCCAGCAGGTACATCCTGACCTTATCCTTGAAATGGATAATGGAGTTTTGGAGGTTAAGCGCCCAACCGATCAAAAGCGCCACAGGGAGGTACATGGCCTCACCCGGGCACTCATCAACAATATGGTTGTTGGAGTTTCAGAAGGGTTTGTTAAAGAACTTGAGCTTGTCGGTGTAGGTTATCGCGCTTCCAACGAGACTATGAAGCAGTTGTTGGAGCTTTCTTTAGGATACTCTCACCCCATCATGTTTTATGTTCCTTCCGAAGTGAAAGTGGAGGCTAAGCAGGAAAAGGGCAAAAACCCGATCATTCGGTTAGAGAGCCACGACAAGCAGCTTATTGGTCAAATTGCGGCTAAAATCCGTGCTTTCCGCAAGCCAGAGCCTTACAAAGGCAAAGGTGTTCGCTTTGTGGGTGAAGAAATTCGTCGCAAAGCCGGCAAGACTGCTGGTAAGGGTAAGAAGTAAAAATTTCATCATTGTCGGGTTTTGGGTTTGGATGAAACAGGCCATACACTAAAGCCAAAATATTTGAAAATGAACAATCTTAAGCGTAAAAAAATCCATTATCGCATCCGCAAAAAAGTTCGCGGAACGGCTTCCCGCCCAAGATTGGCGGTGTATCGCAGCAACAAGGCCATCTATTGTCAGGCTATAGATGACGTAGCCGGTCATACATTGGCTGCCGCCTCCTCTTTAGAGGCATCCGTTCCCGGTGATGTGCCTAAAGTAGAGCAATCGCGCATGGTGGGTAAATTGGTAGCTGAGAGAATGCTGGCGAAGAATGTTTCAGCCGCAGTATATGATCGTGGTGGGTACCTGTATCATGGCAGAGTGAAAGCTCTGGCAGAAGGCGCACGCGAAGGCGGTCTGACGATCTAATCTAAAAGAATGATTCAATTGCATTTCAAGCATGGATAAGAGAAGCAACAATAAAGTAAAGCCCGTAGAATCCACCATGAAAGAAAAGCTGGTGGCGCTCAACCGGGTTGCTAAAGTAACCAAAGGTGGTCGTACCTTCAGTTTTGCTGCCATTGTGGTTGTGGGTGATGAAAACGGCACCGTAGGTCAGGGCTTGGGTAAAGCACGCGATGTGTCGGAATCTATAGCCAAAGCCGTGGATGATGCCAAGAAGAACTTAGTGAAAGTTCCTATTCACAAAGGCACCATTCCGCACGAACAAAAAGGCAAGTTTGGCGCCGGTAAGGTTTTGCTCAAACCGGCATCAGACGGTACGGGTGTAATTGCCGGCGGCGCTATGCGTGCTGTGCTTGAAATGGTAGGCATTCACAATGTGTTGGCCAAGTCAACAGGGTCTTCCAACCCACACAACGTTGTAAAAGCCACTATTGATGCATTGTCTAAGTTGCGCAGCCCGATGGATGTGGCCAAGCAACGCAATATGACGATGGACAAGTTGTTCAAAGGATAATAAAATTGTCGTACCAATGTCCAAGATAAAAGTGACTCAGGTCAAAAGTACAATTGACCGTCCCAAGCGCCAGAAAGAAACTATCAAAGCGCTGGGAATCAAGAAGATGCACCAAAGTGTAGTGCATGAAGCCACGCCTCAAATTCTGGGCATGGTCAATAAAGTGAATCATTTGGTGAAAGTGGAGGAAGTCCAATAAAAGCAACCAAAACATGGAACTGCATAATTTAAAACCGGCTAAAGGCGCCGTTAAGACCAGAAAAAGAGTTGGACGGGGACAAGGCTCAGGTATGGGCGCTACCTCGACCCGTGGTCACAAAGGCGCCGGCTCACGTTCAGGCGATTATACCAAAGTGGGCTTCGAAGGTGGCCAGATGCCTCTGCAACGCCGTTTGCCCAAAGTCGGCTTCAAAAGCCCCAACCGTATTGAGTTGGTACCTTTAAATGTTGATCGCCTTCAGGCCATCGCTGAAAAATTCAAAACGGATACCATTACCCCGGAATTTCTGGTGGCCAATGGCATCGTTGGTAAAGGCGATTATGTCAAGGTGTTGGGTAGTGGCGAACTGACTGCCAAACTCAACGTTACCGCTCATGCTTTTTCGGCTACTGCCAAAGCTGCTATTGAAGCGAATGGAGGTAGTGTTCATCTTGTTTAAATTCAAGCAATGAAAAGATTTATCACCACCCTCCAAAATATCTGGAAAATCAAGGAGCTGCGTAATAGGATTCTATTTACGCTCACTCTTTTGCTGATCTTCCGCTTAGGGTCTTACATCGTATTACCAGGTGTAATTCCTGCTGTTCTGGAGAATCAGGACAATAGTAATCCGAATGACCTTTTGGGGTTGATAAACGTCTTCACCGGCGGTGCTTTCAATAATGCGGCCGTGTTGGCATTGGGAATTATGCCCTATATCACTGCCAGCATCATTCTTCAGTTGCTGGGTTTTGCTGTGCCGTATTTTCAAAGGCTTCAGCAAAAAGAAGGTGAATCAGGTCGTCGTAAATTAAACCAGATTACTCGTTGGCTTACTGTCGCCATCACGATGGTCCAAAGCGGGGCTTATTTAACCTATATTCGCAGCCTTGGCGCAGTGAGTGAAGAATTGCCCGCCGGAATCTTTTGGTTTTCCAATATTATTATTCTTACCGCCGGCACTATCTTTTCGATGTGGTTGGGTGAACGGATCACAGATCGTGGTATCGGCAACGGCGTTTCCTTGCTCATCACGGTTGGTATCATTGCCCGCCTGCCGCAGTCTATCTTTGTAGAACTCAACTCTCGTCTTATTGATGGCGCACTGTTGCTGTTTGTTGTTGAAATGGCTGCTCTTTTCGGCATCATTATGGCTACGGTATTGATTGTGCAGGGCGTACGGCGCATTCCTATTCAGTTCGCTAAGCGAATGGTAGGGCGTGGCGCCAATGCAATGCCTCAAGCCGGTGCGCGTGATTTCATTCCATTGAAAGTCAATGCAGCCGGTGTAATGCCCATCATCTTTGCACAAGCACTGATGTTTCTTCCGGCAACGGTCGTTCAGTTCGCGTCTGGCGGAGACCAGTCGGCTATGGGTACGAATACATTTTTGAGGTTGTTGAACGATTTCACCTCGGCTCCGTATAACATTATTTATTTCATTCTGGTGGTCGTGTTCACATATGTATATACGGCACTGATTGTGAACCCTCAGCAGTATGCCGAGTACCTCAAGCGTCAGAACGCATTTATTCCTGGCATCAAGCCTGGTAAGCCGACTTCAGACTTCATTGATGCGATCACAACGAGAATCACACTTCCGGGGTCTATTTTCTTGGCTTTCATTGCCATTCTTCCGGCTTTCGCTGCTGCTGCAGGTATCAATCAGGCCTTTGCACTTTTCTTTGGAGGTACTTCTATGCTGATTCTTGTCGGAGTTGTTTTGGATACGCTTCAGCAAATAGAAAGCCATTTGTTGATGCGCCGTTACGATGGCTTGGTTAAATCCGGTCGTATTCAAGGGCGTGGCAGCCGAATGATGGGGCTGGGTGCAGGAGGTTGATTTTTAACCATCCGTCCTGTAAAACCTGATTTTTTTAGTCACCATTTTTAATAGGCCAAGCTGCTATGATTTATTACAAGACAGAAGAAGAAGTTGAGCTGATTCGCCAAAACTGTCTTTTGGTTTGTAAAGTTCTGGCCCATGTAGGTTCTATGTTACGCCCGGGTATTTCAGGTTCCGTGTTGGATAAAGCAGCTGAGGACCTGATAAGAGACCACGGCGCCGTACCCGGCTTCAAAGGATACCGGGGGTTTCCTGCAACGCTTTGTGTTTCCGCTAACGAACATGTAGTACACGGTATTCCTACGGATAAGCAAATCTTCAAAGAGGGCGACATCGTGTCGGTTGATTGCGGGGTTCAAAAAAATGGATATTTTGGAGACGCTGCATATACTTTTGCTATTGGAGATGTACCCGAAGATGTAATGCAATTACTTCGAGTTACCAACAGGTCTTTATACAAAGGTATTGAACAGGCTGTGGTTGGACGCCGATTAGGTGATGTGGGTTTTGCTATACAAGAGTTTGTTGAGCGAGATCACGGATATGGTGTAGTGCGCGAATTAGTGGGGCACGGTTTAGGGCGTAATTTACATGAAGAGCCGGAGGTGCCTAACTACGGTAAGCGGGGTAAAGGCCCTATGTTGAAAGATGGCTTGGTTATTGCTATTGAGCCAATGGTTAATATGGGCAAAAAAGAAGTAGTTACGTCGAAAGATGGTTGGACTGTTTTTTCTAAGGACAGGAAGCCCTCTGCTCATTTTGAGCATACAGTGGTGGTTCGCAAAAACAAAGCGGATATTCTTTCGGATCATTCCATGATAGAGGAAGCCATTCGTGGCAATGCTCATATAAAGGGACTGGAATACAGATCAGCAGTAGCTTAATGGATGAAAGTCTGCGCAAAATATAATCAGGTTTTTTGCAAAAAAATTGCCAACTCGGAAAACCTTATTATCTTTGCGCTCCGAAAATTGAAGTATGGCCAAAAAGAACCTGATCAAGCAAGATGGAGTCATTGAGGAAGCATTGTCAAATGCAATGTTCCGAGTTCGCTTAGAGAATGACCATCAGATTATTGCTACCATCTCCGGTAAAATGCGCATGAATTATATTCGCATATTGCCAGGAGATAAGGTTTCGGTTGAAATGTCGCCCTATGATTTGTCTCGGGGCCGAATTATATACAGGTACAAATAAATCGTGTTGTCATGAAAGTGAAACCATCGGTGAAAAAGCGTACGGCCGACTGCAAGATTGTGCGGAGGAAAGGACGGGTGTACATCATCAACAAGAAAAACCCTAAGTACAAGCAACGTCAGGGGTAATTTTTAACAGAGAAACCACAATTCAGATATGGCTCGTATTGCAGGTATTGATTTGCCCAGAAATAAGCGGGGCGTAATTGGTTTGACCTATATTTTCGGTATCGGTCGCACTTCTGCCCAAGAGATACTCGGTAAAGCGGGTATTGATGAGAGCGTAAAAGTCCATGAATGGACAGATGATAATGTTCGCGAGATTTCCCGCATTATCACTACTGAATACAAGGTAGAGGGCGAGTTGCGCAGCGAAGTACAACTCAGCATCAAGCGTTTGATGGATATTGCCTGTTATCGCGGGTTGCGCCATCGCAAGGGGCTTCCATTGCGCGGACAACGCACCCGTACCAATGCACGCACCCGTAAGGGCAAGCGCAAAACTGTGGCAAACAAGAAAAAAGCAACCAAGTAATCGGTTTGCATTCCTTCATTTTCTAAAACTTAGGTCGAAGCGATGGCTAAGGCGACGAAAAAAGTAAAAAAGAGAAAAGTTAAAGTAGAACCGGAAGGCATGGCTTTCGTACAGGCGAGCTTTAACAACATCATCGTGTCTATCACCAACAAGAGTGGTCAGGTAATATCTTGGGCTTCTGCCGGCAAGGCTGGTTTCAGAGGGTCTAAGAAAAATACGCCTTATGCCGCTCAGGTTGCTGCTTCGGATGCCGCTAAAACAGCACATGAGGCTGGTTTGCGTACCGCCGAGGTATTTGTGAAAGGCCCCGGTTCCGGCAGAGAAGCCGCGGTTCGTGCAATTGATGCAGCGGGTATTAAAGTGACTCGTATTCAAGACCTTACGCCGATGCCGCACAATGGCTGTCGTCCGCCTAAGCGCAGAAGAGTTTAATTATTCAGAGCAAGCAAAGTATTATTTCCAATGGCAAGATATACTGGTCCGGCTACAAAAAAAGCCAGAACGTTCGGTGAGGCAATATTCGGTTATGACCGCTCATTCGAGAAGCGCAAATATCCTCCCGGCCAGCACGGCAATTCTCGTCGTCGCAAGCAAAGGTCTGACTATGCGCTCCAATTGATGGAGAAGCAAAAGGCCAAATATACCTATGGACTGCTGGAGCGTCAGTTCCGTAGTACCTTTGAAAAGGCTTCTCGCAAAAAGGGCGTAACGGGTGACGTATTGCTCCAAATGCTGGAATCTCGTTTAGATAATACTGTTTATCGCATGGGTTTTGCTCCTACTCGACGAGCTGCTCGTCAGTTAGTTTCGCACAAACACATTGTGGTCAATGGAATTTTAACCAACATACCTTCTTTTCACCTTCGTCCGGGGGATGTAATTGCTGTTCGCGGCAAGTCTCAGCACATGGATGCTATATCTTCCAGCTTGGGCAATAAGAAAGAAGCGCGCAAATATCCTTGGTTGCAGTTCAACCCCGACAAAATGGAGGGTGTTTTTGTGGCCTACCCGGAGCGCGACCAAATTCCGGAAAACATCAACGTGCAGTTGATCGTCGAATTGTACTCTAAGTAAGAAGTACTTCGCACAGCCGGTGAAAGCCGGCTTTGCGATTTGTTTATACCGGTTGCAGCAACTTTCGCTTATTGTTGTTTTCTGATCAAATTCACGGATACCACTTAACATATGAGCATACTCAATTTTCAGAAACCTGACAAAATCGTTATGCAGAAAGCAAATGATTTTGAAGGGCTTTTTGAGTTTAAGCCCCTCGAACCGGGTTTCGGTCAAACCGTCGGCAACTCACTGCGCAGGGTGTTGCTTTCTTCTTTGGAAGGTTACGCTATTTCTGCTGTTCGTATTGCAGGAGTAGATCACGAGTTCGCCACCATCCGTGGAGTAGTGGAGGATTTGGTTGATATTGTGCTCAATCTCAAGCAAGTGCGCCTGAAGCATCTTCTTCAGGGAGATGACAGTTCAACGGAAAAGGTTTATCTCACCATCACTGGTAAAGAGCAGTTCGTGGCCGGAGATATTGAGGAGCATACCAACGTATTCAAGGTGATGAACCCGGACTTGGTTATCTGCAATATGGAGCCATTTGTAAATTTAGAAGTCGAACTCACGGTTTCAAAAGGTCGTGGCTATGTGCCTGCGGATGATAACCTGCCGAAAGATGCGCCCATTGGAGTGATTCCTGTGGATGCTATCTATACGCCTATACGCAATGTGGCTTATCGCGTGGAAAATACGCGCGTAGGTCAGCGCACAGACTATGAAAAACTGACCATTGAAGTAAAAACCGATGGTACCATTCACCCGGAAGATGCCATTAAAGAGGCTTCCAAAATTATGATTCAGCACCTGATGCTGATCACCGATGAGCACATCACTTTTGACGATCCGGCTCGCGGCGAAGAAAATGTGGTGGATGAGCACATACTGCACATGCGCAAGTTGTTGAAGACTTCTCTGGAAGACCTCGACTTGTCTGTGCGGGCATACAACTGCCTGAAAGCCGCCAAAATCAATACGCTGGCTGAATTGGTGCGATTTGATACGCATGAATTGCTCAAGTTCCGCAATTTTGGTAAAAAATCTCTCGTAGAAATTGAAGAATTGCTCCAAGACAAAGGCTTGACCTTTGGTATGGACTTGTCTAAGTACAAGTTGGAGGAGGAGTAACAGATCAGGATAAGAGTCGGGGTGACGGGCTATATTGGCAACGTTCTCACCCTATGGTTAATCCAGCAATAACAGAGTAAGCAGACGGCGCGCCAATCTCCATTACAAGCTGCTGAAACGTGTTGCGAAGTAAAAACTTATTTAATCATGAGACACGGGAAGAAGGATAATCACCTCGGCCGTACCAAGGCCCACCGTTCAGCATTGCTGCGCAATCTTGCCATCGCTTTGATTACGCACAAGCGCATCACTACCACATTGGCCAAAGCCAAGGCATTGCGGATATTCATCGAGCCTTTGGTGACGAAGTCTCGCGACAACACGACTCACTCTCGCCGCACGGTGTTCAGTTACCTCCAAAATAAGGAAGCTGTTCAGGAAATGTTTGGCCCGATTGCTGCGAAAGTGGGCGACCGCCCGGGTGGCTATGTTCGTGTATTGCACACTGGTTTCCGCAAAGGAGACGCCGCGGAAATGGCAATGATCGAATTGGTAGATTTCAACGAAATTTACTCTGCGGGTAAGGATTCTGCTGCACAGAAAGAAGGAGGCAAGAAGCGCAGTCGTCGTGGCGGTAAAGGCGGTGCAGGTAAAGCTGCTGTGGCTGATACTGTGGTGGAAACGATCACCGCGCCTGTCGCTGAAGTGGTAGAGAATGCAGTTGAAGTGGTAGAAACGGCTGGTGATGAAGTGGCTGAAGCTACGGATGCTGCTGCAACAGAAGAAAACAACGAAGAGCAGAAGTAATTCTCTCGAAGTTTGAAATAAGATGAAGGCCGCTCGGAATGTAAGTTCTGAGCGGCCTTCGTTTTTTTAGAAAACACTGAACCTTTCGCGTTGCCGGTTGTCGCTATGCCAAAAAACACGACAATGCAGAAATCAAAGTTGATCATCATGGCGGGAGTACTTATGGCGGTCTCTGCGGTGAGTAGTGTGGCCCAAACGAGTACCTTGACGGTATTGGTGGAAAACATAGCCGTGGCGAAAGGGCGTATTCATGTGGGGGTGTATAAGGATGCGACCTCTTTTCCGAAAACGAAATTTGCGTTTACGGGCAAGGAGGTAGCGGTGAATGGTGTAGGCAGCGCGGAGATAGTCATTGCCGGCCTCGCGCCGGGGCGATATGCTGTGGCGGTGTTTCATGACACGAACGGTAATGGCAAATTGGATACCAACATGCTGGGCGTACCAACGGAGCCGTACACTTTTTCTAATGGCGCAGTGGCCAAATGGAGTAGTCCGGGATTTGAAGAGGCTGCTTTTGACTTGCCTGCCGGCGGGCGTCGCATTTCGGTGAAGTTGGGGTATTGGAAGGAGTATTAGCGCTTCCGGTCAGTTGCGCCAGGAACAGAAATTATAGCCGCCTGCGCGGATAGGAAGTGCTGCTTGGATGACGAGGGACTTTCACAATGGGGGACAAACGAAAAAGGCCAACAGTTTTCTATTGGCCTTTTTCTTTACTCCTAAGTATACCCGATGAAAAATGGTTTGCGAAAAAATATAAACCATTTTTCATCGGGATAACTAATAACCAGTGGTTTGCAAAAACTAAAATTCGCAAACCACTGGCTATCGAGTATAAATGAGCTGATTTAATATGCTGGTTGTCTATATAGAGCGATAAAAATAGCATTGATTCATTTGGCTCAATCACTTAAAAGTATGATGTTTATATCTTTACGAAGACATGAGTGCTCGTTTGCGTATCGGTTGTCAATCTCAATATGTATAGGCCTGGTGATAAGTGATATGTTAAGATGTCGAGTTGACTTTCGTGAGGCGCCATTATATAACGTTCGGGTAATTGCTGCCCTTGCATAGACCAAAGAGATGCTTCGATAGGTTGATTTATTTGATGAAGATGTGTCAAGCGAATCTGAAGCATATCTCTCACAGGATTGTTAATAATAGCACTGAAATTGAGAACATCCCTCGCATTATTTTTCGATTGATCTTTCTGGGTGATTACAGACAAAGTTAAAGCATTTATGGGCAATTGGCGTAAGGACGGAGATGCAGTAGGATTAGACTCGATCTTACGACTACCACCTGAAGAAGCCCCACGGGGTATGCAGTAATAAACATTTAACATGTAGTCTGCTGCTATATTGGCGATCAAATGGCCGGTGCCGATATAGGTGCCAAATCCGAGGGTAAGCGCCGATAATGGATTTTCACCGACTAAGGGCGTGAAAGATACATTATCAGAGTCTGTGCTGTAATCCCACGGATGTGTGGTGTATAATTGTTCAATGTGTATGATGCCGCTGCAACCATCTGGGGTCACCGTGACTTTCATCAAAAGCATAATACCCGTAGCAGGATCAAATACTTCGAGCCAAACAGAAACAGGCAATCCTCCTTCTACTGTTGGAATCGGTACTCCAACCGACTGACCTCCGGGAATGGTTGATCTAAGCGGGCATTCAGGAGCAACCGGTACAATTGGCGTGCCAGGGCGGTTCTCTCCATCATTAAAGAAAACAATGTCAAACACCAATGGACAGGCCACTCCGGTCATATTGTCAATTTCATTTTGCAGATAAGTGGGGTTTATGTAGTATTGCGTACTTTTTGTTGAATAGTATCCGAACGATTTTGACGCTATAAGCATCAAAAAAGGCAATAGAAAACAGAGTGCTTTCTTAGTATTCATGTCGTTGTTTTGAAAAAGTGAAAAATCGTGTTGCTGTAATATTAGTGCGTCAAATATTGAATTATAGTATCGTTCTCGATGCAAAGATGCAAGTACAGAAGTACATAAAACAATAACACATTTACAAAAAAATTCCGCAAGCATTACGGCAATTTGACTATGAAGCGTGGATTCGTTTTTTCATTGTTGTCAACGTTTAGTGATGAAGAGGCTGCTGCTTTCGATTTGTTTTTACAATCTCCATACTATACAAAGGGATCAAATCAAGATAAGAGTCGGGTTTTGTTGAAGGAGATCATTCGAGGATTAAAAGAGTCGCCGGAACAGAATACGTTGTACGAACGCGTTTTCCCGGAAACGCCTTTTGTTCAGGGGAAATTAGATAAACTAATGAGCGAGTTGAGTGCTTATGCACGTCAATTCCTGATTGTGCGGCAGAACGAAAGGAAGGTGGATTCGTTTGACGATGCAATGGATTGGGCGTTTATACTGAGAAGAAGAGGTTTATGGGCGCGTTATGCTGCCGGCCTGGAAAAAGCAGAAAAAATATTGAATGATAGCCCCATTGAATCTCTGGATTGGTATTATGATCGCTTTAGACTGGCTTACGAAAGGTATGACATGGCCAGTCAGGAAAACAAGCTCAAAGGAGATCTCCAGATACTGCCCGCGATGTCCAGCCTTGATACTTATTATTTAGCATGCAGAGTAGAAATGGTAAATTTATTGTTGTTGCAACAAAAAGTGACAAGAGTTGAGACCCCAAGGTCATCCAGGATACCTTACTTTAGCCTGATTTCCGAAGAAGCCTTACAAGAAAATGTATTGCTCAGGGTAGCTTTGAAAATAAACGAGCAGCTTATTCAGGATAAGCCCTCAGCCATAGTATTCCATGAAATTCATGCGCTGATTCAGTGTAATGAAAATAAAATTGCTCCTCAGGTACTTCAGAATTTTTATGCCTACCTCAGAAACTTATGTGCTTTTCTGATACAGATGGAAGATGATTCTTTTTTGTCTGTACTACACGACATTCAAAAAGACAACATTGCGAAAGGATATATTTTGCTGGATGGAAAGCTGTCGCCGAGCGCTTACCTCAGCATTGCAAAAACAGCGATAAAGGTAGGCAATACAGGGTGGGCTTTGAGTTTTGTGGAGGATTACAAAGATTTGCTGTTTGATGAGGATGAAAAAGAAGCATATTACCGCTTGAATAAAGCCGAATGTTTGTTTTCTATGGGGCAGTTCGAGGAGGCATTGGATGTGTTGCCCGCGATCTTCAGCGACGCCCTTTATCTTACACATTGCCGGCGGCTGGAGCTCAAGTTGCTTTATAAACTCAATTCCGATCTTCTCTCATACAAAGTAGATGCCTATAAGATGTTTCTCAGCAGAGCATCGAAAAAACTACTATCTGATATGAGAAGAGAGGTGGAAGGCAACTTTATCAATCTTTTGGTACAACTTATCAATTGCCCCCCCGGCAACAAAGCTAAGGCTGCAAAAATCATACAGCGAATACATGAAAAAAGAGTGGTGGCCGATAAAGAGTGGTTGATGGCACAAGCGGAAGATATAATGGCTTATTGACCAGTTTATAGAAAAAAAAGTATTTTTCGTTACGGATATCTGAGACTTAAGTAATTGTATTTCAATCCTTTAAGGTGATATTGTACTCGGAATTGCTCAGCGAACCGCCAGATGCCCCGGTTTTTATTGAAATAAGTGTTATTGTAACCAGCGAATCTCCGACCACAAATTTGAGCCCGAAATCATTATTCGTTCACTCAATAAATTTGATGGTCATGAAGACAGTTACATTTTTTATTACACAAATCGGCCGGCAGGTGCGCTTCCTTTTAGCTGTACTGAGTATGGTTTGTCTCGGCTCTTTTGCGGCGCAAGGGCAGGTGGTTATTGATGAGGGGTTTGAAACGCAATGCGGGAATCCACCGTTTGCGTTTTTTGAAGGATGTTTCCCAAACTGGATTTCTACACACGGCAGCCCGGACAATGAATCGAATTTCCCAGGGGTGACGGCTGCTGCCGGACAAAGGTACATGCACGGCTATGTAAAGCATTATTACGGATGTTCAAGCGGTCCAAGCCTGACTACACGCGGAGAGGGCGTTGCGCTGAATTTTTCCTTTCAGGCAGGAGTGACGTATCGTTTGAGATACGCCCATCAAGCGAGAAGAAGCGCCGGAACATATACTGGCCGGTGGACGCTTACAAACGGCCTTCCCAATCAGAATGGCTTATTTTGCTCACCTGCGGAAGTAGTTCCTGCGGTACCACCTGGTTCTCAGGTTGTTGGAAGCGCTTCTTTAAGCCCAAACTGGGTGTTTTATACTCATGATTTTACCCCCAATGCAAATTTTCAGCAACTTTGGTTCAGGGCAACCCTTATACACCCAACAATCAATGCTGAAGAAAATGGGGACTACTTTCTCGATGCCGTCTCCATCGAAATCATCTGCAATCCCTACGCGGGCGTTGCGGCTTTCAATTTTGAAGATGCTGCCGGCAACCACAAAGACCGGTTCTGTTATGGCGAAGATGTGTATATAGATGGCTCAGCCTCAGCGGGCGAAGACCGCTACTACATTGATTTGTGGAGGCGCCCTATTGGAAGCCCAAACAATTTTAATTGGGTTTCGGGCTTGGGCTGGACGGTAAACCAACAGGTGGGAGTTATCAATTTATCGGACGCTTTTGCCAATATCGGCTATTATTTTCAGCCGGGTTATGAGTACAGAGTCAAGCTGGCCATTGCCAATCCGCCATTTTGCATACCATGGACAGAGGTGACGCATGAGTTTGTTTTAGAATGTTGTGACGGATTCTTTTCTGCCGATTTCGGCTTGCGTTACGATGGACAGCCCGGCAGCCCGGCATATTTACAAGTACATAGTTTCCCAACCTATTCATCGCTTCACGTTCCGGTTACGCATACCTGGACGGTTTTGGCAAGCCCCAATGAATACGGAGGGCCATATACTCTGGTCAATACGATGACAACGACAGGTGCAGGGCCATACACCGTTCTTAACGATGTGCAGGAGGGAATATATTATACGGTAATCCATACGGTAGAAACTGCTTGTGGAAAAGTGTGTTATGGGAAACAGCGTTACGGTGTTGATGGAGGAATGCTGCTTGGAGAAGCAGTGGTGGGGAATCGTGATGCAGACTGTGAGTTATGCGGCCCGATAGACTGTGGTTTATTAGGCAGAATTTGTCTTGCTCCCATTGTAAGTGTGAGGTTTGATCAGGAATTGGATTCATGGGTTTTGTCATGGGATCGAGTGACTGGGGTAGATTATTTTGTGGTAGAGATCAACTATGGATGCGAGCCAGGAGAACCCTCTCAGTTTGTGTCTGTCAGTACTTTCAAAACTCAATATGTACTTGGCGGTGGCTATGACCCGCACGGCTATACCTGCCTTACATACAGGGTAGGGTACAGATGCCCCGGAGAAGAGTACATGGTATGGTCGGATTGGGGGTTGTTGACGCCTCATTTTACTTCGGAAGAATCGGACGTATCATCAGCGATGAGGTCTGAAAATACAGAAGACACGAAGTTGTACCCGAACCCATCTAAAGGGGATGTGAATCTCCTGTTTAGTGCGCCATATACCGGCCAAGTGCAGGTGATGGATGTGACAGGCAGAGTTGTTATGACACAACGCATTGAAAACCAGATGCAAGCATCTTTTTCTGTGATTGAATTGCCTGATGGAGTTTATTGGGTATTGACGCAGGCCGGAGCAGATCGCAAGGTGCTGAAATTGGTGAAAAACTAATCTTCAGGAAACAAATGTATTCATAGGCCGGCAGAAGAAATTCTGTCGGCTTTTTGATTTTTATATCTCCTTCCAACGACAACGTTAATATTCATTACGTCAACAAATCCACCACAGACTTGAGCGTGACGAACAACGCCTCGCGTCCTTCTTTGCTTACAAGCGGGTCATCTTCGTCGTCGAGGAGGGCATCTTCGGCAAAGGCGAGTAAATCTTCCTGTGGGGCGTTCTCGAAAAACACGCCTACGCGTTCGCGGAAAATGTGTGAACGAGCGGCCTCCAGGATTTCCCAGTTGCGGTCTTCTGCTTCGCTGATTTGGTCTTCGTTGACGGGAGGTTTGGCGCCGCACACTTCTCTGGCGGCACTCCAGATGACCAAAGCAAGGTATTGCAGATAGTCTCGTTCGTCGTGGGTGAAGAGGTCGAAGTTTTCAGAGAAAAAGTATGCGAGCAAGACGGGTTGCTCTTTTTCCATTTGGGACAGGGCGGCCTCATAAGCGCCGGGCGTGGTTTCGAGGCGGTCTATGTGGTGGTCAATGACGGTTTCGGATACAAAAGCCATATTCGTTTCAGATTAATTGCCAAAATAAATGAGGCCGCTCCATAGGCTGGGGTCGGCAGTTGTTTTGTCTTTGATAAGCGCCAGTTTGGCCCGGCTTAGGGCATCGGCGGTAGAGAGGCCGGCCGATCGCCGGGAAAAGAAATCAGTCAACATACGGATGCGTACCTGATCGTGCCCGGTCCATAATGCCGAAACTACCCCGCCCGCGCCGGCCTGGGAGAAGGCATACGTTAAGGGGAGCAACGCATAAGGACTTTGCCCCGTCAGGTCATAGCTGATATTGAGCACACAGAGGGCGCCCGTCCAATGGAGGGTTTGAATTTCTGCCGCGTGCAAGATTCCATCATCATTTCCGGCGGGTGTGAGGATGAGTCCGGCCCAACGAGGCGATAAGGGATGAGCAATGCTATATGTAGCAAAATGGGCGATTTGGGTCTGCCCGGCCATATCTCGCGCGGAAGATTCAGTAGCATCTTGCCGAAGCCATGTTCGGGCGCCGCCGGGGAGTCGGCTCCATATCTGAGCAAGCGCTTGTACCTCCGCTGCTGTTGCCGAGAGCGTGGGGATGTCTGGTACGCCATATACGGAAAGATGGGGAAGAGGAAGCTCTGACCGACGCATAGCATCTGCGAGCGCCGACTGGGTTTCGGGGCTGTCGAAAACCGGCGCCCAAGCGGTATATGCCAATGCGTTTTCGGAACTGCGGCCCGGCATTGGCCAGGCAGCGGCGGTGAAATGATATTGTATGGTGTGTGTTTTGATGAGGTAGGGGAGTTTGTGATGTGTTTTTTTATCGGCAGTCTGGACGGGCGAAGTAAGAAGTGCCTCAAAAGGCAGATGATTCAGTATATCGTGCGGAATGATGACGAGATTTTTTTTGCCTGCGATTGTCTGGCGTACCGGCTGAATCAATTTGTCGTACAAGTCGGAGGCGTGTGGCGCGAAATTGCCGGAGGGGGTGTTTCGGAGCGCGTCGAAGAGGCCGGCGACAGATTGCCGGAGGGTGGGGAAGGGTGTATTGTCCGGCTGCTGTGAATTGGCCGACCGAGTAATGGGAGTGGTGTAATTGAAAGGTATGGCCAGTGCTTTAAAATCGTTTCGCGTCAGCGCAAAAGTATAATACTGCTCTGCTCCGATGTAATAAGAAATCATTGCGGTGGCGTCGTCAAGTTGGGCCTGAACGGAGGAAACAGAAAAGCCCGCACCATTACGGTTGCCTGGGGATATGCCGGTAAGGCTTTCCCGATATGCTTTTTGGACATCGTTGAGGCGTTTTACCAAAGCTATATTCTCCGGGGTGCTCAGTAGTTGAAGTTCTAATTGTGTCCACTGCCGAAGCAATTGCGCAGGTTGGCTGTTGGAGGGAAATGCGGGAGCGGCGATTTGTACCTTGAGCGACAAGGCTTTGGCGCGTTCGGCCCATTCAAAAGCGAGCGGGGCGAGGAGCTTGTCGTCCGATCGCAGTGCTGTTTGGATGGCTTCATCCGCCAATTGGGGCAGAAAATCCATAATGTGCCGGCGTCGTTCGTCGGAAGGGAATGTCAATGCCTCCGCTTCGAGCAGGCGGAATGCCTCCGAATAGTACTGTGCTGTGCCTTGCGAAGGTAAAGCGGCAGGAGCGCCCTGGAGGCAATTCGCTTTTTGCAGGCAGACCTCGGCCGCGAGTACGCGGTGCAGGCAAGGCAGCGTAGTATCTGGATTTTGAAGGAAGTCGGTGGCCAAAAATCCAGGGAAAAGTATCCGTTGGGCTTCCATCACTTCCGCAGCAGCCAGTCCCCGGTCTCCATCGGCCAAAGCTGCTTTGCTGAGGTTGAGCGCAATGCTGGCCGCTACATCATAATGAGCGCTTCCTTCCTGCCCGATGGCGGCACGTGCGCGCAGGAAGTAGCTGCGGGCGGCGGGCGACCTGGATTCGGACAGGGCAGATTCTCCCAAACCATTAAAGAGCAAGCCTAAGCGCGCGGCATGTTCCGACAGGGTTTCTTCGACGCGCAGGGCGCGAAGGAAGGTTTCTTTAGCGTCAGGTTTCCGCCCCTGTATTTGATACATTTTGCCAAGCTGAAGAAGTACGGTCACTACATCCGGGCTGAATTCGCCGCTTTCCACGGCAAAGCTTTCGAGGGCTAATTGGTAATGCGCCTCCGCTTCCCGGTAATTTCCCAAGGCCAAATACGCATCAGCCATCAGCCCTTCCACTTGTGCAAACATGTAAGGCTCTACCACCGGAAGCGATTTGGCCTGGCGTAAATTGCTCAAGGCTTTTTCGTAATCGCCAATATGAAGATAGATGTCGCCAAAGCGCATATAATTTTCAGCCACGTCATCCACGGGTAATTGCTCCCGGATCGTTTTAGAACGCTGGTTGGCGTCGAGCGCAGCGGCGTAGTCCCTCAGTTGCAGGTAGTTGTACCCAATCCCAAACCAGGCTACGGAATGATCGTAGGTGCGCCGGGGGTTTTGGGCGATGAACTGCTCGTACTTTTCAATAGATTCTAAAAAAAGGCCGCTTTTACTGAGCGCTTCGGCTTCCCGCAAAGATTGGGCGCCGGCGTAAAAATGCCCCAAAGTTCCCCACAAAAAAATGAGGAAACGCAGGGATCGCAGTGACAGAATAAATTTTGCCTGGCTCAATAGGTCTGATGTTGTTGGCATGTAGAAATGATATGCTGATGCGCGCACAAAGATACCCGATTGTATATAATGGGCACAAAAAAGGCCGGCAGAATTGCTTCGCCGGCCCCGAATTGCGATTACTTGAACTTTACATTCTTTATCAGGGGATGGTGAACTCAATTTCTTTGCTCACCTTTTCCTTGCATTTGTGATCGAGACAGGCTTCCGCTTCGAGGTGGAATTTGGTACCCGACGGGAACGAAGACAAGTCAATGGTTTCCGCCAAGGTGATGAGTGGATCGTGCTCATGCTCATGCCATTCAAACACCGGATTGGAGGAGTCCCCATGTTGGTAAATATGCACCTCTACCTCTTCATTCTCCTCAGAAGCAACGAACTGTACCAGAATTTCCACAGCGGCTTTGTTGGCTACTGCCTGATTGGCTACGGGCTTTACGATGTTGATCGTGACCTCATTTTTTTCTTTATCGCAGCCGAAACCCAGTAGGGCGACACTTAACGCAAGGCATACTGCCAGACCATTGAATAGTTTCATACGAATGATTTTTTAGTGAACGTTTTTGCATCAACGCTGCAAAAATGAGATTTGTTTTTGGTATTTGCAATGGTGTTGCAAAAAAAAACACTGCACCTTTCTTTTATAGACGGGGATTAACAGAATTTGATCGGATTATGTAAAGCTGCTTTGGAAAATGGAGGCAGGCATACAGCTAGCCGCAGTTTCGTCATTTTTTTTTCAAGATGTTTCGACCTTCCAATGTTTCAATTTTTTTAAAAATTATTAGTGTGATTTTATAATTTTTATAATTACGTCTTAAATATTTATATTTTATATCTTTTAATTGCATTGTATTTTGCATTTTGTTAAAAATTATTAAAATTATAATGTAAATATTTTTATAATATCATGTCACAAAAATATAAATTAAGCAATGTGACCGTCTTATTTAGGTAGTACCCGGTAGTAACTTTGCGCGTCGAATGTGACATACGTCCTCCCCTACTTACGAACAACAACACTAAAATTGATTCTCGGCACTGTTTGATTTGAGTTAGAAAAAAGCCGGGAAGCAAAAACAAACACTTTTTCTTGTTGCGGCAACACCGTACAAGCGGCAGCCTCTGCGGAGGCCGCCGCTTCCGCCGGATTCCCTTCAGCAACAGAAAAGTACAAAGTACAGCTCAAAACTCTTGTCAGCCTTGAGCCATAGAATGTTTTGTCTGATTCGTAAATTTTCACATAACGTTTTTACATATCAAGTGTCCTATGAGAACTTTTTACACTACCGGCTGCACTGTGCCGGGAAATTTTCTTCCCAAAACCGACGCATCTCACATGCCTTGTGGACCTAATACAGGTCATGCGCTTCCATTCAACCAACATACTGCAAAAATGAAAAACGCACTCATGTGTGCCGTCGGGCTACTGGCATTTGCCTTGGCGGCTGTGGTTTCGCCCGTTTATGGGCAAGCCGGCCCTTCTGTTGAAAAAGGAAGCTTATTCCCGGAAAAAGGAATTCAGTTGATATACCAGGCGACTTCGCCCGGGTATTTCGATAGCTACTCGGGTAGTATGTCTTGGGTGAGCGACGAAAACGGCGGCCAAATAACCCATGCAGTATGGAGAGAAGAAACGCCCACGCCTTTCAATTTTACTTTCAACTATTCCTTGGTGAAGGACGCCGACAGGGGCTACCTCATGGATATGAAGGGCATTATGAGTCCTTTTCATTTTATGATCAATGAGTCAGTGAAAGTCTCTTATGAGGGAGATCGCTTGTTTTTTCCGAATAGCTTCCAATCGGGCCAAACGCTTCCCGATGCAAAAGGCGCTTTTAATCTGGAGATCGGCAAGGGTATTCCCGATTTACGATATGAAGTCAGTGTATCAGACAGGAAAGTGGCTACAGGAGAGCCGATGCTCATCGAAGGACAAAGCTATGAGACATTCATACATACATGCCGGGTAGCAACTTCCAAGGTTCTCGGCGGAAACAGGTTGGAGGAATCAGACGTCGAATGGATGAAAGACTGGTTTGTTCCCGGCCTCGGCATTGTGAAACGGGAAACCGGCAAGTTTACGGCCACAGTTCAATCTATCAAACAGAACTCCGACAAATAATCATTTCGTGAAAGCAAGTATCTCAACATACTCAAAAAATCAACACATGAACGGCACATTCACCCAAAAGATAACACAAAGCCTGGCAGTAGCAGCCATCAGCCTGCTCAGTCTGGCTTATTCTACGGAGGCCTCTTCGGCTACCTGCCTTTGGTACACTTGCACCGGCACCAGTGGCAGTAACACCATTTACCTGAATTGCAATCAATGTACGGGTAGTACAGTTACCAGCACATGTAATAGCCCTAATGCCGGGTTACCCGAAGTGGGGGATCAATACTTTTGGGACGGCTCGCAATTTGTGAATATGACCAATTCGTTCAGGCAGAATTCAACTGGCACGCCTACGAGCTGTTCCGGTACACAATCTTCGACATCCTGTACCAGTGCATTCCTAGTGAACCCCGGCTTTGAGAACGGGCTTTGGGAGTGGGGGCCTTGGGGGACGGTTGCTGCCACCGCTACTGCATATAGTGGTGTAGGCGCCGCGCAATTAACCGGCAGCAATTCCGGGGTGTCTCAGATTTTTTTCGGCTCGGCAGGAACAACTTACACGGCAACCGTCAGGGCACAGGCCCAAAACACCAATTGGGGGTATATCCAGATTGAGTTTTTTAATTCCAGTTGGCAGATTATAGGTACTTCTCCCCAAGGACATTTCGGCACTCCAAGCACCTACACTCAATTCTCAACTACCGGCACGGCGCCTTCAGGTACTGCATACTATCAGGTGGTTATCGGGTCAAGTTCCAACTCCGGCGGTTATGTCAGAGTGGATGATGTGTGTGTGACGACCAGTGGTAGCTCATCCTGCGCACCCTGTACCGGCAACTTGGTTACCAATGGCCATTTCAATGTCAATACGACTGGTTGGAATTCATGGAACGGCAATTTTGCCAAAAGCACCTCCTGGCCTCAGTGCAGCAGTGCCGGAAATGGTGAAATTCAGCATACAACTGGTTGGGCAGGGTTTTCGCAGGATATTTCGGGTATAGCACCGGGGGCCTCAATTGCCCTGACATTTTGGGCCGGGGTACATGATCCGTCTTATACTGCGACCTTCGGAGTGCAATTTTATAACGCATCAGGGGGTGCTCTGGGGCAATTGGTGGAGAACATTGACAGAGTGCTTGGCGGTACGCCCTCCATGCAATTTTATACCATTAACACCACAGTGCCTGCGGGTACTGCGACTGTCAAACTGGTAGGGTCATTGAATGGTGGCTGGTTAAAGGTAGATGAAATTTGTTTGACTTCTTCCACTTCGAGCTGCAATCCCGACAACCCCAACGCTCCGCCGTATTGCGCACCCACTCCCAATTGTACGAATGGAACCGGCACCCTGTTGTGGTCTCAGTCTATTGACTCGAATACAGGCAATCCTTCGACGGTAAGAATGTATTGTGGCAGTACCACATCATATACCATACCTGGTCCATATCCCGCTGCATTCAATAGTGCAGTAACGGTAAATGTAACGGATGCAGTAGGATGGGATGGGTATAGCAGCAGAGGCAGCGTATCTCAACCCAACGAACGTTTTCGAATCGTTTTTAAGAAAAACGGAGTAACTGTTGCCTCTACACCCTACTCCGGAGATGTGCCGGATAATGTGATTCAAGGATATTGGAGAGGCGCCTTGGGAGGCAGCATCACGCTGCCGAATGGCGCGGATGCCATTATCATCGAACACTGGAGCGTAGCCAATGATTGCAATAGCCCCAACTCTTTGGTACCGTCCAGTATTTGTATCAGTTATGCCAATTGTAATCTTTCATTATCTTCCCATCCTTCCAATCAAACTATCTGCCAGGGCGGTACGGCTTCCTTTACAGTAGCAGCTACCGGGGCATCTTCCCCCACTTATCAGTGGCAATATTATAATGGTTCCTCTTGGGTAAACGTAGCCAACGGTACACCCGCAGGCGCTACTTATACAGGCGCCACAGCGGCTACATTGCAAGTGGCAGGTGTCTCCGCTACGGGTGCTTATCAATATCGCGCAGCGGTATCGGCTTCGGGGTGTACCACGGTGAACTCTAACCCGGCGACGTTGACAGTAACGCCTGATCCCACGATCAGCATTACACCTTCTTCTTCAACGGTTTGTGTAGGCGGCACGGTGACTTTGACGGCTACTCCGGGCAACGGCACGGGTACCTGCACGATACAGTGGCAGAGCGGAACGTCTTCAACCGGCCCCTGGACGAACATCAGCGGTGCAACCAGCACGACCTACAGCGTTCCTACATCAACAGCAGGCACCAGATATTATCGTGCAACATATACTTGTACGGGGAGTGGCTGTGATGCGGCGAATTCGGGCGTATCAACCGTAACGGTAACCGCAGGGCCTTCTATTAATACTCATCCTGTTGGCCAATCTATCTGCGAAAGCGGATCGCACACGATGAGCGTAGGGGCTACAGGAGGCACCCCTTCCCTTACATACCAATGGCAGTCAAGCTCCAACGGATCATCTTGGTCCAATATAAGCGGCGCCACCTCGGCCTCTTATACAACGCCCACTTTAACGGCCACCACTTATTATCGAGTCATCGTAAGTGCGGGTGGTTCAGGGTGTGGTTCTGCAACGTCCAACACCGCTACCGTAACCATTTACGGCAAGCCCTCGGCAGTCATCACTTGCCAGAGTGACCCTCTTTTGGTACGAACGGTGTCAAACAGTACCAAGACCTGCGATGATTTGGTATCGTATGGCTATTGGTCGGGTGATTTGGTAAACAATTGGACGAGCCAACAGCACTGGAATGTAAGCAACGCCACTTTTGAGGAGTATGCCAATGGAACTGCCAAAATGCAAATGCAGGCGGTCAATAAAGCCAATTCAAGCCTTGTTTTCAATATCACAGTCATTCTTCGCAATCGTACTTACAGCCCACCGGCAGGCAGTCCCAAGGAAAATACACAGTGTGTCGGTGATATCAATAATTCCAATTGGTATTATTACACAGCAATGGAAGGTGTGTTGGAAGGCGCCAATGCTTTGGCAGGAGGTATTGTCACTTTTACCCGAATGGGAGAATCCTTCCAAATAGGAACCGGCGCTAATTTGAACAATGGCTCTGTATTTGGCGCTTCGGGGTGGCTGAATCAGGTTGTAAAAAAACAGCCCAGTTCAGGCACGCTCTTTACCGCCAATCCTTCTCATGGCGACTTCAACGTAAACCTGTCTGGCGCTACATTGCCTAATGCAACGGCACCATGTCTTAATATCTGCTCCGGCGAATCGGTTACACTTACAGCCAACGGCCTTGCAGGTCAAAGTCCTTACACCTTCCAGTGGAGTACAGGTGCCACCTCTTCTACAATTACTGTATCGCCAACGTCCACCACTACTTACTCGCTTACGGTGACCGATGCCAATGGCTGCTCTAATACCGATCAGGTACAAGTGAACGTGAACAGCGTCACCCCGGGTACAGTCGGCTCCAACCAAACGATCTGTGTCGGCGGCGATCCGGCTGCATTTACCGTTACACAAGCGGCCAGCGGCGGCGGAACGATAACTTATCAATGGCAATCCAGTACTACCAGTTGTAGTGCCGGGTTTAATAATATCTCTGGCGCAACCAGTGCTACTTATGACGCACCTGCGGGCCTCACGCAGACAACATATTATCGTCGTGTGGCTACTGCAACCCTTAATGGAGTGGTTTGTAGTGCAAACAGCAATTGCATTACAGTAACAGTAACGCCCGACCCCACGATCAGCATTACACCTTCT
>DDUV01000006.1:578-5886 GCA_002344975.1 Saprospiraceae bacterium UBA2329 | reverse complement strand
AAATCCGCCCCGCGATTGTTGGCCATCACGCAGGCGCCGCCCAGCGCTACCGGCAATGCCGAAATACAGCGGTCGTTGGCAGGCGCCGCAATGACGGTCTTTTTGACGCTGGGACAAACGCCGCCCTCTATGGTGGCAAATGCGCCGCTGATGCGCACCCAATAAGTGCGGCCCGGTTCCGGCTCGTACAAGGTCAATTGGCCGCCGTATTCGTTCACGGCTACCTCGTATAAATTGCTGCATCCATTGGCATACAGCGTAATAACGTCTGCAAAATCAGCGCCGGCGGCAATGAGCAGGGGCGTCGTTTCTTCTGCCGTGAACCGGAACCAGGCATCGGCGCGGGCCAGGGTATTGCGGCTGGGCAGGGGCGCGGCGGTGGGAGCGTGTACGTTGAGCGTTTGCTCGCAATCAGCATCTATGGCCAAAACGCCGGCCTGTTCGCAACGCGCGTGCGGAGGCGCTGCGGGCGCGCCGTTGCTGGATGCTACGCCGATGCAGAAGCTACCCGCAGAGGCGCCGAATCCTCCCGTCTGGCCGCTTACGCGGAAGCGGTACGTCTGCCCGGCCTCGACAGGGATGTACAGGTTTTCGCCGGTGAAGCCGTGCTCGTCTTTGTTGATGCAATGAGCGGGCAGCAGCGCCTCGCATGGCCCCTCAAACACGGTGATGACGTCGTTGAATTTGGATTGGGTCGAAATTTTGATCTGCCCGGCAGTTTCCGCCGTGTAGCTGTACCACAGCGAATGCGTATTTCTCAGGCTGCAATCGGGTTGCGGGCCGTCAAAAATGGCCTGGCCGTTGTGCGCTTCCACGCAGGGCGCGTCCAGCGAGATGGGGCGGGCTTTTTCGCATACCTCGTTGATTTCGCCCTCGCCGCTGAGTTTGACATTATCAACGCCCACCCACCAGTTCCATGCGCCGCCGTCGTCGTATTGAAAGAAAAACCGCATGTTTTTGGAACGAAAAGCCGACAAGTCCACCGAGCGATGCACATATCCGTTGAGCTGCGGGCCGCCGAGGTCGTTGGTAAACACGGCTGCGATGCGCGATTGGCCGGTTTCCGTATCAATGACCCCGACCGAAAAGGACTCGTTGTCGGTGTAGGTTCGGTAGATCACATCGAAATCCAGTATCAGAGACGCTGCCACGCTGCCGTCCATTTCGGGGCCATACAGCCGGCCCGTGAAAGCCGGCGTACCATTGCCGATGCCGTCGTCATCAATGTAGGCAAAACAGGTACCGTTCATAGAATTGGAGGCCGTTGCGGAAGCGTTGGTCAGAAAACCAAAGCTCCAGGTGTAAGGCCCGGATACAGATTCGGTTTGCCAGCCTTCGGGCAGCGCGCAATCGTTGAACTGTTCGAGTACGAAATTGCGGGCCGTGCCTTCGCCGCGCACCACGATGTTGTCTATACCCGCCCACCAGGCCCAGGTGCCGCCGTCGTCGTAGCGGATGACTAATTGCATGGTGGAAGAAGGAAAAAAGGAGAGGTCTGCGATGAGCGGCACAAACTGCGAAAACTGCGTGCCTGTTTGGCTGGCCCCGCCCCGGTATTTGCCGAGCAGGTGGTAGTTTTGGCCGTCGTAGGCATAAATCGTGAGGCTGTCCCGGCCATCGTAATTGCGAAAATGCACATCCATAGACACGGTGGCGGTCGTCCAGCCGGTGATGTCGAACGCGGGCGAAATCAACTCCAGATTCCAGGGCGGCGTGTTCTCTCCGGTAGCGTCGTCGTCAATGATGAGCATGCAGGAGCCGTCTATGGTAGAGCCATCGCTGCTGTTGTTTTGAGGCATTCCCACATACCAGTCTGCATCGGGATTGCCGTTGAGATGTACGGTCCACCCGTCGGAGAGCGAGCAGGAGTTGAAGTCTTCAGAAAACAAAACTGTTTGAGCCTGAACGCTTAACAGCGCCGAAGCCATGAGGAAGCAGGATAAGTAGATTGCCTTCACGATTTTTTTTGCAATAAAAGTAACACGCACTTCCCGATTTGAGCTATTATTGAGGGATTTTTTTAAATTTCATTGTATCAAAGCATGCATACATCCGCCACCCTCCTGCCGCCGCTCGATCCTTTTGTGCCCAATGCAGATCAGCCCTGGGATGCGCGCAGAGTTCAACATTTTTATCAGCGCATAGGCCTGGCCGCCTCTTACGAACAAGTGGTGCAGGGTTTGGCCATGTCGCCTTCCGAATTGGCCGACAGCGTGATAGACGCCCTGCTGGCCGCCCCCGATCCCGTAGCGCCGATTTGGGCCAACTGGACCTGGGATGATTACCAAGACAACAACGACTTGTATTTTGAACACAAATACGAGTTTCGCCTGCGATGGCTGCGCGAGATGATCGAGGAAGGGCTGCGCTCCAAACTGGCACTCTTTTGGCACAATCACTTCGTCACCGAAGAGGTGGTGTATGATTGCAACTCCTTCATGTGGGCCTACTACCTGCTGCTGCACAAAAATGCGCTGGGCAATTTCCGCACTTTCGTGGAAGAAATGGGCAAAAACCCCGCCATGCTGGTCTATCTCAACGGCAACATCAACGTGGCAGGCCAACCCAATGAAAACTACGCTCGCGAACTCATGGAACTCTTCACCATGGGCGAGGGCAACGGCTACACCCAAACCGACATCGTGGAGGTGGCCCGCGCACTCACCGGCTGGCGCGTGGACAGGTACAATTGCGACAATGCCGTCACTTTTGCTCCCAACCGCCACGACAACGGCATAAAAACCATCTTCGGCCAAGCCGGCAATTGGGGGTATAACGACGTTCACGAACTCATTTTTACCCTCCGCCGAGACGAAACTGCCCGCCACATCTGCGGCAAAATATACCGGGCTTTTGTGTATCAAAAAATAGACGAACAGGTGGTGGAAGCAATGGCCGAAACCTTCAAAGCCAACAACTGGGAACTGGCGCCGGTGTTCCGACTACTGTTCAAAAGCACTCATTTTTACGAAGACCGCCACATCAATACCTGCATTAAAAGTCCGATTGAAACCATGGCCGGGCTGTTCCGCCTCAGCGGCGTGACCTCTCCCGATGAGATCAACGACGACAACATCGGCTACCTCAATTACATCGTCTCCGAAATGGGGCAGGAGCCGTTCAATCCGGTGGACGTAGCCGGTTGGCCGGGATACCACGCCTGGCTCAACGAAAATACCCTCGCTTTCAGGTGGAGTTTCAGCGCTTCGTTTCTCTTCGGTTTGTTTTCCAACAATGAAGAAATCCGCGAAAAACTGCGCCGCCTCGCCATTGATCTCACCGAACCCGACGAGACCGACGCCCGCCGCGTCACTCAGGAACTGATCGGGCACTACCTGAAACGGGAACTCGAACCGGCGCTTTTTGAAACGGCACTGGAGTACTTCAAAGGTGAGGTACCCGAAAATTACTTCGAAGACGGCACCTGGAGCGTGCAGTATGTGGAGACGCCTTACCAGATCATCAATTTACTGTATTATCTCACGCGTTTGCCGGAATGGCAGCTTTGTTGAGGGAAGCTTTTTTTACATGTTTAGTGAAGGGGTGACTCCGTCAAGTCCATCTCCCAGTAGTCACCCCTTCACTAAGCCAGACAACTCGAAGCTCGCAGCTATTTAACTACTTCATTTAACCGCTACCATAACCATGCACGATCACCATACGCCTTCCGGCAAACACCCAAAAGCAGCACAACACCTGCGTCGTCGCTATGGCGCATCTATGGAACAGCAGACCGAACACGAACAGGCACACCGCGCCTTTGGTCGTCGCGACTTCCTCAAACTCACCGGCCTCGCCGCCGCCGGAGGCTCCATGATGCTGGGCAGCAATACCCTGCGCGCCTTTGCGCCGGGCGCCCTGCTCTCTCAATTGGCCCTCAGCGATTGCGGCGACCGCACCCTCGTACTTATTCGACTCAAAGGCGGCAACGACGGCCTCAATACCGTCATCCTGCGGGGCAACGACGAGTACTACAACATCCGCCCCACTCTGGCCGTGCAGGAACCCGATTTGTGGGCCTTGAGCCAGGATTTCGGTATGCCCAACTACATGCAGGCCCTGCAGCCACTGTGGGAAGAAGGCAAAATGCGCGTCATTCACAACGTGGGCTACCCCGATGCCAATTATTCGCATTTCAGATCGAGCGACATCTGGGCTTCGGCTTCCGATTCCAACGAATTGGTCGCCACCGGCTGGATCGGGCGCTGGTTGGAAAACGAACTCCAGGCCTTCGCTGCCACACCGCCCGCCGCGCCGCCCGCCTTGCAGATCGGGGTGGAAACCAATATGATTTTCAGAGCCGTGGGCGGCAATACAGCCCTGAGCATCAGCAATCCGCAGGAATTTTATCAAATAGCGCTCTCCGGGCAGTTGTACAACTTGTCGAACCTCGGACCGGAGCCGCCCGACCGCGAATTGGCCTTCGTGCGAACGGTGTCCAACAACGCCTTCCGCTACTCGGAGTCCATCCGCGACGCCTACAATTCCGCCTCCAATCAGGCCGATTACCCCGACACCGGCTTGGCCGAACGATTGGCCATCGTGGCGCGCCTCATCAAAGGCAAACTCGGCAGCAAAGTGTATATGGTCACCATTGACGGCTTCGATACCCACGCCGATCAGGCGCTGAATCACCCCCGGCTGCTGGCTTCTGTGGCCAACAGCGTGGCGGCGTTCTGGCAAGACCTCGGCGCCGGCGGGCAGTCGCAAAACGTATTGGCCATGACTTTTTCGGAATTTGGCCGCACGATTTACGAAAACGGCAGCCTCGGCACCGATCACGGCACCGGCGCGCCTATGCTGGTCTTCGGCGACGGGATCGGCAACGGATTCCACGGCACAGCCCCCGACTTGGTGAATACCGACCAATACGGCGATCCGTTCTACTCCGTTGACTTCCGCGACGCGTACAGCACGGTGCTCCAAAACTGGCTCTGCCTGCATCCCGATGTGATACAAACGGTGCTGCAACGCCCCCTCGGCAACGGCATCGCCGGACTGCTGCCGCCTTCTTCGCCCCCGCCGCCGCTCAACAATCCGGCAGCCTTGCTGGGGCATCATCCGGCCGAATCGGAGCCGGGCGCCATTTCCATCAAATACAGCATTCAGAGCCGGGGACAGGTGCGGCTTTCCATTATGTTGCCCAATGGCTCGGCCTTGCGCACGCTGGTAGATGAGTTTCAGGAGCGGGGTAGTTATACGTTCCATTTCAGGCCCTCGCGCTTTTTCCTCGCGCCGGGCGAGTATGTGTATCGCCTCGAAACCGGAGGGCGCATTTATCAAAGGAATCTGAAGGTGTAATGCGGGC
>DDUV01000006.1:0-181 GCA_002344975.1 Saprospiraceae bacterium UBA2329 | reverse complement strand
TACCGCACAAAACGGAAGCTCCGCGCATCGCCTTCCATCCGCACAAAATAGATGCCCTCCGGCAGCGTCGCCACTTCAAACACGGCCTGCGTACCGCCCTGCGCCACCGTTTGGCGTTGCAGCACCCGGCCCTGCACATCCAACAGCCACAGCACGCCATCCTGCGAAGCCGGCGCCGGCA
>DDUV01000053.1:162364-163595 GCA_002344975.1 Saprospiraceae bacterium UBA2329 | reverse complement strand
TCTTTTGATGGCCCAGTCAAAACTGACTAAGGGGCGACTATCACTCATCCGATTCTCTAATTTGCTACAAAGCTAAGCTGTTTTTGCCGGTATCGCAAGTGGTTTACATCTAAAAAGGCTTAGACACGATCTGTCGGCAGCGCAGTCACTATAATATCGCTGATAGTGAGTGCGGTCTCATTAAACACGTTGATTAGATAGAACTATTGTGCCACCATGAAAAGGCCCGACTACCCCCTGCCTACTTCGGCTCCCACAAAGTGAACACCCTGGAAATATTGAAGCCGAAATGTATGCCTCCGTTGCCCCAGGTATTGGTGTTTTCGGCTACGAAGCCGCGTTCGATCATGGAAGTGGCGTTGGTGAGGTGCAATTGGAAAACGTGGCCGCCGGTTTCTATGTCGAAGCCGATGGAGAGCGCATTTTTAAATTCAGGAGCTAAGGTATTGGGCATCACATAGATGTACTCGGCGTTGAGGGCGATGCGCTTGTTGAGTTTATAGCGCCCGGAGATGCCGAGGGCCGGCACGTCGTTTTTCTCGTCGCGGGTGCGCACGAGGTTGCGATGCACGAGGGTAGGGGAGAGCTGGAGGCTGAAATTGTCGTTGAATTTGCGGCCTACGATGAGCTGCCAGGTGTAGTACAGGCGCGAGGTGAAGAGGTTTTCGCGGTCGGGATCGGGCCAGCGGAGGGTTTGGATGGCGGCGGTGGCAACCACGGCGGCGGTGACGGGCATGTTGCGGGCGCCGGTGCTTTGGCGCAGGAATTTGTATTTGATGAAGCCGTCGTAGGTTTTTTCGTAGCTGCTGCGGCCCAGGCCTACTGCGAGGTTGTCGGTGATGCCGAGATCGAGGCCGAGGCGAATGGTGGCATTGTCCAGGCCGAACATTTCGTAGAAGCCGCCGTTGAGCGTGCCGAAGCGGTGGGAGATTTTGAAATCGAGTACGCCCGGAGCGGTATTTTCCAGCGAGTGCAGGTTGATGACCCGGTTGGTTTTGAAGGCGGCGTTGGCAAAGTTGATTTCCTTGTCGTCGTCGCCGAGCAGGGAGAGGAGATCGTCCTGAGCATTGAGCGTCAGGGCGGCGGCAAAGAGGAGGACGAAAATTGGTAAGCGTTGGAAGAACATAGCTGCGTTCGGATTTTATGGTTGGAGAAGTAAATCGAAAACAAAAGTAAAATAAGGGGCGATAAAAAAAATAAAGTGATCATTTTCGCCAAAGGATTAGATAAG
>DDUV01000053.1:123229-162089 GCA_002344975.1 Saprospiraceae bacterium UBA2329 | reverse complement strand
CTTTATTTTTGCCCCACTACTAACGGAGAAAACGAACAAAGCCTGCCCGTTGGAATGATCCTTTTCGGGCAGGCTTTGATACAATCGGCGTCGGAGCAATTATTTATTGAGCGGAGCCAGAGCGGCGTCCACTTTGATGTCCACGGTTTTGGCAATTTTGTCGGCCACCAATTTCGGGATGCTGATGTTGTAATCGGCAACGGCCACTTTGAAGGCCGACTTGGCGCTGAGCGCTCCTTTGGCCACCACAAAAACGGCTTCGGTTTCCACGTTTTTGGTCACGTCTTTGATGGTGAGCGTGCCTTTCACTTTGAGGGTCACGGTGCCGTCTTTTTTCAGATTTATTTTGCCAAAATCAAGCACCTGTCCTTTGAAATTGGCCTTGGGATACTTGGTGCTTTCCATGTAGTTTTCGTTGAAGTGCTCCTGCATGAGGGCCTTCTCAAAGCGGAATGCTTTGATGAGTACGGCAAATTCGATGTTGCCGTTACTCAGGTCCAATACGGCGGTGCCTTGCTCGTTGTGCGCTTCGATGTTTTCCATCGGCGTGCTGGAAAAGAAGGACACTTTGCCTTCGCGGGTGAAGTACTTCTGTGCCGGGAGGCTGAGGGTTGTCAGCAGCATGGCTGCGAGGAGAAATGAGAATTTTTGCATGGTTTATTGAGCGTTGATTGTTTACTTATTCGGTTGGCGGTTTCTCAGTGGGCAGTATGCGGTATTCGGTCGGCGGCTCTAAGAGTAGAGCGTTCAGTCGGCAGTGCAAAGCGTAGGATGCGGTGGGCAGTCGCGAGAGGAACCGCCCACCGCCCACCGCCTACCGGCTTACCGCTCAGAAGGCACGCAGCGCACCAGCACCACATCGCCCAGAAACCCGGTACACTCGCCTTTCAGAGCTACCTGATCTCCTGCTTTGTAACTTGGAAACTCGACTTTGCTGTGCGGGTCCAATTCACATTTGACGCCGAAAATGCCGTTTTCCGTGGCCAGTACTACGGTGGTGTTTTCACCCTCCAGCACTTGCGATACCTCGCCTTTCACTTCCACGATTTTGGAGAGGTATTTAGCATTGGCGGCAGCCTCATCGCTTTCGTATTCCATGAATAAAGCATTGGCTTCCAGCGCGTAAGCGGCATCTGCCTTCGACATGTTTTGGTGCGGCTTGTTCCACAGGTAGTACCCGCCGGCTGCGCCTGCCACCGCTGCTATGGCGATGAGAATGAGCAGTATTTTTTTCATCTGATTGACTTTTTTTGGATGCAGGAACGGTCACAAGCTACAGGCTTCAAGCCACAAGCTGTTGTCTTAATTATCCAATGCGCCGTCGTCCACCCATTTCTGGATTTTGGCAATGTTGCAGGCCGAGAGTTTCGGTGCGTTTTGCGGCATGGCCGAGAAACCCGATTGATGCTTGATGGCGCCCAAAAGCTTGCCGTTGGTCACATAGGTTTTCAGAGCAGTGTAGCCTTCCAATCGCACGTTGCCCAAATTGGCGGCCGTACTGTGGCACACTAAACAATTGGTAGAAATGATGGGAGCAACGTCGCCGGAATACGTCACGCTGTCGGTGTTGCAATTGGAAGGATACAAATCCTCTTCGTTGTCATAATAGCAGCCGGCAAGGAACAAGCCGGACAAAAGCAGCAGGATGGTCGGTGATTTCATTGATCGTTCTGTTTTTTGGCACAGTAAACGCATTTTCCTGCGCATTAGTTATTGGGCGCCCCTGCATCTATCCACGATTTTATCTGCATGATCTGGCACTCCGGCATTTTCGTGCCGGTGGGCGGCATGGCTGCATAGCCTTGTTGGTGATTGATGGCGCCGTACAGCCTGCCGTTTGTGGTAGCGGCGGCCACGCCTGTATGTGTGCTGAAATTCAAACCCGCGCCGGGAGTCGTTCCGCTATGGCAACCCAAACAATAGGTCTGAATAATGGGCCGTATATGCTGCGCCCAGCTTCTGTCGGTAGTGGTGCAGGGGCCGGCTCCGGCATCGCAGCGCAGATTTTTGGCGCCCTGATTGATCCAGTTGGCAACGAGGCTGATCTGTGCCTGAGTGAGGCCGGCTCTGGGCGGCGGCGGCATTTTTTTATCGGCTCTGGTTTCTACCAATACTTCGTACAGATCGCTGCGGGAGGCATTGCCGGGCCGGATGTCGGCGGTTTGCATCACGCGGGTGAAGGAGGTAAGGATGATGCCTTCCTCATGAGATGCCTCGTCATGGCAGCCGCTCAGGGCGCAATTGGACTGCAAAATGGGCAGCACCTGCGTTTCAAAATACACTACCTGAGGATCGCAGGGCGTGCCGGGGTTGACGTTTGTGGTGTCGCCGGGGTCTGTAATGTCGGTGGCAAAAGGCTCGTGTTTGCAGCCCGGTAACAGTGCAGAAGAGAGAAGTATGGTAAGCGCTATACACCAACCCGCTATGGAAAATCTGGAAACTGCGTTCATGCGTTCAATTTTCAAAACTCGCTGCAAACATAAGCCCGGCGCCGGCGTACCCGCAAATAAGATAAACCGAACCGGGAAAAACGGAGTCTGAACCGGGGCCAGCCGGTTTCAGCCTGCCATTTTCCCGATTGAGTCAACATATTTTTTCCCGGGCTGCCGAATTTGCTCAAATTTGGCCTATGAAAAACTTCTTGCTTCCCATTTTTATAGCCATTGGGCTGTGCCTTTCTTTGGAAAGTGTCGCACAAACGGGCATTTTCAAAACCACTTCCGGGCGCATTACCTTTCGTTCCGAGGCCCCGCTCGAACTCATAGAAGCGGCCTCCAAAGAACTCAGCGGCGTGCTGGATGCTGCCCGGCGCACTTTTGCTTTCAGCGTGCCCATGCAGTCGTTTCAGGGTTTTAACAGCGCCTTGCAACGCGAGCATTTTAACGAAAACTACATGGAAAGCACCCGTTTTCCGAAGGCTGTCTTTACTGGAAAAATTATAGAATCAACCGATTTGACACAGCCTGGCGAATATGTCGTTCGCGCCAAAGGCAAACTCTCTTTGCACGGCGTCGAGCAGGAGCGCATCATCAAGGTGAACATTGTGACCGATAAAAAAGGCATGACGGCGCACGCCCAGTTCTCCGTACTGCTTGAAGAATACAACATCTCCATTCCCAGAGTGGTGTATCAAAAAATAGCCGAAGAAATCCAGATTTCCGTTGAAGCTGTTCTTGCCAAATCATAGTCGGGCGCTTTTGCCGGCCTGCTGCCTGTTGTGTGCAGTGTCTGTCGGTGCGCAAATTCCGGTGTTCAAAAAACTGGAACCCGGCGGCGCTTTTTCCGAACTCCGCATCGGAGCAGTTGCCTCCGACCAACACGGGTATCTTTGGCTGGGTGCCGATGCCGGACTGTTGCGCTTTGACGGAATACGGGCGGAACAACCACAAGTATCTGATCCTCAGTTGACAAAAAACAAAGTTACGGCACTCTATACAGATCGAAACGGACTGCTTTGGGCGGGCTTCAAAAACGGCCTCATCGCTCGTTTGGGCAGCGACGGCATCTTGCGAAGGTGGGAGCCGGAAGAAGGGCTGCCTTCAGCGCCGGTCACCGGATTTGCGGAAAGCAACGACGGCACACTTTGGATGGCCACCTACGGCGAGGGCTTGTATCGCTACGATGGACACCATATTTACAACATCAACCTCGACGACGGATTGCCCAGCAATGATGTGTATTGCATCGCGCGAGATGCCGGGGGCCGTATCTGGGCGGGCACCGATGCCGGAATTGCCGTTTGCAGCTTTGTGAAAAATCAGAAAAAAATAGAGGTGCTGAGCACAGAACAAGGCTTGCCCGACCCCATTGTGACGGCGCTGCTCTCTGATGAGCGGGGGCAAATCTGGGCAGGCATGCACGACGGCGGCGTGGCGATGTACCACCCGGCGGCAGCGCAGTTTTTTTGCATGGAAATGCCCTGGTCGAACGGCGTAATCTCGGCTTTGGCCATGCTGCCGGGCCGCGAATTGTGGATCGGAACGGAGGGCGAGGGCTTGTTTCGTTACGAGCTGAATGGCGGCCGCCTGAGTAGAATCAATGGCGATGCCGGCCTGCCCCGCTCCAAAATTACAGCCCTGCACTTTGGCAGTGAGGGCCACTTGAGCGTGCTCACCAACGAACCGTTTTTCTACGCCGCCAATTTGCAAATCGCGCACTTGTCCACGCCTGCCGACAATGTGCAAACCGTGTTGGCCGACAGCCGCAACCGTCTCTGGATCGGTACGCCGCAAGGATTGTGGCGGCGCAGTTTGTACGGCAGTCATCGGGCGGAGTGGGAGCAAATTTCGGCGCTTAAAATCTTTAATATCATTAGTTTATACGAAGATGCCGAGGCCAATATCTGGGCGGGTACCTTTGGTCAGGGACTGCTTTTTTTGCCTTCCGGCGATGGGACACCGATCTTATTGGACGAAGGGCAAGGCTTGGCCAACAACAGCGTTTTGAGTCTGACAGGAACCGGCCGGCGCATCTGGGCGGCTACATTGGGCGGGGTTTCAGAATATGTTTTGGATGCCGATAACCCGGCTCAGGCGCCCTTCATGTTGCGCAATTACCGGCAGGCCAATGGCTTGGGCGCCAATTTTATTTACTCGGCTTTCACCGATTCCCGCCGCCGGATTTGGTTCGGCACCGACGGGCAGGGCATCAGTATGTTGGACAAAGACCGCATATCGCAGTTCAGAACGGCAGTGACGCAGTCCAATGACAGCCTGCCTCTGCACGCCATTTACTCTTTTGCCGAAGACCGCCGCGGCCATATATGGTTCACCACCGCCAAAGACGGCCTGTTCTCGTTCGACGGGCGGCACTTTCATCATTATAAATATGCCGACGGCCTCAAAGGCAAAGGTGTGGCCCTCATCAGAACCGACACGGCGGGCATGATTTTGCTGGCGCATCGCAACGGCTTAGACCTGCTGGATCCCGCCGGCACCCGCTTTTTTCACTTTGAAGAAGCAGCCGGCCTCACCGATTTTGACCCCAATTTGAACGCCTCCACTACCGACAAAAGCGGCCAAATCTGGATCGGCACTTCCACGGGCCTCTGGCGATACACTCCCCTCGGCGCCACTCGCTCGGCCTATCCGAAAACAGTGCTCAATCAGGTGTCTGTGTCATTTCAACCTGTTGATTTTGAGCGCAAAAACAAATTTTCTTACAACGAAAACAACTTGGTATTCAGCTACTCCGGCATCTGGCACACCGACCCCGAACGCGTGCGGTATCGGTATCGCTTGTCGGGGTTCAGCCGCGATTGGATTTACACCGCCGACCGCCAGGCCACTTTCCCCAACCTGCCGCCCGGAACTTACACCTTCGAGGTGACTGCCGGCATGGATGAGGTTTTTGAAGACACTGAAGTTGTTAGTTATGTCTTCGTCATCCGCAATCCGTTTTGGAAAGAGGGCTGGTTTTTACTGCCTTTTGTTACGGCGCTTACGGCCTTGTTTATCTGGTGGATGCGCCGCCGCGACGAACGCTTGCGCATAGAGGAAGCCCGCAAAAAAGAGCAAGTGGAAAATCGCTTAGAAGTGTTGAAAAATCAGATCAATCCGCATTTTCTGTTCAACAGTTTCAACACCCTTACCTCGCTCATTGAGGAAGCGCCGGATTTGGCCGTCGAGTATGTGGAAAAACTCTCGGATTTCTTTCGCAATATCCTGCAATACAGAGAGAAAGACCTCATTGCGCTGGAGGAAGAATTAAATGTGTTGGACAGCTACCTCTTTTTGCTGCACAAACGCTACGGCGACAACCTCCGGGTGGAAATAACGCTTCGACCCACGGAAGGGTACATTGTGCCGCTGGCCCTGCAATTGCTGGTGGAAAACGCCGTCAAGCACAACATCGTTTCTGCCTCCAAACCACTGTACATGCGCATCTATGCCGAGGGAGATTATTGGATGGTCGAAAACAGCCTGCAACCCCGCATCAGCCGCCCCGATTCGACCGGCATGGGTTTGAAAAACATCGTAAAACGCTACGAATTGCTCACAGAGAAAGAAGTTCGCATCGAACAAACCGAGCACTTTTTTCGCGTTGGTATTCCCATCATTTCAACCGAACCGTCATGAATATTTTCATCATCGAAGACGAAGACATGGCCGCCCGCCGCCTCCAAAAACTCATTTCAGACTGCGAGCCGGGCGCTGTTATTTCGGGCCGTGCCGACGGGATTGAATCGGCTGTGGCCTGGTTGAAAAATCATCCCCAACCCGATTTGATTTTCATGGACATCCACCTGAGCGACGGCTCGGCGTTCGAGATTTTTTCCAGATTTCAGGTGCAAAGCCCGGTCATTTTTTCCACAGCTTACGATCAGTACGCCATTCAGGCTTTCAAACATCACACCATAGACTACCTGCTCAAGCCCGTCAAAGTGGAAGAACTTCGGCAGGCTTTGGCCAAATACCAACGCATGACGGCAGCGCAAACCCCGGATTATCAGTCGCTTGCCGATTTAATTCCACAGGTTCGGGCGCCGCGCCGGTTTCTCATCCGCAGCGGTTCTACGATGAAAGTGGTGGATGCTTCCGAGGCGGCGTATTATTTTTCGCAAAACAAAATCACCTATCTGGTAGCCACAAACGGAAAGCGCTATGCCATTGATTTTACGATGGATAAATTAGAGCAACTGCTCGATCCCACTACATTTTTTCGCATCAACCGGCAGTTCATCATTTCCGTGGCGGCCATTCGCGAAATGCACGCACATTCCAAGAGCAGGGTCAAGATCGTGTTGTCGCCGTCTTCCGAAGAAGAGGTGGTGGTGAGTGCTGAGCGGTCGCCGCATTTCAAACGCTGGCTGACCAATACGGACGAAGATGATTTTCAGGCAGATGCCTGAATGAGAGGGCGGCATCCCGCGCCATTTGTTTTAAAACACAATAGGCACATAGTTCACATAGGGTTGGTACTATGTGCTCTATGTGCCTATATGTTTCATAAACAGCTACTTGTAGCCAAATTCATCGTGGTGTTCGCCCAAAACTAAACAGGGGTGAACCCAATTGCTTGTCGCGATTAGTTATTCACCACGTTGCCGTCGCGGTCCAACATGATGACATCGGCAAAACCAAGCTCTTTGAGCAGCGGCGCCTGTGTAGCAGCATCGCCCACGATGAGGTAAAACATCTTGTTGGGGTTCATGTACTTGCCGATGGTGGCTTTCGCCTGATCGAGCGTCATGGACATCAGTTGTTTTTCCTCCTGTTTGACGTAGTCTGCCGGCAGCCCGAAGGTGCTCATATTCAGTAGAATACCCATTTTGTTGCCCAGCGTTTCAAAGGCCAGTGCATTGCTGCGCAGCATGGCGGTGCGCGTTACGTCTAAGTATTCCTGTTTGTATTCATCTTTGTAGCCCTGCATGATTTCGCGGAACAACTGCACCGATTCTTTGGTCACATTGGCGCGCACGCTGGAGAAAGCAGTGAAAAATCCCTGACTCATGCGGCGCGGCACGCTGGAATTGGCGCCGTAGGTATAGCCGCGTTCTTCGCGGAGGCGCTGGAACAAAATGCCGCCCGAGCCTGATCCCAATTTGTCGTTCACCACCGAGGCAGCGAAATAGTCGGGGTGGTTGCCTTTAACCAAAGGCGCGCCCAAACGAACCACCGACTGCTTGGAACCGGGTATGTCCACAAAATAAATAACCGGTTTGCTGATCTGGCGGGCATCTGGAACAGCAGGCACCGCAGCGTTTTTATTGGCCCATTTTTGCTCAATGCTCATCAATGCACTGTTGACCTGCGCCTGGTTTACGGCTCCTACCACATGAAATGCAGCCAGATTGGGGCTGAAATTCTTTTGGTAGTACATTTTCAGATCGTCTATGGTGATGCGCTCTACCGATGCGGTTGTGCCGAGCGGAGAATAAGAAAGGATGCTGCTTTGGCCATACATGAGCTTGTTGAAAACATTGCCGGAAATGGCGTTGGGCTGGCCGGCCTGTTGTTTGATGCGGTTGAGAGCGGCTGTTTTCAGGCGGTCGAATTCGGCGGCATCCCAGCGCGGTTCCAGCAAAATCTCGGTGGCCAAAGCCATCACTGCATCAAAATTGCGCGCTAAGCAATTGCCCGACAGGCTGATGAATTCCGAGCCGGCGCTCATACTGATAGATGCGCCCAACTGCCCGATGGCGTCTTGCAGTTCTTCCGGCGTTTTGTTTTTCGTGCCTTCCATCATCAGGTCGGTCAGCAGGTTGGATACGCCGATGGTAGCGGGAGACTCCTGCAACATGCCGCCTTTGATGCGCAAGCTGAAGCTGACCAATGGCAGTTCGGCGTTTTCGATGCCCAGTACTTTCATGGAGTTGGACAAGTCTTTGCTCCATACCGTTGGGATATTGATAACCGGCGCTTCGCCGAGGGGCGGAATTGCCGTGCGATCAATTTTGGAGGGCGTGCGCTTAAATTCTGCCTCAGTTTCTTCCATCGGCGCGGCTTCTGCGCCCTGCACGACGGGTTCTTCCACTACTTCAGCTTTGGCGGAGTTGGCAACGGCTAATTCCGGCTTGCCTTTGGGTACAAAACTGGTGAGAATGTAGGGCTGGTTTTTGATGTATTTGTCATAAACGCGCTTCACATCCTCTTTGGTGACAGCCAGTGTTTTGGCAATTTCGGTTTTGAGGGCTTCGGGGCTGCCGTTGTATTCATTGGCGGAAGCCAACTGGAAGGCTTTGAAAAACACACTGGAAAGACCGTTGTAAAAATTAGTTTCCAATGAGTTTTTAATGCGCTCCATGTCTTTGTCGTCAATTTCACTTTGTTCAAAAGCCTTGAGCGCGTCCATGGTGCCGGCATAAGCATCGTCGAGGTCCACGCCTGCATTGGCCCTTACCACAATGCTGAAATTGCCTGCAATTTCGAGGGTGCGGTTGGAAGCGCCCGGCGAAGCGGCCACTTTGCGTTTTTCTACCAACTCTTTGTACAAAGGAGCGCGTTTGCCGTCGGAGAGCAGTTCGCCGAGGTACTGAAGCGCATACGAGTCGGGGTGGCCGTCCTGTACGGTGGGCCAAACCATGCGCATTTCGGGCACCTGGGCAAAATTGTCTTCGTGCATGAGGCGCTTCACACCGTCCAATTTGCCGAGGCGTGGCTGGAGGTTTTCCACTTTGGCTTTGGCCGGAATTTCAGCGAAGTAGCGGTCTATCCACTTTTTGGTTTGGGCAATGTCAATATCGCCGGCAATGACCATGGTGGCGTTGTTGGGGCCGTACCATTTTTCATAAAAATCCTTCACATCGTCAATTGTAGCGGCCTGAAGGTCTTCCAGGCTGCCGATGACCTGCCAGTTGTAGGGGTGGTCGGCGGGGTACATGGCCTTGTCTATGACGTAAGAAGTGTGGCCGTAGGGCACGTTGTCCACGCGCTGGCGTTTTTCGTTTTTCACCACTTCCTTTTCGTTTTCCAACACCGGCACCGTTACGGTATTGATAAGGAAGCCCATGCGGTCGCTCTCCATCCAGAGGATTTTTTCGAGGGCATCTTTGGGCACGGTTTCGTAATAAACGGTGAAGTCGTTGGAGGTGCCGCCGTTGAAATCGCCGCCGAGTTCGTTGATCGTTTTGAAAAACTGGCCTTTGCCTACGTTTTCAGAATTTTGAAACAACATGTGTTCGAAGAAGTGCGCAAAGCCGGTGCGGCCGGGCACTTCGCGGTTGGAACCGACATGAAACAGCACGGCGATCGCCACAATGGGATCGGAGGCGTCTTTGTGCAGAATGACGTCGAGGCCGTTTTTGAGGGTGTATTTTTCATACGGGATGTCGAAACCGGCTTTCCCGCCTTTGTCTCCCGCGCTTACCCGCGAGGAGGTGTTGCAGCCTGCCATAGCAAGCATGAGCGCTGAAAGGGACAGCACTGCAAAAAATGAGAGCAATCGCATAATAACAGTTGTTTGGTGGATGAATGGATGATTCCCTTCCGGGTAAATGATCAATAAGGCAACAAACTTACGGCGAATATGTGAAACGCAGGTTGTCGGGCAGACGACTGAGGGCGAACCATTATTAAAAATTACACCAAAACCCTATCTTTGTCGCAAAATTCGCCTCGTGCAAAAGACCATCGAGCAATTTCAGGCTGTTTTTTCAAGATGCAAAGCGCTGTTTGTCAACAAGAACAGAGACTACGGCACATCCTGGCGTATCCTGCGCCCGGCCAGCCTCACCGACCAGCTTTTCATCAAAGCCCGCCGCATACGCACCATTGAGGAAAAAGGCTACCAAAAAGTAGCAGACTCCGTCGAATCCGAGTTCATCGGCATCGTCAACTACTGCATCATGTCGCTCATTCAGTTGCAACTGCCGCCCGATGCCCCCATCGAAATGGACGGGCAGGAAGTGCAGGTTCTCTACGACCGCTATGTACGGGAAACCTTGCAACTGCTCGAATCGAAAAACGACGACTATGGCGAAGTGTGGCGCGATATGCGTTCCTCTTCCTATACCGACCTGATTTTGGTGAAACTCCTGCGCATCAAACAGATCGAAGACAACGAGGGCCGCACCCTTGTATCGGAAGGCTTAGACGCCAATTATAAAGATATCATCAACTATGCTATTTTTGCGCTCATCAAGATAGATGAAGCCAGACAATAAATCATTTCAATCATGACCATTCTCACGCTCGTACTCGTTATTGCCATTGTCGCCGCCGTGCTCACCGTTGTAATGAAGGTAGTGTGGCCCAAGCGCATCACCACCTGGTGGCTCAGTTTTTTGCAAAACTTCTGCGGCGGGCTGTTCCTCTTTTCCGGCTTTGTAAAAGCTGTGGATCCCATGGGTACTGCTTTCAAATTGGAGCAGTATTTTGCTGAATTCAACGCCACGTTTTCCGGCGCAGGCTGGGATGGTTTGGCGGCACTGTTCCCTTGGCTGTCGCAGTTTTCAGTAGGGTTTTCAGTGTTTATGATCGTGTTTGAGATGGTGCTGGGCGTTATGCTGATCCTCGGGGCCATGCGCGGACTTACGGCCTGGTTGTTTTTCCTGTTGGTGCTGTTCTTCACGGCGCTGACCGGCTTTACCTACCTGACGGGCTATGTACCGGCGGGCGTCAACTTCTTTGAATTCAGCAAGTGGGGCGAATTTGTGGAAACCAACATGAAAGTGACCGATTGCGGTTGCTTCGGCGATTTCATCAAACTCAAGCCCAAAACCTCCTTCCTCAAAGACGTCTTTTTGATGGTGCCGGCCATTTTGTTTGTACTCATGTTCCGCCGCAAACACCAGTTGTTCAGCCCCAAAGTGCGCAACATCATCGTGGCGGCCTCCACCGTGTTGTTGTTGGTGTACAACATGAACAACTACCTCTGGAACGAACCGCATCTTGATTTCCGGCCGTTCAAAGTGGGCGTCAACATCGCACAGCAGAAAAATCTGGAAATGGAAGCCCAAAATAACGTGGAAATCACAGCGTACGAGCTGACCAACAAAAAAAGCGGCGAGGTAAAAACCATCGCTTACGACCAGTTTTTGAAAGAGTACGAAAAGTACTCCAAAGAAGAATGGAATTTTGAACAGATTCAGTCTGAGCCTTTTGTGTGGGATACCATCCGCAAGGGCGACGATGTGAAAGTAGAAAAACGCATCCTTAAGCCCAGCAAAATCAGCGATTTCAACATCATGGCCGGCGACGACTCGGATGTGACGTACGAAATCCTCGAAGACCAGGGTTACAACTTCCTCGTGGTGGGCTACAAGCTCTACAACAAACCTGAATATTTGGAAAAATGGAAAGGCAAGATCGCCACGCTGGCCGCCGCGGCTGCCAAAGACGGCGTCAATCTGCGCTCTGTGGTAGCTTATACCGATGCTGAAACGCTGAAATCCTTTGGTGAAGTCGCCGGCATCGGGCAATACCCCTTGTACAAGGCCGACGACATCATGCTCAAAACCATCATTCGTTCCAATCCGGGGGTTTTACTGCTCAAAAACGGCAAAATTGTGATGAAATGGCACTACAATAAATTGCCGGAATACGCACAAATAAAGGCCGACTATATTCGATAATAAACAGCATCTTTGCCGCCTCTAAAGTTCTTATCCAAATTTGTATGTTAAGCAGAAGGAATGTCCGTGTAAAAGTGATGCAGGCGCTGTACGCCCAAAGCCGGGATGAACAGCTCAGCGCAGATGATGTAATGAAATTGTACAGAGCTAATATTCGACATTCCTTCGAGTTGTACCTGCTCAACCTGCTGTATGTGGTAAAAATTGCCGAGTACGCAGAGGCCGACCACGCGCGCCGCAAAGCCAAATTGCGCCCCAGCGATGAAGACCGCGCATTCAGGCCGCTGCTCAGCCAAAACGAATTGGTGCAGTCGTTGACCAAACATGCTGAATTTCAGCGGGCGCTGCGGGCGCACAAACTGGAAAAAGCGGCCGATGAAGACAAGGTGCGGCAGCTATACACAGAACTGGCCAAAACCCCCGAATACGAAAAATACCTGTTGCTGGAGGCCCCCACTCGCGAAGACCACATCGGCATACTGATCCATTTGTACAAAATGTGCTTGGCCAACGAAATCTTCAACGACACCATTGAAGACTCGTACCCGCTGTGGACCGACGATGAATCGTTGATTGTAGGCGCCATGAAAAAAACGATTCGCGCACTGCCTGCCCAGCCTGATTTCATGGAGGAGTTTCGCCCTTCGCGGGAAGCTACCGTTGAGTTTGGGGAAGAAATGCTCCGGCAACTCGCCCGAAATGAGCAGCAGTATTTCGGCATGATAGAACCCATGTTGCAAAACTGGGATGCCGACCGCGTAGCCGTAGTGGACATGATTTTGCTCAAAATGGCCATCTGCGAATTGTTGAATTTCCCCACTATTCCCACCAAAGTGACGCTCAACGAATTCCTCGAAATTTCTAAACAATACAGCACCGAGAAGAGCAAAGAGTTCATCAACGGCATCCTCGACCGCATGATGAAAATGTTACTTAAAGAAGGTAAGATCGTCAAAGAAGGCAGAGGCTTGGATGGTTAAAGGAAAACTTTCGTAACTTCAAGCGCCTTTTTTCTTATTCAAACAAAACAAAACAACATGAAGAGGACGATTATCTTCTTTGCCTTGGCCATGCTCTTAGGCCAAACGGCAATTTGGGGGCAAACTGCTCCCAGCGGGTTCGCAGCTAGATTAACCCGCACCAACTTTCAATTTCCACTCACTGATAAAATGCTCAGGGCGGATTTTCGCACCGGCGCGGAGGTGGAATACATTCATTCTCTGGGCAATGTTTTGAGTCTGGGGGTGCCGCTTCGATATGGGGTTGCAGACTTTCCCACCAACAATCAGGGCGCTTATCACAATGATGCTATGTTCAGTTTGGATGCGACTTTGCAACTTAAATATTTCCGTCAGCGCTCTTTTCTTTATCCTTATTTGTATGCCGGCCTGGGCGCTGTAAGTCAAAATTGGGATGATCTCTACTTCTCTGCTCCGCTGGGCGTGGGGCTGAACTTCAGGCTTGCCAATAACGCTTATTTTACAACCAAAGCAGAGTACCGCCTGGGTTTTAAAGACCTGCGCAACGATGTAATGGCGGGCTTCGGCCTGATGATTACATTTGGAGACGCTGTTGATAAAACGCCCGCTGTTTCAGACCGCGACGGCGACGGCATTCCCGACGCGCAAGACCGCTGTCCTGACGTAGCCGGCGTGGCCATTCACTCCGGTTGCCCGGATACAGACGGCGACGGCTTAGCTGACGATAAAGACGACTGCCCCACTCAGGCAGGCTCGCAGGCACTCAAGGGCTGCCCCGACCGCGACAACGACGGCATAGCCGATAAAGATGACAAGTGTCCCGACCAGGCAGGCCCGGCATCCAATATGGGTTGCCCGATCACCGACCGCGACGGCGACGGCATTGAAGACAAAGACGATGCCTGCCCCGATCAGAAAGGTCCGGCTGCTACCAAAGGCTGCCCCGACCGCGATGGCGACGGCATAGCCGACAAAGACGATGAGTGTCCCGATCAAAAAGGTTTGGCTGCTTTCAGAGGTTGCCCCGACCGCGACGGCGACGGCATTGCAGATAAGGCCGACAAGTGCCCGGATTCTCCCGGCCCGGCTTCCAACAACGGCTGCCCTGTGATTTCTCAGGAAGACAAAGCCGTGATTGACCTCGCCATCAAAAACGTGCAGTTTGAAACCGGCAAAACCAGCCTGCTTCAGACTTCCTTCCCGATCCTCGATCAGGTGGCCGGTCTGATGAAAAAATATCCTGATTACAAACTCCGCATCAGCGGGCATACAGACAGCATCGGCGAAGCCCCCGCCAACCAGACGCTCTCTGAAGGCCGCGCAAAAACTTGCTACGACTATTTGGTGGCTAAAGGCGTTGCATCAGGACGCATGTCTCACCAGGGCTTCGGTGAATCTAAACCGATAGCTGATAATCGCTACAAAGCAGGCCGCGACCAAAACCGCCGCGTAGAGTTTGAATTGTATTTGGATTAATCTGGAGTTTGATCCATTTTCGGGCATCCCGGACTTTGACTGCGGCCAAAGTCCGGGATGTTTTTTTTACCAGCTTCCTCCGGCCCCGCCGCCGCCAAAATCGCCGCCGCCGAACCCTCCGAATCCGCCGCCTCCACCACCGCTGTTCCAGCCACCGCCGCCGCCACCGCCGCCGGGAAATATGACCCAGCCGCCTCGTGGTCTCGGCCCCATGTCGTAGCGGCCGCCGCGCCAGTAACCGCCGTCGTCGTCATCGTCATTGCGGTGATGGTTGCCGCCCTGACCCATAAACATGGACAGGAAAATGAGCAGCGCCAGTATGATGAGAATGGTCATCCAGGGAAAGCCGCCGCCACCTTCCTTGCGCGGCTCGGCGGTGTATTCGCCGGAGCCTAATTGCATAATGATGTTGGCAGCTTCGTCGAGGCCGGGGTAGTAGCGTCCTTCCCGGAAAGCGGGCTTGATGATGTTTTCGATGATGCGTTTGGCCATGGCATCGGGCAGGAAACCCTCGGCCCCGTAGCCCGTGACGATGTAGAGTTTGCGGTCTTCAAACGCCACAAAAATGAGAATGCCGTTGTCTTTTTCTTTTTGACCTATGCCCCATGCCCTCGCCAGGCGGTACGAATAATCGAACACGTCGTCGCCGTCAATCGTGGATTCAATGACCACTGCTATCTGTGTGGAGGTGGAGTCGTTGTAGGCAACGAGTTTGCGTTCCAGCGCATCAGCCTGGCCGCCGTCGAGCAGCCCGACAAAGTCATTGACCAACCGCGGCGGATTGGGGCGCGCAGGCGGTTCTTTGGCCTGAAGCGCGCTCAGGCTGAGTACCGACAAAAAGAGCAAAACCGTAAGGCGGAGTGACATGGTGTGTTTTTTTTGTGTTGGGGCATTCGTTTTTTGTGCAGATAAAGCGCCACAGACCGGCGAGCGATCTGCGGCGCTTTTCATTAGTTTCCGTAAGAAATCTCGTCCGAAAGTTCGTTGGTATCATCCTTTGCGAAAGGAAAATGCGCTTTCAATTTTTCGCCTACGCCGGCAATTGCGGCGCAGACTCCGGCGCACATCTCACCCCGGCGAAAATGGTCGAGCATCAGATCGCGCTCGGCATCCCAAAAGCCTGCGGGCACCACGGCATCTATACCTTCATCGCCGATGATGACCAATTCCCGGCGTTCGGGCGCCAAAAAAATCAGCACGCCGTTGCGTTGGGCCGTGCGGTGCATACCGAGCTTGCGGAAGGTACGTATGGCTTCCTTCATAGCATCGCCGCGCAGGTTTTTTTCCACATGCACCCGCACCTCGCCGGAGGTTTGTTGCTCGGCCTCGCGAATGGCGTCAATGATGCGCGCTTCTTCTTCGGTGCTGAACAGCCGGGTCATTCAAAATTGACTTTCGGAGCGCTTTGCGCGCTTTGTTCCGCCTCAAACTGAGCCTTTTGTGAAAAACCGAACATGCCGGCAAAGAGGCTGTTGGGGAAACGGCGCACGCTTTTGTTGAAGTCGGTAACCACGTCATTGAATTTGTCGCGCTCTACTTTTACGCGGTTCTCGGTGCCTTCCAATTGCGATTGCAACTCCAGAAAGTTCTGGTTGGCCTTCAGTTCGGGATAATTTTCCGTCACCATCAACAGGCGGCCTAAGCTTTGCGACAACTGCGATTGCGCCTGCTGGAATTGCTCCATTTTTTCCGGCGTCAGGTTGCTCGGATCAATCTTGACACTCGTAGCATTGGCGCGGGCGTTGGCAATGTCGGTCAGCGTTTTTTGTTCAAACTGAGCGGCGCCTTTGACGGTGGCCACCAGATTTTCAATAAGATCGGAGCGGCGTTGATAAGCGCTCTGTACTTTGCTCCAGGCGTTTTCTACATTCTCTTCCTTGTCAACAAAGGTGTTGTAGGAAGAACAGCCTTTCATAAACAGAAAACCGGCGAGCACAACGAGTCCGATGCCGATGGTAAGTGATCTCATAAGGTTGCTTGTTTTTGATGAATGAAACAATGATGCTCGGAAAAAGATGGCGATGAACGCCGAACGCCATATTGCCGACGCTCAACAACGGCGCAACTTAGACGAAATACGGTTTATGGAGATACATTTTGGTTCAAAAAAAATGTCAGCAATATATGCGCTGCCTTCGCCGGCGATATGCGCCCGCTTAAAACTTCCTGCTCGATGGCCGGCAGTTGATCCCGAACGACCGGGTGGTGCAAAAAAAGCTCTCGGAGCGCGCTTTGCAATTGCTCCTCCATAGCGGCGAGTGCCTGTTGGCGGCGGCGTCGCTCCATTGAGTCGTTGGCGGCGGTGTGTGATCTGAATGCCTGCATGGAGTTCCAAACCTCTTCAATCCCCGTGTTTTCGGCGGCGGAGCAGGTGAGTACTTGCGGCGACCAACCGTTTTCTTTGGGCGGAAAGAGGTGCAAGGCGTTGAGATACTCGCCTCTGGCACGGCGGGCTAAAGGCAGGCGTTCGCCGTCGGCTTTGTTGACCACCAAAAGATCGGCCATTTCTACAATGCCGCGTTTGATGCCCTGCAATTCGTCGCCGGCGCCGGGCAGCAGCAAGAGTAGGAAAAAATCGGTCATGGAATGTACGGCCATTTCCGATTGGCCCACGCCTACGGTTTCCACCAAAATGAGGTCGTAGCCGGCAGCCTCGCACAGCAGTATGGTATCGCGGGTCATTTTGGCTACGCCGCCCAGGGATTCGCCCGCAGGAGAAGGGCGGATGAAGGCAAACTCAGATGAAGAAAGGGTTGTCATGCGGGTTTTATCACCCAGAATGCTGCCCCGGCTCAAGCGGCTGGAGGGGTCCACTGCGAGTACGGCGATTTTGCTGCCTTGTGTTCCTGCGTACATCCCGAATGCTTCGATAAAAGTGCTTTTACCTACGCCCGGGGAACCTGTGATGCCCACTCGGAACGAAGGAACGCGGCAGGGCATGCACATTTCCAATATTTGAGCAACTGTTTCTCTGTGTTCGGGCAGGCTGCTTTCGAGGAGGGTGATGGCGCGGGCCAGTGCTACGCGGTCGCCCCGGCAGATGTTTTCAGCCAGTGTTTCCGGAATTAAAGGCGTACGTCGGTGAAGATCGAGACCGGCATGGCGCAGTTTCGGATTGAGATTGGAATGATCGGAATCAGTTGGTGGGCGCATATTGCGGCGGCATTGGCAAAGCGATTGGGCAAAGATAGGGAAAATCTGCTTCGCAGTCATCTGCTGTGCAGTTCATCTACTGCGTAGTAATCTGCTGCACGGGGCGCCCTCCCGGTACGGGCGACTTTAGTCGCCGATATTAAAGCGCTAAAGTCGCCCGTACACGCGCGTTCCTTCGCGGGCCTCGCTATACCCTTCCAACTTAGGTCAAAATAGCATCATGGCGTAGTAGTGATTTTTGTCATTTATTAAATAAGTATTTGAAATACAATTAAGTATGATTGTTTGTGTTATGCTCTTGAATTGCATTGGCGTAGCAATAGTGAGGTTAAAAATTTGGTACTTACCTTGAATAGGGGTAATTTTACACTCGCTATCACAAAGAATTTTTGAATGCTCATGAGGTTATCCGTACCAAAAAACAGAGAAGGGTCGGGAAGTGTGATGTCTATGTATTGGAAAACACTTCTCGTAGTTGTATTGACGGCTGCTTCGGCGTCGGCATTGCGGGCACAGCCTGTCTCGCCGGCCAATTTAGCAGGCGTCGGTTATGACAGCCACATAGAGCTGAAATGGACGGCCTCGACTTCCCCCAACATCATCGCCTATAATATATATCGTTCTGCTTCGCCGGATGGCCCGTTTGCATTGCTGCGTCAGGTAGGTGCGAGTACGCCTTATGCCCTCGATTTTATTGGCCGAATAGATACTGTGTTTTCGTATCGCGTCACTGCGCTCAATAGCTCCGGGCAGGAAAGCGCCCCAACGAGTGTGCAAACCGCCACGGTGGCCGCCATGAGCGACGATGACCTGATGACGATGGTACAACGCTACACTTTTCGATACTTTTGGGAGCACTCCCATCCAGTCTCAGGTTTGGCACGCGAAAGGCTCAATTCTGGAGATATCGTCACAACGGGAGGATCCGGTTTTGGCATTTCAGCTATTCCGGTAGCCGTTGAGCGGGGCTTCATCACCCGGCAAGAGGGCTTGCTGCGCATGATACAGATCGTTTCGTTTCTGGAATTGAGGGCGCAGCGCTATCATGGCGCTTTTGCGCACTGGCTCAATGGAAATACAGGAGCTACCATTCCATTCAGCCAGTTTGACAATGGCGGCGATTTGGTGGAAACCGCTTTCCTGATGCAGGGCTTGCTCACGGTGCGGTCGTATTTCAATCAGGACGTACCTTTGGAAAACTCCCTGCGCAGTACCATTACCCGGCTTTGGGAAGATGTAGAATGGGACTGGTATCGCCGAAATGACAGTAACGTGCTGTACTGGCATTGGTCGCCCAACTACCAGTGGCAAATGAATTTTCAGTTGCGCGGATTTAACGAAACCATGATTACCTATATATTAGGTGTTGCTTCGCCTACGCACGGCATCCCGGCGAGCTTGTACCACAGCGGCTGGGCAAGCAACGGAGGCTTTGTGACGCCGGCGGCATATTTCGGCTACCCCATGTATGTGGGCGGTTTCCGGGGCGGGCCGCTGTTCTTTGCGCACTATTCTTACCTCGGTTTTGACCCGCGCAACAAACGCGATGCTTACTGCAACTACTTCAACCGCAATCGCAACCACACGCTCATCAACAGGGAATACTGCATTGCCAACCCCAAAAATCATGCGGGCTACGGCCCCGATTCCTGGGGACTGACCGCGAGCGACAACCCTTGGGGCTACTTAGCTCATGAGCCTGTTTTTGACCGCGATAACGGCACCATTGCTCCTACCGCTGCTCTTTCTTCCATGCCATATACGCCGGCGCAGTCCATGGCGGCGCTCAAGCATTTTTATCGCAATCTGGGGGACAGATTGTGGGGGTACTATGGATTTACAGACGCATATAATATCGGCCAAAACTGGTTTGCAAGCTCTTATTTAGCCATAGATCAGGGGCCGATCATCGGTATGATAGAAAACCATCGCACGGGTTTGCTGTGGGATTTGTTCATGGCCAACCCTGAAATGCAGCCCGCATTGGATTCCATCGGATTTATTGCCGAACAAAGTGCTGTGGCTCCCGATTTGGCTTTGCCCGCCGAAGTGTTGGTCTATCCTAATCCTAACAATGGGCAATTCACTTTATTGATGGAAGCAACCGAGTCTTTCACTGCGCAAATTCAACTAATGGACGCAATGGGCCGACAGGTGCGCAACTGGGGGGCCACTCATATTCAAAATGGAGAAAGCAGCCTGACTTTAGACACCCATGAGCTTCCCGCAGGAGTTTATCAGCTTTGGCTTTCTTCAGGCGGGCGCCAGCACACGCAGAGAATTTTAGTCTTTCATAATTAATTTTAAAAACAAGTAAAACCATGAGAAAAGTCTTACTTCTTCTTGTCTCAGCGGTCTTCATCAGCCTCTCCGCATTCGGGCAGGCCCCGTACATCTTGTACGAAGACTTCGAAGATGGCGGCATCCAGGCTGCCTGGAACGCCGTTAATGGCGCCACTTTTGCCATTGTTGACAACCCGGATCGGAATGGAAATGTCACCAGTAAAGTGGCATCGGTGACGAACAGCGCATCCGATTTCAACTTCATGCTGGTGAATACCGGCAGCCGGATCAACCTGACGGAGTACAACCAAATGCGCATCAAGGTATGGTCGCCGGTGGCAGGCGTTCAGTTTTTGTTCAAGATCGAAGGGCCAGGGCCCGATATTGAACGTTTTGTGCCCATCACCACCGCCAATCAGTGGGTGGAATATACCATTGACTTCTCGAACGGCGCAGGTATTACCGACCTGAATACTTTCCTGATTTCCTTCAACCCGTTCAATGGCCCTGGTGACGGCAATACTTACTATTTCGACTTCATTGCGGCATCCAAACCCAACAGCAGGACCTGGGAAACCTTTGAATCCGGCACAGCAGCCCTTCCATGGGCAGGAATCAACGGCTCTTACAATGGCGTAGTGGACAATCCCGACGTGAGCGCCGGCAATATGAGCGCCAAAGTGGCTTCCTACACCAATATTGCGCCTTCCGACTTCTGTTTCGCGTTGGCCAACACCGGCGCCGCATTCAGCCTTGCCGAGTACAACCAGTTTAAGTTCAAGGCCTGGTCGCCCATTGCTCCTACCAGAGTACTCTTCAAAATTGAAGGCGGAGGCCAGGCTGTAGAGAAATTCATTGACATCACTGTAGCCAACCAATGGGTGGAATATACGGCAGACCTCTCGGGGGGCGCTGCATATACCGGGCTGACGACTTTCCTGATTTCGTTCAATCCGTTTGTGGCAGGTGGTGATAACAATACCTATTATTTTGACGACATCGTGGCGGTACGGGCTGAAAGAACCTACGAAAACTTCGAATCTCCCTCCGGAATTACCTGGAATGCAGGAAACGGCGCCTACAATGGCCCGGTAGCCAATCCGGATCCGGCTAGTGAATATTATAACGCCACTGCTACAGTTGGTTCATATACCAACAACCCCGGCTCCGACTTTAACTTCGTGATCGGAGAGTTGAGCGCTCCTATCGACTTGAGCACGCACAATCAATTCCGGGTCAGTATTTGGTCGCCTACTGCCAGCAAAGTGCTTTTCAAACTCGAAGGCAACGGGCAAGCCGTGGAAGCCACAAAAAATATTGTGTTCGACAGCATATGGGTCGAATACATTTTTGATTTTTCTTCAGCGGTAGGACTGACGAATATGAATAAAATTTTAATCGCAGTCACTCCCTTTGAGCCGGGCAATGGCGACACCTGGTATTTCGACAACGTATATGCGGTGCCCAAAGCCAATTGCTCCAACGCTTCGCCTGATCCGAAAATCATAGACGATTTTGACTGCAATCGCAATGCGGCATACGGTGTCGGGCTTGCTACGCTTGCTTTGGTCAACAATCCCAACCCCACACCGGTCAACTCCAGCCCGAAGGTGGGCCGTTTCACAGACCGTCCGGGCGCTTTCAATCCTTTATTGATTGCCTACGACGACGTCCTTGATCTGAGTACCAATAACTATATCAGCATCAAACTCTGGGCGCCGCGCCCCGGAGATATCCTCTTCAAACTCGAAGGCGGCGCTTCGCCTGCTGCTGAAGTGCGCGTACCGGTAACCGCTCTCAATACCTGGGTGGAATACGGCGTGGACTTTTCTGCACAGGCAGGTACCAGTCACAAGGCCATCGTGCTATTCTTTAACGCTTTTGACAATACCGATCAGGGCGGCGTATATTTCATAGACGACATCAAGCGCACGCCGCTGCCCATCCCGCCGCCACTCGAGCAGTTTGAAAACGGTTCCTTTAACGGCGCCAACTTAGATTGGCAGCCCTTCAACGGCGACCAGGCCATTCACGGCACTTTTGCCCGCATCGCCAACCCGGATGCTACCGGCGTGAACACAACAGCCAATGTGGGGCGCTATCAAAAAGGCGCTTCTCCGTTCAGTACGCTGACCGCATTCCTTCCCAACGGCCTTGACCTGAGCAGTGCTCCGCAGCTCGACCTCGACGTGTGGGCGCCTGCCGGAGCAGCCAATGTAACGATGCAGTTGGTGAGCGCTTCGCAAGGAAACAAAGAGCGCACTGTGGCCATCCCGAATACCGGTCAGTGGGTGAAACTCAGTTTTGAATACTCCGACTTTGCCGACATCAACGACTACGAAGAAGTCCGCCTGCTGTTCGACAACGGCGTGGCGTCTTCTGCCATTTACTATTTCGACAACTTGGCTCAAAACGTGAGCACCGTTGATCCCTGCGCCGGTACAGTTCCCGACCTGACCATTCTGGACGACTATGAGTGCCAGCGCAACATCACCTACGGCGCAGGCGCCAACCGTTTGGAAGTAGTGACCAACCCGGCACTTCAGGTGGCCAATGCCTCGCTCAAAGTGGGCAAATACACCGACCCGGCCAACGAACCCTGGGTAGCTCTGGTTTTCGACAACCAAGCGCCCATTGATCTAAGTACGTTCAACCAGTTCAATATTCAGGTGTATGCCGCTCAAACCGGCCCGATGTTGGTGAAACTGGAAGGCGGTACCTCGCCTGCCCGTGAAGTGTGGACGGAAGTAAATGTTACCAATGCCTGGACCAACTATGTAGTGGACTTCAGCCCCTTTGCAGGCGAAAACCACCGCAAGGTCGCCGTATTTTTCAATGGCGGCGTAGGCCAGCCTACCGAAGACATCTGGTACATTGACAACGTGAAGTGGAACCGTGCACCTTTCCGCGGGTGTGTTGCTACATTTGATCAGCCGGAATACATCGTCGACAACTGGCGCTATTTTGCCAACGGTTCTTTAGAAAATACCGTTTTTGAAGCAGTCGCCAATCCCAATCCGAGCGGCATCAATACCAGCCAGAACGTAGGCGTATTTGTAGAGGCAACCGACGGCGAAATTTTTGCCGGTATGTATGCCGACCTGCCCGCTCCTGTGGCATTGCCGGTGAATAATAAAAAGATTCGCGTAAAAGTGCTTATGGACCAGGCTGCCCTCGTCGTGTTCAAACTCGAACGCGGCCGCGACGGCGCGCAAAATACCGGCGACGTGCCTATGAATCCGACTACAGCCGACAACAACTACACTACGCCGGGCCAATGGCAGGAACTTACGTTTGATTATTCCTTCCTGCCCGACAACACGTTGCACGACCGCATGACCATCATCATGAACTTCCGCGATGTGCCCACTACCGTGAAAACGTACTATTTCGACGACATTACGATTGGTGACAACAACTGCCCGGGCGCCAACTTCATCTTCGAACCTGTCGTAGAACAACTCCGCATCATGCCCAATCCGGCGAACGACCGCCTGACGGTACAAAACGCCGAAGGAATGGAGCATTTTGTGATCCACAACGCTTATGGCCAGGTGGTGAAACGCGTACCGAACAATGGTCAGTACAATTTCAATATTGACCTCGCTGGCCTCGCCAACGGCATGTATGTACTCACCGGCTACAACGCACAAGGACAATTGACAGCCAACGCCAAGTTTATCAAACAGTAAACAAACAAAACCTTCCGGCTCCCTTGGTGGGCCGGAAACATTAGGCTCATTTTGGTGAACACCGCACAGGGGCGCGAAGCACATTTTGCTCGCTTCGCGCCCTGGCGGTGTGCTTTTCTCGGCAACCAAATAAAACCAAACATCATGCGTTGGGCCATTTTCCTATTCACTTCTCTGTGGGTATTATTGCCCATGTCTTGCCGCCAGAGCGCCTCTGTGGCAAAGCCTGCCGTCTCCAACATGCCGGTAGCTTTCAGCGAGGACGAGCTGCAACGGCGCACTTTTCTCTATTTTTGGGAATTGGCCGATACGGTGTATTGGCAAATCCCCGACCGCTGGCCTACACTCACTTTTTCCAGCATTGCCGCCACCGGATTTGGGTTGACGACCTACATCGTGGGCGCCGAGCGGGGCTTCGTAACGCGACAGGCCGCCGCAGACCGTACCGTGAAAACGCTGCGCGCCCTGTGGAATTTGCCGCAAGGCCCGGAAGCCTCCGGCGTGAGCGGTTATCAGGGCTTCTTTTATCATTTTCTGAATCTCGACGATGCCCGCCGGTTCAAACAGGTAGAGCTTTCTACCATAGATACCGGGCTGCTGATGGCGGGCATCCTTTCTGTACAGTCTTACTTCGACCGCAAAAATCCTGTGGAAACAGAGATTCGCCAATTGGCCGACGACCTGTTCCGACGGGTGAACTGGCCGTGGTTTTTAAATAAAAACGGTCTGCTCTCCATGGGCTGGCATCCCGAAAAGGGTTTTTTAGACGCACAATGGGACGGCTACAACGAGGCGATGATCCTCTACATCATGGCTTTTGGGTCGCCTACGCACCCGCTCTCTCCCGATTGCTGGGAAAAATGGACGCGCCCTTATATCTGGACGGAATTTGAGGGCCAGGAAATGGTCAATTTTTCCCCGCTGTTCGGGCATCAGTACAGCCACATGTATGTCAATTTCAAAGGCATACAAGATGATTACATGAGAAGCAAAGGCATTGATTATTTTGAAAATGCACGTCGGGCCACACTTGCTAACCGGGCTTATTGCATGCGCAATCCCCTCGGTTTCAAAGACTACGGCGAAAACGTATGGGGTCTCACCGCCTGCGACGGGCCGGCTTATTTGGAGCGCGAATGGAACGGCCAGAAGATTACTTTTCAGGAGTACTCCGCCCGAGGCGCTGCTGCCGACTACATCCGCGACGACGGCACCATAGCGCCTACGGCTGCCGGCGGCTCCATTCCTTTTGCGCCCGAAGTGTGCCTGCCCGCTTTGAAACACATGTGGGAAACTTACCACGACGGCCTCATCGGGCAGTATGGCTTTAAGGATGCGTTCAATCCGACGTTCACATTTGCTCCTGGAACCGAAAACGGCTGGTTCAATAAAGATTACCTCGGCATTGACCAGGGGCCGATTTTGATACAATTGGAAAATTATCGCAGCGGACTGATCTGGAAGGTAATGCAAAAGAATCCGTACATACAGGAAGGACTGAAAAAGGCGGGGTTTAAGGCAGTAGGCAGTCGGCGGTAGGCGGTAGGCGGTAGGCGGTGGGCAGTAGGCAGTGGGCGGTTTGCAGTAGGCGGTACAAGCGTAGAGTTGACAGCAGGCTGAACACGGAACTTGGAACCTTGAACCTGAAACCTTGAACCCAAAACTTTGAATTTAAAACTTTGAATATCAAACCATCATGCTCTTCAAAAAAACACTACACATCGCCGCACTTTTGGTGGTGGCATATCTGATGAACAGTTTCGTATTGCGCAGCGGCATTATGAAAGACGCTCCGCCGCGCAACGACGCCATCGAACGCCGGGTGGACTCGCTGCTGGCATTAATGACCTTAGAGGAGAAAATAGGTCAGATGACCCTTTTTACCTCCGACTGGGAAATGACCGGCCCGACCTTGCGCGCCACCTACAAAGAAGACATCAAAAAGGGTAGGGTAGGGGCCATCTTCAACGCCCATACCGCTGCCTATACCAAAGAATTACAACGCATTGCAGTGGAGGAGACCCGCCTCGGCATCCCCTTGCTTTTCGGCTACGACGTTATTCATGGCTACAAAACCATCTTTCCTATACCGCTGGGCGAGTCGGCCAGTTGGGATTTGCAAGCCATCGAAAAATCGGCGCGCATAGCAGGCGTGGAAGCAGCCGCATCTGGCTTGCATTGGACCTTCGCGCCGATGGTGGACATTGCCCGCGATCCGCGCTGGGGCCGCATGGCTGAGGGTGCCGGAGAGGACACTTACCTCGGTTCGGCCATTGCCAAAGCCAGGGTGCAGGGCTTTCAGGGCAATGGGTTTGACAATGCCGATGCAGTACTGGCTTGCGCCAAACACTTTGCCGCGTATGGCGCCGCTCAGGCCGGTCGCGACTATCACACCGTGGACATCAGCGAGCAAGTGCTGCGTGAGGTATATCTGCCGCCTTTCAAGGCTGCTGTAGATGCCGGCGCCTGGACCTTCATGACCTCCTTCAATGAATGGAACGGCATACCCGCCAGCGCCCATGAACAACTGCTCAAAGACATCCTCAAATGGGAGTGGGGTTTCCCCGGATTTGTGGTGACCGACTACACCTCCATCAACGAGATGGTGCAGCACGGTTATGCCGCCGACTTCAAACACGCCGGCGAACTGTCGGTGAATGCCGGCGTGGACATGGACATGCAGGGCGCGGTTTATTACAACCATTTGGAACAACTGATCCGCGAAGGCAAGGTGAAAGAATCGAGAGTGGACGATGCCGTGCGTCGCATTTTGCGCATGAAATTCATGCTCGGCCTGTTTGAAAACCCCTACAAATTCAGCGATACCGAGCGTGAAAAACGGCTCATCCTTTCGCAGGAGCACTTAGCCGCCGCCCGCGATGTGGCCCGCAAGTCCATTGTGTTGCTGCGCAATGAAAATCAGTTGCTTCCGCTGTCCAAAAACCTCAAAAACATAGCCGTGATAGGCCCGTTGGCCGACAGCAAAGTGGACATGCTGGGCAACTGGTCGGCTGCCGGCGATGCCAAAGACTGTGTGACGCTGCTGGAAGGCGTGCGCGCCAAATGGCCCAATGCGCAGATAAAATACGCCAGAGGTTCCGACGTGATGCAGATGAATAAAGTTGATTTTGCCAATGCTTATGCTGCCGCCAAAAAAGCCGACGTCATCATTTTGGCGGTGGGCGAGGCCGGCTGGATGTCGGGCGAAGCGGCCAGTCGTTCTGATATCGGATTGCCGGGCGTGCAGACAGAACTCGTAAAATACCTGTTGACCACCGGAAAACCAGTGGTGATGGTGCTGATGAATGGCCGTCCTTTAGTATTGGGAGATTTGGCCGAAAAAGTACCGGCCATCGTGGAAACATGGTTTGCGGGAACGCAGGGCGGTCACGCCATTGCCGACGTGCTGGCCGGCGATTACAACCCATCCGGGAAACTGCCGGTGACCTTTCCGCGCAATGTGGGGCAAATTCCCTTGCACTACAACATGAAAAACACCGGCCGCCCCATGAATCCGAACGACAAGTACACCAGCAAGTACTTAGATGTACCCAATACGCCGCAATGGCCCTTCGGATTCGGGTTGAGCTACACTACTTTTGAGTACAGCGACCTGAAAACAGACCGGTCGAGCTTTGACCGCAACGAATCGGTGAATATTTCTGTAATGCTCAAAAACACAGGCAATTACGACGGCGAAGAAACCGCGCAGCTCTATGTGCGCGATCTGATCGGCAGCGTGACCCGGCCTGTGCGGGAGTTGAAGGGCTTCCAAAAGGTGTTTTTGAAAAAAGGTGAAAGCAAAACTGTGCAATTCCGGCTGAGCGCCGATGACTTGCGTTTTTACAACCACGACTTGCGCTTCCGTGCCGAACCCGGCGACTTCGATATTTGGGTGGGTGGCGATTCGGATGCGAAATTGGGTACGAGAGTGACGATGGTGAAGTAGGCGGTTTTCAGGGGTGAGTGGGTGAGTGAGGGGTGAGTATGTGAGGAGGTGAGTAACCCTGCTTAGTGAAGGGGTGACTAACGGGGCTGAAACTTGCCGAGTCACCCCTTCACTACCCCTGAAACCTCGAACCCGAAACGCAGCCGGCTTGTGGCTTGCAGCTAACGGCTTGCAGCTTTTGCAATAACCTGACATTAAATCAATAAGAAATAAAAACACTCACAATGATTGGTAAACAACTACTCATTTCGGCGGCACTGATGCTATGGAGCGTATGGGCCGTCGCTCAAGTTACGGTGACCGGAAAAGTGACCGATGACAAAGGGGAAGCGCTCATCGGCGCCAACATCCTTGTGAAAAACTCCACCAACGGAACCATCACCGACATAGACGGCTCTTACGAGCTGAAAGTGCCGGATGCTTTCGTCACGCTGGTGGTATCTTACACAGGCTACACGACGCAGGAATTCCCGCTCAAAGGCCAGGCGAAATTGGACGTTGTACTCCTCGAACAGGCCACCCTCATCAGCGAGGTGGTGGTAGTGGGCTACGGCACACAGCGCAAAAGCGACCTCACCGGCTCGGTGACCAGCGTGAAAGCAGATGAAATTCAGAAAATTGCCACCGCCAACCCCTTGCAGGCATTGCAGGGCAAAGTGGCCGGTGTGCAGGTCAGCGCTGCTTCCGGCAGGCCGGGCGAAGGTCCTGTGGTGCGCATTCGCGGTACGGGCACCCTCAACGGCGCCGCCCCTATTTATGTGGTGGATGGCCTGATTCTCAATAACATAGACTTTCTTAATGCGGCCGATATCGAAAGCATGGAGATATTGAAAGACGCCTCCGCTGCGGCCATTTACGGTACACGGGGCGCCAACGGCGTTATCCTTATCAGCACGCGCAAAGGCTCCCGCTCGCAAAAAGCCCGCGTTTCGTTTGGCTCTTATGTGGGCCAACAGCAGCCCGAACGCCGTCTGGGTTTGGCCAATGCCACCGAATACGCGCAGCTCATCAACGAAATTGCCCTCAACAACGGCAGCCAGCCCGTTCACCCCGATCCTACCGTGTTTGGTGTGGGCACCGACTGGCAGGATGTCATTTTCCAAAACGGCATCATCCAAAACTACAACCTCAATGTCAGCGGCGGCTCCGAAGCCATGACGTACAGCATCAGCGGCGACGTGTTCCGGCAGGAGGGCATCGTGAAGTCGTCGTATTTCAATCGCTACACTTTGCGGGTCAACAACCAGTACAACTTCTTCAAATGGATGAAGTTTGGGCACAACATCGCCTTTGTGATGAGCGACAACAACGGCGAACCCGGCGGCATTGTGTTCAACGCCATTGCTTCCGATCCGACGGTGATTCCTCGCGATGAAAACGGCCGTTTCGGCAGCACCTCGTTGGTGTCCAATGTGAGCAATCCGGCTGCCCAGTTGGAGTACAACAGCTACAACCGGGGCTACGGGCAGCAGTTTGCCGGCAATCTCTACGGCGATATTTTTATTCTCAAGGACCTTACCTTCCGCAGCAGTTTCGGCTTCAATTTGGTAAACAACCGCAACAAAAGCTACGAGCCTGTTTTTGAGGTGGACAACAAGCAGCGCAACCCCGAAAGTCGCATTTTCGCAGGCTTCTACCGGGGTGTGGACTGGCAGTGGGAAAACACCCTCAACTACCGCAAAGAGTGGAAAAACCACCGCATTGAACTCCTGGCCGGTTATACTTCCCAAAACATCACCGGCGAGGGCATTGGCGGCGGCCGTTTAAGGCTCATCGGCACTACGGAGAACTTTTTCTTCCTCAACGCCGGCGACGATCAAACCGCCACCAATTACCACTATGCCAACCGCCCGGAACGCTATGTTTCTACTTTGTTCAGGCTCAACTACTCTTTAATGGGCAAATATCTGCTCACTGCCTCCTGGCGCCGCGACGGTTCCTCCCGTTTTGGTTCCGAGCGTCGTTTCGGCAGTTTCCCCTCGGTGGCATTGGCCTGGCGGGTCATTGAGGAGCCTTTCATGCAGGATCAGAAAATCCTGACCAACCTGAAATTGCGCGCCAGTTGGGGCCGTTTGGGCAACGACAAAATTCCCACCGGCGCTGCTACGCCCATCGTATCGAATGGTTTAGGCGCTGTATTCGGCACGCCGGAGCAACTTCTGTTTGGCGCAGGCATTACCACGCTGGCCAATCCTTTCCTGCAATGGGAACTCAGCAACAGCACCAACGCAGGCATTGAGATAGGCGCGATTCAAAACCGGCTCACATTAGAATTAGACTACTACCGCCGCTACACCGAAAAAATCCTGGTTCCCGTGCCGATACCGGATTATGTCGGCTCGGCCGGCAACCCTTATGTCAATGCCGCCGACGTACTCAACAGCGGATTAGATGCTGCCCTCAACTGGCGGGGCAATGTGGGCAAGCTCGGCTACCGCGTCGGTGTGCTGGGTTCTACGCTCAAAAACGAGGTGAAATCATTGGGCACCGGCAACGAAGAACTCTTCGGCGTATTCATCTCCGGCGAACCCGCTACCCGCACCGAAATCGGCGGCCCCATCGGCGCATTCTACGGTTATCGCGTGGCCGGTTTGTACCAAAATGCAGAAGACATTGCCAAATATCCCAATCGCGAACCGGTGAAACCCGGCGACCTGCGTTTTGAGGATGTGGACGGCGACGGCATCATCACGCCCGACGACCGCACCTACCTCGGCAGTGCCATTCCCAACCTCGTTTACGGCTTTAATTTCGGCTTTGACATAGCCGGTTTCGACTTTTCGGCAGACTTCAACGGCGTATCGGGCAACAAAATCCTCAATTCCAAAAAGATGGCCCGCGGATTCGGCATTCCCAATTTTGAATCCTCCTTCCTCGCCCGCTGGACCGGCGAAGGCACGAGCAACAGCGAACCGCGGGTGACCAACGGCGGTTATCCAAATTTCAACGTGTCCGACCGCTTTTTGGAAGACGGTTCCTTCATGCGCCTGCGCAGTGTGCAATTGGGTTATACCTTGCCCAAAGCGCTGCTCTCCAAAGCCGGCATCACCAATCTTCGCATTTATGTGAGCGGCAACAACGTCATGCTTTGGACCAACTACAGCGGGTACAGTCCCGAAATTGGCAGCGAAAATGTACTGGCGGTGGGCATTGACGGCGGGATTTATCCTACGGCGCGCACCTTTTTGGTGGGTTTGAATGCGGGGTTCTGAGTTTCGGGTTTAAGGTTCCGGGTTCAAGGTTCCGGGTTTCGGGGGGTAGCGAAGGGGTGACTCGGCAAGTGTCAGCCCCGTAGTCACCCCTTCACTAAGCTGGAAAAAAAATTGTTAACCAAGAAAATATCAACTATGAAAAAGCATATCATTCGTCTATTCAGCCTCCTTGCGCTCTTTCTGGGAGCAGCCGGTTGCCAAAAAGACTTTCTGGAAGTGCAACCGCAGGGCGAAATCAACGCCGAAAACTATTTCCAAACGGCCGATCATGCCACTTGGGCCGTCAATGCAGTGTATAACCAACTGCGCGCCTGGGATGTCATTGCCTTCCCGTATCTGGCCATGACCGACATCGTGTCGGACGACGCCACCAAGGGCAGCTTTCCCGCTGATGCACAGCGCATTGCCACTTTTGACAACTTCACCTACGGGCCTTCCTTCCCCGAAGAAGTTCGCGTGGCATGGCGTGGCTACTACCGGGGTATTTTTAGAGCCAATTCCGCCATCGAAGGCATTCCAAAAGCCCAGATGAACGAAATGCTGCGCAGCAGGCTCATCGGTGAGGCCAAATTTCTGAGGGCGCATTATTACTTCAACCTCGTGCGCTGGTTTGGAGACATTCCGCTCATAGACAAGCAGTTGACGGAGGCTGAGTTTTACACAAAACCTCGCGCGCCCAAGGCCGAAGTCTATAATCTCATCATTCAGGATTTGAAAGACGCCATTGAGGTACTGCCCGAAAAGAACCAGTATCCGACTGCCGATATGGGCCGGGCCACGAAAGGAGCTGCCCGCGGCGTGCTGGCCAAAGTATATCTCACCATCGGCGATTTTGTAAATGCTGAGCAGTACGCTTTGCAGGTCATCAATTCCAACCAATACGCCCTGCTGCCGCAATACAATCGCATCTTTTTGCCGGAAGGCGAGAACTCCTCCGAGTCGGTGTTTGAAATTCAGGCCACTGCACTCGAAGACTCCTACAACGGCGCCACTGCCTGGAACATGATCCAGGGCGTGCGCGGCACTCCCAACCTCGGCTGGGGCTTCAACCTGCCCAGCGACGACCTCATTGCCGCCTACGAACCCGGCGATCCCCGCCGCGATGCTACCATCCTCTATGTGGGCGAGGTGCTGCCCGACGGCTCAGGCATTGTGCAAGACAACCCGGACATACTCAATGAGCGCTACAGCCAGAAAGCCTGGACGCCCAATCACCCCGGCTTGCAGGACAACGGGCCAAGCAACATCCGCATCCTTCGCTATGCCGACGTACTCCTCATTGCCGCCGAAGCGCTCAATGAAAACGACAAGCCCGCACAGGCGCTCACTTACATCAATCTGGTACGCGCCCGCGCCCGCGGCACCCGCCCACCCAGCGTAGTACCCGCCCTTACTACCACCGATAAAGTGCAACTCCGCCAGGCCATCTGGCGCGAACGCCGCGTAGAACTCGCCATGGAACAACAGCGCTGGTTCGAGCTGGTGCGCACCGGACAGGCCGCAACCCGCCTCACTCCGCTCGGTTTCGTAGCCGGCAAGCACGAATTGTTCCCGATCCCGCAGTCGGAAATAGACCTGACCGGAGGCATCATCACGCAGAATCCGAATTATTGATACAGGGCGCCCCCCGCATCTGCCTGCCACCCCCGGCCATTCTCAAAGCGGGTGGCATCGGGCGGCGGGGCGGGCCATTCGCTCTTACCTCCATGCAGCTCCGTAGCGTCGGGGTTTAAACCTCCATGCTACGGAGCCGCACGTCGGTACCGCTGCTGTCCCTGGCGCACAAACAACCACTTTATAACCAACTCACAAGCTATCAACAAATGAAAAAACATGTACTTCTCCTTTGGGCGATGCTGTTTTTTGCAGGGTACGCCCTTGTTGCTCAGAACGATACGATTCTGATAGACTTCGGCAATAACCTCTCGCCGGCGCCCTGGAACAACGTCACTGATCCGGTAGCCGGCAGCATCCCCGATCTGCTCAACACCCAGGGCCAGCCTTCCGGCAGGTCCATTTTGGTGTACGATCCGTTCAACAACATCAACACCAACGGCGCCACCGCTCCCGACCCTGCGTTGGGCTTGCCTGCTACCGCTACCGGCGACAGCTTCTTCGGCAACACGGCTACTTTCGGCGGACAAGTGCAACCCACCGGCGGCGTAGAATTGGCCGGTCTGAGGCCGGGCATACCGCACACGTTCACCATTTTTGCTTCGCGCATGAGCGTAGCCGACAACCGCGAAGCGCGCTACACCTTCACCGGTCTTACTGTTGAAACAGCTTTTCTGGATGCCTCCAACAATACCAACCGGGTGGTGACGGTTACGCTCCAGCCTGATGCCAACGGCGTCATCCGCATTGACGCAGCGCCGGGTCCCAACAACACCAACGGCACGGGATTTTACTACCTCGGCAGCCTTGTGATGGTGTATGAGCAAGCTCCGCCGCCGCCCATGCCGATGGACACCATTTTGGTGGACTTTGGCGGCTCCAATACCTCACTCGCTCCCTGGAACAACGTCACCGACCCCGCCGCCGGCTTCATTGCCGACCTGACGAACACGGCAGGGCTGATGACCGGTAAATCCATTTTGGTGTACGATCCGTTCAACAACATCAACACCAACGGCGCCACCGCTCCCGACCCCGCGCTGGGCTTGCCTGCTACCGCCACCGGCGACAGCTTCTTCGGCAACACGGCTACTTTCGGCGGACAAGTGCAACTCACCGGCGGCGTAGAATTGGGCGGCCTCACCGTGGGCAAACCGCATACCTTCACCATTTTTGCATCCCGCATGGGCGTGGCCGATAACCGCGAAGCACGTTACACCTTCACCGGCCAGACCATCGAAACCGCCGATCTGGATGCTTCCAACAACACAGATCGAGTGGTGACCGTGACGCTCCAACCCGATGCCGGCGGCGTCATTCGCATTGATGCAGCGCCGGGGCCAAACAACACCAACGGCACGGGATTTTACTACCTCGGCACGCTGACCATGAGTTACGAACACGAGGAGCCGCCCGTTGTGATGGAATTGGATACCCTGCTTATTGACTTTGGGCCGGTACTCTCGCCCTCGCCCTGGAACAACCTGACCAACCCCGTGGACGGGCGCATTGACAACATCATCAACACAGCAGGCAGACCTTCGGGCAGAGGCATCGAAGTGTTTGACGCTTTCAACAACGTGAATACCGCCGGTACCCAGACACCATCGCCGGCCATTGGTTTTCCTGCCTCCGCTTCCGGGGATAGTTTTTATGGCAATACTGGTCCGTTTGCAGGTCAGGTGCAGCCTACCGGTGGCGTAGCGCTGTTCAATTTGTTGCCGGAGAAACCTTACACGATCACCATTTTTGCATCCCGCATCGGCGCCGACATGCGCGAAGCTTCCTATCTGATAGAGGGCGCTGCATCTGAGACGCTTACGCTCAATGCTTCTTCCAATACCGATATGGTGGTGACGGCCACGATTTACCCCGCCGCCGACAGCACCATCCGCATCACGGCATCGCCCGGCCCCAACAACAATACCTCGCTGGGCTTTTACCACCTCGGCGCCATTCGGGTGACGTATGAATTCGAGGAGCCGCCGGTCATTTCACTCATTGACACGCTGCTCATTGACTTCGGCAACAGCCTCACTCCCGCGCCCTGGAACAACATCACCGACCCGGTAGCCGGTCAGATTGAAGACATTCTCACTTCTGCCGGTAATGCTTCGGGCGCTTCCATTGTGATTTACGATGCGTTCAACAATATCAACACTGCCGGCGCCGCCAACCCCGACCCTGCCATCGGATTCCCGGCAACGGCCACCGGCGACAGCTTCTTCGGCAATACGGCCACTTTCGGCGGACAAGTACAACCCACCGCAGGTCTGGAAATGTCGAATCTCTTGCCCGACAAGCCTTATACGTTTACGATTTTTGCTTCCCGCGCCGGCGTGGCCGACAACCGGGAGGCTCGCTATACCTTCACCGGCCAAACCATCGAAACCGCCGACCTCGACGCTTCCAACAACACAGATCGAGTAGCCTCCGCGACACTGTTTCCCAATGAGCAGGGCATCATTCGCATTGATGTGGCGCCCGGCCCCAACAACAACAACTCGACCGGTTTCTACTACCTCGGCGCCATGCGCGTGGTGTATGAACGCAACCCGCCGCCGCCGCCCGCTCAGGATACCCTGCTCCTCGATTTTGGCAACAACTTCTCGCCGCTGCCCTGGAACAATGTGGCAGATCCTGTAGCAGGCCGCATAGACGATCTGCTCACTTCAGAAGGATTCTCCTCCGGCAAGTCGGTTTTCGTTTATGATGCCTTCAACAACATCAACACTGCCGGTACGCTTAGTCCCGATCCGGCCATTGGATTCCCGGCAACGGCCACCGGCGACAGTTTCTTCGGCAATACCGTACTGTTTGGAGGGCAAACGCAGCCCGTCGGTGGCATAGAGTTTACCAATCTGACGCCCGGCAAACCGCATACCTTTGTGTTTTTTGCCTCTCGCACCGGCGCTTCCGACAATCGCGAAGCCCGCTATACCTTGCAGGGTTTGTCGGCTGAAACGGTGTATTTGGATGCTTCCAACAACGCTGCGAACACAGCCACTGCCACGCTGTTTCCGGCCAACGACGGCACCGTTCGCATAGAGGTGGCGCCTGGCCCGAACAACAACAACAGCTCCGGTTTCTTCTATCTCGGCGCCATGAAAGTCATTTATGATGAAGAAGAAGCCGGCGAACCTGAACTGAGCGTGCTTTCGCCCAATGGCGGCGAGTTTTGGCAAGTGGGAAAAACGCCTTCCATCATCTGGGAGAGCAAGAATGTGGGCAGCGTCATTTTGGAATATTCTACCGACAACGGCGCCTCCTGGACCGCCATTGACACGGTGATTGCCGTACAAAAACAATATGCCTGGACGGTGCCCAATGCGCCCTCTGCCGATTGTCTGGTGCGTCTTTCGGCCAACGAACTGAGCGACCAAAGCGATGCTGCTTTTGAAATTGCAGATGACGACGTGACCTGCCAGATTGTAGTACTTGGCTCTTCTACCGCCGAGGGAACGGGGGCACAACCGGTGGCCGACAGCTCTTGGGTGAACCGTTATCGCAAGGATATTTTTCAAAAGAATACCCGCTACAACGTGGTCAACCTGGCGCGCGGAGGTTACACCACTTATCACATCCTGCCCACCGGTACGACCATCCCGCCGGGCGTGAACATTGCTATAGATACGGAACGAAATATTACTAAAGCACTGACTTTCAATCCGTATGCCATCATCGTGAATATGCCCTCCAACGATGCTACCAACAACTTCGGGCCGGAGGCGCAATTGGCCAACTTCGCGCTCGTCAAGTCGGTAGCCAACGCAGCCAATGCGGGTGTTTGGGTTTGCACTACGCAGCCGAGGAATTTCACCAATCAGGCGCAGATTCTAATTCAGACGATCGTGCGGGATTCCATCCTGAGCATCTACGGCGACAATGCCATTGACTTCTGGACGGACGTGGCGGCGCCCAACGGCTTCATTAGCAGCACTTATGACTCCGGCGACGGCATTCACCTCAACAACGCCGGCCACAGGCTGCTGTACGAGCGGGTTTTGGCCAAAGCCATTGATACGATTGATTGCACGACTTTTACAAGTACCAACGAAGTCCTTCCGGCACAGTTGGCGGGTGTCAAAGTATTCCCGAATCCTTTCCAGGACAGTTTCACCGTTGAGTTTACTACCGAATCGGGTGGCTGGATCGAACTGGAACTGATGGATATGCTGGGCCGCAGAGTCGGCAAGATGAAAGAATTTATCGGCTCGGCGGGTACGCACCAACTGCAATGGGACTTACCTTTGCCCGCAGCTGCTTCGCAACAGATGCTCTTTGGCCTCATCACCATTCAGGATGACAAAGGCTGGGCTCGCGGCACTGTGAAACTGACAAGAATGTAAGCGCCGACTGCTTCTTTTTTGGCAAAACAGAACTGCCGGCTTTGCGGAATGTGAAGTCGGCAGTTTTTTTGTATAAAACGTAGCATCCGTAACGACAAAACAATCAAGATATAATATGCCTCATCTTGCACATATTGCATTGGTAGTCAGAGACTACGACGAAGCCATTGAGTTTTATACCCAAAGGCTGAAATTCGACCTCGTTGAAGATACGCCGCTCAGCGATACCAAACGCTGGGTACTCGTCAGACCTCGCGGCGCTGAAAACGGATGTTGTATTTTATTGGCTAAAGCGGTGGGGGAAGAACAGCAGAGTCGCATCGGCAACCAAACAGGAGGACGCGTTTTTCTGTTTTTGCACACCGATGATTTTGAGCGGGATTATCGGAATCTTCTACAGCAAGACATCCGCATTGTTCGCCCGCCCAGTCAGGAGGAATATGGTATGGTGACGGTTTTTGCAGACCTTTACGGCAATCTCTGGGATTTGATTGGAAAACAAGAAAACCTATGACCAGTACACTTCGCTATTTCTCAGTGGCAGTACTTCTGCTTGTTGTTGTTACTTTGTTGGTAATGAATGACTTTGCAAGTTTGTGGAACGGCGCCGAAGCCTCCTTGGCTTGGGAAAGCGCTGCGCCGGGCGGGTCTCATATACTGCCTGCGATGTTCCTGAACTGGGTTTGGGAACAAACCCACGGCAATCTTTTTCTGATGAGACTGCCCTCTGTGGTGTGGTTGTTAATGGCCGGGGCAGGGTTTTTCTACCTCGCCCGCCCGCTTTTCGGCCTGCGTACTACGGTGACGGCGCTGCTTGTGGCCGGCACTTCGATGGGATTGCCCAACCTTGCCAAAATGGCGACTCCCGATTCCTGGCTCTTCGCCCTGCATCTTATCGGTTTTGTACTGTTGTTGCGACATATCAAACAGCCGGATAGGGATTGGCGCTGGTGGTTTTATGCGGTGGTTTTTGCATCGGGTTTGATAGCGCCCTGGTCGTCGCTCGTGTATTTTTCTATGCTGGCCGTTTTTATATTGGGCCGCCCCGGGCAGGCCCGGCAATTGTGGCGATTACAAGCCTGGCTTCCTGCGCTTTTGGCTGTTGCAGTGTGTTGGTTTTCAGGTACATTGGAGTGGCGGCCCGATTGGTTTTTTGTGCATCAGAATCGCCCCGGCGGGTATTTGCTGCTGCTGTTGGGCTACCTTCCCTTCGCCGGATTTATCCTTTCCGGCTTGCGAGATTACGCCCCCAAGCTGCATAAAGGAGACGAAATGGCGGTGCTGATTTTCGCTGGGTTTATGGCGGGTATGATGGCTCAATCTCCGGCTATCTATTTTGTGCCGGCGCTGCTCATTGCCCGGCAGATGGATGCGTACTTTTTGCCTGTTTTTCCCTACCGAAACTTTGTTAAAGCCGGGGCGGTGCTGCACTTGATTGCCGCTTTTTTCGGCAGCCTCATTTTGTTTTTCGGAGGAGTGTACTATCTTCAGGGAGCTGGTTTTCGGGTGGCTGCATTGATAGCCGGGGCATACTGGAGCATGAGTTTTGTGGGAGTGATCGGGCTTTACGGAATGCACCGACGTTGGGCTATAGGCGGCCCGATTTTAGCCGGAGCCTTTGCGCTGCTGTTGTTTTGGTTGTCGGGGTATCCTTTGTTGGAATCTCGCCGAAAGCTGGAACTTGATTTAACAAATGCTTTGCCCGCTGATGCGGAAGCGCTCGTTTATGTGCAATGTGGTTACCATGAAGCGCTGCCGGCGGTGGCGGCTTATGTGCGGCGCGAGTTTCCGCAGACGACGTTTGTGGCTAACGAGAGAAAGGTCTCGGGGTTGAAAAGACCGTTTTACCTCATTTCGCGTACGGAGATTGTTTCTTGCGCATCCATGTTCAGGGCTGACAGTACAGCCGCAGCTTTGCGTTTGTATCATTGTTTGCAGACGGAATAGGGCATTCGTGGAGGTGTTCCAGCCTAAGTTGTGGAAATGGAGTCGCTTTTCGGGATCGTGTGACCTGCCGATGTAAAATCTGCCGTGCTTTTGGCTTTGAATGATGTAAACCTGGAAGGTTTGTTCCATGATGTGTGGGGTATAAAATGAGAAAGGCCGCGCCATTGGCGCGGCCCCAGATGTGTCGGGATG
>DDUV01000053.1:0-122968 GCA_002344975.1 Saprospiraceae bacterium UBA2329 | reverse complement strand
GTCGGGATGACAGGATTTGAACCTGCGACCACACGCCCCCCAGACGTGTACTCTACCAAACTGAGCTACATCCCGAAAATATTTCAAAAAACAGGAGGCTGACAGGATTTGAACCTCCGCGCCTTCAGCGCGGCCCCCAGGCGTGTACTCTACCACCACGCCGAGGCGTGGACATCCCGAAAATATTTCAAAAACAGAGGAGGTGGGTAATACAGGACTCGAACCTGTGACCTCTGCTCTGTCAAAGCAGCGCTCTAAACCACCTGAGCTAATTACCCGATAGAATGCTAACGGCAGCCTGCCTTCGCAAGCGGGCGCAAAGATATGATTAGTTTCACTTTTGTACAATACCCGGCTAAGATTTTTCCCGCGATTTTTTTGTCGGGCAACTTATGGTGTTGATCTTCTTAAATCTGAGAATGGTCGGTTATGAGGGCGCGCAGATAATACAAGTCACTTAAGAAGTGTTTGTTGGATATAGAGTTTTTTCATACTAATCGAATTGGTGAGGCCGCGGCAAATTCTGCGGCCTTATTTTTTAGTCATTTCTTGAGACAAAGCGACGCAGAGTGATTTTCAAGGTGTCAAACTCAGTGAAAAAAGCGCTAAGCGATTCCTCCAGCAATTCTTCTTTTATAGGAGGCGTGTCCCAGACGCCGTTTTTCAGTGCCCGTTCCAGTAGTGCAATCTTGGATCGGTATTCGTCAATATGATGAAGCTTTTTGAGCAGGATGGCTCTATACTCTCCCACATGCTCGATAACCGACATGAAATCAGGATGTTGGTGAATCACGCGAGATAGTTCATTTTGAAAAATTCTGACCTGATCCTGCATGTAATCAAGCTGAAGCAGCCAGTTGATGTGGCGGCGGTGGGCAATGTCGTAGCCCTGATCTGTGTCCATCATAACTACCAACGATTTTGAGGCAAAGTAGCCGGAATTTAGCAATTATTCCATGACTTTTGTCAACGAAGCTCTCGCGGGCTTTCGATGGGTTGGCTGTTATGATGAATGATGTTTCTGTATGGGAAAGGAATTTCTACGCCCTCCGCGTCGAATCGCTTTTTGATGGATTCCAGTAGGTCGCAGCCCATAATGAAAGCGTTGGCCTGGTTGGAGGCCCACACGTATGCCCTGATGAGTATGGAGTACTCGCCCAATTGAATGACCCGCACCACCACATCGTCTTTCCCTTCGGCAATTTCCTCTGGTTTGCGAATGTCTATGTGAAGCGGATGTTTTTCACTTTCCTCGCGCATGATGGCTTTGGCCCGATCAATATTGGAAGTATAACCGACGCCGACCTCTACCCAGCGGCAGATATTGTCGTCGCTGAAGTCGGCATTGATGATGATTTCCTGATTCATTACAGAGTTGGGAACGATGATGCGGCGGTTTTCAAAATCCCGAATAACGGTGTGCCGCAGCGTGATGTCTTCTACAATCCCGGCGAGCGTGTCGCGAATGCGCAGGCGGTCATTGACTCTGAATGGTTTGAACATGATGATGAACACGCCGCTGATGAGGTTGCTGAGTGCATTTTGAGAGGCAAAACCAATGGCTACGGCCAAAATGCCGGCGCCGCCCAGAAGCGGAGTGGCTATGTTTCTCAGAGGCGGAATGCTGTACACGGCCACGCCGAATCCGACGATGTATATTATGGCGGAGATAAAATGTTTGAGGAATTGGTAGTTGGTAGGGTCGTTTCGGATAATAACAGAAGATCGTTTGATAAATTTGGAAAATAGGCGATTGAACAGCCATGCCAAAATGAACGTAGCCGACAGAGATGCAAAAAATATGATAAGATGCTGCCACTCTACATCGCCAATGATCTTTTCCTTCATATTTTGTTTTTTCCGTCAAACATAAATCACAGGATATTGGTTTGTTTGCTTTGATTCTTTTAAAGACCGACAACTATCATGAGTTTTGATAAAACACAAATTGTAAGGGCTTTGGCCGGCGTAACCGACCCCAATACAGGACAAGACATCATCAGTATGAGCATGGTGCGCGATTTGGAGGTGGATGGCAAAAATATCAATTTCACGCTGGAGCTGCCCTCATTGAATACGGAGCATAAATCGGAGCTGAACTTTGCCTGCATGGCAGCCGTACAGCAGGTCTATCCCGATGCCAATGTGAATGTGCATACAATGTCCCGCACACCGCAGGCCCAGCAGAGTACCAGTCCTACGCCGCATATTCAAAACATCATTGCGGTTGCGTCGGGCAAAGGCGGCGTGGGCAAGTCCACCGTGGCCGTCAATCTGGCTTTAGGATTGCAGAAATTGGGGGCCCGCGTGGGGCTGATGGATGCCGACCTTTATGGCCCCAGTATCCCCACCATGTTGGGATTGCAGGGAGAGCGCCCCAAGATTCGGGACGTGTATGGCCAACCCAAAATGACCCCTTTGGAAGCTTATGGCCTGTATGTTATTTCCATTGGTTTTATAGTCGAACCAGAGCAGGCTGTGGTGTTGCGCGGTCCGAGGCTTTCGGCCGTCATCAAGCAGTTTTTTCACGATTGTATCTGGCCGCCGTTGGATTTTTTGGTCATTGACCTGCCGCCCGGCACCGGCGATATTCAGTTGAGTTTGGTGCAAACCGTTCCTGTTACCGGCGCTGTGATGGTAACTACGCCGCAGGAAGTAGCTGTGATTGATGCCGTCAAAGCGATGAACATGTTTTTGTTGCCTTCGGTGAATGTGCCGATTTTGGGCGTGGTGGAGAACATGGCTTGGTTTACTCCCGCCGAACTGCCTCAAAACAAATACTTTATCTTTGGAGAAGGCGGGGGCAAAAAATTGGCTCAGATGGCTCAAACTGCTTTGCTGGGGCAAATTCCATTGGTACAAGGCATCCGGGAAGCGGGCGATAAAGGCACTCCGGCTGTCTTGGGCAAAGAGTCCATCACTGCCGACGCATTTATGGAAGTAGCCAAAAATACAGCCCGGCAAGTGGCGCTGCGCAACGAAACACTGGCGCCCACCCAAGTGGTGAATGTGCAAGGCTGATGCTGATGAATTTATATTACCTTTGTGTCCATACCACTTGATACGATGACAACAACAATGAATAATTCCGAACTTATGCAGCGCATTGACCTCGCATTGGACGATGTGCGCCCACACCTCGCAGTGGACGGCGGCAATGTGGAATTAGTGGAAATCACAGAGGACAATATTGTCAGAATCAAATGGACAGGAGCCTGCGAGCATTGCAGCATGTCTATTATGACATTGAGAGCCGGCATCGAACAGGCGCTCATCGGCAAGGTGCCCGAAGTGGCAGGAGTTGAAGCAGTTAACGGCTGGAATGCTCCGGTCTGATTAGATTCAGCTATTGCGACGTTTCTTGAACAAGCCCCCAAACGCCTACTTGCCGGAGCAATCCGAGCCGTTGTGCAAACTACCGTTAAATTATTTACCCGCCCCTCCGAAGCCGTTACTTGCCAAGTTTTTCTTAATATTGCGTCGTCAAACCAAAAGACAATTGCAATCCAATGAAAAACCGGTTTATACAACATCTCCCTCTCTTTTGGGTGCTCCTGTCGGGCATACTCTCAACCCAGGCTTACGCTCAAAAAGACTTTTACGACGTTTCCACCATTCAAAACATCGAGATTAAGTTTGAGCAGGAAAATTGGAGGTACATCCTTGATTCTCTTCGATTTAATGGCGATGCAGTGCTGATTGGAGACATTGTTGTCAATGGTCAGAATATAGAAGATGCCGGCGTCCGTTACCGGGCTACGCGCTCCTTCCAGCCAGGCGGTAGTCGCAATGGATTGGACATTCTGCTCAATCATGTGGATGCCAATACGAACTATCAGGGCTACTCGTCCATCAAGCTGTCGAGCGCCCTCCGCGATCCGAGCATGGTGCGCGAGGTATTGGGCTATGAAATCGCCCGGCAGTACATGCCCGCCCCGAAGGCCAACTATGCCAGAGTAACGATCAACGGCAAATTGTATGGGCTTTTCGTCAATGTAGAGGCCGTGGACGAGGGCTTTGTGAAACGCCATTTCAACGAAACCGGCGGCGTGATGTACCGCAGCACGCCCAAAACTGATGCGAAGGCGCAGGAAGGCTGCCGCAGCAATATTTTCGGGTCTCTTCAGGTGGACAACTCCGCAGATTGCTACCGTCAGAATTACGAGTTGGTCATGGGCTTCGGCTACGACCCTATATTGGGCTTGGCCAAAATGCTCAATGAAAAGCCGGACGATATTGCCAGCGTACTCCATGTGGACCGTACCCTGTGGATGTTGGCCTATAACAACGCGCTGCTCAACCTGAACAGTTACACCGGCCAATACAGCTCCAACTATTTCCTTTACAGAGGAAAAGCAGGGCAATTCACCCCCATTCTGTGGGATTTGAACCTCAATTTCGGCAGTTATAAAAATACTGGTGTAGGCTCTGATTTGAAATTAGCATCGGTCATTCAGCTCGACCCGCTGCTGCATAGCAACAACAGCGAAAGGCCGCTCATCAGCAAATTGTTGAGCAATGAGTTGTACAAAAAAATGTACCTGTCTCATTTGGTAACCATCAACAATGATTACCTGGCCAACGAAAAATATCTCAACCGCGCCAAAGAACTGCAACAACTCATCCGACCGGATTTAGCCAAGGATGTCAACTGGGCTTCATTTTACACCATGGCCGAATTTGACCAAAGCTTGAAAATGACCATTGGTAAAAAGAGCAAAATTCCGGGTTTGACTGAAGTGCTGACGCCTCGTGCCGAGTTTTTGAAAAAACATCCCGAACTCATGGTGTTGCCGCCCTCCATCAGCGATATCACCATCAAACACCGCGAAAAACTGTCGGCGGTTATGGTCGGTACGTTCAAAATACAAGCTAAAGTGGGCGAGTTTCCCAAGCGAGTCAAAATCTTCTACCGTTTTAGTTCTGACGAGCCGTTCCGTGAAGCCATGATGAACGACGACGGAAAAAGCGCCGATGAAACTGCCAATGACGGGATTTACGGTATAGACATTCCGCCTTTCAGAAATGCACGCAGCATCGAGTTTTACATCATGGCCGAAAATGCCCGCATGGTGACATACAGCCCGGCGAGATACATGTACGAGCTTCACAAAACCAATCTGGATGAACTCAACCAGTAACGAAATTTCAAATCCGTCAACCGGGTTTTTGCTCCGCCTCATCGGTTTTCGCGCACTTCATAGCGCCGCCCGATGGGGCTGTTTTTTTGTCCTCTGTCTGTGGGCATTGGCCGGAAACGCACAAGCGCAGGATTTTTACAAACCCGGCGCCGTAGTTGAAATTCGCTTAGTTTTTAAAGAAAAAAACTGGGACGATATCCTCGACTCGCTCAAACAAATCGGCAACGATGAACGTCTGGCCGCCGATGCCCTTATCAATGGCGTGCGGTACAAAGGCGTGGGCGTACGGTATAAAGGCAATAGTTCTTACTTCAGCGTGCGCAAAAGTGGCTCTGCCAAGCTCCCTTTCAATATCAAAATAGATTTTACCGAGAAAAATCAGTCGCTGCCGGGAGGAATCACCACGCTCAAATTGGCCAACTCTTTTCGCGATCCGAGCTTTCTGAGGGAGGTATTGGCTTACGAAATTGCGGGCCAGTATATGCCGGCGCCGAAGGCGAATTTTGCTAAAGTGTTTGTTAATGAAGAGTTTATAGGGCTGTATAGCAATACAGAATCGGTGGACAAACCCTTTCTGCAACGCCATTATGACAAAGGCAAAGGCGCACTCCTCAAATGCGATCCGGCAGACTGGAACGCCAAAATGCCGGCGGGCTGCTCTCCCAGCGACCAGGCATCGCTACAATATCTGGGCAACGATTCGCTCTGCTATCAGGGCATTTATGAGGTAGAGCAAGGTTATTGGGCCGACCTCATTCAGTTTACCGATATTCTCAACCGCAAGCCCGAACTGTTAGACTCCGTTTTGAACATAGACGCCGCCCTCTGGATGTTGGCATTCGATAATGTGACGGTCAATTTGGACAGCTACCTCGGCAAATTTTGCCATAATTACTACCTCTACAAAGACAGTTCCGGTGTATTTCACCCCATCCTGTGGGATTTGAACATGGCTTTCGGCGGCTTCCGGTACAATGGAGTGGAAGAGGCGGCCATGTCGGATGAAAAATTGCAAACGCTCAGTCCGTTTTTGCACTATCGGGAAAAAAATATGAAGCGCCCACTCATCCTGCAATTGCTCTCCAACGACCTCTGGCGCAAGGTATATATCGCGCACATTCGCACGCTGCTGGAGGAGCAGTTTGCCAACGGAGCCTACAAAAAAAGAGCGCAGGAATTGCAAAAAATGCTCGATCCGACGGTGCAGGAAGATAAGAACAAACTCTATGATTATGAGGGTTTTAAAAGTAATATAGACACCATTGCCAAAGCCGAAAAATCAAATATAATCGGTATAGCACAATTGATGGATCGCCGGGCAGCCTATTTGGCTGAGCACCCGCTGCTGCAAAAAACGCCCCCGGTTATCTCCGACGCAAAGCATACCTTGCAAAAAAAACAAACCACCATCGTGACCTGCAAAACAGAAAATGCCCGCAACGTGTGGGTGCTTTACCGGCAGGGCAAAACGGGGGTGTTCCAACGGGCTGCCATGCACGACGACGGGCAGCACGGCGACGGCGCCGCAGCCGATCAAGTCTGGGGCATATCGCTGCCTTACGGCAAAGGGCTGACGTATTATTTCATTGCAGAAGACGAGCGCAACGCGACGGTGTTGCCGCGCAAGGCTTCGCACGCGCCTTTTGAGGTACAGTAAATCCTGCTTTGTATGCCGCTGATTGCATCTTCTTCTTACCTCCAATCGCCGGCATACCTGTGGAACGGCCATGTGGAAACCATTGTGCCCGCAGTAGCCCGGCGCGTGAAAGTGCCTTATGAGCGGGAGCGGCTCGAATTGCCCGACGGCGATTTCGTGGATTTGGACTGGTTGGACAAAAAATCCCGCCGCCTGTTAGTACTCACGCACGGCCTGGAGGGCAACTCCCGGCGCAACTATGTGCAGGCCACCGCGCGCTTTTTTGCACAGGAAGGCTGGGATGTACTGGCCTGGAACTGCCGCTCGTGCAGCGGCGAAATGAACCGGCTGCCGAGGCTTTACCACCACGGCGAGATCGGCGATTTCGGGCAGGTCATCCAACATGCGTTTCGCACCAAAGACTATGAGCAAGTGGCGTTGGTAGGATTCAGTATGGGCGGCAGTATTACCCTCAAATATCTGGGCGTGCAAGGCAAAGAACTGCCCGACGCGGTCAAAACCGGCATCGCGTTTTCTACCCCCTGTGACATTGAGGCCAGCATTCGAACCCTGGAACTGCCAGTCAATCGCTTTTATAAAAACCGGTTTTACAAGAAGTTGCGCAGAAAAATAGAACTCAAGGCCATTCAGTTTCCCGGACTGATAGACGCCGGCTTGCTGAATCAGGTCAAAACCTGGCGCGATTTCGATACCTTCTTCTCCGCCCCGCTCAACGGATTCGACAGCCCTGAAACCTTTTATCAGCAGGCCTCCTGCGTGAACTACATGGAAGGCATTCGTGTGCCGGCCTTGCTGGCCAACGCCCAAAACGACCCCATTTTATCGCCCGAATGTTCTCCCGCAGAGCTGTGTCGCCGCCATCCGAATGTATATTTGGAAATGCCTGCAAGGGGCGGCCATGTAGGCTTCACGCTGCACCGTCGGGGCTTTAGCTGGATGGAACAGCGGGCAATGGAGTTTATTCAGAATGGAAAGTAAGCCCTTTATCCGGTTATTCTCATTTTGTTTTGCTTGAAATTTGCGGAACTTCGTTTTGTTTATGTTCGTGTTTTGTAAAATTCTGGACTAATACTACTGGGTTATTTATGTGGTGTTTGAAATGTTATTCGTTTTGAATTGTCTTTGGGGGTTAATTTTTAATGATAGTTTTGTGTGTTGACAATTATCACCGCCCTGGATGACCGAAATCAGTTTTTTTCCATTTGTGGCACCCCTATTTTTGCACTGTGATAAATGAAAAAAGTTTCATTCATCAGATTTGATAAGGATTGAATTAAAAATCATTCGCGGCCGGGCTGCGGAGCAAAAATTCAGGCCTGAAATTTTTCGATACGCGTTAGAAGAATTCACACCTCCATTTTTCCTGCCGGCAGCAGTCGCATCCATTTCATAACATTAAACTGCTTGCCATGAAAAAGTTGATGCAACTTTCATTAGTCATTCTCGCCGTTCTTTCGATCGCGTTTACTGGTTGCAAAAAGGACGACATCGTTACTCCCGAAACTTCGTATGAAACCCTCAGCAAATACGTAGCACAAAACAACCTCGACTTGCCGACCATCGTATCCGGCTTCACCAAATCGGGCAGCCAGATCAACATCAACATGACCGACTTTTCCGTTCCCGATTATTTCGTGATTGACGTTCGCGCCGCTGCCGACTACAACACCGGCCACATCAAAAATGCCGTCAATGTACCGATAGCCAACCTGCTGGAAGCAGTAGCTTCTGTGCCGAAAGACCAAAATATCCTCGTGACCTGCTACACCGGCCAGACTGCTTCCCGCGCAGTGGTGGCGCTCCGCATGATGGGCTACACCAAAGTATATTCACTCAAGTGGGGCATGGCAAGTTGGCACGCCGATTTCGCTTCAAGGTGGGATTCCAAAGTGGCCAACGTCACTTCTCCGGGTTGGGTGAACACCGGCGCGCCCACCGTTTCTACCACCGGCGCTCTGCCTACCTTCACTTCCACGGCTACCACCGGCGATAAAATTTTGGAAGAAAGGGTAAAAGCTACTTTGGCAAACACCTCTTGGACGGTCAACCGCGACGATGTGCTGGCCAATCCGGGCAACTATTTTATCAACAACTACTGGCCTGCCGTTTCCTGGGATGCTTTCGGTCACTTCGCCGGCGCATACCGCATCTTTGAAGACCTCAAAGTTGAAAATCTGGGTCTGCTGCGCACCGACAAGCCATTGGTTACCTACTGCTACACCGGCCAAACTTCCGGTATCGTTACTACCTGGCTGCAAATCATGGGCTATGACAATGCCCGCAGCTTGTCCTTCGGCGCCAATGCCATCGTGTATGACCAACTTAAAGTCAGCGCTGTGGACGATGCCAAAAAGAAATCCTGGAAAGGTGAAGGCTCCGGTAGTGCCAACAACTTTGGCTACTACGACTCTACCAATACCATGCACAATCCGTTGTAAATCAGTTTGTACCTGACGTCGGGGGTGGGTAACCAGTTGGGGTAACCCTTGTGGTTCCCCCCCCCGACGAGCAGGGCAACCACGAGGGTTGCCCCGACCAGCCCCCGGTTATCGTTTTTAGGGCAACCACGCCTCACCTTAGGGCAACCACGAGGGTTGCCCCAACAAAAATCTTCGCCATGAAAAATCTCATCGTTCTCACCATATCGGCATTTTTACTCATGCCGTCCTTTATGAATGCACAAGCCTGTATGAGTCCCACTTCCGATGAAGGCATCTCTATCATAGGCTTCATTCAACCACAATACGAATACCTTTTCGCCGGGCAAGACCAGCAAGGCAAGCGCCTGGATGAAAGCTCGTTCTACTTCAACCGCGCCCGCTTGGGGGTCACCGGCAACATTCCTTACGATTTCAGCTACTATTTTATGACTGAAATCAGCCCTACGCTCAACGGCGCCAAAAACATCCAGCCACCGCTGCTGCTCGATGCTTTTATCAGCTACAACCGTTTTGCACCGTATGTAAAAGTCTCCGCCGGGCAGTTCAAAGTGCCTTTCGGCATTGAGTTACCTCAGCCCTGCCACAAACTTTACACCATCAACCGATCTATGGTGGTAGCCAACCTCGTTGACCCCTGGCGCGACCTCGGCGTGATGGTCAGCGGCGGCACCGGCGATCTGAGCATTCTGGGTACCAAAACCAAAAATGCCGTTTCGTACAGCCTCGGTATCTTCAATGGCGGCGGCCTCAATAAAAAAGACGACAACATCAACAAGTCTGTGGTAGGCCGCATCGCCCTCAAACCGATAGACCTTGTTACCGTAGGCGCCAGCTATCGCTTCACCAAACTGCCGCCTCAAACGGACGGTGTTACGGAAGAAGATACCCGCCAGCGCCTCGGCCTTGATCTGGAATTGAACTATAAAAACTTCATCGTGCAGGGCGAATACGTCTATGGCGCCGACAACGGCTCTTATACCACCGGCGGCGGCTGCGGCGGCGAGGTAGAAGTACACCAGGGTTCTAAAAAACGCGACGGCTTCTTCGTGCAGGCTTTGTACATGACGCCGTGGAAAGTGCAGCCCGTTGTTCGCTACGAGCGCTTCGACCCGAACATGGAAATGGCTGCCGACCAACTCGGTTTCCTGCCTGAAGACGGCATGCAAAACGTCATCACTTACGGTCTGAACTACTTCTTCAACGAAAAAGTGCGTTTCCAGATCAACTACCTGTACAAAGCAGAAGAAACCGGCAAATTAGAGGTGAAAAACGACATTCTCCTCACGCAGTTCCAGATTGTGTTCTGATACTCGCCACTCACCCACTGCATTCATTCACTCACCACTGAAAAATTTCAGCCATGACAATCCTTAATAAAATCTCCACGCTCATTTTTCTTGTACTACTCTCTGTCCTGCAATTATCGGCACAACAAGATTGCCTTTCTGCCGAGGATTTCATCGCGCTTACCAAAGCCAATCCCAATCTCGTGATTGTGGATGCCAACAGAGCCAAAACATATCAAACCAACCACATCAAAGGCGCCATCCACATCAACCACATGGATTTATATCAGGAAGGCGAAATCAAAGGCTTGCTGAAAAGTCCGGAAGAACTGGCGGCTTTCTTTGGTCAAAAAGGCATCAGCGAAAAAAGCTCCGTGGTATTGTACGACGATGCTTCTCACAAATATACTACCCGCATTTACTGGACGCTCAAGTACCTTGGCGCTACCGATGTCAAAATTTTGAGCAAAGACATGGAGGCCTGGAAAAAAGTGCGCCTGCCGCTGACTACCGAAGTGGTGGCGCTCAAGCCGGTGAAATTTACACCAGCTATCAGCGCTGGTATGCTCGCTACTTTTGAAGAAGTGGTGAAAGCGGAAGGTCAGCCCGGTATCGTGCTGGTGGACAGCCGCAATGCCGACGAATACGCCGGCAAAACCGAAGACAGCAAAGGCCATATACCCGGCGCCGTCAACCTCGACCAGGCACTCATGCTCACCGAAACGGGCTATTTCAAACCCGCCGTCGAACTGAAAGCCATCGTGGAAGCCGCCGGCATTACGCCCGACAAAGAGGTGATTGTTTACTGTGTGACCGGCGTGCGCGCATCGGTGCTGTACTACGCGTTCAAAAACGTGCTGGGCTACGAAAAAGTGAAGGTATATGACGGCAGCTATAATGAATGGGTTGCTAAGAAAGATGTGGTGAATTGATCGGCAGCAATTAGCCGCGAGCTTCGAGTTGCTAAGCGAAAGTTCGGCAGCCTGAAAATCACCTGAAAAAAGAATCAAAATGCTGTCGCCCGGCCCTTCAACGGGCGGCAGCCCCCAAGAATAAGGTGAAAGAAGATTAGTTTTTTTATGGCAAGGTAGCCCTGTCATCGTTTCGGCGAAGGCAGGGCTTCTGCTTGTGTGGGGAGGGAATGTGATATCACTCAACCGGAATTTTGCGTTTTAAGTGTGCTTTTTTTGCAAATTAGTGAGATTAAACTCACCATAATATCGAATATGGATGAAATGTACTTTTCAAATGTTACTCATGCTCATTGCATTGTTCGTCGGCCATCAACTGCTTGCCCAAGATGCGGCTTCATTTCAAAACCAATGCTTTCGATGGTCGGAGAAAAGTGGAGGGCGCTTGAGCATTTCATTGGATGACGCCGGTAAGTTTGAATGGAAAGGAAGTCACCTGCATAGTTGCACCTCAAAACTGAATGTTTACGGCAGAGGGTGTTATCTTGTCGTTGGCGACTCTGTTTTGTTGCGATTTGATTCCATTCCCAACAGAAATTCGGAATGTAAAATCACCTTAGGTGCTGATCAGGATTCGTCGTTGGATGTGGACATCAGCGTTTGGGACGAAGAGAGTTTGCCAATGAATGATTTGACTTTTTCCTGGGGTATTTCTAAAAAGAAGGGCAGGAGAACCATTCCTGAATTTCACATGCGTAAATTTGATAAATCTATCTATCATTCATTCGGCCTTCTCACCCGATTCAATTATTTGAGAATTGAAAAAGAAGGATTCTACGCGGCAGACATAGATGCCAAGGCGATCAACAGTGACGCGCTCATCCATGTAATCATGCGGCACAAGCCCGACGTGGATGCTTTTGAATACATCTGCAATACAGAACTGGTGTTGTTGATTTTGGGCAACGAATTAGTGTTCAATAACGAGATGATATTTGTGAGGCAGAGTTGCAGGTAAGCGCCCCCTACCACACCGGCACAGCGCACCTCCCACTCATCCCCCTCTTCACCCCCTCAAAATCGCGCAGAGCCTCCTGCATCACCTTCGATTGGTCTTTGTGGCATTGCAGGCAGGCGCCTACCGCGAGGATGCGCTGTTGTTCCGCTACACTGAAAGGACGGACATTGCTGCGCGTAGAAGCCCTGCGTTTTGGCTCCTGCAAAAAACCGATCCAGGCATCCTGCGGCAAGCCGTCGTGCGGGTCGGTGGCGTATTCGGGATAAAAAAACCAGCGCCCCTGCCGCCCCTGCTGCACAAAATCGAGCCTGCCCCGACCGTAGCCCAAGGCGAGCGGTTGACTGTGGCAGGACTGGCAACTCCGCCCTTTTGCCGAGGTGGTATGCGATGCCGAGGGCGCAAAAAGCCGGTGAAAATCAGCCGCCTGCTGTCGCCCCGTGAACGCGCTTTTGTCGAGTGTCATAATCATACCGGGTATGAAGGTCTGAATATGGCGCACCTGTTCTGCGCTTACGCTGCTGTGCTGCACCACGCCCAGCGTCGGCGCTTCGGCAAAAAACTCGCCGAGATGCTCCTCCCACTTGCCGGGCGTTTTTTTCTTGTCCAACAAATCAAAAGCCTGCAAATCAGGCCGGTAAGTGGTGTGGCAACCCACGCATTGCGGCGCCCAGGAGGTATGGCAGGCGCTGCAACTGAGCGAGGCATGAGCGCCCTGCCGGCTGCACACTTCCGCCGGAGCGGGCAGTGGATGGTGCTTGCCTGTGTTTTTAGACAATAAAAACGGGATGCCCGATTCGCTCATTTGCACGTTCCAGATGCCGTGTACGAAGCGCTTGCCCTGTCCGGCTACGCCCCGCAGCGCCATGATTTTTTTTGATTCCAGGTCTAAGCTGTCATAGGGCAGGGTAGGGGGGCGACCGCTGAAATGGCAGTGCTCGCAGCGCATTTTTACGGCGTCTTCTTCGTGGGCGTAGCGTTGGCCATCGCCCATAACTTCGGCGGAACTGTGGCAGTCAATGCAGGCCAAACCGGCCGTGTGGTGTACGTCGGGCGGCATTTGTCGGAAAACGCGCCCGTCCTCCAGCAGGCGGAAGCCCGGTTGCCCGGCGACCTCGTCGGGTTGCAGAGTGGTTTCGTGCCAGCCCTCGTAGTTGGTAGAGATTCTGCCGGAGCGACTGTGGCAGCCGAAGCAGTGCTCGTTGCCTACCTGAAGGTTGATGGCCGGATGCACGCGGGGCAGTAGGGCTTTATCGGTTTGGTAAGATTGCAGCGAGGCCATCGCGTCGGCGTTGTATTGCAGGTGGCAGGCGATGCAGCCCCCGCCGCGCGAGCGTTCCCCGACAGGGGCCGGATGTGTTTTTTCGTTGCCGAGATGGCAGGACGCGCAGAGGTGGCGCAGGTGGGTGTCGGCAGCCGAGGCCGTGCCGATGTCGCGGATGTGCGCAAAGCCGTTGGGGCTGTCCTGTTCGCCGAAGACAAAACGATTGACGGAAACCACGCCCGACATGCTGCTCATCAGCGAGTTTTCGACGCGCAGGGCGATGTCGCCGTGGCAATTGGCCGTGCCGCAGGTTTGATACACATTGCTTTGATTGCCGGGCACCAACACCATATCGGCATGTGCTTTGTCTTTGTCGAAAGCGCGGGCATTGCCGAGGTGGCAGGGCGTGCAGCCGATGAGTCGGGGTTGGTGCGAGGTCTCAAAACCGGTCATATCGCCGTGGCAACCCATGCAACTCTCATCGCTGCCGAGGATTTCGCGGGCTTGGCCGGGTGTTCCGGGGTGGTGAGCAGGAGTCGTGTTGTCTTGTTGGAGAGATCGAATCAGCACTCCGATGCCAAGTGCAACAATGCCCCACAGGAGCAGCCGACGGATGCTGCGCTGCATGTTTTACCCTCTCATTTTGTCCAACAATTCATTGAGCCGGAATGCTTCTTCCTCCGACAGCAACTCCATATCCTTATGCAGGCGGTCTTCGACGGCAATAGAAGCAGTTTCGATCAATTGAAGGCCCGCAGGCGTGATGAATACGTCCACGCGGCGGCGGTCTGCGCCCGATTCGATGCGTTGTACCAATTTTTTTGCCTCTAATTTATCCACCAATCGGGAGGCGTTCGACATTTTGTCAATCATGCGCTCGGTGAGGAGCTTGACGGAGGAAGGTTCCGGGTGCATACCGCGAAGGATGCGGAGAATATTGAATTGTTGAGATGATATTCCTAAAGGTTTGAGTATCTGTACGGTTTGCTGGCTGAGCCAGGCCGCCGTGAACAGAATGTTGATGTGGGCTTTCTGATACTCGCTCTTGAACTTCTTTTGCCGGATTTCGTCCTGTATTTTCATGCTGTTTCGAGTTTATTATGCGTAGCGAAGGGGTGACTACTGAATTGAATACCCGGCAGAGTCACCCCTTCGCTACACTGCCCAAAGCCAATTTGATCCAAACTAATACATTACTCATGCGCTGCGCATGAGCGTTTTGAAATGCTCACTATAATCATCATGTATGAATCGGGTGTGCAAAGTTGGCAAAAAGCTCGTTCTCGGCAAATGATTTGCAGGTGCGAGTTGTATTTTTTATAAAAAATCTACTCCAACAGCGTCACCTCTCCGCTAAAGGCCGCCCGATGCCCGTCGCGAAACGTCAGATCGGCCCAAAATACATACACGCCCTGAGGCAGGGGCTTGTTTTTGAGCCGTCCGTCCCATGCAAGCCGGTCGGAATCGCCTTTCCATTCAAACACCAAACCGCCCCAGCGGTCGAACACGCGCAACAGGTGTACCTCGCTCACATCGCCTCCGTGCAGCGGCCCGAAGGTATCGTTGATGCCGTCGTCGTTGGGGCTGAAAGCATTGGGGAAATACACCTCGCGGCAATTTTCATAGTCCACGCGCACGCCGTCTATGGCTGTGCCGCAATCATTGCTCACGGCAAGGGTGTAAACCCCAGGCGCGCGAACCCACAGCGTATCGGCAGCCGAGCCGTCCGACCAAAGGTAGGTCGCCTCCGGGAAGCTCGCCAGATAGCGGATACTCTGCCCTTCGCAGAGGGTGGTGTCGCGGCCCAGCGAGGCTTGTGGCTGCGGTTTGCTCACGAGGGTGACCTCGTCCACAGAGATGCAAAACGGGTTGTTCCAGGAAACGGTGACCTCGTAAGTGCCGGGCTGCGTGACGGGCAGAAAACGCGTTTGTTCGCCGGTGCTCCAACTGTATCGGTCGCCGCTTGCGCCCGCATCGAGGTTCTGAGTCGTGCCTTCGCACAAAATGCTGTCGGCCTGCAAGTTGACCAACAAACTGTCGCCGCTCACGGTGATGGTGATGCTGTCGTAAAACGGGCGATTACAGGCGTCCAACACCTCAACGGTGTAGGTGGTGGTGCTTTCCGGCGAAGCGATGGGATTGGCGATGTTGGGATTGCTCAAGCCCGTTTCCGGCGACCAGCGATACGAGGCCCCGCCCCGGATGCGAAGCGGATAATGCGCTCCCGGACAAATGGTTACGTCTTCTAACTGGTCTAAAAAACTGGTGTATTCAAAACAAACCTGATGCACGTTATTGAGTCCGCCTGTAGCTGCCGTAAAGCCCCAAAATACCCAGGGATCGCCGCCGAAAACTTGGTTGACAATGTCGCCGGTGTAGGTGAGCCGCAGTACGCAGTCGAAATACACCTGAAGCCTTTTCAACGGTGCGTTCCAACTGACCCGGAGATCGTAATATTTGCAGTCTTCGATGTCGGAACTGGTAGCTTTGGCCTGTACCGGTCCGGCGAGGGTGTTGCCGGAATTGTGGTTCACATTGCCGTTGCGGGTGATGGCGATGTGATCGTAGGTGGGGTCTCCGAAATCTGAATTATAGTGGGTGTCTATTTCGATGCCGATGGAGGGCACGATGTTGGCAAAACCTATGCCGCCTCCTGCCGTGCCGATGGACGTGCTGACGGGCTGAAACCCGAACACCATGCCGTCGGCGCCGTTGCCGTCTTTGCAGCCGAGATAGACGCGGGCTACAACGTCGAACGATTGCAACAGGCTGATTTTGTCGCTGTTCCAGATAGAGCCGGCCACAAAATTGGTTTCAGGAGTCAATTGATAACACGAATCGTTGATGATGCGCGCCTGCCCGTTGAGGATAAACTGCCGTTGCGCAACAGCGGGAACCGCCAGCATCATACAGACGAGCAATGGTAAAATGTATAGTCTCATTACCGGTGGAGTTTAAGTTGTTTCAGTGCCTGCATGTCCTTCCAGTAGCGGCGGGCCAGCGGAATGATGCGCACCTTGCTGGAGGCGGCATCATCGGTCCATTTCACGGGCAGTTCATAGATTTTCAGTCCCAGCCATTCCGAGATGGTGAGCAGTTCGGTAGAAAAAAACCAGCCGTTGTTTCGGGCGCCGTTTTCGTAAAGGTGTTGATAGACAGATCGTTGTAGGAATTTAAACCCGCACATGCCGTCGGAGAAACCCACGCCGAGATAGACTTTGAGCAAGCCGTTGAACACGCGGGAAGCGATTTCCCGTTTCAGCGTGCGCCCGATGACCTGCGAGCGGCGGTGCAGGCGGGTGCCGTAAACAATGTCGTAATGTTGCGTTGCGATGGCCTGGTACGCCTCCAGAAAATGCGTCAAATCGGTGGCCATGTCCAAGTCCATATAGCCCACCATGTCGGCGTTCGATTGCCCCCAGGAGGTTTTCAGGGCCAGCCCCACGCCCTTTTCCGGCACTTTGACCAAGGCGAGTTCGGGCAACTCCGAGCAAAGCCGGGCGGCAATGTCGGGAGTGGCATCCGTAGAACCGTTGTCGGCGATGACGATGCGCCATTGGCCCGTTTCCGGGAAGTGTTGTTTCAAAAAATCGTACAGGATGCGCACCTGCCGCTCTAAGGTGGGCGCTTCGTTGAGTACAGGAATGGTTACATCAAAGGTCATAATTGGACGTGGTTTCTGCGGGCGAAGATAGGGGAGTGGGGGGATTTTTCCGCTTTTTCAGACATGTCAAGGTTTCATAAATCTTACCATGTCTGGGCGTCGGTCTGCAACTTTGCCTGTCGCGCTCTTGTTTTTAGCCACAATATCGTAACTTTGCCTTATGAAAACCGTTATACGATCACGCCTTTAAGTACCTGATGTCGAACGACAAACTGGCCCAAGAGGTGCCGGAAGGCTTCGAAGATATTGCGGAGTACCTTCAGCGGCCATTGCAGGAGGAAGAAATTAGGGCCAAACTGCGCGCAGAAGAAGAAGTGGAGGCCATGTTCGCCCAGCAGGAGGCGGAGAACGAGTACTATAAGCGAATAGCGGAAGAAGCAAGAGTGCGTGAAGGAGAAGAGCGCAGGCAAAAAGAAGAAGAGCGCAGGCACAAAGAAGAAGCCCAGATCAAATTAGCCCGCCTGCTGCTGGGCACGGGGATGTCCGTCGAAGAGGTGGCGCTTGAAACCGGGCTGTCGGAGGAGGAGGTGGAGAAAATTAGGTGAGCTGGATCTTGCCCCCCCTCGCGCATTTTTCGCCCTCCGGCAAGACAGGTATGACAAAAATCAGCCCCATTCATCCCCATAGTTTCCCTACCTTTGCGGCGCTTTTGGGCGGGTTGCGAACATAACCCGGTCCGGGCGGTTGACAAGTAAAATTCTTAACATCTTTTCAATATGAGCAAAGTAACTGTTATCGGTGCGGGCAATGTGGGGGCTACCGTAGCCAACACGCTGGCGCACAAAGATTTGGTAAAAGAAATTGTGGTGCTTGACATCATGGGCGATTTCGCTCGTGGCAAAGCCCTCGACACCTGGCAACAGGCGCCCATTGACAATTACAGCACCTTCCTGCGCGGTACCGACGACTACAAAGACACCGCCGGTTCCGACATCGTGGTCATCACTGCCGGCGTGCCCCGCAAACCAGGCATGAGCCGCGACGACCTCATCACTACCAATGCCAAAATCGTCAATACCGTGACGAAATCGGTGATGGAACACTCGCCCAACGCCATTCTCATCGTCGTTTCCAATCCTTTGGACGTGATGACGTATGCCGCCTACAAAGCCTCCGGGCTGCCGGCTTCCAAAGTGATCGGCATGGCGGGCATTTTGGATACGGCCCGTTACCGCGCGTTCCTGGCTGAGGAGCTTCAGGTGTCTCCCAAAGACATTCAGGCCATGCTGCTGGGCGGCCACGGCGATACGATGGTGCCGCTGCCCCGCTACACGACGGTGGCCGGTATTCCCGTGACGGAATTGTTGGAAATGGACAAAATCAACGCCATTGTGGAACGCACCAAATCGGGCGGCGGCGAATTGGTGAAACTCATGGGCACTTCTGCCTGGTATGCTCCGGGTGCTGCATCTGCTCAGATGGTGGAGGCCATTCTGCGCGACGAAAATCGCGTATTCCCTTGCTGCATCAAGCTCGAAGGCCAGTACGGCATGGATGATGTGTTCCTCGGCGTGCCGGTGAAATTGGGCAAAAACGGCGTGGAGCAGGTACTCGAATTGAATCTCAACGAAGACGAAATGACGCTCATGCGCAACTCTGCCGACGCGGTTCGCTCGGTGATGGCGGTGTATGATCAGATGTGATTCTTCGAGTTTCTATTAAAAGAAGTTCACAATAGCTGCGAGCCGCGAGCTACGAGCTGCGAGCTTGCCTTTTCGTTGTAAATGAGATTTTCCATTTTGGGAGAGTTTCAAAATATGTTGTTCTAAGGTGACGTCTGCTGCTGCACGGGTGGTGGCAGATGTCACCTTTGATGTATAAAAACGATAACCCCAAAGGATGCAAAAATATTAGCTCTGGAAGCTATAACAGCCCCTATCTTTGTACTGCCATCCAAACAACTCAAAACAGCTATGAAAAAACACTTCTGCTTATTGCTCCTGATGCTGCCGCTCACCCTCGTCGGGCAGACGCCCATTTCCGGCGTCATCAACAGATATGCTGCCGTGAACAACATCAACTATTGCTCCTCCACCCTGAGCGTGAACAATGCCGCCGGCTTCGCTCCGGGCGACCGCGTGCTCATCATTCAGATGAAGGGCGCCATCATCAACTCCAGTGGTACGGCGGCTTTCGGCAGCATCACCAACCTCGGTGCGGCGGGCAAATACGAGTGGGCCACGGTGCAAACGGTGCAACTCAACAACATCCGGGTGCAATTTGCCTTAGCCAACAATTACGACATTACCGGCAATGTGCAAATGGTATGGGTACCCCGCTACACCGATGCCGTCATCACTGGCCAGCTGAGCGCCCCTGCCTGGAACGGCTCCATCGGCGGCGTGCTGGCCATGCAGGTAAGCGGCACTTTGAACTTTCAGGAAGATATTGATCTGAGCGCCGGCGGATTTCGGGGCGGCATTGCCGATATAAATGCAGTGAATGGCTGCAGTTGGCTCATTCCGCAAAACGGCTATTTCTACCCGCTCAACAACTGGCGGGGCGCGGCCAAAGGCGAGGGCATAGCGGTCTTCCTGAACGGTGCAGAATCGGGGCGAGGGCCGCAGGCCAATGGCGGCGGCGGCGGCAACGATCACAATGCAGGCGGCGGCGGCGGCGGCAACAGCAGCGCCGGCGGGCAGGGCGGAACCAACAATGAACCCTCTACTTTTGGTTGCAGCGGGCAGTTTCCGGGGCTGGGCGGCAGAGCCGTCGCACTTGACGGAACACATCTCATCATGGGCGGCGGCGGCGGCGCAGGCCATGAAAACAACGACCTCGCATCGCCGGGAGCGCGGGGCGGCGGCATCGTACTCATCACTGCCGGTTTGGTGGAGGGCAATGGCCGAGCCATAAAGGTCAATGGCGGCAACGCAAGCAACAGCCTCAGCGACGGCGCGGGCGGCGGCGGTGCAGGCGGCACTATTTTCATTTCGGCCACTTCGGTTGCCAATCTTCAATTGGCGGCTCGCGGCGGCAATGGCGGTCATGCCGACAACGGCAACACCGAGCGCTGCAATGGCCCCGGCGGCGGCGGCGCAGGCGGGCGCATTATCGTGCCGGCAGGCGTCATGGTACAGGCAGGCAACCTTGCGGGTGGACAGGCAGGGCAGAGCATTCAATCTACTGCCTGCGCGGCGGGAAACAACGGCGCACAACCTGGCTCGGCGGGCACACAAGGACAGGTACAACTGCCTTTGGTGGAGAGTTTTACGCCGGTAGCGCCGCCCATGTTCGCACAGCAGCCATTGAGCATGAGCATTTGCCCCGGCGATTCAGTGGTGTTGACAACCAGCATTTCCGGCAGCATTTCCGGCTTGCAATGGCAACTCAATACCGGTGCGGGTTGGGTCAATTTGACCAATAATGCCACCTACTCCGGCGCTCAAAACGACACCCTGATCATCAGAAATATCACCCCCGCTATGTCGGGCTATGCCTACTCTCTGCGCGCCTCCAGCCTGTGCTACCCCGATGCAAGCTCGCAGCCCGCGGTGTTGACGGTGCTGAATGCCCCGGCGGCCATGTTCACATCCAACGTGAGCGGCAGCACTGTCAGCTTCAGCAATACGAGCCAGGCGGGCAGCACTTTTAGCTGGAATTTCGGCGACGGCCAAAGCAGCGCCGATTCCTCGCCCACGCATACTTACGCCCTGCCAGGAACCTATACCGTGCAGCTCATTGCAACCAATGCCTGCGGGACCGATACAGCGACTGCTGCGGTGCTCATCATTGCATTGCCGCAGGCTGCTTTTACCGCAAATGTGACGACCGGCTGCACGCCTTTGACGGTCAGTTACAACAGCGCGGGATCGGGCGGGGTACTGACTTATGCCTGGTCATTTCCGGGCGGGCAACCTGCCACTTCCAATCAGGCCGCGCCCACGGTCACTTATCAGACGGCCGGAACGTATGACGTGCGCTTGATTGTGGGCAACGCATCCGGTTTCGACACCCTGTTGCTGCCCCAGTACATTCAGGTATCGGCAGCGCCGACGGCCCTGTTCAGTGCGCAGCCGACGGGTGGACTCAGTTACAATTTCAGCAACAGTTCGCTGAGGGCAGATTCCTATCAGTGGAATTTCGGAGACGGCGCAACCAGCACTTTGACGCAGCCCACCCATACTTACGCCATGCCGGGCTTTTACACCGTGACGCTCACAACCGTCAACGCCTGCGGCAGCGCACAGTACATGGTGAACATCACCGTCGGGCAGATGCCGTCGGCGTCTTTCGGGCAATCGGTCACGGAGGGTTGCGCGCCGATGGCCGTGCAATACAACGATCAGTCCACCGGGGTTTACACCTCGCGGCAATGGCAGTTTCCGGGGGGTACGCCGGCCACCTCTACGCAGCAGTCACAATTGGTTATCTACACATTACCAGGGACTTACAGCGCCACGCTGCAACTCGGCGGCCCATTGGGGATGGCTACTTTTACGCAACCCAATGCCGTGACGGCGCATCCATACCCGGAGCCGGTCTTTACCTTTTCAGTACAAGCTCTGACGGTTACGTTTTTCAATAATTCCAGCAATGCCACGAGTTATTCCTGGCTCTTCGGCGACGGCAACTCCAGTCAGGCGGCCGCGCCGGTACACACTTACGCCGCGCCGGGAACATATACCGTGACGCTGAACGCGCAGCGCCCCTTTTGTGCAGCCAGCACTACGATGACGGTGATGACAGGCGTCACATCGAGCGGCGAGGCGGCGGGGGCGGGAGCATGGCGGGTGTTTCCCAATCCGGCTTCGGAGCGGCTCTTTTTGCAAGGTCCGGCAGAGGGCAGGGGCTGCCGCTATTTGTTTTGGAATGCTGCGGGGCAAAAAGTACTGGAGGGAACGCTGAGGGAGTCGAGTGGCGAATTGGATTTGCAGGACCTGCCGGCGGGTTTGTATTGGCTGGAATTAGTGGATGAAAACGACCTGCGACAGCGGCTGAAGGTGGTGGTGATGTGAGCAAAGGGCCACAACAAATACGCAATTCATCGTATTGTCGGGCAAAGAGAAAGCCTCCATCTTGCGCTCAATTTTAGAAAATACCAACACAAACCAATCGGATCATTGTCTGTCGTGTACAACCGTTCCCCGTACACGACGGCAGTGGTTCGCACCTCCGCCGCGGCAGGGACAGAGGCGGAATGACCGACCTGAGGAGGGCATTTGTAGCCGATGGCCCCATGCCTACCGGCAGGCAGGCGGCGCCCGCAGCCCGCTTTCTCTCCTCCTTTGGAGGGGCCGGGGGAGCTTGGTAGAGCGGGCGGCCGCCCCCAAAACACTGATTTTTTTTTAAACAGAAAGCCAAAAATACGACATGAGAAAACAATTGCTTCCTGCGTTGCGCTTTGCGTTGATCGCTGCGCTCTCCCTGAGCCTGTTCGGCTGCCCTACCGGGCTGGATTTCCCTCTGACGGAGCAACCTGACAAGATAGACCCCACGCTGATCGGCGATTGGTCGGCCAACACACTGGAGGCAGAAATACTGGAAGTAACGGTGAAGAAAAAAGACGACTATTCTTACTCCATTGAAGTGAAGGAAACCTCGGAAATGTACATGCTGGACGATTTTAAATTCGTAGGTCATGTAACGCGGTTGGACGGGCGTACATTCCTGATAGCCAAGCCAATAGAAAGTGGGGAGGAAAAATATTACCACTATCATTATCATTTTGAGGGTGGCATGCTGGTCATACAGGATATGGGCCTGCTGGTGGGCGGCGTAGATGCCGTGACGAGTTCGGAAGCCCTGCGCAAGGAGGTGAGCGCGTCGTTGAAGAATCCGGAGTGCCTGTCGAGCCGAATGGAGTACACGAAAAATTAATGAGAGATACTAATGATCTGATTGTCAATTAAAAGCATCCCGCGCAAAAGCATAATGACCATGAAATATTTATTCCTTATCCTGGTATTTTTTGCCAGTGCCGCTACGGCAACGGTCTTGGCTCAGACGCCGGCAGAGACGCTGGAAAAGGCGGTGACGGACTACAATGCCCTGAAGACTTATGTGGCGGGGCTGAACCCCAAAACCATCACTGATGCGAATGTGACCGACTGCAAAACTCGCATGGACAAAGGTGTGGCCATGCTGGATCAGGTGATTCGGGAGGGCAATTCGGATGAGATCAAAACGGCCCGGTATTTCAGGGTGAATTTTCAATATCAGTACTCGTTTGTGCTGGGCATGAAGGGCGAAAACCGGCAGTCATTGGATGTGATGCGCGCCATAGAGCGGGAGTTTACGGCGCTGAAAAGTTCGGATTTTCCGTTGCGATATGTCTTCACCGGAAAGAATTATATCATCAACTGGGATAATTTTGCGCCCACGCAGGCCGAATATTACACTGGTTTTGGAGAGGTATTGTACAATCTGGGGTATTACGAAGACGCCGTTCGGGTATCGAAAATAGCGCTGGCACACCCCAACAGCAGCGATTGGCTGCGGTACATAGCTGCGAATAAACTGCTGGATATCAACGTAAAAAACAACCTGCTGATTCCGGGTGCGGAATTGGAAGAACTGGCATTAAAAAGCATCCTGCTGTACGACGCACTGCCGGAAGAGAATAAAAAGACAGTGGTCGAATACAACTACCCCAAGGTGCTGCGCGGCATGAACCTGCTGCTGGCGAATGTGCAACAAAATGCCAATCCGACGACGGTGAATCGGTGTGCGGAAGCCGCTCCGGTAGCCGGCAAATACGAAGCAAAAAGTACCAAAGTGCTCCAGTTGTACGAGGCTGCTTACCGCAATAACTACGCCGGTACCGACAAAAGCCGGCATCAGGCGGCGGCAGCTTATGCCCAGACTACGCTGGTGATAGACCGTCAGCGCTCGGAGTTTGTGGGGCAGTCGGCAGCCGACCGCGTGGCGCAACTGACCGGGTTGAGTGATTGCGAAGGCTTGCGCGCCGTGGCCGAAATGTACCGCGTGTGGTTGAAGCCCAACCTGCAGGCCGAATACCTGAAAAAGGCCGGACAGTGTGAGGCAGATCGCGCACGGGCAGCCAAGAAGGCGGAGCAGGCGCAACGCCGAGGCGGCAGCGGCGGATTTAATCTCTTTGTGGGCGCTAATGTGTTTCCGCTCATCAATACCAATCCGAAAAGAGACTACGGTGCTGTGGTGAATTTTGCCTTCCCGAAAACGGCGCTGGAGTTTTCGTATATGATTGTAAATCAGAATAAAGAAAATATTTTTGACCTTTGGATACGAGAAGTTGACGATGCCGATCAGGACAACATTTCCCGCTGGGACGGATTCAAGGCGCACTTTATGCCCAAATTTATGATGGACAAAGGTGTTTACACGGGCGTGATGCTGGGGTATGCGGAGAAGAATTTTGAATCCATGATCGTACCGGTGACCAATGATCTGACCGGCGCGGTGCGCAACGAGGTATTTCAGCCCGGTGTAAAACAGTATTCGTTGTTGGTGCAGTTTGGAGCCATGCCTTTGGCCAAGGGATTCGGAGCGGACCTCTACATGGGATTCGGGGCCAACTACAACATTTTTGACGACGGCAGCGATATAGACCGGGAGGCTTTTACCATCGCCAATCCGCTTTTGGAACACAGAAGGGACAAATTCTTCGGGGCTACCATTCGCATGGGGATGACGCTGGGACTGAATTTTGGGAGAGGGAATTGAGCAGGGGTGAGTGGGTGAGTGGGTGAGCCGCCGACGCCAAGGCTTTGGCGGGTGAAAGAGTTCGATTCAATAAAAAATCAATAGCATTGCGACTGCTGCATATACATATTGCTGAAGATCAGCCGCGTTTGGCGCAAATGCTGCGGGATCATCTGGAGCTTGTACCTGATTTTCGGGTGACGGGCGTGGCGGGAAACGGCCGGGTATTGCTCGACCAATTGGCGGCATTGCCGAGCCTGCCCGACGTGGTGCTGATGGATATACAAATGCCCGTGCTGGACGGCATCGGCGCTACGGAGGCGCTCAAGGCGCAGCACCCGCAGGTGAAGGTGGTGATGGCTACGGTTTTTGACGACGAGGAAAATATTTTCAATGCCATATTAGCGGGCGCCGACGGCTATCTGCTCAAAGACGAGGCGCCCGAAGTGCTGCACCGGGCTTTGCAGGAAGTGATGAGCGGCGGCGCGCCCATGTCGCCGGCCATAGCGCGCAAATCATTGGCCATGCTGCGCCGCACTCCTGTGCAACCCCAACAAACGGACCCTGCGACCGAACTGAGCGAACGCGAATTGGAAATTCTGGAACAACTCAGCAAGGGGCTGCGCTACGATCAGGTGGCGGCCAATCTGAACATCAGTACGGGAACGGTGCGCAAACACATAGAAAACATCTACCGCAAATTGCAGGTACACAACAAAACCGCAGCCGTAGAAGCCGGCAAAAAACGGGGCTGGATTTGATCTACTCCACGCGCTCCAGCTTGAGTTCATAAAACCAGAGGTCGTCGTTGGGAATGTCCAGAGCAATACGGACAAAACGGCCTTTGGAATCAGGAATAAACTGTGCGGTACCGCTTCCAAACCAGGCAAAATCCTTGCGCCAGCGCACTTCGTAGGTATCGTAGTGCAAATGCGCGAGATCGGCCACGAGATCGGGGTAAGGCAACAATCGCAGCACCAATTTTCCATTTTCCAACTCCACGCGGGCATCGCCGTACATCGGGCAGCGGAACAAGCCGGTATATGCGGACGGCTCTTGGCTGGGGTGCGTACCTGTGGCAACCGGTGTTATGGTTTCCCGAATGCGCCGCTCAAACGCCTGTTGACTGGCCATAGCGCCCGGCAACATTTCGCTGCTCCAGTCGCGCCCGGCGCCCCCCAGAAAAGTATCCATCACCTTATAAGTAATGGCCGATCCTATACCTGTCATGCTGTTGGTGAGGACCACCACGCCAAGTCCTTTTTCGGGCGCCATGAGCACCTGCGAGTACATGCCGTCGTAGCCGCCGCCGTGCCCCACCAATTTGTAGCCCAGATAGTCGGACAGCGACCAGCCAAGCCCATACGCCCGAAAATGTGTGCTGGGAAACCGCCGCCGAGAACCTTCCGATACGGGAATCGGCGTGTGCGCTTCCCACATCTCGCGGCTGCGGGCCTGCGTAAACAATGCTTTGGCGCCGGGAGGGTTGGCGCCCTGCGCTAATTGGCATTGCATCCACTTCGACATGTCGGACACGCTGGAAATGACGCCGCCGGCAGCGCCCATCACGTCCCAGTTCATCCATTCAATGGGCTGACTGCGGTCGGAATAGGTTTTGTGCGGAGTGGCCACGTTGCCTTTGGCCGGCAATTCCCGTGTGGAGGTGACGCTCCGGTTCATGCCCAGCGGACTGAAAATGCGCTGGGCTGTGAACTGCTCCCAACTGAGGCCGCTCACGGCGCGAATGACCTCTCCGGCGGCGATGAACATGAGGTTGGAGTACTCGTATTTGGCGCGGAAGGGGACGGCGGGTTCCAGCAGGGCGGCGCGTTCCAGCACTTCGCGGGCGGAATAGGGCGTGCCCCACCAGAGCAAATCGCCGCTGAACGTGCCGAGTCCGCTGCGATGGCAGAGCAGGTCGCGCACGCGGATGTCGGCGGAAGCCCAGGGATCGCGGAGGCGAAACCAGGGCAGGTATTGGGAGACGCGGTCATCCCATTGGAGTTTGCCTTCGTCCACCAGCATGGCCAATGCAGCGCTGGTGAAGGCTTTGGAATTGGAGGCTATGGCAAACAGGCTGTGCTCGTCCACAGGATTGGAGGAGCCGGCTTCCAACACGCCGTAGCCCTTGCTGAGCAGCACTTTATCGCCCTGCACGATGGCGACGGCGAGGCCGGGTACTTTCCAGTCGTCGCGGGCTTTGGCGATGTAAGCGTCCAACGCGGCGATCTGCTGCGGCAGGCTTTGCGCTGCAACGGCGGGCGCTTCTTTTTTCTTTCGGGCGGCAGGCTGAGCCGGGAGTTGGAGGGTGAAGGAAAGCAGAAGAAGCGGCAAGAGGCAATATCTTGCGCAGGCTAGTACGAAACGGGCCTTTGTGCAATTGGAAAGAGGGATGCGTATCATAATGCGTTTATTTTAGTGTTTAATGGCGGCAACTATTCAGCATCTACAAGCTCACCATGCGCCGCACAATGCCCGTCGGTTTTTCCTGATGGATGATGTCTAATATTTGCTGGTAATGATGATGATTGCTCTGAAAATCAGCATTTTCCACATCTATGATGATGATAGGAAAAGGCGGTTCGCTTTTAAAAAAGTCAAAATAGACCTGCTGAATCTGGCGGAGGTAGTCGGGGCTGATGTCCTGTTCGTAGCTTCTGCCGCGCTTTTTGATGTTGTGTATCAAGGACTCTACCGGGCGATGCAGGAACACCAGCAAATCCGGTTTGGGGAAGGCGGCATTGAGCACCGAGAACAGCCGCTGAAAAAGCCTGTATTCCTCTTCGGGCAGGTTGTTTTTGGCAAAGAGCAGCGTTTTGAGGAAAAAATAATCGGCTATAATGGACTCTTCAAATAAGCTTTGTTGTTGGAGTTCTTCCTGCAACTGCTTGTGCCGCTCGGTCATAAAAAACAACTCTACCGGGAAGGCGTAGCGCTCGGGGTTGTTATAAAAATAAGGCAAAAAAGGATTCTCTGCGAACTGCTCCAGGATGAGGCGGCTGCCGTAGTCGCGGGCCAGCATTTGGCAGAGGGTGGTTTTGCCGGCGCCGATATTGCCTTCTACTACGATAAAAGGGTAGGGGAGCGGCCGGGGCCGGGCGGGCGTATATGTCTCCGTGGTTAAGGAGTCAGGACTTTCGAGCAGCAATTGGCGGATGTTTTTGTTGAGTTCGGGATGTACCAAGTCGGGAGCGATCTCGCAGAGCGGCGCCAGTACGAAATTGCGCAGGTGCAGTTGCGGGTGCGGAATGTGCAGATTTTCCTCGTGCAAGACCGCGTCGTCGTAAAAAAGAATGTCAATATCAATGACGCGGCTGCCCCATTTTTCGCGGCGTTCGCGGCCCATGCTTTTTTCGATGAGCAGGGCGGCCTCCAGCAAAGTCTGTGGGCTGAGCGTTGTGGCAATTTGCACCACTTGATTCAGGAAATCGGGCTGCTCGGTCAGTCCCCAGGCTTGGGTTTGATACACCGATGAGGATTGCAGAACGCGCCCCGCTGATTGGCCGATGTGGGCCAAGGCTGCGCGCAGGTTTTCGGCGCGGTCTCCCATATTGCTTCCGGTGTGCAGCCAAGCGGTGTGAACAGTAGTGGACATGGCGGCAAAAGTAGGGAAATTATTGTGGGATTGAAGTTGGGAACGGGGTCCGAATAACCTACACCGCTTCAAAGGCATCTGAGCCGCCTGCACTTCACATAAAAGCCTCGCCGCAGCACCACTGCGGCTACTTTTTTCTGCTCGTTCAGACGACTCATCTGCTCTCTGAAAATGTGTACTTTATTTCGGCCCCGTTCCTTGTAGAACTGTTAGCTTTACCCTGATAAATACAAGCCAAAGCTAACAGCTCTCTGCCAGTTGCGTGAGGGGGCCGAAGGGAGGAACGACGTTAGGAGGACGACCGAGGCACCCGACGGCGCTATATGTTTCTATATGAGCGCCGGCACGCCCTGAAAAGGCATATCAAGAACAAGATTTTTGTGTAATTTTATGCCCAAACAAGAGCAAAATGAACATCAGACACTTTTTTATCTGCCTGTTGCTGGGGCAGGCGCTGTGCATATCGGGGCAGAGCACGCAGAAACCTATACTGCACGGCCGGCATTGGATGGCCATCACCGGAAAACCGCTGGCGGCTACGGCCGGAGCGGGCATTTTTCAGCAGGGCGGCAATGCGGTGGACGCGGCTTGCGCCATGCTGGCAGCCACTTGTACCATGTGGGATGTGCTGAGTTGGGGCGGCGAAACGCAGGTGTTGATTTACAATCCGAAAACGGGTAAAGTCATCGCGATCAATGCTTTGGGCGTAGCGCCGACGGGGGCCACGCCGGAGTTTTTTAAAGGCAAAGGCATGAACTACCCGCCGGAGTTCGGACCGCTTTCAGCCGTGACGCCGGGCACTCCAGGCGGCCTCTTGCTGATGTTGGCGGAGTACGGTACGATGAGCTTGGAGCAGGTGCTGGCGCCGGCGATGCAGTTGGCCGAGGGCTACCCGATAGAGGCGCAAACGGCCAATGCCATTGAAAAAAACAAGGCCAAAATAAAGGAGTGGCCCTACTCGAAATCGGTGATGTTGCCCCACCTCGGCGAGGAGCGGGAGGCGCCGCATCCGGGGGAGATTTTTAAGCAGGCCGATTTGCTGGAAACGCTGCGCAAAATGGTAGAGGCTGAAAAACAGGCACTTAAAGCGAAAAAATCGCGCAAGGAGGCCATTTATGCAGCCTATGACCGCTTCTATAAAGGCGATATTGCGCGGGAATTTGTGCGTGGCTGTCAGGAGCAGGGCGGCCTCATTACGATGGAAGACTTAGCCAAATGGAAAGTGTATCAGGAGGAGCCGCTGATGACTACTTACAAAGGCATTGATGTGTATAAACTCGATACCTGGGTGCAGGGGCCGGCCATGTTGCAGGCACTGAACATGCTCGAAAACTTCGACCTCAAGGGCATGGGTTACAATTCCTCGCGCTACATCCACACCTTGTATCAGGTGATGAATATGGCTTTTGCCGACCGCGATTTTTACTACGGAGACCCGTATTTTCCGCCTGCCGAGCCGCGTCGGGGGCTGATGTCGAAGGAATATGCCAAAGCGCGGATTCGGCAAATGTTGTCGGACAAAAACGATCCCAATGTCGGTCCCGGCGACCCGTATCCGTTTCAGGGCGAGGCTAATCCGTATTTGGATATGCTGAAAAACTGGAATGCGCAGCCCGATTCCGCCTCGACGGGGTATTTGGACGGGGCTTTCCGCGAGTCATTTCTGGCGGGCACCACCACCGTAATGACCGCCGACAAAGAGGGCTGGATCGTATCGGCTACGCCCAGCGGCGGCTGGATTCCGGCAGTGATAGCGGGCCGCACCGGCGTAGGCATGAGCCAGCGTCTGCAAAGTTTTGTGCTGGATGCCAAAGAGAATCCCTTCAACGTATTGGAGCCGGGCAAACGGCCGAGGGCCACGCTCACGCCCAGTCTGGCCATGAAAGAAGGGAAGCCGTTTTTGGCCTTTGCGGTGCAGGGCGGCGATACGCAAGACCAAAACCTGCTGCAGTTTTTCCTGAACATGGTGGAGTTTGATATGAATGTGCAGGAAGCCTGCGAGGCGCCCAACATCAATAGCTACCAGATGCGCAATTCCTTTGCCAAGCACGATTCGAGGCCCGGTGTGATGACTGTTTCGGAGGAGCTGCCCGACTGGACGCGCCGGGAATTGATGAAGATGGGCTACCAACTGATGTTTGAGCGCCGCACTTCCGGGCCGATCAACGCCATCTTTTTCGACCGGAAACACGGGGCGTTTCAGGGTGGCTCCAGCAATCACGGGGAAGACTATGGAATTGGTTGGTAAATATCTTGTTGCAAGATTTTCATTTTCAGCAGGTTAAAATGGACGGTGATTTTTTTTTGAAAAAAAGTTGCTGAAAAACTTGTCAAACTCGTCTGCGTGCATTTATCTTTGCGCTCGCTTTAAGAAACCACGCGGACATAGCTCAGTTGGTAGAGCGCAACCTTGCCAAGGTTGAGGTCGCGAGTTCGAATCTCGTTGTCCGCTCCAACACAAGAAAAGCCATCCTGAAAAAGGGTGGCTTTTTTCGTTGAAGTGACGCGAATGAGCTAAAAATAGCTTATTTTTGCGTTTGTATTCATTAAGCGTTGCCCTGCAAAGGCAGGCAGCGCAGTGTCCCGCCCGGGTGGTGGAATAGGTAGACACGCAGGACTTAGAAAAATTTGAGTGCTTTCAAGGAAACTTGAAAAGTAGAACCTCTCAAATTCGGGGAAACCTCATCCATAAAGGATTGGCAATCCCGAGCCAAGTCCCGCCTGCGGCGGGAAAGGTGTAGAGACTTGACGGGAGGCATCTAAGTTTTCGGCCATGCTGAAAATATGATGAAGAGAAAGTCCAGACCACAAACCACGCCTGCTGCGTGGGCAACGAAAGTTGTAGTTGGTAAGAAAATCCTGTTGCCAGTAATGGCAGTGCGGGTTCGATTCCCGCTCCGGGCACAAAAAAAAGGTTCAACAGTCGCTCTGTTGAACCTTTTCGTTTTTATGGCCTCCGTTGTGCCTACACATTAAACCTGAAGTGCATCACGTCGCCGTCTTCCACCACATACTCTTTGCCCTCCACTTTCATTTTGCCGGCCTCTTTCACGGCGTGTTCGGAGCCGAGCGCAACGTAATCGGCGTATTTGATGACCTCGGCGCGGATAAAGCCCCGCTCGAAATCGGAGTGAATGACGCCGGCTGCCGCAGGAGCTTTGTCGCCGCGGTGGATGGTCCAGGCCCGCACTTCTTTTTCGCCTGCCGTGAAATAAGTGATGAGGTTGAGCAGGTGGTAAGCCGCACGGATGAGGCGATTGACGCCCGGTTCGTGCAGACCCATATCCTCCAAAAACATCATGCGCTCTTCCATCGTCTCCAATTCGGCTATCTGGGCCTCAATTTCGGCGCTGATGAAAATGACTTCCGCATCGGGTTCATCCTTGAGGGCGTCCTGCATGAAAGCCTGCGTGTAGGCATTGCCCTCCAGCACCGACTTTTCGTCCACATTGCACACATAGAGGATGGGTTTGGCCGTGAGCAGGAACATATCATTGAGGAAGGGCTTCTCGTCGTCTTCTAAAGGCAGCGAGCGGGCCGACTTGCCGGCGTTGAGGTGTGCCAGTATTTTTTCGCCGATGACCAATTCGTGCTGCGCGTCTTTGTCGCCCACGCGGGCGGCTTTGCGAACGCGGTCAATGCGTTTCTCGGCAGTTTCTATGTCTTTGAGAATCAGTTCTGTGTCAATGATGTCTTTATCGCGGGCGGGGTCCACGTCGCCATCCACATGCACCACATTGTCGTCTTTGAAGCAGCGCACAACGTGGATGATGGCGTCCACTTCGCGGATATTGGCAAGGAACTGATTGCCCAAACCTTCTCCTTTGCTGGCGCCTTTGATGAGGCCGGCAATGTCCAATATCTCAATGGTGGTAGGAATGACTTTTTGCGGACTGACCAAACTTTTGAGTTTGTCCAATCGCGGGTCGGGAACGGTGATGACGCCGAGATTGGGGTCTTTGGTAGCAAAAGGATAGTTGGCAGCCAATGCTTTAGCTGAGGTCAACGCATTAAAAAGGGTGGATTTGCCTACATTGGGCAACCCGACGATACCGCACTTCAGGCCCATATTTGTTTCGAATTGATGATCAAGGTTTTTAAAAAGCGGCGCAAAGGTATTCATTTGTCAGATTCTTAAATTTTTTCTCACAAGCTAATGTGGAAAAAAATTACCTTTGCGCCGCTGTAACTGATTCATGTGATCACTAACGGTATAAAAACTTCACAATGGCAATTTATTTAACGAGTGAAAAAAAGGCGGACATCTTCCGCGAGCATGCCGGCTCTGAAAAGAATACCGGCTCCACAGAGGGCCAGGTTGCTCTCTTTACCTACCGCATTCAGATGCTTTCCGAGCATTTGAAGAAGAACCGTCAGGACCACGCCTGCCGCCGCTCTTTGGTGGCATTGGTAGGCAAGCGCAAGCGATTGCTGAAATACCTGATGAAAAAAGACATTACCAAGTACCGCCAGCTCATCGAGAAGCTCGGTATTCGTAAGTAAAAGACAAAACAGGGCAGCGCTTCACAGGAGGTGCTGCCTTTGTTTTATGCCGGGTTCCCGGTGGCGAGTCAAAAAAGGCTGAATTTTCGGCCAAAAGCGTTCAGTAGCGAAGCGGAAAAGTTATATTTTTAGTCGGGCCACATTCGGCCATTCTTTTGAAAATCAACCCCTTCCCATTCCACCTTCTGATCTGCAACCTTGCACAGCCCCTGAATTACCCCGGATTTCAAGTCAAGGTTAAACAAGGATTAAAACATACATCATTTAAAATCAGCTTTTTATGGGAATGCAAATTCCAATCAGCACCTCATTTGAGTTGCCCGATGGCCGCCAGGTGACCATCGAAACAGGCAAGTTGGCCTCGCAGGCCGACGGCTCCGTGGTTGTCCGCGTAGGCAATACCATGATTTTTGCCACCACTGTTTTTGAAAAAAAGGCCCGCGAAGGTCAGTCCTTCTTCCCCCTTTCGGTGGATTACCAGGAAAAATTCGCTTCTTCCGGCCGCATTCCGGGCAACTTCTTCCGTCGCGAAAGCAAACTCTCCGATTACGAAGTACTCGTCTCCCGTTTGGTGGACCGTGCCATTCGCCCGCTCTTTCCCGACAATTATATGAATGATACTCAGGTCATTATCAACCTGATCTCGGCTGAAAAGCACGTCAAACCCGATGCTTACGCAGCTTTGGCGGCGTCGGCAGCACTCACCCTTTCCGGCAGCCCCTTTGAAGGCCCGATTTCGGAGGTGCGCGTAGCCCGCATAGACGGCGAATTCCGCATCAACCCGGATAAGCCCGATCTCGAACGCGCCGATATTGACCTCATCGTAGCCGCTACCATTGACAACATCATGATGGTGGAAGGCGAGGCCAACGAATGTCAGGAGGCCGATATGGTGGCTGCTCTGAAATTCGCTCACGAAGCCATCAAAGTGCAATGCCGCGCTCAGCTCGATCTGGCTCAGAAAGTAGGTGGTAAAGCCATCGAAAAAGCGCAGGTAGAACCGCCGGTGGAAGACCTCGAACTCAAAGCGCGCGTGGATGCGCTCACCCGCCAGGCCATTTTGGATGTGGCTCGCGGCGCTTTGGACAAGCAGGTGCGCAAATCCCGCTTTGACGAAATCAAGGAGCAAATGATTGCCACCCTCACCGAAGAAAAGGGCGAGGAATACATGGAAACGGCCGCAAGCATGGCCAAGAATTATTACGACAAACTCAAGAAGGAGGTCATTCGCCGCATGGTTATGGACGAAGGCATCCGCTTGGACGGTCGCAAGAGCACCGACATCCGCCCGATCTGGTGCGAGGTGGACTATCTGCCCTCTGCACACGGCTCGTCTATCTTTACGCGCGGCGAAACGCAGTCGCTGACCTCGCTCACGCTGGGTACCAAGCAGGACGAGGCTATGATTGACAATTCGCAGGAATTGTACTACGATAAGTTTATCCTGCACTACAACTTCCCCGGCTTCTCGGTGGGCGAAGTGAAGCCTCAGCGCGGCCCCGGTCGTCGGGAGGTAGGACACGCCAACCTGGCTGCCCGCTCTTTGCGCAAAGTACTGCCGCAGGAGAACCCTTATACCATCCGCATCGTGTCCGACATCCTGGAGTCCAACGGTTCTTCCTCTATGGCTACCGTTTGTGCGGGCGCTTTGGCCTTGATGGACGGCGGTATTCAGATCAAAGCGCCGGTGTCTGGTATTGCTATGGGTTTGATTACCGACGGACAAAAATTTGCCATTCTTTCCGACATTCTTGGCGATGAAGACGCGCTGGGCGATATGGACTTCAAAGTGACCGGTACCGAAAACGGCATCACCGGCTGCCAGATGGACATCAAGGTGGACGGCATGCCTTACGAAATCCTCGAAAACGCGTTGCTTCAGGCGCGCGACGGGCGCTTGCACATTTTGGGCGAGATGAAAAAGACGATTGCCACACCGCGTGAAGACTTCAAGCCGCATGCGCCACGCATCGTTCGCATTTACATTGAGAAAAGCTACATCGGCGCCGTTATCGGCCCGGGCGGCAAAGTGGTACAGGAAATTCAGGCAGAAACAGGCACGGTTATCAGCATCGAGGAAGTGGAAGACAAGGGCGTAGTGAGCATCGCCAGCTCCAACAAAGACTCCATCGAGCGCGCTCTCGACCGCATTCGCCGCATCACGTTCACGCCGTCCATCGGCGATGTGTATGATGCCAAGGTGAAGTCGGTGATGCCTTATGGCGCATTTGTGGAATTCCACGGCAAGAGCGGCCTGTTGCACGTTTCAGAAATGTCCACTCAGCGCATTGAAAACGTAGAAGATTTCATCAAGGAAGGCGATGACATCCGGGTGAAACTCATTGAAATAGACCAGAAAACGGGCAAATACCGCCTGTCGGCCAAAGCGCTGATGGAAGGCGGCGAAAGCAACGAACCGAGAAGCGGCGGCGAGCATCGTGATGGTGGAGATCGTCGCGGCGGCGGGCACCATGGCGGCGGAGAGCGTCGTGGAGGCGGCGGTGGCGGACATCGCGGTGGCGGAGATCGCCGGGGCGGTGGAGATCGTCGTTGATCCTGTCTTTTGAAAGAAAACAAGCGCGGCCCGGCTCAGTCAGGTCGCGCTTTTTTTTGCACTCACCACGACGCTAAACGAGCATACACCGCCTGCACCGGTAAGCCCATGATGTTGTAAAAATCGCCCTCGATGCGGCGAATCTTGCACAGCCCCACCCATTCCTGTACAGCGTAAGAGCCGGCTTTGTCAAACGGCTGATAACGAGCTACATAATGCTCTATTTCGGCATCGCTCATTTCAGCAAAATAGACATTGGATACCTCCGAAAACACCTCCTGCTTTTCCAGCGATTGCATACAAACGCCGGTGATGACCCGGTGCATATTGCCCGACAGATCGCGCAGCATCCGGCAGGCTTCGGCGTGATCGGCGGGTTTGTTGTAGATGGCGTCGCCGAGCAATACTACGCTGTCGGCAGTGATGAGGATTTCGCCGTCTTGGAGGCTCGGCAGCAGGGCGGCGGCTTTTTTGCGAGCCAGAAAGGGAGCTACTTCGTCTAAAGGCAGTTCATCGGGCCAGGTCTCCTCTGTGTCTAAGGTTCTGATTTCAAAGGAGATACCTGCATCCGACAGCAATTGGCGGCGTCGGGGCGATTGTGATCCGAGTATGATGCGGTGTGGGAACATGTAGTTTTTATTTTGACCTCTCTACCTCCACCACAAACTTATTCTTCTTCCCATTTTCCACCAACAGGAAACGTCCGTGCAGCAGCGCGGAAGCATCTGTTTGGTGCTCGTGGCTGCTGATTTTTTCTTTATTGACGGAGATGGAGTTGCCCTGCACAGCGCGGCGCAGTTCCGATTTGGTGGGCAAAATGCCGGTATGCTCGGTGAGCAGGTCGGCCAATGCAAGGCCGTCGTGGAACAGGCTGCGCGGCACTTTGTAATGCGGTATTTCTTCGGCTACGGTTTGGAGTTCCGCTTCGCTGAGCGAGAGCAGATGATCGCGGTCGGAATTTCTGCCGAACAGCAGCTCCGATACCTTTTTTACCGATTCGTAAGCCTCCTGCGAGTGGATGCGGATGGTGAGTTCTTCCGCCAGCATACGCTTGAGTTCGTTCGGGTTGCCGGCAAATTCAAGCTCGGCGGCCTCCACCTCTTCCTTGCTGCGCAGGGTGAAATAGCGTGTGTATTTGGCAATGTTGTCGTCTTCGGCATTGAGCCAAAACTGGTAGAAACGGTAGGGCGAGGTCATGGCGGGATCGAGCCAGATATTGCCGCCTGCCGACTTGCCGAATTTTGTGCCGTCTTTTTTGGTGAGCAGCGGCGCGGTGAGGGCATAGGCCGATTCGCCGAGGTGGCGGCGGATGAACTCAGTGCCGGAAGTGATGTTGCCCCATTGATCGGAGCCGCCCATTTGCAACACGCAGTTGTATTTTTTGAACAATACTTCAAAATCGTAAGCCTGCAACAACTGGTAACTGAACTCTGTAAAAGAAATGCCGCCCTCCATCCGGTTTTTAACCGCGTCTTTGGAGAGCATATAGTTGACTGTCAGTGTTTTACCTGCGTCTCTCAGGAAGTCGAGTACGCTCATACCCTGATAAAAATCGAAGTTGTTTACCATGATGGCTTTGTTGGGGCCGTCTTCAAAATTGAGCAGTTTTTTGAATTGCTCTGCCTGATGTGCGAGGTTGGCATCCAATTCTTCGGCCGATTTGAGTTCGCGCTCGGTATCCCGTCCGGAGGGGTCGCCGATGCGCCCGGTAGCGCCGCCCATGAGCACTACCGGTTGGTGGCCGCTGCGCTGAAACAGGGTGAGCAGCATGATGGGCACATAATTGCCGATGGTGAGCGACGGCGCCGTAGGGTCGAAGCCGATGTAGCCGGTCACCATTTGGTTGTTGAGGAGTTCTTCTACGCCGGGGGTTGCGTCTTTGAGCAGGCCCCTCCAGGTCAATTCTTCAATGAAGTTCATGAGTGTTGTAATGTGATGATGAGTTTTTTATTTGATAGTAGGCGGTGGGCGGTGCAAAATTGGAAATCCGGAATACGAAATCCGGAATCCGAAATCAAAACAACCCATGCAACTCCGCATTGACCATATCCACCACTTTGCCGAGGTCTTCCACATTGGTTTCAAAATCAATATCATCGGCATTGATGATGAGCAGGCGGCCCTCCTGATAGCCCGAAATCCAGTTTTCGTAGCGCTCGTTGAGGTGCTTGAGATAATCGAGGCTCATGTTGCCTTCGTAGTCGCGGCCCCTTGACTGAATGTGCGAAACCAAGGTAGGAATGCCCGCGCGAAGGTAGATGAGCAAATCGGGCGCCTGTACTTGTGAAGACATGGTGCGGAACAGGCTGAAATAATTGTTGAAATCGCGCGAGGACATCAGCCCCATATCGTGGAGGTTGGGCGCAAAAATATAAGCATCCTCATAGATGGTGCGATCCTGAATGACGGTGCGGTCGCCCTGAAGGATTTTGAGAATTTGCCGGTATCGGCTGTTGAGGAAGTAAATCTGAAGATTGAACGACCAGCGGTGCATGTCGTTGTAAAAATCGCTCAGATAAGGGTTGTCGTCGGTGCTTTCGTAATGCACTTCCCATCCGAATTGCTTGCCCAATTGGGTGCAAAGCGTGGTTTTACCGGCGCCGATGTTGCCGGCAATGGCGACGTGTTTTACTTTAGAATGTCCGGGTGTGTCTGTTGACATAATGATCGGGTTGAAAAAAAACGTATCTTGGCGGCGAAAATACAACCCTCCGCCTGAAAAAGGAATTTGGACGGTAAAATATTACCACACATCTAATAGATGGCCATGCAGATAGACGGAAATTTGATCTTGAGGCTCGAACAGCTCGCCAAGCTGGAATTGGACGACGAAGAACGCAAACACCTGATTCAGGAACTCAATCATATCCTGGAGTTGGTAGAGCAGATGAATCGTTTAGACACCTCCGCAGTAGAGCCGCTGACTTACGTCAACACGCACGTCAACCGTTTTAGGGAAGACGAAATCAGCGGACAGGTGGAACGAAGCGCTGCTTTGCGCTCGGCGCCCGATTCCGACGGCAGCTTTTTTAAAGTACCCAAAGTCATTGATCTTTAATCTTTTGCAACTATGTCGTCTGTTATTTCCGTCAAAGACCTGAAGAAAACCTACATCATGGGCCTCACACAGGTCAATGCACTTCAGTCGGTCAGCATTGATATTTCCAAAAACGAATATGTGGCGCTCATGGGGCCTTCGGGTTCGGGCAAGTCCACACTGATGAACCTGCTGGGCTGCCTCGATACGCCTACCTCCGGCGAATACTGGCTCAATGGCACCAACGTGAGCAGCATGAGCGACGGCGAGCTGGCGGAAGTGCGCAACAAAGAAATCGGATTCGTTTTCCAAACCTTCAACCTGCTGCCCCGCCTTTCCGCTTTGGAAAATGTGGCGCTGCCTTTGGTGTATGCCGGCATGTCGAAATCTCATCGTTTGGAAAGAGCCGAGGAAGTGCTCAAATCGGTAGGATTGGCCGACCGCATGGATCACAAGCCCAACGAACTGTCGGGCGGTCAAAGACAACGCGTGGCCATCGCCCGCGCATTGGTCAACAAACCTTCCATCATTCTGGCCGACGAACCCACCGGCAACTTGGATACCAAAACCTCCATCGAGATCATGGGGATATTGGAAGAGATTCATAACCAAGGGAATACCATTATTCTCGTTACCCACGAAGCCGATATTGCCGAACACGCGCACCGTATCGTTCGCCTCCGCGACGGCTTGGTGGAGACAGATGTTTTGAATCAAAAAATCGTGTCGGCGCTGGCCGGAGCATAAACGAAGGTGGTCCTTCATTCTGCTATTTCGCTCATATAGCAGTCTAATAAATATCATTTTGCAGCTTTCTGAATACTGCGACTGCTGCTTATGGCTTCTCTCGCCCGGCAAACTTGTTTTTGCCGGTCAAAAAGCCAATGATTTTTTCGATACCGATAGTGATGCTTTTTTCTGTTTTTAAAACTGCAATATATCGGATCATTTCTTTCTGTTTAGAAGGCGCCAGCGTGTCAAATACGCTTTTTGCCAATTCATTTTCATTGATTGCTTTTACAAGTTCTGGATGTGGCGTCAAGGTTCTTTCAACAGGGTCGTACTGTATTGTAACTTCTATTTCTTCGCCGATACGTTTAGGTGAATCTTTCAGCATGGCCATGTTGATGTACAGCCTCCATTCGCCTCTGAACCGTAATAAAGTTTGGATATATGCTTTTCCATTGATCGTCCCGCAAATTGGGATATAGCCTTTGTCCTTACCTGCTTGCTCAAAAATATGTGCAAGAATTTTTTCCGGCACAAACACAAAAGGATTGATGCCTATTATTTCCAATGTTGCTTTGAACTTTCGCATTTGTTGTGCTGGTTTCTTTTTTAGTAACTATACAGCCGGTCCCCCAAAGCTACGACCACGCCGGGGCGTGGCACGAGCTATGAGTTTGTTTACTCGTCGGGAAATTAGATTTTCCATTTGGGGAAATTTCAAAATCTCCCTCTGAAAACGAGCGTTTTTTTTCATTCTGGAAAATCAAACTCGCGGCTCGTAGCTCGCGGCTCGCAGCTTTTTGCAGGGCGCTGAATAGTAACCAAAATAATAATTCTCAGCTTTATCTCAGCACCCATCGCATCCCCATAAAACCTCTGATGCTCTGCAAAGGCGCAAAGTTGTACGAAGGGTCAAACGTATAGCCGAAAGGATTGCTCAGCGGGTCGTCTGCCGTTCTGTCGAATGGATCGAAAGGGCGCAGGATCGGGTGCTGCGGCACGAAATTGAGCAGGTTTTTGAGGCCGCCGTACAATTCCCAGCCATTTTTAAATTTCCGCGACACCTGCACATTCACCAAAGCGAACCAGGGCGAGTACTCCGGCCGGAAGTCGTTGGGTACAATGGGCAGGCGCTGCGGCCCAAACCAGTTGCCGGTCAGATCAAAACTCAGCCGGCTGGGTGCGTGCGTGTAATTGGCCGAAAAAGTGCCCGACCATTTCGGAGCGCGTATTTGCACGGTTTTTTCACCTTCCGCATCCCGTTGAAATACCTCCATATAGCTGATGCCGGCGTCTATGCGCAGCGGCAGCCCATCGGAATAGCCGGCCTGTAAGGTGAAGCCTCGGGTAGTGGCCCGTCCGTCCAAATTGGCATAAATGATCTTTTGCGGGTCGGTGTCGTAGTCGGGCAGGATGCGGTTGAGAAACAGGGTGTAAAACGCCGACACATCGAAGCGGAGGAAATAGCGCTCGGCGGGTATTTTGAGTTCGTAATTCAGGTTGCCGCTCCAGGAACGCTCCGGGTTCAACGCCTCGGCAATGACTACCTCCCGCGCCCCGCTGAGGGCCGCATGGTCTTCGGTGAACAGGCTCACCACCCGAAACCCGCTGCCAAGTCCCGCTCTGATGCCCTGATTTTCAGACAAATGCCGGTGCAATGCCAATCGGGGCGACCACACCGCGTCGTGCTTCGGGTGCCAGTCCAAACGCAATCCGCCCAAGAGGTGATCGTGCTCGCCTACTTCCCACTCGTGTTGCACAAACACGCCTGGCAACAGGGTGCGCTCGGCCTGTTCGGTAGCGGGCGAGTTGTCGTCGTAGCGGGTATGCCGCAGCGCCGCGCCGGCCAACAGGCGGTGTTTGCCTAACTTTTTGTCCCAGTAAGATTGTACAAAGCCGATTTCCTGCCGGGCATCGTATCGCACATCGCCGTAGTAGGAATCCTGATCGTGTACATTGTATGAAACCTGCACAAAAACAGGCGCTTCTATCGGAAGCTGATATTGGCCGAACAACTCCAACCGGTTGGTATAGATGCTCTCGCCATAGATTTCATCGCTGCCGCGAAAAGCCGGCGTCCAGTTGGTTTGGCCGCCCCAGCGGTCTTCGCGCACATAGCGCGCACCCAATTGCGCCACCCGGTTGCCGGGCCGCTGCCACTGCCATTTGTTGAAGATGGAAATGCGTTTTTGCTGCGCTACATCGGTGAACCCATCTGCGTTTTTGTCGGCCGGATTTTGCATCCAAAACCCATTGATACCCAGCAGTGCAGCGCCTTTTTTGCCGGCATTCCACTTCAGTCCGGCGTCAAGGTTGAACTCCTGCCAACTCGTGCCGAAGAGGTCGAGGGAAAAACGCGGCGCGGAGAGGCTGTTTTTGGTGATGATGTTGATTTGGCCGGCCATGGCTTCCGAACCGTAGAGCGTGCCGGCGGGGCCTTTCACCACCTCGATGCGCTCGATGAGGCTGTTGGGAATGCCCATGAGGCCATACACCGTGCCGAGGCCGCTGACGATGGGCATGCCGTCGAGGAGGATTTGTGTGTAAACGCCCTCAATGCCGTTGATCTGGATGTCGCCGGTGTTGCACACATTGCAGTTGATAACCGGCTGCACGCCGCTGAGCATCCCCACTGCCTCGAAGATATTGGGCGATGGATTGCGCTGGAAGAGCCGGGGCGATATGATGTCCACCGGAATGGGGCTGTCGGAGCGGCTCATTTCGCGCAGGGCGCCGGTGACGACGACTTCCTGCAGGGTTTGGGCGGTGAGATGAAAACGGAGTTCCAGACTTTGGCCCGGCGATAGTTGGATGGTCTTTTTTTGAGAAAAATATCCTACAAAAGAAGCCACCACCTCGTAAGTGCCGGGCGGAACCTGCTCGAAAAATGCCCTGCCGAGGCTATCGGTGGTGCTGCCGATGCGGAGTTCGCTCAGTTCCACGGTGGCAAATTCGAGGGCATGGTCGTCGGTTTCCACGCGGCAGAGGAGTCTCGCGCCGGCCATTTGCGCGAAAGCGGGGCTGGTGGCGAGGATGAGGAGGAAGAGGATCGCTTGTAAAGATGGGCGGGTAGAACCCGCCGGATAGAGGCACCACGCCTTGCGTGGTAAACATGAGATGGAATCTCGCGCCAGCGTGAGTAGAAGGTGTTTTTTCATTTTGGGTGCTATCAATTTCACCATTTAATAATGCCGAACTTTTCATTGTAAGTTTTGCCGGCCACTACAAAAAGCGACTGCTCATCAATCACTTTTATTAATCGTGGATAAATCTTCAGCCCGTCTGGATCATTGTGCAAAACTTTGGTGCTGTATTTACCTTCAGGGTTTATAGTCATCTGGATGAAACCAGTTCCGTAGAGAGGAGGATCATCTTTGTGTTTCGCATTGTTTGAATCATTGGAATTGAAAAAAACATGCACTTTATCCTCCTTTAATCCTACAAAAACGCCGGGGTCCTCATACACAGATTCATGGTATTTACATACAGGAACTGCCCATTTCACTCTGGACAAGGAGTAATCCAACAAAGTAACAAAAGTAATTATATCGGTATAAGTAGGATAGCGGTCTCCGGTTCGGCCTGTGCTTACCATTTTATAATATTGCTTTTGGCCGATTACCAAATAGCCATGTCCTTCCCACTCTGCTATGTCTATGGCGGTTAGCGCGGGGATTTCATTTTCATCTTCTCTGTATCTGGTGATGGATGAAAGCCGTGTGTATTTTGACAGGTCTCTGGGAAGCTCTACCTGCACTTGCTTGTGATCGCCCTTGTTTTGCTTGTCGTATGCCAGAAAAGTGATGCCTTTTACCCTGTCGTCGTTTGGGTCTTGCTCTGTGTAATAACCTGCCAGAAGTACAATTTCGTGTAATGCTGTTGCTGTGAAGTTTCTGATTTTTAGCCCTTTCTGTTTTCCAGCCAGCGTGTGTACAATACTTTCACCCTCAGTGTATCTTTGCCAAAGCACAGGCGGGTTCGTATAGTTGGGCGGACTTTCCATGATGGAAAATGTATTGCCCTCATTGTCCACCAACAACTTTTTGCAACCAGCGTAGTAGTACTTTAGCTCCAGGTCTTTTTTTTCCTCATATTGGCGTTGGAAATTATGATCATAACAAGTGAGATAAGCAGTGCTTTTGTCTTTTTCGCCCCAATAAGTAAGCACGGAGAAGAACCGGCCGTTTTTCGATTGTGCCATCCATATTTGGCTGCGGGAGCTTCTTACAGTGCCGAGCACAATAGGGGGATTGGGAAAAGTGAGGGTCTGCGGATCAATTTCATACAGCAGAAGTAGTTCTTCATTGTCTTTATAGCCGGTAAAAAGTAAGTATAACTTGTCCTTAATTGCAATCATTTTGCGGGGTTCCGCCCGTTTGCCCTCATAATTCAGCGCGATTTTGAACTCTTTTATGTAATGGAGACGCTGGTCAAATTGAACGATGACGCTTTTATTTTTTTTAGCATAAACAAACCCGTCATAATTGACTCTCAGCACATAAGCGTGGTCTTTAAAATATTGCATGTCTGCAATTCGGTATGAAAGGTGTGTGGACCGAAAAGACCATATCGTCGAGTCTTGCGCTGTGCTCCATAAAGAGCAGAGCATGAGGGCAATGATGGAGATTTGAATTTTCATGTTGAGCATGTTTTGGGCAAATGTAGGTAAAAAAAAACATCTCAGGCCGGCTTTATCCCGCTGTTTTTCAGCCCCTTCGGCGCATCTGCCGTCGGCTTGGCCGCCAATCTCGAAGCGGGCGCATCTGCCTTGGGCGCTACGAGGTGCCGTTTGAAAATGCCCTCGATGATGTGGCGCTCTACGCCTTTGCCGATAAACACGATTTTGCTTTCGCGACTTTCGCCTTCGTCCCAGGGCGCGCCGTCGGAGAGGGCTAAGGTGTTGCGCACCGATTGCAGGATGAGGCGACAGGGATTGCCCTCGGTAGCAATGACGCCCTTGATGCGGTAAATCTGGTGTTGGTACAAATTGACTAAGCGCAGCATTTCGTGGCCCAGGGTGTTGAGTTGAAAAGGCTCGGAAAAACGCAGCGTGAAGGTGCTGATGTCGTGCAGCAGGTGCCGGTGATCGCCGTCTATCTGCCGGGTGCGTTCTACGGCGCCGTTTTCTGCTATTTGCTGAATATCCATGATTTCGTTGACCGGAAAAACGCCTTGCTCTCCGGTATAGACGTGCAGATAGGGGTTGATGCCGCGCAGTTCCTGTTCCAGCGTGGCGAGGTAAGTGGGATTCACTTTGTCGGCCTTATTGAGCAGCACCATATCGGCGGCTGCGATTTGCCGGCGGGCCTCGTCGGTGTTTTCGAGCCAGTCTTCGATGTAGCCCGCATCGGCCAGACAAATCACATTGCGGAGGTCGAAATAGCGTTCTACCACGCGGTCGCCAAGGAACACCTGCGCGATGGAGGCGGGATCGGCAATGCCGGTGGTTTCGATGACCAAGCGGTCGAAATCATTGCGGCGGGCGCTTACTTCTTCGAGGACGTTGCGGAGGTCGTCGTTGAGCGAGCAGCAGAGGCAGCCGGCGCTGAGGGCAGAAATTTCTTCGGCCCCGGCCACTACCAGCGCGCTGTCAATATTGACGTCGCCCACTTCATTTTCGATGACAAAAATGCGCTCCGGCAGCCGCTCCCGGATGAGGTGGTTGAGGAAGGTGGTTTTGCCCGAACCGAGAAAACCGCTGATGATGTGTACGGGTATTCTGTTGCTCATGGATTTATTATTGTTTTGCACAGAAACAGTGCGAACGCGCATTTTGCTCAAGCAGGCATCCACAATACACCTGATTCTTATGGCTCCTTGGCATTTACCAACGCGTAGTAAAATTCATTGGGGTCGTCGTAGTTCAGTTGTAAAACTCCTTGGAATTTGACAAATGCGTCCATGTTGTACTTTTTTCCGGGCTTCTCAAACCTGAGATTCATCACCGAGGCCGGGCTTGCTTTGCCACAAAAAAAGCAGGACGCATACGGGCTGGCCGAAAGCACATATTCAGTAGCGGAGAGCGGAATCACATAACCTTCTACTTCTACGAATTTGCCGTCCAATTTTTTTAATGTATCGCTGAAAACCGGCGCGTACATCTCCATTTTGATCTCCTCGAAGTACTTGAGATTGTATTTGATAGAGAGCAAAGTGCGCCAGGTAAGTTTCAAAGCAGGATCGGAGCGTAAGGCATCTGTTTCTTCCCCGTACTTTTTTACCATTGCAGGAACTTGCTCCGGTCTGCTATTGTCGGCTAAACTTCCGGCGCTCAATAGCGCCAACATCAAACATTTCAAAGTTATCAACATGCATGTTATTTTAATGCCAAAGATACCTCATCTCAATTGAGCGAATTCAAAAAAAAAATGCAAATCCGTTGATCATCAAGTCGGAAACGGGTCTTGAAACGCCTCTCCCTCGTGGTACATTTCTAATTCCCAATCGCGCAGCAGGCAGCGTTCCAGAGCGCGGGTGATGCCCTCCTCATCCATTTGTTGCCCAATGAATACCAACTCCTGCTTGCGGTCGCCCCAAACAGTATCCCAATTCTTTTCAATGCTCTCCTGATGCTCAAAAAATGCAGGGTAATGAATGCGCTCCAGCACCGATTTGGATGCCCACCAGGTACCGATTTCGTCATATCGAAGCGAGCCGCCGGCCTGACTCCACGACAAAGCTACAGCAGGCCGGGATGCCAACCAGAACAAGCCTTTGGAGCGGAAGATATTGCCGGGAAAATCGCTGTTCAGGAACTTGTAAAATCGCTCCGGGTGGAAGGGTTTTCTGGCCCGGAACACAAATGAATTGAAGCCATAAGTTTCTGTCTCCGGAATGTGCTCGCCTTCGAGTTCTTTGAGCCAGCCGGCTGCATTTTCTGCTGCTTCGAGATCGAAAAGATCGGTGTGTACCAACTCGGAAACAGGCACTTGGCCCATCACAGACCGGATGATGCGCGCTCCGGGATTGAGTTTTTTCATCAGCCCCTCCAAAAATTGTATATCATCTTCGGAAACCAGATCGGTTTTATTGAGCAAAAGGATGTTGGCAAACTCGATCTGATCGGTCAGCAAATTCACAATCGGGCGATCATCGGCGGGGTCTTCATTCAGGTTGCGGTCGGGCAGGCGCTCATTGCTGCCGTAGTCTTTCAGGAAATTGCAGCAGTCTACCACTGTTACCATCGCATCAATGTAGGCAAACCGCGATAGGTCCACGCCGCTTTCTTCACTGACAAAGTGAAAAGTCTGGGCTACGGGCGCCGGTTCGCTGATGCCGGTGCTTTCGATAAAAAGGTAGTCGAAGCGCTCTTCTTTAGCTAAGCGCTCTACTTCCAAAATCAGGTCTTCGCGCAGGGTGCAACAAATACAACCATTCGACATCTCCACGAGTTTTTCTTCCGAACGTACCAATGCTCCCGAAGCGTCCACCAATTGGGAGTCAATGTTTACTTCCGACATATCGTTGACAATGACGGCCGCTTTGATGCCTTCTTTGTTGTGCAAAATATGGTTGAGCAATGTTGTTTTGCCGGCGCCGAGGAAGCCGCTGAGTACCGTAACCGGTAGTTTTTTTGGAAAATGATTCATGGTTGTGTGAAGTTAAAATTGTTTCATCCAATTGATCTTGGCAATGACGCCGGTATTCTGAAACCGGTTCAGCCCCAGATCGCTGCGCGTATCATTGAATACCAAAAACAAAAAAGACAAAGGCTGGTACTCCCAACTGAGGCGGGCATTCCAGCGACCGGTTTTGTCCAAAGAATTGAATTGGTAAAAGGCAGTACCCTGCAACTGTGCATTGAGCGCTACGCGCAAACCGCCTGAATACAGATGCACGGTTTTATCAGTAGAAGCTGTGCCCAGATTTTTTGCTTCGTTGAGTTCGTAGTCAAAAGTCAGTACTGCGTGATGCGAAGGTGCGAATCGGATGCCGGCATAGAATGTCAACAAGTTGCCATTGTAAAATTGTCCGAATCTGGCCCCGGTATTGGCCGCGAACTTCCTGCTTTGGTCGGATGTCACGGTGAGGAAGTATCGAAGGTAAGCGTAATCTCCCTGTGAAATGGGGATGCCGAGCGGTGCAAACTCAAAGTCAATGCGCTGCCAGGTAGGAACCACTTCCGCGCGGATGAACGTATTGTCGCGCAGCCAGAGGTAAACGGGAAAAATGAAAAGTTCCAATTGTTGCAATTTGCCGTCGGAGGCATTTTGGAAATAATCAACAAACAATCCCGGATCGGCCCGCCGGATGAGTGATTTTTCCTTTTTGGGCCTCCAGATGAAATAGCCCCCCGGATTGTGGTTGATGAAATTGTTGGCAGCAACGAATCCCATTCCGGGCTGGTAATGGCGCGAAACCCACTTGGTGACCCAGCCTGCGTACATATTGTTGCGCTGTATTCCAGTAAATAGATTACCTGCGTGCCCCACTTGCCCACTATTTTCATCGTAGCTGCCGCTCAACATCCATTTCACGGTCCAGGTGTCGTTGGGGCGCAACAGGCCGTCTATGGTCAGTGTCGAATTGTGGTTGTCTGAAAGGAGATCGCTTTTTTCGTCATAACGATGGGTGAACAGCAAGCCGATGTTGTTTTGTTGGCCCAGATTCTTCTGATATCTGGCCAGCGAGAAATTAGCGCCTCCTTGATTGGGCGTAGCGCGCTGGTGTACATAGAGTGCTGATAATGTGCGTTTTTCATTGCGGTCGTTCCATCTGAAACCAATATCAATGGGTACAGGGTTGGCATTGAACTGGCTGTTGGCCAAGCCGATGGTTCTGCTGAAAAACGGATAAATACTTGAGCCATCGGAGGGGAAGATGCCGCTGTTTTCTAAAAAAAATTGTCGCCTTTCGGGAAAGAACACATTGAAACGGGTGAGGTTGTTCACTGCGCGGTCCACGTCGGCCTGAGCAAAATCGGTGTTGAGCGTCATGTCCAAAACAGCGTGGGAATTGACGGCCCACTTCAGGTCGGCGCCGATTTTGGCCGTGCCTGCATCTGGTTCATCGCCGCGTTTTTCAAAATTGTAGAGTGCATAAGGATTGATGCGCAGGTTGAGCGCGGGTTTGGGCAGTTCCAAGCCTTCGAGGCGGGCGGCATAGGTCATTCGGTAAGGAGAGAAAGACTGCGGCACCGGCGGAAAAACAGTTTGCTCATAGGTGCGTCGTGCCAATCGAGAGGCCGAGAACCCCCAGGATGCCGTTTGGCCATCGGGCGGCAATTCGTACCTGAGGCTTTTGAACGGAATGCTGAACTCTGCCGACCAGCCGTTTTGTGCAATATGCGTTTTGACGGCCCAGAGCGCATCCCAATCATTGTCAACGATATTGTCGTCAAACACCTGCGCGTCTCTTTGCGTACCGATGGGCGTGGTTTGGAAAGATACACAGTAACGGCGTAGGTTCTGCGGATCGAGTTGAAAGAAAAAAATGTCGTTTTCTCCAAATCTGAAATCGCGCCGGAAGTCTTGCACTCTGATGCCTTTTTTACCTAAGCTGTCGGTGCAAAAAACGCTCACATACAAGTGTTTATCATCAAACAAGACGCGCATTTCAGTTGTAAACTGATAAGCTCCGCCTTGCTTGGGTTCGACTCGAAAAAAGTCTTTGATCGGAGGGGCGTTCAGCCAATCGGTTTCATCCGGCACGCCATCTAATGCAATTTTTCCGACGGCCTTCACAGCACGAATGACGGCCGGCGTGTCAGGTGGCGGAAAATTCCCCTCGTACTGACTCCAGGTGAGAATAGGCGCCAACAGTAAAAAAAGGGTGTATCTCAGTACTCGCATGGGTGATCGTTGTACCTTGCTGTTCATTATATTGCCGCCATCATCTGCCGCCGCCTCCCCAGTATCAGAGGCAATGCCATCAGCGTCAGATATATGACAGACCAGAGTAACCCATTTGAACTCCCTTCACTTTGCTTGGGTTGCACAGGTTCGAGCATGCTGCGAATGGCGGCATAATCGGCTGCCTGAAGTTTTGCATCGGCAGCGTATTTTGCGGCAAACCAGTCTAGCCAAGTCTGGGCTTTGGATTCCAACACTTCCTGCGTTGCCAACTGCGCGTCCCTGTTGGTGCCGGCCAGTCCGGTCAGATAGTCGTGCAGTACCAAGGCCGGAGACAGCACCGTGAGTTTACGGGCAAAATCGGCGTGGCTTTGTGACTTGTCTTCGTACAATGCCTTGATGTCGGCTACATGCGCCTTGCGTATATCTAAAAGGTACAGTTCCTCCAACCACCAGTCACGGGGCGATTTGGCGTCGTCGGGTTTGCGTTCCAATGCAGGATTAGCGTCGTAGAAGGTATCCAGAATAGCAGGTTTCATTTTTTCAAATTCGATATCGGCTGTGCGCAGGGCATTTTCGTAACCGGCTCTGGAGGGAACGGGATGTACTTTTTCTGCCAACATATTGACCAAAGCCGGCATGACCACCACCAGCAACAACCACGCTCCGATGCAGGCCAATGCGTTGAAGGCGCTGTTTTGTTGAAGCATGTTGACGGCTAAGGCCATTAGAAACCAAAAAAATCCATACAATAAGGTAGCGCCCGTAGCTTGTGCTGTAAGACCCGCGCCAATGCCGGCCCAGATTGCCGACGGTACAAAAAGCAAGGTGGCCATCAAAGACAACACGACGAAACGAGCCAGCATTTTGGATACAAAAATGCGCCTGCCCTGCACAGGCTGCGATAACAATAAAGTAAGGGTGCCCTGCTCTCGCTCGGCAGATAAAAGGTTGTATGTGAGGGCGATGACAAAAAGCGGCAAGAGATATACGATGACAAAAGCCAGATCGAAAGCGCCCAATGCCAGCCGCGCAGGATTGTCGTAGTCGCTGCTGCCGCGTGCCGCGCCGCCGCCGAACAGCATGGCGTATGCTTCGGGTTGCAAGTCGCTCATGCCTACGGCGAGGGCCTGTCCCGGCGCCGGTTCGATGACGAGGGTGCCGCCGCCTTTGCGCAGCAGTCCCACCGTCAGCGGGTTGGTGGGATCGAGCCACCATTGCTCCATCTTTTTCAGTCCTTTTACAATGCTGTCGGCTTCGGCTTCGAGGGCTGCAAACTTCTCATCCTGAGCCGTTTTCAGGGCCTGAACCGCCTGCTTTTGCCGGGCTGCCCGCTGCCGGCCGTTGTACGCGCCAAACACCATAGCGCCTCCGAGAAAGAGCAGCAACAACCAGGCCGCGCCGTTGCGGGATAAGTGTTTCCACTCGTATTGCAATTGAAGTAAAAACATGGTTAAATGGGTTTGATGCGTTGGAAAACAAACAGTCCGAGCAGCCCGCTGAGCAGGTACCAGCCGAACAACAAGGCCATTGCCGGGCGACTGATTTGCCAGACCTCCCTGAAAGCCGGGCCTCGGTATTCAAACTTCTTGTTGGAAGCAAAAAATGCCTTGTCTCGCTTGCCGTCCCAATCGCCGTATTTGAAATTCAGCATGAGGTCATTGTTTAGTTCGCCTACCAATGCTACCCGGTATTTTTCGGCTGCGGCCAGAAAATTATGGAAAGTATGCACGTCGGTGCCGGCCAAGCGTTGCGAACTGAGGTTGACCAACAAATACGGCGAGAGCAGAGCGCTTGCCTCCAGAAGGTTTTGTTGTTGCTGATAAATGGCCAGAAGGGCGTCTTTGTGCTTTTGAAATACATACGTTTCGTGTTCTTCTCCTTTTTGCATGATGAAGCCGTCCCAGTTGAAAGGCAGGCTGTCCACTGTACTCACTCCATGCTTTTTCAGGGTTTCTTCTTCGAGTTTTTTGGAATATTCAGCAGATGGATCGTGTCCGTCCACGCCGTTTTTGAGATCGTATTGCAACGCCTCCTGATATGCCTGCCAACTGGGCGTAGGATGGCTCCAGGCTGCAAAATCGGCCACTGCTTTGGGGGATATGAGACACATTGCTATCCAAATGCCGAGCAGCGCTACCAATGCCACATTGGCTCTTTGGGCGAAAGCCGAAACGATCAAAGTCAGATGAATGAAACAGCCCAGATAGATCAAATAGCCTGCCGACATCAGGCCGTAACGCTGCCAATCCTCAGCACCGGCGCCCGGCGCTGCCAGTCCCAAGCCTCCGAGTAACAAAAACGGCAGTGCAAGACTCAGCACCACCACGCCCAAGCCCAGTGTCTTGCCGAAAAACAAATCGGCGGGGCGGAGTCCCTGTGCCAACAGGATGCGGAGGTTGCCGCTTTCCCGTTCAGATGCTATGGAGCCAAAGCCCAGCACTATGATGAACAGGGGAAACAAAATGCCCAGCACAAATGCCGGCGTGAGAGCGCCGAGGCGGGACAGTTCGCTGCGGTCGGCTACGGCGCGATGCTTAGCCTCGTGCATGACGTGGCCCTCCAAGAACAGCGTGTTGCCGGTGAAGGCGTCTATGCCCCGGTCGAAAAAGGAAAGCGGGTAAACGGGTTTGAAAACAAAAGTGCCGTAGTGCGCTGCGCTGTGCGGGTTTTTATCCTCCTGATTGTCCCAATGCGCGCGGGCAGTGCGTGCGGCCTCGGCATGTTGTTTTTCGTTGGAGGCGTAATAATCCCAGGCGCCGAACACAGAAAGTGCAAAGAGTATGCTGAGTATGGCGGCAGCTGCCTGAAATCGCCGTTCGCGGAAGATGCTGCGCAACTCTTGCCGGGCAATGATGATGGCTTTCATAACTTAAGTGATTGGGCTAAATGAATTCATGCTATTTTGCTTGCTCTTGATTGGTAATCAGCACATTTACACATTACCAAATCAGCATATTTTTTATACGGTTTCAAGGTAAATTTTTTCCAACTCATTGGCCGTCAAGGCATCCCCCTGATGCACCGACACCAATTTTCCTTCCCGCATGATCCCGATTCGGGTGGCTACTTCTCTGGCACGGAAAATGTCGTGGGTAGCCATCAGCACCGCTACGCCTTCTTTGGCCAATTCTTTGAGCAGCGTAGAAAAGTCGTTGCTGGCTTTGGGGTCTAAACCGCTGGTCGGCTCGTCCAAAAATAGGGCTTTCGCCTTCTTGGCCATGGCTATGGCAATGCCGATTTTCTGGCGCATCCCTTTGGAATAGGTAGAAAGCCTGCGTTGCCCGATCTGTTCGTTCAATCCGGCGGCCTCCAAAAAGGCAAGCAACTCGCCGCGCTCGTATCTGAATCCCGCCAGGCGACTGAAATATTCAAGGTTTTCTATGCCGCTCAGGTTGGGGTAGAGCATGACCACTTCGGGTAGATAGGCTAAGTGTTTTTTGGTGGTAACCGGAGCTTGAACCACATCTTCACCGTGAATCCATGCCTGCCCGGAACTGGGCTGTGTGAATCCCAGAAAGCAATTAATGGTAGTGGTTTTTCCTGCGCCGTTCTGCCCCAGCAGGCAAAATATTTCTCCGGGTTGGATGTCCAGCGTGAGGTTGTCCAAGGCGGTATGATCGCCGTATTTTTTGGTGAGGTGCCTGGCAGAAATCATAAGTTGCGGTTTTGCAAATGAAACAATGTTGCAAATGTACTATTCTCTTTGATATATGCAACAATGATGCAAATAACTTTTCAATTCAGCCGCCCATTTTACCGTTCAGGCAACTTTTCCCCACCCCTTTTCCCCATTATGTTTAGTTTTGGCCGCTTTGAACAAATCAGCGACTTGTAATCAATATGCAGGAATTTCTCTCTTTGTACTCCAAAATGGAAAATCCCACGCTGGAGATGGTGTTGTTCACGTTCCTCCTGGCGTTTTTGTGTTCCGTGGCCATCGGCATGACCTACTATTTCACTACGCCGACCACGCTCAAAACGGCCAATTACATTCAGGCGCTGATACTCAGTTCGGTCATTGCCACCATGATTTTGCAGAGCATCGGCGACAACGTGGCCTCCGGCTTGGGCATCATCGGAGCGCTCACCATCATCAATTTCCGCACGGCTTTCCGCGATCCCCGCGACATCATCTTCATGTTTGCGGCCCTCGGCGTGGGCATTGCCTGCGGTTCGTATGTATTTGTTATTGCGGCGGCGGGCACGGCCATGTTCTGCACGCTGGCTTTGGTGCTCAAGTTCACGCCATTTTCGTTGGGCAACCACCAGATCGTAGAGTTGCGGGTGCGCATCAAAGATCAGGAAACTGCAGCGCCCGTTGAGGAGATTCTGACGCGCTACTGCCAGAAATTTACCCTCGACGGCTTTCGCAACAACAGCACGGAGGGGGTGGCGTTTCAGGATCGCGATTATGTCATCGTTTTTCGCAACGATCAGGAACACGCCGAAATGGTGCGCGCCATAGAAGCTGCCGGCGGAGAGGTGCGCAAGTTGAATAATCAGAATTCGGAAGCGACGGAGGTTTGAGGGTTGACTTATTATTAGGTATGTCACACAAGCTTCGAGCCGCGACCACGCCTTGCGTGGTTGCTTTTTTGTTAAGGAATTAGATTTTTCTTATGGGGAAATTCTAAATGCACCATCAAAAATGAGTACTTTTCTTCATTTAGGAAATCAGGCTCGTGCTTTGTCGGGCATATCACCTCTTTTTCGCATGTTGCCTAATAATTACATTTGTCTAATATGGTTAGAATAGAACTTGATGTCAGGAACGATCAATTTGAGTCGTTCGTCCAACTTTTGAAAACGCTGAATTATGTGAGTATCGTCCACATGGAGGCTGGGGATAAAGAAAGCATTTCTCCGTTTTATTGGTTGGAATTGCTGGCTTCGGCAGGAGGAATTCAAAGCATCGAGAATGCTTCCGAGTGGCAGCGTCTGTCAAGGGGAGATAGAGAACGTATTGCGTAATGTTCTGTATCCAGTACGAGTTAATTTTGATATTGAACCGCATTTAATTAAATGAAAATCAACCTCCTATATTTAGCCATCCCCGCAGCCATTCTCGCCTGCGTTTACATCGTCCGGGACTTGCAAGGCCAGAGCGAGCAAACTTTTTTTGGTTCTGCCGAGACCGAACCGGCGCTTTTGCATGTCGAAGAAGACGTATTGGTGCAGGAGGTGTTCACCGCTGTGGGCAGTCAGGTAAAACAAGGCGACACCCTGGCGCTGCTGTACCGGATGGAACTCGACCGAGAACTGGCCGAAATCGCTTCAGATCAACGCAGAATATCTTCCGATCTCGTATCCTCGCAGGAACTGCTCCGGCAGGAACGCGCCACCATTCAGGCGAAAGCCGCCGCCCAGATAGCCGCTCTGGAGTCTGAAATCGTCAAAATTCAGGTTCGGGACTCCATAGACGAGCGCGTCAAATCGGCTGTGTATGCCGGTCTGAAAACGGACCGAACGGCGTCTAAAGTCGCTATTGCCGGGCTTCGCAGAGAAATCGAATTAGTCGGGGAAGTGATGCAACAAGAGTTGAACGAACTCGCCGTCGAAGAAAAAAGCAGTGCGAGACTGTATCAAACCGAAAGTAAAAATGCTACACAACGTATTGATATACAAGATGCTGAACGCCGCCGCTTAGTACTCATCGCTCCGGTGGACGGCTATGTGGATCAGGTGAGCATCAGCGCCGGAACACCCATGCCTGCCTTCCGCGATATGATGCGCATCTACCCGCTGCGCCCGGCCAAAGTCATCGGTTTTATTCACGAAACTGCCGACATACCCTTCCGCATCGGCGATTCGGTCAGTTTGATTTCCGGGGTGCGCCCCGACAAATTGGTGCGCGGACAGATCACCGCCGCCGGCCCGAAATTGGTGGAATTGCCACTCAGACTCCGAAAGTTTGCCGAGGTGCGCGCCTGGGGCCGCGAGGTCATCATCAGCCTGCCGCCCGACAACCCGTACTACATCGGCGAGCGCATCACCGTCTCACTTCAAACGGCGGAACAATGAGGCCGGGGCTTGTTGTAGTATGTCTGCTTTTGGCTGGAGGTCTGAGCGCGCAACCCTTGCGTATAGCCGAGGTGCTGGCGGGCGTGGACAAAGACCTGCGCGTTCGCCACAGTCAGGAATTGGCCGATCTGGCGGCCTCTCTGCGTTATCACATCCCTTTGCTCAAAGAAGTGGAGGCCCGCATCGGCATTCGCGGCAGTGTGCTGGGCGATACGATTTACGGCTACCTGCGCAATGAAGACATCTACGCGCTTCAGATCGAAACCAATAGTTTTAAAGAAATCAGAGCGCAGAAAAACTGGCGTCAGGCGCAAATCAACACCCTGCTGGCCGAGAAAGAACTGTACCGCGAAGAAGCGCTGCTGGCCCGCTACGAAGTCTGTGCGGCCTGGTATCATGCGAGCCGGCGGCAGGTGGCTCAAAACCGGCTCCTGGAATTGCTGCAACAAAAACAGCAGTTGCTGCGCATCTCGGCGGCGGAAGGGCTGGATTTCAGCATCAAAGACGCCATTTCGGTAGAGGAAGACCTGCTCGACCTCCAAAACAAACTGGCTGAAACGGCCCATGTATTGGAAGAAAATCAATTGAAAATCAGGCAGTTTATGGGCCTGACAGACAATATGGAGTTGGATACGGCACATTTTATCACTGCCGATGAAATAGCCGCTTATCTGGTACAATCAGGCGCCGATGCCTCGCCGACGGCCGCCATTCAGTTGCGTTCCTCCATCAGCGATCTTTCGGAGGCGGCTTATCAAAATGCCAATGCCCAGAACCGACAGATTTTCAATTCGTTGCGTCTCAATTACGACCATCCTCTGTATTTGGAGCGCCCCTCCCGGTTCAATACCTTCAACAACTTTTCCATCCGCCTGGGACTGAGAATTCCACTCACGGGAAATAACAATTTTCGCAGCAGCCGGGCCATGCTCGAATGGCGGGAGGACGAATTGGCGGCCCAACGAACCGCTGAAATGCTGGCTGCTGAACGCGACCGGCAGCGTCTTCAGTTGGCCCAACGCATCGGAGCCTACCGCAACTACCTCGATCAGGAGCAGCAAAGTCTCACCGCCCGCCTGCTTTCCGATGCCGCTCTTCGCCCCAACCTCAGCGCCAAAGAACTCACCGATATGGAAATCATTCAGCAAAAACTCCGGCTTCGACATATCGCCGCTGCGGCGGAATTGACACAAACATACTTACAATTGCTGCTCTTGGATGGCAAGATGAATGCCGGCGAGCGCAGGAACTGGCTGAGTAGAGTGGGGGAGGAGTGGTGAGTTTTTTAAACGTATCTATTTTGTTTTTCCAACAGCCGCGAGCTACGAGTTTGTTTATTGTTAGGAATTTGACCTTCCTCTATGATTTTTATTCAAAAATACCTGTTGCCATGCTTACAAGATTACCCCTTTGCTGCATACTGGCGGCGTTTTTATGCGCTTGTGCCACACGCAGTTCTGAACCGGCAGTGCCGTACTACACCATGACGGACGCTGAAAACATTGCCGACTTTGAAGGCCGAAAGGTCAGATTTTTGTGTACCCTTGCGGAAATACCGATGGCGCACATGATGCGGCCTTCTTTGAATCACTCCGGCAAAGAAGAGCATATCTATATTGATCCGCTTCCGAAATATGGTTTTGGACAGATTGTGGCGTATTTCAAGGCAGCATCGTTCCAACGAAACATGATGAAGCCCAACCGGACTTATTGGGTGTCGGGCACGGTAGGTTCAGTTTCAGGAGCCGGCATGGGCGGCGGAACGCACACGGAGTATTATCTGGAGTTGGAGGGGGCAGAGCTTGTTCGGGAGTAATCCGTTGAAGGTTTTGCCGCTCCCGTTTGGAAAATATAGAGGCGGCAAAACCTTCAGGCATCACCCACCGCTGCCCACCCGGCGACCTTCTTCCTCCAACCCCGTCTTGCGGTTTCTCGATTTCACGTTGTCGTTGCCAAACCGGTAATTGGCACTGAGGCTCACCCGGCGGCTGTCCCAGCGGCCACCGCCTTCCGACACCATGCCGTTGAATTTGGAAACGCCGTCCCAGCCCGATTCGAAGAAAATGTCGGAGGCGCCTAAGCGCAGGGTCAGGCGGTCTTTCAGGAACTTGCGTTGCAAACCCAGGTCCAAGCTCCAACTGGTCTCGTACTCGAACACACCACCCCAAACGCCGGGGCCGGAGAACCAGCCCGATACCTCGAACTTGATGCCCGCCGGAAGGTCGAATGTTTGCTGCTGATAGATGTTGTACGTGAATGCCTGCACATCCACCACTGCGTCGCCGCCGTAGTCGGCCTGATTGTCGAGGTGCGATGCGCTGAGGCTGAAATAGGCATTCCATTTTTTGCTGACCTGCACCGGCAAACTGGCGCTGAAGCTCAGGATGGTTTGCGTGGCGAGGTTGTCCCAACTGATGTAGCTGGCTCGCGGATCCACCGGGTCGGGGCCGATGAGCCGGGTGATTTGGTCTATGGTGCGGCTGTAGCCGAGCTTGAAGTTATACCGGTATTTCCAGGTGTAGCCGAGTTCCAGGTTGTTCACGATTTCGGGCCGGAGGAAGGGGTTGCCTTTCTCGAAGGAAAGCTGGCTGAGTTGGTTGTTGAACGGATTGAGCACGTTGTAATCGGGGCGATTGATGCGGCGGCCGTAATTGAGGGCCAGGCTGTGCATCTGCGCTACCTGCCAGGTAAGGCCGGCACTGGGAAACCAGCTCAAGTAGTTGAGTTCCACGGGCGGCGCTTGCAATTCAGGCAAAAAGGCTTGCAGGTTGCCCATAGCATCCGTTTGCTCGGCGCGCAGGCCGGCGCTGAACTTCCATTTTTTTCCCAAGGATCGGGAATAATTCACATACGCGGCATACACGTTTTCATTGTATTCAAAGCGATTGGATAGGCGGTCGTTGCGCAGGTTGAGGCCGTTGACTACATCGAAAAACAGGAATGTATTGTCAGAAACGACCTTGCTGTACTTGGCGCCGAAGCCCAATTTGCCACCCAGCATATCGTCTTCGTAATCTGCTTTGGCGGTATAAATTTTGATGTCGGTAGGCGTATCGAAGCTGTTGACGATTTCGGTCAGCAGTATGTCTTCCCCGGCGTTAAAGTACTGATTGGGTTGCAGTCGAATGCTGGTGTTGCCGTAGTTGCCGTAGTCGAGGTCAATGTTCAGGCTGCGGCCCTTGGCGTTGTCGAAGCGGTAATTGAGGTTGTAGGTCTGCTGGCTGTTGGTGTTGTCGCCGATGGTTTTGGCTACCAGCAGACTGTCAATTTGCTCCGGCGTGTTTTGTCTGGAAATTCCGATTCGGTTGATGGAATTACTTTCCCTCTCGCCTCTGTTGCCACTTACAAGAAAGCCGATGGTATGGTTTTTTGATAAAAAGAAATCGGCGCCTGCCCGGAGGTTGATGCCTCGCCAGTCGTTCACATTGTCATTGGTTTCGTTGAGAATCAGCCCATTTTGAAGGCTCCGGAATCGCATATCGTTGAAGCCGCCGCCTTTGCTGCCGCCCACATTGGCGAAAGCGTTCATGGTTTTGTTGCGATAATTGCCGGTGGCCGAAGTGTTGATGCGGTGGTATCGGCCCTGGCTCGGCGAGACACTGAGGGAACCGTTGGCGCCCATGCTCTTGTCGCGTTTCAGACGAATGTCAATGATGCCGGCATTGCCCTCTGCCTCGTACTTGGCGCCGGGGTTGGTGATGATGTCGAATCGGTCTATCTGATCGGCGGGCAGGTTTTGGAGGTAGTTGCTGAGGTCTTGCCCGGTGAGCGGAAGGCGCTTGCCGTCCACATAGAGGAGTACCCCCGCCCGGCCCAGCACGTTGATGTTGTCGTTGTTGTCCACCGTCACGCTGGGTGCTTTGCGCAGCAGTGCCAGTGCATCCGAGCCTACGCTGTTGATGGTGCCGTCCACATTGAACACGGTGCGGTCTGGTTTTACTTCCACCATCGCGCGGGAGTTGGTGACCGTTGCCGTGGCTAATTCTACCGCAGCCGCCTGAAAGCTGAGACTGCCGAGGTCGAGCATTTGGCCTTCTTGCAGGGAAATACCGTCTTTGCGCAGGTCTGCCATGCCGAGGAAGCTGGCCGACACGAAGTAGCTGCCCGACCGGAGTCCCCGGATTTGAAAGGCGCCGGATTCATCGGTGGTCTCCACTTTTTGGAGCAGGCTGTCGGCAGCGTTATAGACGGCCACGTTGGCATAGATGACGGGTTCGCCGCCGGCATCTATGAGCTGGCCTTTGAGACCGGCAGTTTGGGCTTGCGCCACAATGGACAGGAGTAGGAAAAAATAGAGGTAGGTGATTTTCATACAATTTACAAAGTCAGGTGGGTGAAAGAGAATTTGAAAATGACTTTGCCAAAGACAAATGAGTTGCGGAAAGGTTGCGCAAGGGGGTGAGGTAATTGAACCGAACGGTACAATTCTGGTATCCGGCCTTGTCGGTTCAGTTTCAGGAGCCGGCATGGGCGGGAACACGCACACGGCGTATAATATGTGGGGGGATTAGAGTTGCATTCAACCGGGCAGTAACGGCAGCCCCAGTTCCCGCAAGAACGCATTGTGCCGCGCCAGCGCCTCCTTTGCTTTTCGATCTGTCTCTAATAGTTCTTCGTTTACCTTTTGCAGGTCCACTTCTTCCTCTTCTTTGGCGGTGCTGACATAGCGGGAAATGTTCAGATTGTAGTCGTTCCGCGCAATTTCCTCCATAGAAACCCGGCGGGAGTAGCGGTCTTCCTCCTTGCGCTCCCGGTAGGCGGCCACTATTTTGGCGATGTGTTCCGGCTGCAGAGCGTTTTGGCGTTTGCCTTTTTCAAAGTACTCCGCTGCGTTGATGAACAGCACGTCTTCGTACTTTTTGCACTTCTTCAATACCAGAATACAAACCGGGATGCCCGTGGAGTAAAACAGGTTGGCCGGCAAGCCGATGACCGTATCTATATGATCGTCTTTGAGCAGCTTGGTGCGGATGCGCTCTTCCACGCCACCCCGGAACAGAACGCCGTGCGGCAGGATGATGGCCATGGTGCCTTCCTTGCCGAGAAAGTGAAAGCCATGCAGCAGGAAGGCGAAGTCTGCCGCCGATTTGGGGGCAAGGCCGTAGCCCTTGAAGCGGAAATCATCGCTCATTTCTTCTTTGGGTTCCCAGCGAAGACTGAACGGCGGATTGGCTACAATAGCGTCAAATTCGATCTTTTTGGCGGGGTTCATCTCGTTCAGAATGTCCCAGTCGTTGAGCAGGGTATCGCCGTGGTGAATTTCAAACTCGGTATCCTTTACCCCGTGCAGCAGCATGTTCATGCGGGCGAGGTTGTAGGTGGTGATGTTCTTCTCCTGACCGTATATCTTGCCGATGCCTTTGGCGCCGATTTGCTTGCGCACATTGAGCAGGAGCGACCCGGAGCCGCAGGCAAAATCGAGCACTTTGTCCAACTTTGGCTTGGGGCCGGTCTTGGGTTCCTGGCTGTCTAAAATGACAATGCCTGAGAGGATGCTGGAAATCTGCTGCGGAGTATAAAACTCGCCTGCTTTTTTGCCGCTGCCCGCCGCGAACTGCCCTATGAGATACTCGTAGGCGTCGCCCAGCACGTCTATGTCGGTGGAGAAACCGGCAATGCCTTCGGCTATTTTCTGAATGATGGTGCAGAGCTTGGCATTGCGCTCTGTGTAGTTTCTGCCGAGTTTTTCGGAGTTGAGGTTGATTTCTGAAAACAAACCCTGAAAAGTACTTTCAAACGACTGGTTCTCAATGTATTTGAAACCATCTTGCAAGGTGTGCAGCATCTCTCCGTGCTGGGTGCGCGCCAGCTCTGAAATGCTGCTCCACAAATGCGCAGGCTCTATGACGTAGTGCACCTTGCGCCGCATCTGTTTTTCAAACGCTTCTACGTCTTCCGGGTTGGCGGCATACCACAGCGACAGCGGGGCGCGGCGGTCGCCTTCCGCCGGTGTGGGGTAGTCCGATCCCAGTTCCCGCCTGGCGGCAGCCTCGTAGTTGTCGGAGAGGTAGCGCAAAAAGAGAAAGGACAGCATATAGTCGCGAAAATCGTCGGCATTCATAGCGCCTCGCAGTTGGTCGGCTATGCCCCAAAGCGTTTTTCCGAGTTGTTGTTGGTTCTGTTCGCTCATGATGTTGTGGCCAGCTTGGCTGTTTTTACTTTTTCATTAAGAAGCTCGGGCAAATCAAACTTATGTCTGTCCAAGAATCCTCGCAGGACTCTTTTAAAAAGCTCTTTGTTGTCATCCCCCATTTCTACAGGATTATAGATGGAATAAGCACCATGACTAAACAGGTTGAGCGCACGCTCAAAAAGTACTTGATCCTCTATTCCGTAGATACATTTTCCAAAGTCATTAAAACCAAAGAATGAAGATGTTTTTTCGAGAATGCTGCGTAAACTGTTGAAATGGTAAGTTTTTATTTCTCCGGTTTCCATTGCTTGTTTCAACTCACTCAACAAGGCGACATGATGAAAGAAAGGCGTGTCGTCAGTTTTTTGTAAGCCAAAGCCCTCCATGCCGTTTCTATGCAAAAAATATTGAGTGGGTTTTAGCCTTTTCAGTTCATTACACATCACGTTAAAAAACAAACTGTGATGAGATGAAATAATAGTTTTCACCTTCCCATTTGCCCTTTTTAGTAGTTTGGAAAGGTCACTGGCCACCGCAATGGCGTTGTTGTCGTCTAAGGACGAAATGGGGTCGTCTATATAAAAATACTTTACCTCTTTGTAAGGTCCTTCATCCTTCTCGTCATCGAGCCTCAGCTCACAGATGGCAAGAAAAATGCACCAGATGAAAATATTCTCCTCGCCTCGTGATATTTTGATGTGAGTTTCCTTACCTTTTGAAAAGGTCACCGTCCATTCTTCGTAGTCAATTCGGAAGTCAAATTCGGCGTAACGTTGCAAATAGGCAAAGATTTTTTCTTCCAACGCCAACTCCCTGAAACCTTCAAAAAACGTTGAACTTGAATTAATCTTAAGTTTCCTCTCCGTATCGTTCGCCAAGTCGTTGTCCCAACTAAAAAGGTCTTCGGTAAAGGCATTGAAATAAAGTGTATCCCGTTTTCCTCCTTTTTTTCCTCTATTTTTGAACTCAATAGAAAGTCGGGTTTTGCCTGTGCCGTTGTAGGCATAGAGCAGCACAAAATCGCTACTATTTAGGTCGTCCCGTAGCCTTACTGCCAGATTACGCAGTGCCTTGTATGACTGTATTTTAGGTTTGCCACTCATGCTTCTATTTCATTCGGGTTAGGAAACAAGCCCTGCATCAGCCCCCGCTTCTGCTCCTTCAATAACTCCAGCCTCCTGCCCCGTGCGGCGATGAGCTCGTCGAGGGCGGTGAGGCAGGCGGCGATTTTTTGTTGTTCGGCAAGTGTTGGCGGCAAAATTATAGGCATTGAAGAATATTCAGTTCCATTTATGCCGGGTTGACCACTACGTGCCGAGATAAAAGCCACCCAACGCCAATATTTTTCAGTGGAAAAAAATTGAAAAAGCAGTTCCGAGTTTATTTTCTTAGGATTTGGTTTTACACGGATCAAAAACCCTGCAAAAACAAGCCTGCCATCTGTAACTTTGTACTTGTATGATTTACCCACACTTGCCCCAGTTCTTGCAAGTACAATATCGTTTTCACTTAAATAGTATTCCTCGGTAACGCCTTTCACAACCGAAACCATTTGATTTTGTAGGAAATGTCCACCTTCTGAAATGTCTGTTATCCTTAAATAGGTAGGCAAGTCTTTAGAATATGGTACTGCGGGGGCATTTACTCCGTAGTCCGGTTTTCGTAATAAACATTCCCCCAACGTCTTCTCCTCCCACTCCCCCTCAAACCCTCCAAACCTCCGCCTCGGGGTCGTCTCCCCTTCTGCCGGGAAAAGCTGCTGCATCAGCCCTTTTTTATGGGCTTGCAGGGCTTTCAGCTTTTGGCCCTCGGCGGCGATGAGCTCGTCGAGGGAGGTGAGGAAAGCGGCGATTTTTTGCTGTTCGGCGAGGCTAGGGAAAAATATCGGGGTAGCAAATAAATCTTTTGTATCCACGCTTAAAGCGCCGTGAGCACGCGCACCTACTTCAATAAACTTTTTAAGCCAATTACCATGAATGTTATTTTCAAATGGATATTTAAGAAAAAAGGGCGAGATAAGTTTATCATCAATACGGAAACAAGTAAAAATACTATTTGGAACTGCCCCAGTTTCTTCATTCTCTAAAACCACTATCTGACCTTCTGGATATTGCTTTGTTGAGCTTTTATTGTAAGCAAAATCCCCTTTTTTTATCACATAATAGTTCTTGTATGATTCACCAGCTATTTCTCTACCAAATTTTTCAATTTGAGATACAAGACCAATTCCCGCTGTGATGCTCATCAATTTATACCTATTTATACCTGCTTTGTCATTAATCAAAACAGCTATGCCGCCTAGCGTCTTCTTAGTCCAAGCCTCCCGAAACTCCGCAAACCGCAGCCGTGGCGTCTTCGTATTGTTCATTTCCTTGCTCATGCGTTGTTGTTTTGCGTGGTATTCATGTCGGGTAGTTGTTGCATCCATTCGTGCAGTTTGGCCTGAATGATTTTTTTATCGGGCAGTTGCAGTTGGTATTGAGCGATGAGGGCGGGCGAGAGGTTGCGCGAGAGGGCATATTCCACCACTTCCTCGTCTTTGTCGCGGCACAACAATACGCCGATGCTGGGGTTTTCGTGCGGTTTTTTCACGTCTCTGTCCAATGCTTCGAGGTAGAAGTTGAGTTGACCCAGGTGTTTGGGCGAAAATTTGCCGATTTTGAGTTCGAAGGCCACTAAGGCGCTGAGGCCGCGGTGGTAGAACAAGAGATCGAGGTAAAAGTCCTGATTGCCCACTTGCAGGCGGTACTGTTCGCCCATAAAAATGAAGTCGGGGCCCAGTTCCAGGATAAACTGTTTCATGTGCTGCACCAGGGCTTTCTGCAAGTCGTTCTCGCTGTGCATGTCGGGCAGGCCCAAAAATTCCAGTATGTAGTTGTCTTTAAATACCTGCATTGCGTCCGGGTGCAAAACTCTCAACAGTGGTGAGAGTTTTGGGCCTTCGAGAAGCGTACGCTCAAATTGTGCGGTATTTATTTGGCGCTCCAACGCCCTCACACTCCATTTTTCCTGCACAGAAAGTTGAAGATAAAACGCTCGTTCCTCCGGATGCTTGCACGTCATAATGAGGCGATTATGACTCCATGACAATTCTCGCCACAGCGTGGCGAGTTTTTCATCCTCCCGATACGTTTCATAAAACTGCTTCATGCGCCAGAGGTTTTTGTCGCTGAAGCCTCTGATGTCGGGCGCCTGCCGGGCAATGTAGCGTGCCAGTTCGGCCACTACGCCTTTGCCCCAGACTTCGGTCTGTACCTTTTCGCTGATGGTTTTGCCCACGCGCCAGTACAGATCTATCAGTACCGTATTGGCTTGCCGGAAAGCTTTGGAGCGCGCTTGTTGGATGTGCTGCAACAGCTCGTCAAAAACAGGTTGGGCGGGATGGGCTATTTCCTTACTCATAGGCTTTCAATCCGGATATTTCGCGCCCCTGGGCGCGCTTTTTCAAAAGTGGTACCAGGTCTTCCATCAATGCTAATTCCTTTTGTGCGCGGGCCTTCCAGCCCAGTTCGAGCGGGGCCAGCAGGTCGCCGAGTTGTTCGCCGTCAAAAATCATGCGGCTCAGGATGCCGTCCACAAAGGCTTGTAATGCAGGCGGTTCCAGGCCGTGCTTTTGGGCGATGGCCGACAGTTCCTGGGCAAATTTTTCGGATTTGAAGATTTGGAAGCCGTCTTTGATCTCTGGTTCGGTGAGCGGTTTGCCCGCTTCGAGGCTGTCAATATACGCCACAATATCGTCGCGCTCGTCCATCAGGTTGGCGCTGGAACCAAGCATGTTCACCAATTGTCCCCGCGTCATACGCTGTTTGGCGGGTTTGTTTTGGGTGTATTTGGCAATCAGCGCCATGATATAATCGTAGTCAATGATGGTAGAGGCAAACAAGACCAGTTCTAAATCCAATTGCTGCACGTCGGGCGGCGTGTTGGGGCTGTCTTTTTGCTGCAAGGCTTTGAATTTTTTGGCCGTTTCGATGTACGCGCTCCGGAAAGACCGCAGTTGGTCTTCCTCTATGATGGATTCAATGCTTTCCTTTTGGGCCTCGCTCAGGTCGGTGTATTGGTCGAGCTGTGTTTTCAGCCGTTGCACCTCTTTGAATCGGTTGATGAATTCGATGCGGGCCGTGTCGCCTTTGATGTTGTAAACCTCGTGCGGCTCGTTCACGAGATGGTTTTGCGCCATGAACTGCGCCATGGCTGCCACGGCTTTTTCAAATTTTTCAATCACTTTGGGGGCAGGCTCCGTCAGCCAGATTTCTTTGGCCCGTCCGGTATCTTCGCCAGAGAACAGGGCTACAGCCTCGTCCACTTCCTGCTGTTGCCGGCGGAAGTCGAGGATATTGCCGCTGGGTTTGCTGCCGTTGAGGATGCGGTTGGTGCGCGAAAAAGCCTGTATCAAGCCGTGATGCCTCAGGTTTTTGTCCACATACAAGGTGTTGAGGTATTTGGAGTCGAAGCCGGTGAGCAGCATATCCACCACGATGACCAGGTCTATTTTGTTTTTGTGCGGATAGTCGGCATTGGAGTACTTCTGGTCTTTGATGCGCTTTTGCACGTCCTGATAGTACAAGTCGAATTCTTTGATCTGATGGTTGGCGCCAAACTGCTTGTTGTAATCGGCTATGATGGACTTCAGGGCTTTTTTCTTTTCGTCGGGCGCCTCCTGGTTGTCGGCTTTTTCCTGGGGCAGGTCTTCCTGAATCTGCTGCACGTCTTTGTTGCCTTCGGCGGGCGGAGAAAACACGCAGGCGATGTGGAGCGGCTGGAAATCCCGGTCGGCCTTTTTCTTTTCTGCCTGTATGATTTTGAACAACTCGTAGTATTCTATGGCGTCGTTGATAGACGCGGTGGCAAAAACGGCGTTGAAGCGCCTGCTGTTGGTGGCTGCGTTGTGCTTGTTCAGAATGGCATTGACGACGGCAATTTTGTGTTGACGGCTGCCGATTTCAATCGTTTTTTCACCTTTGAAATAATCAATGTGGAAGCGGAGCACATTTCCGTCTTCAATGGCGTGGGTGATGGTATAGGCGTGTAGTGGCTTTTGGAAAATATCCTGCGTAGTGAGGTAAGAGCCGGTGGTGCCGTCTATTTGTCGGTAAGAGGCGTTTTGGTCAAAAATGGGGGTGCCGGTAAAGCCGAAAAGCTGGGAATTGGGAAAAAAATCCTTGATGGCGGTATGGTTGGCCCCAAACTGCGAGCGGTGACATTCGTCGAAGATGAATACGATGCGTTTGTTGCGCAGGGGCGCCAGCCGTTCCTTGTAAGTGGCCTGGCCTCGTTTCGTTTTTTCTTTATTGCGCTTGCTGTTTTCATCCAAAGCGAGGCCGAGCTTTTGGATGGTGGTCACGATCACTTTGTTGGCATAGTCTTCCGAGAGCAGGCGCTGTACGAGGGTTTCGGTATGGGTGTTTTCCTCTACGCAGCCCTCCTGAAATTTATTGAACTCCTCGCGGGTCTGCCGGTCGAGGTCTTTGCGATCCACCACGAAGAGGCACTTGTCTATGTCTGGATTGTCCTTCATCAGAGTGGCGGCTTTAAAGCTGGTGAGCGTTTTGCCACTGCCGGTCGTGTGCCAGATGTATCCGTTGCCCCGGTTTTCATGAATGCAGTCCATGATATCCTTCACGGCATAGATTTGGTAAGGGCGCATGATGAGCAGTTTTTGCTCGGTGGCAACCAATACCATGTATCGGCTGAGCATTTGAGCAAGGTTGCACTTGCTGAGGAATTGCTCGGCAAAGTCGTCGAGGTGGGTTATTTTTTTGTTGTCTTTGGCTGCGAATTGGTAAACGGGCAGGAACTGCTCGTCGGCATGAAAGCGGAAGTGTTGGTTTGGGTTATTGGTGAAGTAATAGGTATTGCTGCGGTTGCTGACGATAAAAAGTTGCATGAAGCACAGCAAGGAATTGGAGTAGCCGTTGCCGGGGTCGTTTTTGTAGTCCACGATTTGCTGCATGGCGCGGCGCGGACTGATGTTCAAGGTTTTGAGTTCGATTTGCACCACCGGAATGCCGTTCACCAGCAATATCACATCGTAGCGGTGATGGCTATTGAGGGTGTTGATTCTCAGTTGGTTGATGATTTCAAACTCGTTTTTGCACCAGTCTTTGATGTTGACCAAGGTGTATTGCAGCGGGGTGCCGTCTTCGCGTGTGATAGTATTGCGCTCCCGGAGTATTTTCGAGGCGGCAAACACATCGGCGGTGATGATTTCATCGCGCAGGCGGGCGAATTCTGCATCGGAGAGGTGGCAGCGGTTCAGTGTCTGGAATTTTTCACGGAAATTGCGCTCCAAGCTGTCCCGGTCCCGAATATCCGGGCGATAGGTATATTTGAGTTCGGTGAGCTTTCCGATCAGGCTGTCTTCAATTTGTTTTTCTGTCGTCATTCCATTTTCATAGGTTAATACTCAATATGCCGGCTTTGCGTTGGGGAGCAGGTGAAGTTTGGCAAAGATAATATACAACCATGAAACGATGATAGGTAAACGGAAGAAGGTTTTGCCGAACCTTGCCGACAAAACCTTCCGTCTAAAAAAAAGATGTCTTTACAATCAGCCCGCCTTATACTTCTTCAGCGCTTCCGTCAGTTGCGGAACCACCTCGAACGCATCTCCCACCACGCCGTAGTCGGCGGCTTTGAAGAAGGGCGCTTCCGGGTCTTTGTTGATCACCACAATGACTTTGGAATTGTTGACCCCGGCCAAGTGCTGAATGGCGCCCGAAATACCGATGGCGATGTACAAGTTGGGCCGAATGGCAATACCTGTCTGGCCCACATGCTCGTGGTGAGGCCGCCAATGTGCATCGGCTACCGGACGGGAACAAGCCGTAGTGGCGCCCAAAACAGCAGCCAAATCTTCCACCATACCCCAGTTTTCAGGGCCTTTCAAACCGCGACCGGCCGACACCACCAATTCCGCTTCGGGCAGCGGCACAATGCCTTCCACCCGCTTCACCGACTTCACGCGCACTTTCGAAGCGGGAACTGCTACCGAAACTGCCTCTACTGAAGCCACATCGCCCACCACTTCAGGCGGCATGGCATTGCCCATCAGCGACAACACTTTGATGCCGGATTTGACTTCGTATTCCGCAATGGCTTTGCCTGAAAACACGGCGCGTTTCACCCGGAAAGCTCCATCGGTTTGGGGCAGCGTATTGACACCCGCCACCGAGCCTGCATCCAAACGCACCGCAAGGCGACCGAGCAGCGATTTTCCGGTCGTGCTGGCCGGAATCACCACCACCGTAGCGGCCACCTGCCGGGCCACATCCGCAATGACGGAGGCATACACCTGACTGTCTAAGGTGTCCAATGAAGCATCGGCAACATGCAGCACTTTGGATGCGCCGTATTTGCCCAGATCGGCCGGGTTGCCGGCAGCGCCCAATGCAAGGGCTACGCAGTTGACGCCCATTTGTTGGGCGGTTTTATATCCGTAGGTGACGGCCTCGAAAGCCGGTTTTTTGAATTGTCCTTTTTGACTTTCAGCAAAAACAAGTACCATGATATTATCTGGTTTAATCTGTTTGCAAATATGTTAGATTACTTTAGCTTCTTCGTGCAGCAGGCGCACCAATTCCTCCATGTTGGACGGGTCCACCAATTTGACGGAAGTTTTTTCCGGCGGCGTAGTGTAAGACACCGTCACTGCCATGTCGTCGAAAGCTACAGGCGGCACCACTTTGAGCGGCTTGGTTTTGGCCATCATAATGCCGCGCATGTTGGGAATGCGTTGTTCGGCCATACCTTTGGCGGCGCTCACCACGATGGGCAAATCCACCTCCAATTCTTCTTCTCCGCCTTCAATATCGCGCGAGATGGAGGCCGTAGTGCCGTTCAGGTTGAGCGAAGTGGCGTAAGAAATGAAAGGCATATCGAGGTACTCGGCAATCATGGAGCCTATTTCAGCGCCGTTGTAGTCAATGGTTTCCTTGCCGAGGAAAACGATATCGTAGTTCTCGTTTTTGGCAAATTCGGCAATTTGTTTGGCCGCAAACATGGCGCTTTTCGGGTCGGCATCAATGCGCACGGCATCGTCGGCGCCGATGGCCAATCCCTTGCGGATGACGGTATCGTTGTCGGCAGTACCGACGTTGATGATGGTCACCGAACCGCCCAGCGCTTCCTTGAGTTCGAGGGCGCGCACCAGAGCGTACCACTCGTCGTAGGGATTCATAATGTACTGAATGCCGGCGGTGTCGAATTCCTGGCCGTTGTTTACAAAACCGATCTTGGAGGTAGTATCGGGCGTTTTACTGACACAGACTAATAGTTTCATAAGTTGTTGGTTGATGCGGCATTATGCGTTTCCGCCTGTTTTTGGTTGGTAAAAGTGTCGCAGCGCGATTTGATTTTCGCGGCACAAAGATATAAATTCGCCCGGAAGAAAATGGTTCGCAGCGAATTTTCGCTAATAATTATGGAGTCTCGAATTATTCAGGACTTTCAACAGCTTCGAGCCGCGAGCTTCGAGTTACTGGTTTTTTCGTTGTGAAATTAGATTTTCTATTGGGGGAAATTTCAAAATGCCCATTGAATGAAGAATGCTTTTTTCATTATCGAAAATCAAGCTCGCAAGGGAAAAGTCACAGCTTATGGCTTGTAGCTTATGGCTTGCAGCTTTTTAATAATGCTCATTTTTGTAAAATAAAAACAACTACCATGCCTACCGCAAGAATGCAACAATTGCTCCATCTTTTGGAAAGCGCTCCCGGGGATTCCTTCCTGCTGTTTGCCCTCGCCAAAGAATACGAAAAAGCCGGCGATGAGGAGCAGGCTCTGGCGCATTACGAGCAGTTGCGCGCAAGCGACCCCGGCTATGTGGGCTTGTACTACCACCTTGGCAAGTTGTTGGAAAAAATGGATCGTTCCGACGACGCCAAAGCTGCCTACGATCAGGGTTTGGAAACCGCCAAAGCCGCCGGTGACCGCCACGCCTGGAGCGAGTTGTCGGCGGCAAGGATGGATATGGATTATTGAGTCGTGCGGAGCCTACACTAGGCCCTCTTCGTTTGGCATTCCGAGGAGAGCTTTGCGAACTTAGCGCTCTTTGCGGGCTATTTATCCCGCGAGGATTGCAAAGACCGCGAAGCGCTGGTGTCCCGCTGGAGCGAGATTCCATCTCGTTCCACTATTGTGCGGGTTCTACCCGCTGCCATTCCCTTTTTTTGAATAAAAAATCGCTCCCGCTTCCACCGGGCGGCGTACCACGGGAGCGAAGCGTGCGAGTATTTGATCCCCAAAGGGATGCAGGACAAACGGCTGGACAGTTCGATCACGCTGCCGGCATTCCGGAGAGGAGCGGCGGCAAGGATGGATATGGATTATTGAATCGTGCGCGTTTGCGAAACTTCCAAAAGTTTCGTAAACGTACTGCCGGGTTTACGGTTACGAATCCTTGGAGGCTTCGCAACCGGTTCGCCCTGCTGGAGCGAGATTCTATCTCGTTCCACTATTGTGCGGGTTCTACCCGCTGCCGTTTTCTTTTTTTGAATGAAGTCAACACGACAGGCGGCACTACTTTTGCGGGAGCAGGCTGAAAAAGAAGGTTTTACAAGCGGGTAGAACCCGCAGGATACTCGCTCGAGATGGAATCTCGCGCGAGCGGGGCGGGGCGAAAATTTGACAAATCTTCGAGATTTGTCAAATTGTGCACTGCCGGAAACTTGTTTTATTCAGAGTTTTTTATGAATGTTTGTGCAAAACATCGCCTTATGCTGCGCCCGATCCTTGTTTTCCTATTGCCGGTATTGTTCTGGAACCTTGCCCATGCCCAGAAACGCCTGCCCATTGAAACCGGGCAAAAAAGCGCTTTTTTCTCGTCGGGGCTGCCGGAGGAAGAGTGGTACCAATTCGGCGAAAGCAACGAAGTATTGGACAGCCTGATGGCCGAAATTATCCTGTTGTCGGGACTGACGGATGTCCCCCAAATCCTTGTGATTCAGTCCAATGTGGAGAATGTATCGGCCGTCATATTTGAAGGGCGTCGCTACCTGCTCTGGAGCCTCGATTTCTGGGAACAGGCCGACCCGACCATGCGCCTGGCGGCCCTGGCGCGCGAGCTGGGCCACCACCTGTACGAACACAGCCTCCTCCCCGAACTCCGAGCCATAGAAGACCGGGAGGCCGACCGCTTCATGGGGTACGTACTGCGACGCATGAACGTGCCGCCCGTCGAGATGCAGGAGGCACTGTCGCCATCCGGCTTTATGAAAGGCCAAAACTACGACCGCATGGCCGTCATCCTCGGAGGGTACAAAGAGGCAGATGCACAGTTTCGCCTCGATGCCCTGCCCTTCGATGAAGACCCCGCCTGGCTCGAATTCCAAAAAGCCGCTTTCCCCTTCCCGCCGCCGCAGTGTTATCAGGCGCTGGAACTGCCGGCCAACTATTTCCCCGGCCATAAAACGCTGGGCGAGCTCTCGCTGCGCATCAAAAAAGCGCTTCAGGAGGCACAGTATCCGTTTCGCTATTTATCGGTGCCCGACGGATTTGCGGTCGTTACTCAGATAGAGCAATACGAACCGGACGGCAAGCCCCTGAAAAATGCGGCTCAGCGATGGGTCGAACTGCCCGTAGGGGCTACGTTTTCACTTTCGTTGGACTATCTCAAAAGCTTGGTCTTCCCCCGGAAAGCCTATCTGCGGGTGTTTGTTTTCATCGTGAGCAAACAGGCTTACGCTTCCGCAGAACAGCGCATCGGCAAGGAAGAAGCCAAAGCCTGGATGCAACGCGGCATCAACCGCCTGCCCCAAAGCGTACAAAGCAGGCCCTCTGCGGGCTACAACGTAGATTTTTTGGTGTATGAATTTGAAGTGCCTGAAGTGAATCACAAGCCCGGCCAAAAATGCCCCTGCCTGCTCGACGCCGGCAGCCACTTCCGGCAATCCGGCCTCGAACGCTTGTTTCGCCCATAAACCCAACTTGCCATGCTCCTCCTGCTTTCTGATATCCGAAAAAAGCTGATGGCCCTGTGGTTCGGCCTGATGTTGCCCTCGTTCCTGTTTTTTCTGTTGCAAATGTCGGCGGGCAAATATCAGGGCATGGAAGGACAAGCCTGGCTGTGGATATTTGTGCAGTGGCTGCCCGGCGCCGTCGTGTTGTTCGTTTCGGCGCTGGCCTTGCCCAATCGCGGGAAGATGATACTGCGCCCGGTTTTCCTCGGTGTGGCAGGTTGGAGCGGCCTCTTTGGGGTAGTCGTGTGGCTCGCGCAGGCGGGTACGTCCGCAGGCGCTGCCGGATACAGTTTGTCGGAGGCAGTGGCGCGCTCTTATACATACCTGTTGCCGCTTCAGGCAGTGTTGCTGGGCGTGTGGGGATTGCTTTTTTTCAAAAAAGAAAGCCTGTTGCTGCCTTCCGCCGAAAACCAGAGAGCGCACGCACAAAACCGACTCGAGGCCTTCCAAAGACAAGGCGCTCCGGTACAGCAGCGCGCACTCGACTTGTTCGTTGCCGGCGACCTGCCCGCCATGCTCGAAGTATTGAACGAGACCTTGCAGAACGGCCCACACAGCGACTCGGCCCTGATGCTCAAAAGCCGGCTCATTCGTTTGCAAAAGAAAACGGGCATGGGCGTTATCAGCGATGCGGACGCGGGCATCGAGTACAACAAAATCAGCCTGGCCGCGCTGGAACTCGTGGAGGTGCTTTAGGGCAGCACCCACAAGTGAGGAGCTAACCCGAAGTTAGCGCTTCGCCTCTAACGCACCCCCGCCCCCGCTGGAGCGAGATTCTATCTCGTTCCACTATTTCGCGGGTTCTACCCGCTGCCGTTTTCTTTTTTTTAAATGAAATCAACACGAAAGGCGGCACTACTTTTGCGGGAGCAAGCTGAAAAAGAGGATTTTATAAGCGGGTAGAACCCGCAGGATATTCGCACGAGATGGAATCTCGCGCGAGCGGTACGAATCCTTGGAGGCTTCGCAACCGCCTCACCTCACCGCACCACCCTGATCTCCACCCTGCGGTTCTGTGCCCGGCCTTCATCGGTGTCGTTGGAGGCTTTGGGTTTACTTTTGCCGAAGCCTTTGGTCGTGATGTTGCCGGCGTTGCAGCCTCTGCTGATGAGGTAGGCGCGGACTGATTTGGCCCGGTTTTCCGACAGCGTCTGATTGCCGGCGTCGTTGCCTACGTTGTCGGTATGGCCTTGCACTTCGATGCGGAGGCTTTCCGATTGTATCAGTTCGGCTAAGCGATTGAGTTCGAGGAAGGACTCCGGTTGCAGTTCGTATTTGGCGGTTTCAAAAAATAAGTTGTTGAGCGGCAGGCTGATATCTTCGGTTTTCATGTTTTCGATGGTGGCCAATCGGATGGGCTGTGGCAGGCGGACTTCCGTGAGTTCGGTGCGCATGTCCACGTTGCCCGATTGAGGGAAGTAGCCGGGTTTGCGGGCGGTGTAGCCGTACCTTTTGCGTTCGGGCAATACGGCGAAAAACTCGCCGGTAGCAGGATTGGAACGCGTCGTTTGTACCACTTTGCCGGTGCTGAGGTCTTCCCAGAGGATTTCAGCGTCCAATGGCACGTCTTTTGTATCCGTCACTTTACCGCTGATGGTAGCCACCTTGTCGGGTTTGATGTCGGTGGGCAGGAGGCAGCGCACGATGTCGGCATTGCCGTTCAGATTGGCGCTGTAATAGGCAAAAGTTCCGTCGGTACTCACGCGGAAGCCCCAGTCGTTGCCGGAGGTGTTGAAAGCGGGGCCGAGGTTGAGGGGCAGGCTCCAGTTGGTCCAGGTATCGTCTAAGCGTTTGGACATAAAAATGTCTGAACCGCCGAAGCCTTCGTGGCCTTCCGAGCTGAAATACAGGGTTTTACCATCGGGGTGCAGGAAGGGCGAGCGGTCGCTGCGCGAGGTGTTGATGATGTTGCCCAGAGCCAGCGGTTTGGCCCAGGAGCCATCGTCCTGCTTGAGACAAACGTAGATGTCCTGATTGCCAAAAGCACCGCCGGAGGCTGCAAACAAAATGGATTTGCCGTCGGCGGAAATGCTCATATCGGCCTGCCAGTTGAAGGTATTGAAAGGCGCAATCATGGCTTCGGGCGCAGACCAACCGGAGCTTGTTTTTTGACTGGTGTAAAACTTGCCCGCTTTGAACATATAAAAGGTATTGCCGTCGGCGGAGATGCTTTCGGGAGCCTCGCTGCCGTTATCTGTGTTCCAGTTGGCAACGGGTTTGGGCGCCGACCAGTTGCCCGACGCGTCTTGTTCGGAAACGAAAATATCTTCGCTGCCGAAAACGGTCTTACAGAGATACATGGTTTTGCCATCGGCAGAGAGAATGGGCGCGTACTCGTCCCGATTGGTGTTGATGGTACTCGCAAAGCCTTGTCGCTGAATGTCTTCGGTGGGCATTTTCAACAAAGACTTCAATTGGTTGTACTTTTCATTGGCGTTGCCGAATAAGTCGGAGTATTCGTTGACGGTCTTGAAAGCCTCCTGGTATTTGCCGGAACTGAAGTCGGAACGGATCATCTTTTTCAGGGCATCGAGGGCCTTGTCGGAAGGCGCTGTTTGGCGGATGAATTTGTCGAACAAGTCCTTTTTGTCGGGGCTGTATGTGGCGGGCATTTGTCCGGTCAACTGGGCGCGTTCCAGATCGGCGGCTACTCTTTTTTTGTCTTCAAAATCCGGCCAGGCTTGCTGAAAAGCTGTTATTTCATTGGCATTCAGATTTTTAGAAACAGGTTCGTACAATTGCCTCAAAAGCGCCTGCCGTTTGTCGGTGCCTGGGAAAGCCTTGAGGAAGCGCTCTATGTCCTGCTTTTTGGCTTGCGGTTGCAGCAGCAGTTCGCCCAATCGCTTGCTCACTGTCTCGCGGTAGGCGCCTTGCGGAAAACGGTTGATGTAATCTAAGCCTGCGGCGATGTCGGGCTTTTGCAGGAATGCCTCGTACTTCAGTTTTTCTTCGTTTTTGCGCAAGAACTGTATGTCGCTCAGCGCCTCGTCTTTGTACGGGTAAGCGGGGTTGTCATTGAGAAAGCGCTCGAGCGTTGCCGGGTCGGTGGCAGTTTTATGCACTCCGGCGTAGAGTTGTTTCCAGAGCGGGTTGACGGACTTGTGACCGGGGCAAAGCGCAATGAAATCCTTGATATACTTGGCATTGTCGCTTTGAGTGGCATCGCGTTTCAGGAGTATTTCGGCGAGGTGGTTTTGTACCTTTTCTGAAAACTCCGATTGTTGCCCATGCGTACGCAGGAAGCGAAAGCCCGGTTCCGGTTCAGCTTGTTGCAAAAACGCCTCTGCTTCGAGGCGAATCTGATTGGCTTTCAGATAGGCGATGTCGCTTTGCACTTCGTCGGGGAAGGGGTAGGCGGGATGGTCTTTGAGGAAGCGTTCGAGGATCGCCGGATTGGTAGCGCCGGTTGTAACCTGTTGGTACAATCTCTTCCAAATGCTCTGTGATTGAGGATGTTGCGGGTATTTGCCGAGAAATTTTTTGCAAGAAGCCATACTGCCAGACAGCGCCAAACGAGCCGCCAGACTGTCGGTAGCCAAAGGCAAAAAAACGGAGCCGGGGTATTTGTCCACAAACAACTCCAATGCACCCGGGGCCGGCGTTTGAACGGCCTGTTGGAAAACGGTCAGCAGCGTATCTTTGAGCACCATGTTCTCAGGATAGGCCGTTTTGAATTCCGCGAAAGCGCCCCAGCCTTTTTCATTGATAAAGAACTGAAAAAGTGCGCGTTGTGCTTCGGCGTACAGGTTGGGCGTGTCGGTGGCCAAGCTGCTGCCGTAGCGGTCGAGCAGGGCCTGTATCTCGTTGTGTTGCCCGGTAGCTTTGGCGCGTTGCAGGGCCAGCGCGTTGCGCTCTGTGAGGGCGGCGCGTTTCAGTTTGGTGAGCGGTTTGGGAAAGTTGTTCAGGAAAAACTCATAAGCCTCTACCGTAGCCTGCTCTTTGGCGCGTGCGAATGCCTTGTCAATGACGGCTTTGCGCTGATCGGCGATCATGGCGCTGCTCAACTTTTTTACAATTTTCGATTTCAAATCGGGCGGCATTTTCCGGTACGTTTTATCGCAGGTTTCAATAAAAACGAAGGCTGTGTCTATGTTTTTGCGCTCGAATTTTGCATCTGCATACACCAAAGACAGCCCGTACATGGCCAAGGGCGCCTCTTTGGGATTGTCCAAATCGGCACGAAAAGCAGCCTCGGCAGCAACCGGATTGCCTTTGGAGAGGAGGTTCATGCCTTTGTCGGCCTGAGCCGTTAAGAGGGCGGGTAAGAAGGTGAACAACCAAACGGAACACCGGAGCAGGGGAAATCTGAAGAGCATAGGAGTAGATTTTAATGGCCAAACTTACACAAAATGCCGGCAACCATTCCCTTCATTTTGCGTTTTTGTTTTTTTTCATCCGAACACCATTCTTATGCAGCCAAATATTCAAACCCTCGGCCAACTCAAGGCTTCGGGCTACCAACCCAAATCCATCAAAGAAGAACTCCGTGACAACCTCGTCGAAATCCTGCGCCAACGCAAAAAAGTGTTCGAGGGCATCATCGGTTTCGACGACACCGTGCTGCCCGACATAGAGCGCGCCGTGCTTTCTCGCCACAACATTCTCCTGCTGGGTTTGCGCGGTCAGGCCAAAACCCGCATCGCGCGCCTGCTCGTTCACCTGCTCGACGAGTACATCCCCGTGGTGGCCGGCAGCGAACTCAACGACGACCCGCTGCACCCCATTTCCCGGCGCGCCAAAGACATCATTGCCGAACACGGCGACGACACGCCCGTCGAGTGGCTGCACCGCGACCAACGCTATGTGGAAAAATTGGCCACCCCCGACGTAAGCGTGGCCGACCTCATCGGCGACGTGGACCCCATCAAAGCCGCTACCCTCAAGCTGCCCTACTCCGACGAGCGCGTCATCCATTTCGGCTTAGTGCCTCATTCGCATCGCAGCATATTCGTTATCAATGAGTTGCCCGACTTGCAGGCCCGTATTCAGGTCTCCTTGTTCAATATTTTGCAGGAAGGCGACATTCAGATTCGCGGCTTCAAATTGCGCCTGCCGCTCGATATTCAGTTCGTTTTTACGGCCAACCCGGAAGACTACACCAACCGGGGCAGCATCATCACCCCGCTGAAGGACCGCATCGAAAGCCAGATTCTGACCCACTATCCCAAAACCATAGAGATAGCTCGCAAGATCACCCGGCAGGAAGCCCTCTTGGCTGCCGATCAAAAGGCACATATCACGGTGCCGGATTTGTTGGAAATACTATTGGAGCGCATCGCTTTCACCGCCCGCGAGAGCGAGTTGGTGGATTCAAAAAGCGGGGTGTCGGCGCGCCTGAGTATCTCGGCGTATGAAAACTTGGTGAGCACCGCAGAGCGCCGTATGCTCATCAATAAAGAACAAAAAGCGACTGCCCGCATCACCGATTTCTGGGGGGTGGTACCCGCCATTACCGGCAAGGTGGAATTGGTTTATGAAGGCGAGCAGGAAGGCCCGTATCAGGTGGCCATGCACTTGCTGGGCACTGCCCTGAAGGAGATGTTTCTGGCGCATTTCCCCAATCCCGACAAGCTGAAAAAAGGCCGGGATACGGACCCATTCGGCGTTGTACGCGCCTGGTTTTCAGGTAGTAATTCCATTGATCTATTGATAGATGCACCCGACAAAGACTACCGAAAAGCATTGGACGGAGTGGCTGGATTGCGCAAGTTGGTAGAAAAAGAATTGGCGGTGACCGGCGATGAGGCGTACCCGTTTATGGAATTGGCGCTGCACGGGCTGGCGGAGTTCAACGTGGTGAACAAAGACATGGTGGAGGCCGGCGTATCGTTCCGAGACCTGCTGGCTGGCATGTTGAACGATACTGATTTTGATGAAGATGAGTATTGAATCGTGGTATCTGTTTACTATACCCCCAAAAGCTGCAAGCTGCAAGCCACGAGCTATGAGCTTGCATTTTCGTCGGGAAATTAGATTTTCCTTATGGGGAAATTTCAAATTCACTATTGAAAATGAGTAATTTGTAATTTTTATGATACTTAAACTCGTAGCTCGAAGTTCGTGGTTTGGGGAAGCTGCTAAATGGTTATAATGAATGAATACTCGATTGATTTTCAGTGCTTTGCTGTGTAATGTGTTTTTGTTATTCGGCCATGCGCAAACCTACCTTCCCGGCCAAACCTACTACGGTCTCAATCAGTACATTGAGTACAGGCCGGGTACTTTGCCCATCATCATTACGGCCCCGCATGGCGGCTATCTGCAACCTTCGGAAATACCCGACCGCAACTGCACCGACTGCGTGACGGTGATGGATGCGTTCACCGAAGAACTTTCGCGCGAAATAGCCGACGCCATTGCCCAGCGTATGGGTTGCCGACCGCATCTCATCATCAATCGCTTACACAGAAGAAAGTTGGATGCCAATCGCGATCTTGCCATCGCCGCCAACGGCAACCCATTGGCCGAAACTGCCTGGTTCGATTTTCACCGTTTTATACAAGCCGCCAAAGACTCCAGCGCAGTGCATTTTGGTCGCGGGCTGCTGTTGGATATGCACGGTCACGGCCACAGCGTGCAGCGGTTGGAACTCGGTTATCTCCTGTATGGCAGCGAGTTGCGCATGAGCGACGCAGTTCTTAATACCACTGAGTTTATCAATTACTCCAGCATTCGGGGTTTGGTACAAAACAACCTGCAAAATCAAACGCATGCTCAACTGTTGAGAGGCGCCTCCGCCCTCGGAACGATCTACGAAAATCAATTTTTTCGTGCAGTACCCAGTCTGCCCGATCCCTTTCCTCTGGTCGGGCAAGATTACTTTTCGGGAGGTTACAACACCGAACGGCACGGCTCCATCGAGGGCGGGCCGATAGATGCCATCCAAATTGAGTGCAATTTCAGCGGCGTGCGGGACACGCCCGCCCATCGCAGCGCCTTTGCGCAAGCCACCGCAGAGGCTTTGGAACAATACCTGCAAACGCACTATTTCGGGGCCTCTTTTCCTGATAATGCCTGTTCCGGCGCGACCTCTGTACAGGAAACCAACGTGGCGGGCATTCGACTGCATCCCAATCCGGCTACACATCAGATTTATATGCAATGGACGGGTAATGAACCGATTATGGCTGTTCTGTACGATGCGCGGGGGCGTCGTTTTTCCGCCACGATCAGCCAGAATGCAGAGGAACTGAAATTAGAGGTCTCGCATTTGGTTGCAGGCTGGTATGTTTTACAAATCCAGAGCGGGCAGGAAACGGCCATGCTGCGCTTTCTCAAAATCTGAAACATGACCCCTGATTTTCGCAAAAAGCTAATTGACTGGGGCGCCGAAGTCGAACGCCCGCTGCCCTGGAAAGGCATCCGCGATCCTTACAAAATCTGGTTGTCGGAAATACTTTTGCAGCAAACCCGCGCCGCGCAGGGACTGCCGTATTATCTCAAATTTGTGGAGCGATTTCCCACCGTCACCGATTTGGCCTCAGCCGAAGACGACGAGGTGATGAAGCTGTGGGAAGGGCTGGGCTACTACGCTCGCGCCCGCAACCTGCTGAAAGCCGCCCGCTTGGTCGCTTTCGAGATGAACGGCAGATTTCCAGATACTTATGAAGGCTTGAGGCAGTTGCCCGGAGTAGGTCCTTACACGGCGGCGGCCATTGCTTCTTTTGCTTACGATGCCCCCCATGCGGTGTTGGACGGCAATGTATTCCGGGTGCTGAGCCGTTTCACAGGCTTAGCCGAACCGGTGGATACCACTGCCGGAAGAAAGCGTTTTGAGGAACTGGCGCAATCGACCTTGGACGCAGCCCGGCCCGCAGCCTACAATCAGGCCATCATGGATTTCGGGGCAATGTGCTGCACGCCTCAGAACCCGCTTTGCAGGCAGTGCCCGGTGTCGGAGCATTGCCGGGCATTGGCAGAGGGCACGGTGTCGGACTTGCCCCTGAAGTCGAAAAGCATTGTCAAACGGGAGCGCTTTTTTCATTATCTGGTCGTAGAACAGGCGGGCAAAGTACTGATTTCCAGACGAGAGGGTAAAGATATCTGGAATGGATTGTACGAATTTCCGTTGCTGGAACTCCCCGCGTTGACCACCGCGTTGGACGTTTTGCAGTCGGATGCCGGCTGGAACGAGATTTTGCAAAACACAGATGCACTTGTAGCGTCTGTATCGCCGCCTTTTCGGCAAACGCTGACACACCGGTTTGTTACGGCCATTTTTTTTGAGATACGGCCCCGGCAGGAAATTGTTCTTCCAGAAGACAGCCGATTTTTATGGATTGAACGGGAAAAGTTGTCTAAGTTTGCGTTTCCAAAAATTATTGATCGGTATTTGAAGGACAATGTGTTCAATTTATGTCTCGCGCTGTAAGCGCGAAGCCGTTTTTGTCATACCGGGCGCTGCCAACCAATAAAATAGCGTCGAAGGTTATGCGGAAAACCCGGCAGCGCGAGGTATAAACCTCTTGTAATAAACTGTAAAACAATGGTCAATCGAGTCATACTCATAGGCAATCTGGGCAAAGACCCCGAAGTGCGTCGCTTGGAAAACGGGGCGGTGGTCGCTAAGTTCACCTTAGCTACCAATGAATCCTACAAAGACAGGGAGGGCAACTGGCAAACCACCACAGAATGGCATGAGATTGTAGTTTGGCGTCAATTGGCCGAACGCGCCGAAAGCAGCCTCAAAAAAGGCATGAGCGTGTATGTGGAGGGCAAACTGACCCACCGCACCTGGCAGGATCAGGACGGCAACAGCCGCCGCACGACCGAGGTAGTGGCCAATTATTTCAGGAGCCTCGGCAAGCGTGAAGACGCCTATACGCCTCAGCCTCAGGTGGCTACGGTGGAAGGCGCGGCGCCCATGCCCGACCAAAACGATGTGAACAGCAACGATGCGCCTGCCGATGATCTGCCGTTCTGATGGGAGACCGCTATCGCTACATTTTTCTAACCAACTGTAATCCAATTGGAAACCGAGTCTGAAATACCCTTATACCTTTATCAACTTCTACTTTCTGCGCCAGTGATGTGGCAGGCTTGGCTGGCTTTGGCCGGCGTGCTCTTGCTGCTGATCTGTTCGGGTCTCATCTCTGGTTCGGAGGTGGCATTTTTTTCGCTTTCGCACAATGATTTCGAGGTGCTGTCGGAAGAAAGAAGCGGCGTTGCACAACGCATTTTACACCTCAAAGACCATCCCCGCCTGTTGTTGGCGACCATTCTCATCAGCAACAATTTCGTCAATATCTCCATCGTCATCCTCTCAGAATTCATATTGAGGAGTTGGTTGCCCGAAGCTCAAATCGAACATTGGGCGCAAGGCATCACCTCGTGGATGGGTTACGGAGTAGAAGCAGCTTCCCAATGGGCCGACGTGCTGAGTTTTTTAATCACGGTGGTGGGCGTCACTTTTTTGTTGGTGCTCTTCGGCGAAGTAGCGCCCAAAGTATATGCCACTCAAAACAACCTGCAACTGGCGCGCATCATGTCATCGCCCTTATCCACGCTGTCGGTATTGTTCAAACCGCTGAGCTTTCTGCTGATGCGTTCTACCGGCTTGATAGAGAAGCGATTGGCACACAGAGTGAAGACGAGTTCTCAGGCCAGCAAAGAAGACATCGGCGAAGCCATAGACCTTACCGTGAGCCGGGAACACCAAACGGGCAGCCGCGAATTGGATATCCTGCACAGCATCGTCAAGTTCAGCGGCGTGTCTGTTCGCCAGATCATGACGCCCCGATTGGACATTGTGGGGGTGGAAAATACAGCCAGTTATGAAGAACTCCTCAACATAGCAAGGGAGAGCGGCTACTCCCGCATTCCTGTTTTTGAAGAAGACCTCGATCAGGTTGTGGGGCTATTGTATGTCAAAGACCTGCTGGGCCACCTCAAAGATGGCGATTTTGACTGGCAATCGGTCATTCGTACCAATGTGATGTATGTGCCCGAATCGAAAAAAATAGACGAGCTGTTGCGGGAGTTTCAGAAAGAACACCTCCATCTCGCTATCGTGGTGGACGAATACGGCGGCACGGCGGGCCTCGTCACCCTTGAAGACATCATGGAGGAAATCATCGGCGATATCAAAGACGAGTTCGATGATGAAACCGATGTGGTGTATCAAAAACTTGACGATTACAACTATCTTTTCGAGGGGAAAACCCTGCTCAATGACTTGTGCCGCATCATCGGGGTGCCGGTAGAGGCGTTTGATGAAGTCAAAGGCGAAGCAGATTCTTTAGCCGGCCTGCTGTTGGAACTCTGCGGCCAGTTTCCCCGCAAAGACGCCCAGCTTCAGCACAATGGCTTTACTTTCAAAATCGTTTCGGTTACCAAGCGCCGAATAGAACAGGTGCGCGTAACCATTCATAAATCTGAAGCATGAAATATTCAGCTTTTTTTGCCCTGTTGATGTTCGTCCTCGGGGCTTGCAGCGATCCTGCGTACAATCCCAAACCCAGAGCGTTTCCCAAAATCATTTATCCAGATCGAAACTTCGTCGGGTTTACCCAAAACGCCTGTGATTTTTCTTTTGAATACCCCGACTACATGTCAATAGAAAAAGACTCTTCCTTCTTTGACGAAGCTCCGCCGCACCCCTGTTGGTTCAATTTGCGTTTTCCCCAGTTCAACGGCACGCTGCATTGCAGTTATGCGCCCATCAACAGCCGGCAATCATTGGAAAAACTCAATGTGGACATGTTTGAAATGACCGACTGGCACAACAAAAAAGCCACTTACATTGATACCAAAGTCATCAAACTGCCCAACGGAACCAGCGGATTCGTTTTCAATATAGAAGGCCCGGTCGCTTCTCCGTTTCAGTTTTACGTCACCGACAGCACGCAGCATTTCATGCGGGGCGCACTGTATTTTGATGCGGCTGTGAACGCAGACTCCATTGCCCCGGTTATTGATTTTGTCAGAAAAGACATCATGCACATCATCGAAACTTTTCAATGGTCGAAATAAAATGAAGCAAATCATAGAATGTGTGCCCAATTTCAGCGAAGGGCGCAACCCGGAAGTCATCAGCCAGATCACGGCGGTTATTGAGCAAACTGAGGGTGTTCAACTCTTGGACGTTGACCCTGGCAAGGCCACTCATCGCACGGTAGTCACTTTTGCCGGAGAGCCTGCCGCCGTAGTAGAAGCTGCTTTCAGAGCCATTCGGGAGGCCGCCCGGCTCATAGACATGGCTGCGCACACCGGCGAACACCCCCGCATGGGCGCTACCGATGTGTGCCCTCTGGTACCCATCAGCGGTATCAGTTTGGAAGAAACGGCCGAGTGGGCCAAGCGCCTGGCAGAAAGAGTAGGCACTGAGCTGGAAATACCCGTGTATCTCTACGAGGCTGCCGCTTCCCGCCCGGAGCGCCGCAATCTGGCGGCTATCCGATCTGGCGAATACGAGGCACTGCCGCAAAAACTAGCCGATCCAGAATGGGCGCCCGATTTTGGCCCGACACAATTCAACAGCCGCAGCGGCGCTACCGTCATTGGCGCCCGCGATTTTCTGGTAGCGTACAATGCCAACCTCAATACCACCTCGGTGCGCAGAGCCAACAGCGTGGCCTTCGATGTGCGTGAGCAGGGGCGCGTGCTCCGCGACGGCGACCCCGTTACCGGTCCCGTTCGCACCGATGAAAACGGCGAGCCGATGCGCATACCCGGCGCCTGCAAAGCTGTGAAAGCCATCGGGTGGTACATCGAAGAATATGGCATCGCGCAGGTTTCGATGAACCTGACCGACATCAAGGTCACTTCTTTGCACGAGGCATTCGAGGCTTGTTGCCGCAGCGCCGAATCGCGGGGAATGCGCGTCACGGGTTCCGAAATTGTAGGCTTGTTGCCTTTGCAGGTATTGCTCGATGCAGGCCGGTATTTCCTGCGCAAGCAAAAGCGATCTGCCGGCGTTTCCGAAGAAGAACTCTTGCGCATTGCAGTGCGCTCAATGGGTTTGGACGATTTGGGGCCGTTTGACCCGAAACAAAAAGTGATTGAGTACAAATTGCAGTCGGAAGCATCCAACCCATTGATTGCTAAAAACTTGGTACAGTTTGCCGATGAGACCGCCTCTGAAAGCCCCGCGCCGGGAGGAGGCTCCATTTCGGCTTATGTGGGCGCATTGGGCGCATCGCTGGCGGCCATGGTAGCCAATCTGTCCTCGCACAAACGCGGCTGGGACGAGCGTTGGGAGGAGTTTTCCGATTGGGCCGTCAAAGCGCAGGACATCAAAAATCAACTGCTGGCTTTGGTGGACGAAGACACGCGCGCTTTCAATGCCATTATGAATGCCTTCCAATTGCCGAAAGGCACCCCCGATGAAAAGGCCGCCCGCAGCGCCGCCATTCAATCGGCTACCCGCTTTGCCATTGAAACGCCGCTGAAAACGATGGAATTGGCGCTTGCTTCCTTTGGTCCGGTGAGGGCGATGGTAGAGCAGGGCAACCCCAACTCGGTGACAGATGCCGGAGTGGGCGCTTTGTGCGCTCGTGCAGCCGTACATGGCGCGGGCCTCAATGTGTTGGTCAATACAGGCGGGCTGAAAGACAAATCGTTTGCAGAACAGGCTGTGCAGCAAGCCAGAGCATGGATGGAGCAGGCCGATTTGATGGAAAAAGAGATTATGGCTTTGGTGGCTGAGAAAATCTCGTGACGAAGTATTACATTTGCGAAGCGATAAATACCCGAACCAACTTTTTAAAACCAACATAAACAACATCGTTATGCTCCGCACCAAAATAGCAGGTATCGGCTCTTATGTGCCCGAAAAAACAGTGACCAACCACGATCTTCAGAAAGTGATGGACACTACCGACGAGTGGATTCAGGAACGCACTGGTATCCGCGAGCGCCACTATGCCGAAAAACACAAAGAAACGTCCACCACGATGGGCGCCCGCGCTGCCGAAATAGCCATTGAGCGCGCAGGCATCAGCAAACGAGACGTGGATTTCATCATCTTTGCCACCCTTAGCCCCGATTATTACTTCCCCGGCTGCGGCGTGCTGCTTCAGCGCGAATTAGGCATTACGGACACGGAAATTCCCGCCCTCGACATTCGCAATCAATGCTCCGGCTTCGTGTATGGCCTCTCGGTTGCCGATCAGTTCATCAAGACCGGGATGTATAAAAACATCCTGCTCGTGGGCGCCGAGATTCACTCCATGGGCTTGGATTTTACTACCGAAGGTCGCAATGTGACGGTCATTTTCGGAGACGGCGCCGGCGCTGTGGTGTTGCAACCGACCGACGAAGAAGGCAAGGGCGTACTCACCACCAAACTGCACTCCAATGGTACCTATGCCGAAAAATTGGCCATGATTAATCCCGGTGCGCATGGCGGATACCACTCCGAAAAAATGGGCGAGGACATTGACTGGGGCTACCCGGAAACTGAGTATGGCCAAATGTTCATCACACAGCACATGTTCGACAACGGGCAGATTTACCCGTATATGGACGGGCCTTTTGTGTTCAAAATGGCGGTGCAAAAATTCCCTGAAGTCATCATGGAAGCACTTCATAGTCAGAGTCTTACGGCTGCCGATATCAACTTGTTGGTGCCTCATCAGGCCAACCTGAGAATCAGCGAGTTTGTAGGCAAAAAATTAGGCTTGTCGCCCGCGCAAGTTTGGAGCAATATCCAACGTTATGGCAACACCACAGCAGCTTCCATCCCCATTGCCTTGTGCGAAGCGGTGGAAGCCGGGGCCGTCAAGGCGGGCGATTTAGTTTGTCTGGCGGCATTCGGCAGCGGCTTTACCTGGGGCTCGGCGCTGATTCGCTGGTAGTCCGCCTCGCGATGAGTGTATCGGGAGGTGGCGTTGTTTCATCACTCGATACATTCACAACATTACGATTCATTATGTCTGGAAAAAACCTGTTTGCTCTCCTGTTGCTGCTGTTTGCGGCAACAATGCCGGCATTTGCTCAACTGGCCAAGCCTGCTGAAACCGAGGCCGAATTTGAAAAGAATTATCAATGGCGCATCAAGCAGGAGCGCTTGGACGGCATTTACATACCCAAAGATTTGGTGAATGCCTTCGAAGAACTGAATCGTTTGATTGAGCCTTCTGCCAAAGCTACCTTCAAATCGGCTACGGAAGACGAAGTGGTGCATAAATTGTTCTTCAGTTTGGGCCGCTGGATTTCCCAAAAATGGGGATTTTATGAGGGGTCAAGATTTTCTCACTACCTCAAATCGCTGGGAGTAAGCTACCCTGAAGACATGTCGCAGATCGTCATCGTGTCCTATCATCGCTATCTCAACAAAAAGCCTTTGGAGATCAAAGTTCAGATTGAGGCGATTAAGGAAAAGCGTCAACAAGAGAATGAGGAACGTATGAAAAAAGGTACGGTCATCGAATTGGAGCGCAAAAAGGTAAATAAGAATTGAATATTTGAAGAAGGGTTGACGCGCGGTTAACCCTTCTTTACAAACGGCAACCACAATGACCAAAGAAGAACTCGAACGCGGCAAAAACGAAGACCACCTCAAGCTGCTGGTTTCCAGAATGGAGTTTCGTTTGGAAAAAATTCATCAGGGCGGCGGCAAGGCTAAAATTGAAAAAGAACACAGTTTGGGCAAGCTCACGGCCCGAGAACGAGTAAATCATCTCATTGATCCAGATTCTTATTTTATGGAAATCGGCGCTTTTGCCGGTTTCGAAATGTACGAGGAGCATGGTGGTTGCCCTGCCGGCGGAGTTGTGGTAGGCATAGGTTATGTGCGTGGCCGTCAATGTGTTATCGTTGCCAATGACGCCACCGTGAAGGCCGGCGCCTGGTTTCCCATTACAGGGAAAAAGAACCTGCGGGCGCAGGAAATTGCCATGGAAAACCGCCTGCCCATCATCTATTTGGTGGACAGCGCGGGCGTTTACCTGCCTATGCAGGACGAGATATTCCCCGACAAAGAGCACTTTGGCCGCATTTTCCGCAACAATGCCCGTATGTCTTCTATGGGGATTCCACAAATTGCCGCCATCATGGGAAGTTGCGTGGCAGGCGGCGCCTACCTGCCCATCATGTCGGATGAGGCATTGATTGTGGACGGCACCGGTTCTATTTTTTTAGCGGGACCTTATTTGGTGAAAGCCGCTATCGGAGAAGATATTGACAAAGAAACACTTGGCGGCGCGCGTACCACTGCCGAAATTTCCGGCATCACCGATTACCGCATGCCCGACGACCCAACCTGTCTGAGTACCATCCGCGATCTGGTGGACAAACTCGGCACGTTTCCCAAGGCCGGTTTCGACCGCGCTGAACCCCGCCTGCCCAAAGAAAATCCGTCTGAAATATTCGGTATCGTACCCGAAAACAGCGCCAAACCGTACAGCATGACGGAACTGCTGCGCCGAATAGTGGACGATTCCGAACTGACTTTTTATAAAAAAGACTACGGCAAAACCATCATCTGCGCCTATGCCCGCATTGACGGCTGGTCGGTGGGCATCGTGGCCAACAACCGCGAGGTGGTGCGCACGCCCAAAGGCGAAATGCAGGTGGGCGGTGTCATTTATTCCGATTCTGCCGATAAGGCGGCCCGGTTTATTATGAACTGCAACCAGAAAAAAATTCCGCTGGTTTTCCTGCACGATGTCACCGGATTCATGGTAGGCTCGCGCTCCGAGCACGGCGGCATCATCAAAGACGGGGCGAAGATGGTGAATGCAGTGGCCAATTCTACCGTGCCGAAGATCAGCATTGTTGTAGGTAATTCTTACGGTGCGGGCAACTATGCCATGTGCGGCAAAGCCTACGATCCCCGATTCATTTTTGCCTGGCCCAACGCCAAAATTGCCGTCATGGGAGGCGAGCAGGCAGCCAAGACTTTGCTCCAGATTCAAACAGCAGGCCTCAAAGCCAAGTGGCAACAACTCTCGCCCGAAGACGAAGCGCATTTGCTCCACGACATCAAGTCCAAGTACGAGCGCCAAACCACGCCGTACTACGCGGCTGCCCGCCTCTGGGTGGATGAAATCATCAACCCCGCCGATACCCGCAGAGCCATTTCCATGAGCATCGAAGCGGCCGACAACGCGCCGGTAGAGAAGTTCAACGTGGGAGTGTTTCAGGTGTAAAGGGGCAGTCCTAAAAAAACAAACCGCCTCCTGCGAGCGGCAGAAGACGGTTTGTAGTTTTGAAAACAAAGCCCTGAAAATCAGGGGAAAATGCCGAGCGACATGTAGTCGCTGCTGATCTTGTTGATGGCGCTCACAAAGGCCGCCGTTCTCAGGTCGGTTACTTTGGGTTTATCAACCATAACATCTCTGATCTGGTGATAAGCGTTGATCATGGTTTCTTCGAGGCCGGAGCGAACCAGGTCAATCTCATCGGCGCCGCGGGCAATCATGCGTTTTTCTTCGTCGCTGATCTCACGGCCCACGGTGCGCTCAACCAAGCCCACGAGGTTTTCGAGGCGCTGCTGATCGAAGCGTTTTTCCAAACGTCCGAAGCGCATGTGCGACAAGTTTTTCAACCACTCGAAGTAAGAAACCGTCACGCCGCCGGCATTGAGGAACACGTCGGGGATGATGATTTTACCAGCTTCCAAAAGCATTTCCTCGCCGCGGGAAGTGATGGGGCCATTGGCTGCTTCCGCAACGATTTTGGCCTTGATATTGGGAGCGTTTTTATAAGAGATGACGTCTTCCAATGCAGCGGGTACCAGAATGTCGCAATCGTATTCCAAGATGGTTTCGCGTTGCTCTTTCGGGATAGAAATCGCGCCGGGATAGTTGAGGATGGAACCGGTTTCTTTGCGGAACTTCAGTACATCATTGATGTCAAATCCGTCTTTGTTGTAAATAGCGCCTTCCATTTCGCCTACGCCCACGATGATGGCGCCGCCTTCATCCTGAGAAATGGTGCCGGAGAAGGAGCCTACATTGCCGAGACCCTGAATGATGAGGCGCTTGCCTTTCAGGCCGGTAGTCATGTTCAAACGCTTCATGTCTTCCGGTATGTTGCAGGCTTCGCGGATACCGTAATATACCCCGCGGCCGGTAGCTTCGCGGCGTCCGTTGATGCCGTGCTGCGTGACGGGTTTACCTGTGACAACGCCCGCTGCGTCTATATCGGCGCCTTTAAAAGTGCGGTAGGTGTCGTAAATCCATGCCATTTCGCGTTCGCCGGTGCCGTAGTCGGGGGCGGGAACGTCAATAGATGGGCCGATGAAGTTGCGGCTCATCAATTCGGTGGTGTAGCGGCGAGTGATGCGCTCCAACACTTCCGGGGAGTAGTCCCAGGGGTTGATTTTTACACCGCCTTTTGCGCCACCGAAGGGCACGTCCACAATGGCGCATTTGTAAGTCATCAGAGTGGCGAGGGCCATTACTTCTTCCTGGTTGACATGGTTGGAGTAGCGAATCCCCCCTTTGGTAGGCGTACGGTGGTGGCTGTGCTGTACGCGGTATGCTTCGATCACTTTTACCTGTCCGTCCTGCATTTTTACAGGAAAGAGCATGCGGTAAACGGCGTTGCAAACGCGGATTTGTTCCAATAAGCCTTCGGGAAGCCCGGTATGTTGGGCGGCTTTATTGAAAAAGTTGGTTACGCTGTCGTAAAAGCTAACGACGGTCTGTTGGCTCATGTTCGTTGATTTGGTTCTCTAATTTGGTTAGCCGCCGTTCCAGAAATACCATAAAGAGAACAATTCCGATGAATACCGCCGCAATGACCGCCACAACGACAAAGATTTTGCCCCTGCTGCGCATAAAGTCGGTATCGGCAGATTGGGCTGCGAGGGGCAGTATCTGCGCGATGAGGAAGTAAGACAACAGAGCGATTTGCTTTTTCATTGTTATTCAATTCATTGCAAAGAATATGGACCGAAGCTGTTCTGTGCATAAGGTCTGCCTGAAACGACGCATCAAAATTGGCGCTATTTATTCAATCTGCCAAGAAAAAAAATGCAAAAAAAAAGCGCTATTCACCTGCTTTTATTTCGCGTTGCCACAATTGGGCGCCCTCTGCATCGAATACGCGGATGGTGAGTACGCGGGCGGTGCGAGGGCCGGAAAACTCCAGTGTGGAAAAGTTGTGTTTTCCTACCACCATTGTGCCGGGAATCCGATAAATATTTGGTTCATCTTCACTTGCGCGGGCAGTGCCGGCGGTGAGGGGCGAGGTGGTGAGGTCGTAAACGGTATTGCCGGCTTTGTTGACCAATTTGCTCATTTCGGTATGGTGGCGGTCGCCGGTGAGGAAGATGACCCCTTTGATTTTTTCCTCTTCAATGCGTTTGAGGAGGAATTCCCGTTCGGCGGCATGGAAGTGGATGTAGTTTTCATGTACGGGGGCCGTGTTGAGTACCTGCCCGCCGATGGCTACTATTTTGAAGGGGGAGCGGCTGTTGCTCAAAGCGCTGATGAGCCAGTCAATTTGTTCGGCGCCCAGTATTTGCATGTCGCCGGTTTTGCGGTTGTTGGCGGTGCGGAAATACCGGTTGTCTAAGAGGAAGAAGTCAATGTCGGCCCATTGGAAAAAGGTGGTAATGCCTTTTTGACCGTTGACGCCAAAGGAGGGATTGGGCCAGAAGAGTTGGAAGGCTTCGTAGGTCAGGTCTTTGAATGGGAAGCTGCCGTCGGAGTCGTTGGGACCGAAATCGTGATCGTCCCAGATGGCGTAGTGGTGCGTGGAGGCGAGCAGGGGCTGTAGTTCCGGCAGAGAACGGCTGTGTGTGTTTCGGTACAGGATGCCGGTGCGGGTGTTCCAGTCGGGTTCGCGGAGGTAGGTATTGTCGCCGAGCCAGAGCATGACATCGGGTCGCCGGTCGTGGATGGCTTTAAAAATATGATGATCGCTGCCGTAGCCTTGCCCGGGCCGGTCGTAGTCAGGCTCATTGACGTAGTTGCAACTTCCGGTTGCCAGTGTAAAATTGGGCGGGTCGGCGCGCCATTGCCACAGCGGAAGTGTCTGGAATTGAGTGGGGTAGGGGAGCGACACTGCTTTTCCGTCTATGCGGAGCTGGTAGTTGTACTTTTGGCCGGGCTGCACTTTGTCGGCCACGAGTTTGGCGGTATAGGCACTGTGTTTTTGCGTTGTAACCGGCTCGGTGAGCAGGGTATCGGCTTTGCCTGCGGCATTCCAGTAGGCAATTTGTACTTTGGCGGGCGCTTTGGTTTGTACCCAGAGCGTGGTTTCGAGCATGTCGGTGTAGCCGGGCATCGGACCGGATTGAAGCAGTGGGTGGTGTTGCGCCTGAGCAGTTGACATCACGATCAGCAGGCATAAAGAAGCGAGATATTTCATATTGTTGGTTTTGGAACAAAGGTAATAGATTGTTTTTAGACAAAAAAAATGAAAGTTTATGTAAAATGTAAACAGAAATTTGTATTTTTGTAACGGCGGAATGAAACAACCCTGCCGGCCGAACAGAATAGACCATTATGAAAGTAACTCGGAAAGCATCCGGCAGTTTGGTTGAGGTCTTCATAGAGGAAGCGACAAGCAAAGACATTGCTAAAATACGAAAGCATCCGGGGTTCAGCTTTGACTGGGAGCAGGAATTGGGGCATGAGGTTTACAAACTTTATCTCAAAGAGGATGAAAATGAGATTCTGGGCCTGCTTTCTTTAAAGGACTATCCAGAGGAGCTGCGAGTTCACATCAACCTGATAGAAATAACCAAAACTCAGGTAGGTAAGGAGAAAACCTTGGATAATATTGCTGGTTGCCTCATCGGTTTTGCCTGTGCATCTGCGTTTAAAAGGGGCTATGGCGGCTTTGTTTCTTTATTGCCGAAAACCAGACTCATCCACCACTATCAGGACAAATATGGATTTCGACAATATGGGCGACTTTTGGCCGTAGAATACGAATCATCCAAACAACTCATTGATAAATACATTGGCGATGAATAAATACGACACCATCTATGAACATTTGCTTGAGGAGTTTACCGTTGAGGAAATTGCCGGCGCGTATATCTTTTCAGGCGATCTGGAAAAAAATGAACAAACCGAAATCGAGGAAGAGTTTAGAAAGCTGAGAGCCAAAGCGTTATTGGAAAGAACAGAAGAGCAGCGCCTGCTCTCTGAGCTGATGCGGATGAAGTTGTTGATGCGGGACTACTTTGAACGAAGCGGTTTTGAAGAGGCGTTTTCGTTCTCCAAACAATTGGAACAATACATCAAAATATTAGGCCGAAGCCATAAGGAGTTTGCCGAAGATGTTGACCTGCATCCTACCAAGCTGAGCCGGCTGCTGAACGACCGGGAAAATCCCAACGTAGAACTCACTTACAGGTTGGAAACCCACTGTGGAAACATCATTCCTGCCGTGTACTGGTGGAAGCTGCTGGCCAAAAGAATGGAGGAGAATGTCAGAACGGATGACGAAATGCGGCAAACGGAAAAGCAGAGAGTACGCAATCAATTGAGATTCAGTGCATGAATGACGCCTCTGTAATAAATTGTCAATCAGTATTTTGTCTGCAATGACCGATACCCGCCTCCACATACTGATGTCTGAACTGACGGCCGCGCTGGAAGCCGACGGCTACGACATGGGCACCGGCAAGCACCTTCAGGTTCAGGAATTGCTGCGGCGCCTGCCTGCCGATATAGCGCCCGAACGGCTGTCGGCTTTGCTCTGTCCTTTGTTTGCCCGCAATCGGCAGGAACAGGAAGATTTTTACCGACTGTTCGAGCAGGTTTGGCAGCGGGTTGTGCTGTTGTCGGAGGCATCCGCCGAACGGTCTGATTCAGCCAGAGAGCGACAACTGGCGCGGGTTTGGCGCAATCTCCTGCTGTTGATGACGGCGGGTTTTAGTTTTCTGGGCGGCTTTTTGTTGGATGTGGAGGTATTCAGTTCCTGGCGCAATCCCACCATACCCATCGTTGTACTTTCGCTGTTGGCTGCCGGGTATTTTGTACGCCGCACGGTGGCGTCGCCGCGCAAGCGCAAATGGTGGTTGCTGGCGCAAATCTTAGCCATTGTGGCGGGCGTGGCGGTGAAACAACAGGTCGGCCCGAAACCCCCGCCGCCGCTGTTGCCCCAATATGTGGAACGCGTCTTGCGCCCCGGCGATACGCTGACCGAACGCATCTCCATTCCGCAGGGCGATTCGCTGCTGATGGCCTTACTCGGCAACGGCGCTTCTTCCGGCTCAGATTCGGTTTTCGGAGCGTATCAGGTCAGTCCGCAGGGCTTGTTTACTTACATCGTCAGAGATACCTACGATTTTTTCAGAGATACCATTTTAGTAGAGGCGTGGTTGGCCTCGGCGCGCCGCGATACAACATTTTTTGTCATTAGCCTCCAATTGGGCATTGAAGACCTCGACTTGGTGAAACCCGATACGAGCCTGGCATTGCCTTCTACAAAAAATGTTCCCTTTCCCAGAGACATGCGCGAACTGCTGCCCGATCCGGGTCGGGAGTATGCCATTCATTTATATACGCAATACGCCTGGGTGGTCAAATCGGCGCTTACCGTTCTTTCCGCATTAGGTTTGTTGGCGCTGTTGCAATGGCGCGAACGCCGGCGCAGGTTCCTCACGGCCGTCACCCAGCAAAAAGGCCGCAGCGGCCCGCCCTATCATTTCAGGTTTCGCATAGAGCAGCCCGGCGCCATCGTGCCCGGCGATTCTGCCGCCCAATTGCTCTTCCTCCTGCGCCGCCGCATCCGGGGCGATGCTATGCAGTTGGACATTCCGGCCTCCATCCGCGCTACCATCAACCGGCTGGGCATGGCCGATTTTCGGTACAAACGACTCACCAATCCGCCCGACTACCTCCTGCTGATTGACCGCCAAAGCCCTAACGATCACCGGTCGGCGCTCTACGACTGGGTTTGCAGGTATTTCCAAACGCAGGAAGCGCCCTTAGCCCGCTATTTTTTTGAGGGCGATATCCGGCTCTGTTTTGATGAAAAGAACCCCGAAGGCATCCCACTGCGCGAGCTGCAACATCGCTACGGCAATGCCCGGCTCATCGTCATCGGGCATGGGCACCAACTCCTCAGCCCGCTCACCGGCAGGCTCGAACGCTGGGTGTCTATGCTCACCGACTGGCGCCGCCGGGCCATGTTGTCGCCTATTCCCGTGAGTGTGTGGGGCCGCCGGGAGCAGCGCATCGAGGAGGTGTTTTATCTGTTGCCCATGTCTTTGCAGGGCTGGAGCGCCGCCGTAGAACAGTTGGACGCCACAGAGCCTATCCATACTTCAGAGTGGCTGGCCCGTCTGGAAGACATTCAGCGCGAGCCGATTGTGCTGGAGGGTGATCTGATGACTTCTTTGCGGAAGCACTTTTCGGAGCCGATGATTGAATGGATCGCGGCCTGCGCCGTGTATCCGCTCTTGCAATGGGAACTGACTCTGGCGCTGGGCAGACAACTTTCGCCGCCGGGCGCTACCTTGCTGCATTTCGATCAGCTCCGGCAATTGACGAGGTTGCCTTGGTTCGTGGCGGGCGTCATCCCGGAAGCGGCCCGCACAGAATTGGTAGAGTATTTGGCTTCCAAAAGCATGGAGGAGCGGGTGCGCGGCATCATTCACAACCTCTTGCAGCAAAGCACGCCCCCCGATGTGGCATCTGCTGCTTATGAAGAGTACCGTTTCAATGCGGCGCTCAATGCCTTGGCCATTACTTCTAATAGTAAAGAAAAGAATCTGCTCAAGGCTGAGTTGCAGGGCTTGCACACTGCCGGGCATCCGGTGGACGAGGTGGCTTTCAAATATGTAGAGGAACCGCCTTCCCGAACGGCATTCACCATTCCGCCCTGGCTGAGGAAATTGGCCGAACCTGCCGCCGACCGCCTTCGACCTGCCGCCTTTGACTTGCTCTGGGCCATTCCGCTGTGGGCATTTTTCACCGCTTTTGCCTGGTGGTACAACCCGCCGTTTGACGTGTGCGCAGACGGCGAATCTGTTGTTTATCAAAACAGGGCGCTTTGTATTCACAACCCTACAGATCAGTTGTATTACAATGAAATGTTGGTCGGCGATTTGATCCAACAAAAAAATATGGCCGCCACAGACAGTCTGATAGAGGCGAGTCGTGCGCTGTTTCCAGCTTGTATTTCTGCGGATACCATTGCTTTTCTCAAAAATGTTGCAGTGTATTTATACAATGAGGGGGTGCAGGAATTTTCCCGTCTTCAGATAGATGCCGGCTACCAGCCTGTTGCCGGCGACCCGTGGCCGGAATCTGCATGTTTTTGGTTTGCAAAGGCTTATGAGTCGGAAATTGCCGCCAGGGGCATGTTGGATACCGATATTCTGTCGGCGGCGGTGCGCTGCAAAAAGCAGGATGAACCGGCAACAGCGCTGCCCGATCCCGATGGCGAACTGAAACCTATTGTGGTGCGAGGCATCGTGCAGGCCGCGGCTACCAAGCGGCCGCTGGCTAAGGTAAAAGTATCTGCCGGATCATTTACGGATTATTCCGACAAAACGGGGGCATACACCCTGTCGTTTCCGGCTGCAACAGAGGGCAGCTTGGTGACTTTGCAGTTTACCCGCCAAGGCTACGCGCCCGCCCAACTGACGGTGAAGCTGCAACCCGGCGCCACGCCTCCGAGGGTGGAAATGACGCAGGAGGCTCCAGTGAAAGATGAACGACTGCGCACCTTCAGAAAAGGAGAATTGGTGGGACTACAAGACGCCAAAGGCAATGTGCTGGCGCCTGCCGAGTACTACTCCATTGACTATGACGCGGCCGGAAACTGGTACAAGGTGGAACAGCGCCTGCGGGGAAGTTCCATTTTTGGATATTTGAACAGTGCAGGCAGTGTGGCCATTCCCATTCGGTACAGGAACATCGGGCCGCTGCGGGAAGGGCTTATTCGCGCCGAGATGGAGAGCGGCTGGGGATACATCAATATGGCAGGCCAAACCGTGATTCCGTTTCAATACCTCCGTGCGGGCGATTTTTCAGGGGGGCGGGCCGAGGTTTCGCTGAACTCTAAAGGCGAAACGAGTACGTTCGTCATAGACAAATCCAATAAATGTGTGGCCAATTGCCCGCAAGGGAATCAGACGCCTGTGCCCAATACGCCTACGGTATTGAATTACACCTTGCCCATGTCGCTTTATTTTGATGAAAATATTCCAGAGAAAACGGCGACAAGCTATGAAGACTTGCTGAAAGCTTACCTTGCCCGGCGCGATGAACTGCGGCGTAACTTCTCCAATGTAGTGCAGCAAAACAACGTCTCGGCAACCGATGACATCGCAGGCTTTTTCAATCAGGCTTCCAACGCTTTTGAAACCCTTACGCAGGCTACTGCGGAAATAGACTCCAAGCTGAAAACCGGGCTGGCGCCGGGCGAATCCATCGTGGTACGCATCAGTGGTTTTGCAGGCGATCAGGAGCGGGATGCCTCGCAGTTGGCTGCTCGTCGGGCAGAGTCGGTATATATCTGGATGTCGAATTATGGAAGGGGGGCGCTGCAATCCTACCTGAAAAGCGGCCAATTGCGTATCATCCGCGACGGCGCACAGGATGGCGGCATTCGCGGCAAGGAAGCAGCCGATTGGCTTCGGGATGCCCGCCGGAGGTACGCACAGGTCACTATTTCGGTGCAAAACGAGAAGTCGGAGCAGAATTTACGCGCTCCGGCTAAGAAAGGATAACTTCACACCACTCAGTCCTGCGCCATCCGGTAAGCCATCAAGAACTCGTAGCCCGGCCCGCGAAACTGTCCGAATGTACCAATATTGAACGTGCCTGCCACGCCGATGCGCAGGTGGCTGAATTCTTTAAATCCTTTTTTAACTACTACGCCGGCCTGTATGCCCAGCGTTTGGTTGGACGAATAACTCAGCCCGCCCCACAGCGCATCCCGGCTTTCGGCACGCAAGTGAAAAGCGCCGTTTACAATGCCGGGCTGTGCGTAGTGTACCCACAGGGCAGGCTCCAGAATGACGCCGCCTTTGGCAAAACGCCCTCCGAAAATGGCATTTCCGTGCCAGGTATGCCGCAAGTTGGCCGGACTGTCGTTGTCGTCAAAAACTACATTCCAGGGCACGGCCTGCTGTATGGCTGCGCCCGCATACCAAGCGCCTTTGTTGTCGCTTTGCCGGGCATCGGAGGTGTAAAAGATGCCGCCCGACGCGTTGGGGCCTACGGTGTTGTATTCGCCCACAGGCAGCAGCGGGTCATCGGCGTGGTTGACCACCACATCGCGGGCATCGAGCAGAAAATGCTGCACATTGGCCGCAATGCCGAGGGAAAGCTGCCGGCGTTTGCGGTCGCCAAAGCGGAGTTTGTAAGCGTACTGAAATGTGAAGTGGTTGACTACCAATGGATTGATCTGATCGTACATAAAATAGCCGCCCAGCGCCGAGTTCGATTCCGGCAAGGGGTATTGAATTGCCACCGCCGCAGTTCGGGGAGCATTGTCGAAGCCTAACCATTGCTGCCGGTAGCTTGTACTCAATTCCCAAAAAGGAAAAGCTCCGGTCATGGCGGGGTTCCACAGGAAATTCGTTTCTGCAAAAATACTGCGGTCGGGAAGTTGTTGGGCGCAGAGGAAAAAGGGCCACAACGAGAGGAAGAATATGTATGCAATGTGTTTCATGTCAGTCTCTTATGATGGTGAGGGTTTGTTTGTAATGCACTTCTGAAAAAGACAGGACGTAAAAATAATTGCCCGCCGGCAGCGGTTTGCCGTTCCAAGTGCCATCAAATCGCTCATCGTCGGTTTGGTAGCCCAATTTCTGATACACCAAATCGCCCCAGCGATTATACACCTTGAGGGCATTGTTGGTAAACTTCCCCAATTCCTGAAACTCCAGCACGTCGTTTCTGCCGTCTCCGTTGGGCGTTATCATGTTGATGAGCAGTATGTCGGGCGCGCCGTCCACCACCGTTACGGGCACCTCAATGGTGGTTTTACAACCATTGGCATCTACAATTTCCACCCTGTAAACAGTGCTGCTCAAGGGCGTGCTGAGCGGGTCGGAACTGCTGTAACTGTTCAGAGGGTACTCTCCGCGATCCCAGGCATAGCGCACTCCGCCGCGAGCGTACAGGCGCAGCTCCTGGCCGCGCTGAATGCAAGTGTCGGGGCCTGCCGAGGCATCTGTCTGGTGTACAAAAATGGAGAATTGTATGGTGTCGGATGCACATTCATTGGAGGCGATGAGGGTGTAGGAACTGCTCTGTTGCGGCTTGGCTACGGGGTTGGGAATGGTGGTGCTGCTGAGGGTGTTGGAAGGGTCGGTCCAGCGGTAGGTTTCCCCGCCCGAAACGCGCAATTGCACGCTGTCGCCGGGGCAGATGCTGAGCCGGTCGTTTTCTACAACTATCTGAACATCAGCGGAAACATTTACTGCAATGGTGTCGGAAGCCGTGCAGCCCTGCGCGTCGTTCACGGTTACGCTGTACGTTCCCGTCTGGTTGATGGGCAATTGCGCAGCGGTAGTTCCGTCGGACCACAAATAGCCCGCAAACGTGCCGGGACTCAACGTCGAGCTTTCTCCGGGACAAAGCTGGAGGTCGTCCCCCAGATCGGGTTGCAGAGGCGGTGGCTCGTTCAGGGTGATGGTCGTTTCAAATAAAACCTCGCCTTGAGAGGATGTTGCCACCAAGTTGTAAGCGCCGGGGCCGAGGTCACTCAATACTGGCGACGAAGAGCTGAACCCGTTTGGCCCGGTCCAGAGGAATTGCGCGCCTGCCGGAGCATCTGCGGCATTGACGGAGGCCGTGCCGTCGTTCATTCCGAAACAAGTGGGGTTTTGTGAGACGGCTGTCGGCTGCCAAACGCGGGCGATCTTCACCAAGCCGGTATCTTGCACCAAAACGAGCGAATCGAACAAGCCCGGCGTGCTGCCCGCCCGGAATATCTGAATGCGCAGCGGTTCATTAGTAAAGACTACCGGGGTAGAATCTCCGGGCTGCCCCTCGGCCCGAAAACGAAATCGCACCAACTGGCTACCGGGCGCCAGCGTAATGCCCTGCCCGCCCACGTCAAACCAGGAGAACCTCAAGGCGCCCTGTGCAGCGCTCGTTTCACCCACGGCAATCTGATTAAGATCAACCGGAAGGTGCCCGATGTATCTGAGTACGGAGGGATTCCATTGTATGGAAAACTGCGCGCTGACTACGCCGTTGAAGCCTGCCGTTGCAGTGATGGGGTAGGAGAGGGTGTCGCCGGCCAAAACGGTGGTATCCGGCATGGAGAGTTGGATGGTTTGGGCAGACGGGAAGAAAGGCGCCTGCCATACTGCCAACAACAGGCAGCACCGACGCAATAGGTGGATCATGGTTTTTGAGATTAAAAACAAAGAGAGCGGCCCCTTATTTTGAAGCCGCTCTCCGTATGCTGTTATTTCACTAAAATCATCGTTCGGGTTGCCGAGAACTCGCCCGCTTTGAGCGTGTAGCGATAGACGCCCTGCGGCAGTTCTTCCGCTTTGAAATCCATCGTGCTGCGCCCTTGCGGGTATTGGCCGCGCAGTATGCGAACGGTGCGTCCCAACTGATCGGTGATGAGCAATTCCACATCCGATGCTTCGGGAAGATCGAATGAGATGGACGTTTCAGCCACAAACGGGTTGGGCGCGTTCTGGTGCAAACGGAAAGTGCCTTTGCCTTCCAATGGCTCGTTGGCGCTGGTAACAGCCTGATTTTCAATATTCAGAATGATGCCTTTACGCTCTTCTTGCGTATTGTATGCTTCCGACAAAATCCATTGTGAACGCACTTCCAGCAGGCCGTTGAGGTCGCTGATATTGGCATTGGCTCTGAATCGAACGGTGAACAGTACCTCGTCGTCGCCTGCGTTGATGCCCGTTCCTGCCAGGTTGAACCAACTCACGCTGAGCCTGCCGTTGCCGGTTTGAGTCGTACCCGCCACCACAGAAGATAATGCTCCGGAAGCTGCCGGGTCAAATCCTTCAAAAGTGAGGTATTGGGTATCGAACCACAGTCCCAGTTGGTAGTTGGTAATGTCCTCAAAGTTGGAACTGCGCACCGGAATACTGATCAAATCGCCCTGTTGTGCCTGCCGGTTGTTGGTAGTCAATACCAATTCGGCTGCGCTGCGCGGTTCAATGCCGCCGCCGTTGGTGAAGTTGGCCGGATTGGCATGGCCCAAAATATCGCCCACTTTCACACCGACGAAATCAGCCAGCGCGTCGCCCGTCACCATCATGCTGTCGCAATTGGCGTAGGGGAAAACGTTGTAGGCATCGAAATCGCTTTCCGGCAAGTTGGAATTTGCGGCAACGAATACCCAGGCCGGGCAGTTGGCAAAGCTGTCGCGCACGCCGATGATGAGTTGTTGGATGATGAACAAATCGAGCGTGGTGAACGCGCCGTTGCAGTTGGCATCGCCGGCAATCACTTGATACGGGGATGCAACTTGTGGCGGCTCCATTCCGAGTATAAAGCGCTGCCCGATGAACAGAGCGTAGGTACTCAGCCCGTTGGCCGGATGGCCGTTTTTGGAGGGCGTAATGGTAATCATCTCGCCCATCGGAACATCCGGCGCCATATAGCGGCCTGCATCATCGGTCATTTCCATCATGTCCATACCGGTATTGCTGATGCGAACTTCAGCATCCGGGATCGGGGCGTCCCAATAGGTATAAACGTCGCCGGAAACCTGTACGGCTGTGGAGATGGAAACACTGCCCGTGTATGTGATGTGTGGCAGGGCCACCGGGTTACCGTTCACCATACTGCCCACTTCTACGGCTAACGGCGAATTGGCAAAACTCAAATTGGTGGACTGCCCCGGCGTGCCGGTAAGCTGAACAATCAAATAGAAGAGTATCTGATTTTGCTGCAAACTCACGCCCTGACCATTGTTGGCGTAGTAATTGAAGGTCTTGTTGACCGGATTGAACTGCGGCGCAATGGCAGCCGGCGCCACTCCTGCAATGCTTGCCACTGAAGGATTCTGCACCGTCAGCGAGCCGGCCAGCGACACCAGCAGGTTGCAGTTGCGGATGCGCACAGGTACTAAGACGTTGCCGCCCGCAGCCCCGCTGTTCTCGCCAATGTCTAAAATGACCATGTTGTTCGGAATCGTCACCGTTACGTTGGCGCAGTGCGTTGTGCTGCCGCAGGCGTTGCTCACAATGAGGCATACCGTGTAGGTGCCGTCCTGTGCGTAGGTATGCACCGGATTGGCCGCTGTGGACGTTGTGCCGTCTCCAAAACTCCACAGGTAAGTACCCGGTGAGGATTGGTTGGTGAAGTTGGCCGTCAGCAGGTTGGTGGTAAATGCAAACGCTGTAATCGGCGGGGAAGACGCATAAGACACCTGCACTGTTTCCCACTGCGAACAACCGTTGGCATCCGTAATCATAATCATATAGAAGCCCGGCGCGAGGCCGAAGAGGTTGTAGGTAGAGGTTGTAAAGGTTACCGAACCATTGGAACTTGGGCCGGTCCAGTTGAGGAGGAAGGGCGCCTGTCCACCGGAAATGCTGGCCTGAATAGAGCTTTGGTTGTTGCACCCGCCCACATTCGGCGTCAGCGTCATAATGAAGGTACCCGCCTCGTTGTACAACTGTCTCGTATGCGTTTCCGAACAGCCATTGGCATCCACTACCTGCACGGTGTAATTGCCGGTGAAGAGGTTGGGAATGGTGAAGGTGTTGGTACTGACCGTTTGCGTGCCGCTGCCGATGGCGCTGTTCCAGTTGATGATGTACGGCGGCGCATTGCCTGCAATATTCACCGTAATGGAGCCGGGGTTGCTGCAGGTATTGTTGTTGGCCGTCAGCGTCACATTCAGGTTGTCGGGCGCGCTCGTTACCACAACCGTATAGGTTCTTTCACACAAATTCACATCCCGGATGGTAACGGTGTAAGTGCCGTTGGGCAAATTGGGAATATCGAAATCGGTAGAAGAAGTCGTGATCTGCCCCGATTGCGGCCCGGTCCAGGTGATGACAAACGGTCCTTGGCCTTGCAACACCGTAATCCAGATGGAACCCAAATCTCCACACAGCCCGTTGATGGCCGTCACCGAAACGTTGATGGACGAGGTGTTGGAGTTGGTAATCATCTCCACGTCGGTACCCGTACAGCCGGCCGCGTCCGTCACGCTGACGAAATACATGCCGCTGGGCAGGTTCAAAATGTCATAAGTGGTCGCAGAAGTCGTTGCCGAACCGGAAGACGGCCCCACCCAGGTGATGAGGAACGGCCCGGTGCCGCCGAACATGTTCACGCGTATGCGGCCCAAATCTCCGCAGGTGCCATGATACGGGAAAGCGTTGATGGTGAAGATGTTGCCGCTGTTGTTCAGCACCGCAGTGGTCGTTGCAACGCAGCCGTTGGCATCCGTTACGGTGAAGTTGTATGTGCCGCTACCCAGATTGTTGAACGTGCGCGTGGTGGTTTGCGAGGTGACAGAACCACTTGCAGCGCCCGTCCAGGCAATGGTGTAAGGAGCTGTGCCGCCCACCAGATTCAGAATAATGGAGCCGGGCATGCCGCACACACCGTTTTGAGCAATGGTAGTGGCTACTACATTCGGCGTGGTTGTGACGGTGATGGTTCCTGTATCCGTACAGCCATCTACATCCGTCACGGTTACGGTGTAAGTACCTGCCGGAGCATTGTTGATGGTGAAACTGCTGTTGGAAGTAGTGGTAGAACCATTGACGGGGCCGGTCCAGACAATGTTGAATGGAGCATCTCCGCTGATGATACTGACTGTCACGGCGCCGGGGCCGCTACAGATGCCGTTCATCCTACTCAACAGGATGTCCAGATCGGCTTCCGGGTTGTTCAGCGTTACAGAAGTTGTTTCTGTACACCCCTGAGCGTCGGTTACTGAAATGTTGTAATCGCCGGCTGTTGTGCCGTTGATGACGTAAGTGCTGCCGGAAGTGGTAAAGCTGCCGGATTCAGGGCCGCTCCAGTTGATGACATACCCCGGATTGCCTCCGCTGATAATCACCTGAATGGAACCGGATTCACCACAGTTTCCGGTATTGGCCGTGCTGGTAATGTCTATGTCTGATTCAGTTACCTGCACAGACGCAGACGTGGATTGGACGCAACCGTTGGCAGAGGTGACCGTGAAATTGTAGGTGCCGGTTCCCAGATTGGGAATCGTTACCAAAGCATTGGCCGAGGTGGTAGAGCCGGAGCTTGCTCCCGTCCAGGCGATGGTATAAGGCCCGGTACCGCCTGTCATTGAGAGGGTTACGGAACCCGGTTCGCCGCACAAGCCGTTCACCGGAGTTCCTGTCACCGTCAACATATTCGTGGCGTTATTCAAAGTAATGGTTTCCGTGTCTGTGCATCCCTGTGCCGTCGTTGCCGTAATGGTGTAAGTGCCTGTGGGCAAATTGGAGAGCGTATAGCTGTTGCCCGAAGTGGTGGCAGAACCATTCACCGGGCCGCTCCAGGTGATGGCAATCGGCGGTTGTCCTTCACTGAAGGTCAACACTACAGAGCCGTTGATATTGCAGAAGCCCGGATTGGAAACGACCGTCATGTTGAAGACAGAGCCGTTGTTTAGGGTGCTGGTTTGTGTGCTTACGCAATTGGCGCCCGAAGTTGCCGTAATAATATAAGTACCTGAGGGCAGGTTGGAGATGGTGTAAGCGCCTCCGTTGGCCGTGGCGTTACCGGAAACAGGTCCGGTCCAGCTCAGGGCATAAGGCGCAGCCCCGCCGGTCATCGTCAATTGTATCGAACCGTTCTGGCCGCAGATTCCATTGGCAGACGCGGCTGTCAGCGTCACGATGCCGCCGTTGTTCAGCGTCGTCGTTTGGGTGGCAGTACATCCGTTGGCGTCCGTTACGGTCACGGTGTAAGCCCCGCTCGGCAGGTTCATTATGGTGTAAGAACCTGTGTTTGTGGTGGCCATGCCGTTTTGCGGGCCGGTCCAGGATACGGTATAAGGCGCTGTGCCGCCGGCAATTCCTACCTGTATCTGACCTGTTTGAACACAAATGCCGGGCACGGGGGTGAGCGTCACTTGCAGGTTGTTGGCCCCGTTGTTGAGAATGACGGTCTGGGTGCGCGTACATCCGTTGGCGTCGGTTACGGTCACGGTGTAAGTACCGCTCGTCAGGTTCAGGATATTGTAGAAATTATTGCTCGTAGAGGCCGAACCGTTTTGCGGGCCGGTCCAACTTACGGTAAACGGAGCCGTTCCGCCGGTAATGCCCACATGAATCTGGCCCGGCGCGCCGCACACACCCGGCACAGCTACTGCCGTGATGTTCAGGTTGTTGGCCCCGTTGTTGAGAATGACGGTCTGGGTGCGCGTACATCCGTTGGCGTCGGTTACGGTCACGGTGTAAGTACCGCTCGTCAGATTCAGGATATTGTAGAAATTGTTGCTCGTAGAGGCCGAACCGTTTTGCGGGCCGGTCCAACTCACGGTAAACGGAGCCGTTCCGCCGGTAATGCCCACATGAATTTGGCCCGGCGCGCCGCACACTCCCGGCACAGCTACTGCCGTGATGTTCAGGTTGTTGGCCCCGTTGTTGAGGGTCACGGTTACTGTGTGCATACAGCCCTGCGCGTCCGTCACTTTTACAGTATAAGTGCCGGAGGGTAGGTTGGGAATGCTGTACCCGTTGGTTGTCAGCGTAATCATGCCGTTCACCGGGCCATTCCACATCAGTTGCCAGGGCGCTACACCTCCTATGATGTCCACCCAAAGGGAGCCGGTATTGCCGCAAGTACCCGGCACCGGCGTGATGACCAATTGTACATTGCTGTTGCCGTTGTTGAGAATGACGGTCTGGGTGCGTGTACAACCATTGGCATCCGTTACGGTCACGGTATAAGTGCCGCTGGGCAGGTTGTTGATGTTGTAGAAGAAGTTGTTGGTAGAAGCCGAACCATTCACCGGGCCGGTCCAAACGACCGTAAACGGCGCCGTGCCGTTGTTGATGCCCACATGTATCGAACCTGGCTGACCGCACACACCCGGCACAGCTACTGCCGTGATGTTCAGGTTGTTGGCCCCGTTGTTGAGTATCAGTGTCTGCGTTCTGATACAGCCATTGGCATCTGTAACGGTAATGGTATAAGTGCCGCTGGGCAGGTTGTTGATGTTGTAGAAGAAGTTGTTGGTGGTAGCCGAACCATTCACCGGTCCGGTCCAAACGACCGTAAACGGCGCCGATCCGCCGCTCATGCCCACATGTATGGAACCCGGTTGGCCACACAGCCCCGGAATGCCTACTGCCGTGATTTGCAGGTTGTTGCCCGCATTGTTCAGCGTTACGTTCTGTGTTTTGGTGCAGCCGTTTATATCCTTTACGGTCACAGAGTAGGTGCCGCTGGGCAGGTTGGTGAGGGTGTAATTGGCAGGCGCGTTGTTCACCATGCCGTTCACCGGCCCCGACCATGTAATCATATAAGGCCCGGGCGCGCCGGAAATATTGACCAAGACCGAACCTGGCTGACCGCAAAGTCCGTGCTGAGGCGTCAGGGTGAGGTTGGGCATCGTGCCGCTGTTCACAGTTACCACCAATACATTGGAAGTACATCCGTAAAAGTCGGTGACCCGCACCTGATAAGTGCCGTTGGGCAAGCCGGTAATGAGGTAGCCGAAATTACTGAATACGGTGCTGCCGTTCACCGGTCCCGTCCAGGTGATGGTAAAGAAAGGAGAGCCGCCGATGATGTCTAACCAAATAGCGCCGTTCATGCCGCAATCGCCGTTTTCAGCCTGTCCTACAATGACAATCGGGCTGCCGGTATTGGTCAGGGTTACGATGCGCGTAAACATACAGCCCTGGGCATCGGTCACTTTTAAAGTGTAAGTGCCGGAAGGGAGGTTGGAAAGCGTGAACGTGTTGCTGATCAACGTGGTAGAGCCAGACACGGGGCCTGTCCACATCAATTGGAACGGCCCGGTTCCGCCGGTGATGTTGATGTTGATAACGCCGGTTCCACCGCATAAGCTCGGAACAGCCGTTGCCATGAAGTTCACATTATTGACACCGTTGTTCAGAATGACGGTTTGAGTACGAGTACAACCCGTTGCGTCGGTCACGGTGATGGTATAAGTGCCGCTGGGAAGGTTGTTGATGTTGTAGAAGAAGTTGTTGGTGCTTGCCGAGCCGTTCACCGGGCCGGTCCAAACGACCGTAAACGGAGCTGTACCGCCGCTCATACCAATATGAATGGCGCCCGGCATACCGCAGACGCCCGGCACCGGCACCGCAGTAATCTGCATATTGGTACCGTTGTTCAGCGTCACGACCTGCGTTTTGGAACAGTCGTTGGCGTCCTTCACCGTGATGGTGTATGTGCCACTGGGCAAGTTCGTCAGGGTGTGATTGGCGGGCGCGTTGTTGAGCATACCGCTCACCGGGCCGGTCCATGTAATCATATACGGAGCCGGCGAGCCACTGATATTCAGTGCGATAGACCCATTTTGGCCACACAGCCCCGGCTGAGGCGTTGCGGTGAGGTTGGGCATCGTGCCGCTGTTGACGGTTACTACCAAAACATTGGAAGTACATCCGTAGAAATCGGTGACCCGCACCTGATAAGTGCCGTTGGGCAAGCCGGTAATGAGGTAGCCGAAGTTGCTGAAGGTGGTCGTTCCGTTTACAGGCCCCGTCCAGGTGATGGTGAAATAGGGCGATCCACCGATGATGTCCAACCAGATAGCGCCGTTCATGCCGCAATCGCCGGGTTCAGCCTGGCCAACAATGACCAGACCGTTGCCTGAGTTGTTGATGGTCACGGTATTAGAACCCGAACAGCCGTTGCTGCCGATGACGGTCACGGTGTAGGTGCCGCTGGGCAGGTTGTTGATGGTATAAGTGCTAAGTGGAGTGGAGGCAGAGCCTGAAACCGGCCCGGCCCAGATGATGGTAAACGGCCCTGTGCCGCCGCCGATTTGCACCCCGATGCTGCCCGGAAGGCCGCAAATTCCATTGATCGGCGTCAGCGAAACCGTGGGGTTGCCGCCCGTATTGCTCAGGGTGACGGTTTGGGAACGGGTACAGCCATTGGCATCCGTTACGGTCACCGTATAAGTGCCGGAGGGCAGGTTGGGAATGCTGTATCCGTTGACCGTCAGTGTGATAGAGCCGCTTACCGGGCCTGTCCATGTCAGAACATAAGGCGGGGTGCCGCCGGGGATATCCACCCACAAGGAGCCGTTTTGAGCGCAGTTGCCGGGTACCGGCGTGACGACCAAGCCAACATTGCCGCCGCCGTTTTGCACTGTCACTGTATGCGTGCAGGTGCAACCCGAAGCGTCGGTGACGGTCACGGTATAAGTGCCGTTGGGCAGGTTGTTGATGTTGTAGAAGAAGTTATTGGTGGTAGCTGAACCACTCACGGGGCCGGTCCAGATCAACGTAAAGCCGGGCGTGCCGGAAGTGATGCCCACATGAATGCTGCCGTTGGCGCCGCATTGGCCGGGTACTGCCAGTGCTGTGCAAACGATGCTGCCGGAGGTGGTCAGCGTTGATTGTACGGTTTGGCTACAGCCGTTGGAACTCGTCACGGTGACGGTGTAGGTTCCCGCCGGGAGGTTGGGAATGCTGAGGCCGTTGTTGTTGATGGTGGTAGTACCCGATGAAGGCCCGGTCCAGGTGACGGTGTAGGGAGGCAGGCCCCCCGGAATGTCCACCCACAGAGAGCCAAGTTGGCCGCAAGGCGCGGGCACAGGAGTAATCACTACGCCCAATGAATTGGTCATCACAATGGGAATGGTGAGTACGCAATTGTTGGCGTCGGTGATGGTGAAGGTGTAGTTGCCGGAAGGCAGGTTATAAATAGAAAACTCCCGCAATGAAGTGTTCCAGTTGCCGGAAACGGGGCCGGTCCAAATCACGGTAAAGTTGGGCTGGCCGTTGAGAATATTGAAATACACACTCCCCGATGCAGACATGATACAATCGGCAGGAGTTATGTTGGTATTGATTTGAAGGCTGGTACTACTTGGAGAAATGACCACTGTTCCGGAAGTACTGCAACCATTGGCATCCGTAACGACCACAGTATAAGTACCCGGATTGACGCAATAGATGTCAAAATTTGTCTGGCTCGTCACCAAGCTGCCGGGCGTCGGACCCGACCAGGTAAGCGTGTAGGGTGCTTGCCCTCCGTAAATATCCACCCAGATGGCGGCACAAGTTTGGCAAGATGGCGCAATCGGCATTAAAGAAACAGAGAAATTCCCGCCGCCGCTACTGGTTACGGTCACATTTTGTTGCCACTGACAGCCTCCGGTCGCGGTAACTATGATGCTGTAGGTGCCGCCGGGCAAGTTGGGAATCGTATAAGTAGCGCTGGATGTCGTCGCACTGCCGGAAACCTGACCGCTCCAGGAAATGGAATAAGGCGCTGTGCCTCCTGCTATGGCAAGATTGATAGAGCCGTTCTGGCCACAGCCGGCGTTATTCACTGTTGGTGTCACGGATAATCCATTACCTGCACTGACGCTCACCATGCCTGTTCGGCTACAGCCGGAGGCATCCGTTACCTGCATGAGGTATGCGCCGCCCGGCAGGTTGGATATGGTGTAGTTGGGCGAAGATGTCGTTACAGTACCTGATACCGGACCACTCCAGGAAATGACATACTGCGGGTTGCCGTTGTTGATTTGTATGGCAATAGAACCCGTGGCGGTACAGCCCGAACTGATGGCGGAAAAAGTGGCAGACAAAGTCGCACTTGAGTTTTGTATGTTCACTACTTCATAGCGCAAACAATTTGTGGCATCTCTCACCTGCACGCCGTAACTGCCCGAAGGAAGCCCCGCAATCTGATAATTCGCATTGCCGGTGGTGATGCTCCCCGACGAAGGGCCGTTCCAGGTGATGGTATAGGGCGCCGTACCTGATTGTACCTGCACGGCGATGCTGCCCGGCTGATTGCAGGCGCCGCTTTGCCCCGTGACGCTCACCTGCAAGCCCGTGTTCGGCACTACTATGGTGCGGGTGAACTGGCATTGCCCCGAAGAACCGATGGTGACGGTGTAGGTGCCGCCCGGCAGGTTGGCAATGGTAAACTGATTGGTGTTGCTGGTCAAATTGCCGCTCACCGGGCCGCTTACCGTAATATTATATGGTGGCGTACCATTGCTTGTATTTACCAAAATAGAGCCGGGCGCGTTACAGGTGGCGGCAGTAGGCGTACCCGTAAAACTAAAGTTGCCGCTCGAATAAGAAATGGTAAATGTCCTGACCACCACACAGCCTTGCGCATCGCGGATGTAGGCCACATAATTGCCCGCCGTTAAACCCGCGATGGTATATGGATTGGCATTGCCCGCATTATAATTCCCGCTGACGGGGCCGCTCAACTGAATGGTATATGGCTGCGTGCCGCTGGTCATAGTGAACTGCGCCGTGCCGCCCTGATTGCATATTGCCGTGGTCAGGTTGACGCCTACCGCCATCGGTGAGTTGGAAGGAACAATAACGGTCTGATTAACAACACATCCCGACACATCGGTGATGCGCACCTGATACTGGCCCGCAGGAAGCCCCTGGATGGTGTTGTTGTTGGAACTGGAGCTGAGGACGCCGCTCACCGGGCCGGTGTATTGAATCACATATCCGGGAGCGCCGCCCGATGTTACCAAGCTGATGCTGCCGTTCGACTGGCCGCAGTTGGCGGCTGTGGGTGTCACTCCTGCCAAAGACATGGAGCAGCCGGCCACACAATCTACCCGCAAAGTATAGGGACTGACGGCGCCGTTGTAGCCGTCCACCACTACATAATAAGTGCCGGGCTGAAGGTAAGCGGTTATTTGTTCAGGCGTTGTACCGGGGCTTTCGCTGAAGTCAACGCAGCCTCCGCGGTCGCAGGAGCGCAGGAGGAACAACTCCAGATTTCCCTGGAGGTTGGAAAGCGTGATGTTCACCCAGCCGGTCGTAGTGGTTACGAACGTGTGAACGACTTCCGGGCCGTTGTTTTCTACATTATATATATTGCCGTCACAGCCGTACAAGGACACATTGTCGGCGCCGTTGAGATTGGTATGGTTCAAGGGTACGCCGCATTGCAGCGGAATGGCTTGCGAGCAATCCAGATACCCGCAGCTTACCTCTAAGCGATATTGCCCCTGGGAGTTGGCAAACTGGCCGTCCACAACGATATAATATATACCGATGGGGGCGTTGGTGAGCAAAATCCCTTCGTTGTTGGTTTGCGAGTTGTTGGTCGTACTGGAGCGAAGGCAGGTCAACTGGCTGCAATTGCCGGCCAGAAGGAACATATCCAAGTCGAGGCCGGGCGTCATGATTTCCAAGCCGATTTGGAGGTCTCCGGGGGTAGTTTTGTGCAACATATAGACCTTTTCCGGGCCTGCAAAAGTAGAGTTGCTGCATCCGGGATAGGTGTTGATGCTGTTGCCGGCGCCCACGGTGGTTTCAAAAGGCAGGTAGTCGCCGCAAGAAATGGGCACGGCCTTGTTGCACCAGCCCGATACGCCGCTGCATGAACCCTGTGTAAAAGAAGTAACCCCTGCGGCAGAAGCCGAGCACACATTCGGATAAGTGACTCCATTACAACCACATACAGGCGCCAAAGTGCCGGGGCAGTTGGCATTAGGGTTCATCAGTGCGGGGTTGATACAGCCGGTTTGGCAGGTACCGTAAGTATAAAAACTAATACCGTTGGCCTGTGCTGTGCATGGGTTTGCGTAAGTAATGCCGTTACAGCCGCATACCGGTGTGTTGGTAGGTGCGCAAGCCAGAGTCAGAACCCCTGTATTGGGATTGAGCGCAACGCCGCCACCGCTGAAAATGAGCGACGCATTGTAGCAACTATTGGCACAAGGGCCTGCTGTATAGGATGTTACGCCATTTTTTTGAGCGGTGCAGGCATTTTGGTAGGTCACTCCGTTGCAGCCACAAACAGGGTCATATACCTGCGTACAAACGGCGTTCAACTGGATGGCCGCCGGGTTGATACAGGTGCTGAAGCAAACCCCCGAAGCATACTGCGTAATACCGGCTGCCTGTGCAAAGCAAGCGTTCAGGTAAGTTACACCGTTGTTGCCGCATACCGGGTCGGCGGTCAATGGGCAGTTAGGCGCCATCGGACCGATGAAGGATAGGTCAATTCCGGCGGAAACAGGTGTGAATGAAACGTCGCCTTTAGATGTTAAGGACGTTTTTTTCTGATCGGTTCTTTGGGCGGCTGTTGTCGTAGCGGATTTTTCTGCAAGGCCGAAAGCCGAGTAAAAAACGCCCAATGTCAGCGCAATTGTAAAAAGTTTTTTCATCGTATGGGATTGATAACTTGTTAGTGAAATTTCGACGTAAAAAATGTTTCAGGTAACATAGCCCTCCATCTACTTCCTCAATATGCAGCGCAATTTCGATTACACGAAAAAACCACTTGCTGCCGCAAAACGAGCAATTAGGTGAAGGTCAACTCAATTTTCAGGGTAGGAAATTTGTCTTAGTGTGATCGAGCTCTTTCAATTAACATGCTAATTGTTAGAACTTTAGAAGGCTGATAGGAAGGGAATCGCCGTCTGTTGATGCAAAAATGAAAAAAATTGTAGTAAAAAACCAAACCTCACTCACATATTTTTTTTCCGCTTCTCTCCAGAAAGCAGTCGTTTCTGAAAAAAATCTCATCGTTTACTCAATTGATACGGCTATAAAAACTCCGGCGGTGTAAGGTTTCTGAAATGTCCGTTCATTCTGACCTTGCGTTTGAGTTCCTCTGTTTCGCGTACCAATGGAAGCAACTGTTCCAAATGCTCAATGAGGTACTCGCGGCGCTCGTTTTCCTCGGCGATGCACAACAACTCGTATTCCTGTTGTTGCGACAATCCTACATAGTGCCCGATGTCATAAGCTAAAAAGCGATCCGGGTCGGCGGGCAGTTCTTTTTCAATAGACAACATGCTGAACAGGGAGCGCGCCATGCTCAGAAGGTGGCCTCCCAGCTTTCTTGTGCCGTCATACACAATGTCCACCCGTGTAACATCTCCGCCGGGATACAACTTGCCTGGAGCGGTTTTGAAAAATTCATCCAAATGAAAAAGCCCGATGCCTTGTGTTCGCACATCCAACTCCCCGTTGTCATATCTCTTTTGTACTTCGGTGAGCACAACCTCGGTGCCGAAGCTCGTAAGCCGCCCGTCGAGAAAGGGCACTACCCCGAATGTAATGTTTTCATTTTCACAGGCTTGCATAAGCTGTTTGTACCGGGGTTCGAAGATGTGCAGGTTGAGTTTTTCGCCGGGATACACCACAATTTGCAGAGGAAAAAGAGGCAGCATGACCAAATTTTTTTTTTTCGTTGCAATAGTAACATAAAAAGTAAGAAAGTGCTTACCTTTTCCGTTGGATTCGCCTGTTGACAATCTAAAAATGAATTCACTTTTTTTCCCCGTATTCAAAACCAAACATGCCATGCGCAAACCATTCATTTCAATGAGCGTACTCTTGCTTTCGCTCGCCGTTTTCGCTGTGATTTCGTCCACAGTTTCCTGCACCAAAAAGCCTGACAACATCTCCCGCGTCATTCCTGAAAGCATCGGCGCGTACGTCTATGCCTTCACGTCGGGTATGATTTCCAAGGCTTCGCACATCAAGGTACAATTTGCCACTGCCGCTGTCGAGGCTGCCTCGGTAGGCAAAGAGGCCGCCGCCGGTCTCATCAGTTTTTCGCCAGGTATCAAAGGCAAAGCCGTTTGGGAAGACGAGCGCACACTGGTGTTTCAGCCGGAAAAGACATTGCCGGCGCAAACGCCTTTTGTGGCCACCGTTCACCTCAACAAGATTTTTAACGGATTGCCCGCCGAGGCAGAAACTTTTCAATTCGACTTCCGTACCCGCGATCAGTACTTTACTGTAGAAGCAGACGGCATTTCCGCTCCCGACCCCGACAATCTTGCTCAACAAGAGATTTCGGGCGTCGTGAACACCGCCGATGTGGCTACCGAAGAGGAGGTTCAACAGCTCGTCACCGCCAAACAGGAGGGCAAGACGCTACCTGTTTCCTGGACGCAAAGCGGCGACCAACTGACTCATTACTTTACCGTTGGAAAAGTCAACCGCGACGGGAAATCATCCTCTGTCAACCTCGCGTGGAACGGCAAACCTTTGGACGTGGACATCAAAGCCTCCAAAAAAGTGGAGGTGCCGGCATTGGGCAATTTCAAAGTGGTCAATGTTCGCGTTGTGCAGGATCAGGAGCAGTATGTGTTGGTGCATTTCTCCGATCCCGTTTCCGAAAGCCAGAATCTCGATGGTCTCATCCGGCTTCAAAATTTTGATGGCACGCTTCGTTATGTCGTCAACGGCAATCAGGTGCGCGTTTATCCATCTCGCAGGCTTTCCGGCGCTTATTCGCTTTTAGTGACTACCGGCGTGAAAAACGCGGCGCAGAAAGGGCTTTCCAACCAGGCCAACTGGTCGGTCAAATTTGAAAACCCCGAACCCGAAGTGCGCTTGGTAGGCAACGGCGTCATCGTGCCCAATTCCGAAGGGCTGATGTTCCCCTTTGAAGCCATCAGCCTGCGCGCCGTAGAGGTGGAAGTTTTTAAAATATTCAACAACAACATTTTACAATTCCTGCAAACCAGCACCTTAGACGGCAACAGCTATGACCTGTACCGCGTGGGGCGCATTGTGGTGCGCAAAAAAATACCCCTCAGCGATCTGGCTTCCGGCATGCGCACGCACGAATGGGCGCGCTACTCTTTCGATCTGGGGCCGCTCATCGGCAAAGACCCGAAGGCCATCTATCAGGTGCGCATCGGCTTCCGGCCCGAAGATGCCGCGTATGGTTGCGAAGGACAGGCCAAACAGGATGAAGAGGCTGCTCTGTCGGTCGTTAATACGTTCAACGAAGAGGAAGAACAGGACGAAAATTCCGGCATGATGAGCTATTGGTACGGCCCCGACGGCTGGTACGAGGGCTACTCCTGGGATGACCGCAACGACCCCTGCAAACCGGCTTATTACAACTCCGACCGCTTCGTGCAGCGCAATGTGCTGGCTTCCAATGTGGGGCTTATTGCCAAAGCGGGCAAAGACAACTCGGTGGCCGTCACCGTTTCCGACCTGCGCAATGCCGGGCCGGTTTCGGGCGCCAAAGTGGATTTTTACGATTTCCAACAGCAACTCCTCACTTCGGTGCAAACAGATGCCAAAGGCGGCGCTACGGCGCAATTGCCTCGCAAAGCCTTCGTGGCGGTAGCTACCTGGCAAGATCAGCGGGGCTACCTGCGCATGGACGACGGCAATTCGCTCTCCCTCAGCCGTTTCGATGTGGGCGGCGCCGAGCCTCAAAAGGGGCTGAAAGGCTTCTTGTATGCCGAGCGCGGCGTATGGCGGCCCGGCGATTCCATTTATCTCAACTTCCTGCTCGAAGACCGCACGGCCAAACTGCCTGCCGACTATCCCATCACCTTAGAACTCTATGATCCTCGCGGGCAACTGTACCACAAACGCAATACCTCCAACAACACCAACCGCCTCTACCCGCTGTATTTCAAAACCGGCTCCGACGCGCCCACCGGCAATTGGATAGCAAAAGTGAAAGTAGGCGGCGCTGTCTTTGATCGCGTTATCAAGGTGGAAACGGTGAAGCCCAACCGACTGAAAATCAACTTGGAAACCGGAAAAGAAACGCTCGCGGCACAAGACAATCCGCTGAACGTAAAACTCAATTCCACCTGGTTGCACGGCGCTCCGGCCAAAAGCCTCAAAGCTGTGGTAGAGATTCAGATCAAATCGGCCAAAACGAGTTTCCCCAAACACGGCGAATTTGTTTTCGACGATCCCGGTCGCCGCATGGAAACCGAGCCGCGCACGGTATTTGAAGGCAACCTCAGCGAAGACGGACAGGCAAGTTTTGAGGCCAGATTATTAGACGGCGTTACGGCTTCGGGCCAGATGTCGGTCAATTTCAAAACCAGGGTTTTTGAAAAAGGCGGCGACTTCAGCACCGACAACAAGGGCTTTGTTTATATGCCTTACGACAATCTGGCCGGGGTGCGCATTGTGCCTAATAAATATAAGGAGAAGCGTTTTGAACTCAAAAAAGCCGGCAAAATCCAACTGCTCGCCGTGGACTCAAAAGGCAACCCGCAACCCGGGCGCAAACTCTCGGCAGCCATTTACAAAAGCTCCAACGATTGGTGGTGGGATGTGGACGACTCCAACAATGCGCGTTTCACCAACGCCGACAACATGCAGGTTGAACTGCGCTCGGATTTCACTACCGGCAATCGGGGGGAAGCGGAATGGAGCGTGACGATGGAGCGCTGGGGGCGTTATTTTGTGCGCATCTGCGACTCGGAAAGCGGCCATTGCACCGGCGATTATTTCTACGCGGGCTACTCCTGGGATGAAGATAACGGGCAGGGCAAACGGGAAGCCGCCGCCATGCTGACCATCTCTGCCGACAAACCCAAATACAACACCGGCGACAACGTGCAGCTCACCATTCCCGCCGGCGAGGCAGGTAAAGCGCTGATTTCCATAGAAAACGGAACCCGCGTGCTGCAATCCTTCTGGGTGGATACCAAGGCCGGCGACAATAAAATCAGCTTCAAGGCTACTCCCGAGATGGCGCCTACCGTGTATGCCAACATCTCGCTGCTGCAACCGCACGCTCAAACCAAAAACGACCTGCCTATACGCATGTACGGCGTGGTGCCTGTTTCGGTGGAAGACCCGGCCACGCACCTCCAGCCGAAAATAAAAATGCCCGATGAACTGAAACCGGAAAGCACCGTAGCGGTAGAAGTATCGGAAGAAAAAGGCCGCCCGATGGCTTACACCATTGCCGTAGTGGACGACGGCCTGCTCGATCTCACCCGGTTCAAAACGCCGGCGCCCTGGGAATCATTCTATGCCCGCGAGGCGCTGGGCGTCACCACCTGGGATGTATATGATATGGTGTTGGGGGCGTATGGAGGCCAACTCGGGCGCATTCTCAGCATCGGCGGCGACGCGGCTTTGGTGCCGGGCGCCAATGCGAATGCCATGCGTTTCAAACCGGTGGTGGTGCATCTGGGGCCGTTTTATTTGAAAAAAGGTGAAAAAAAATCGCACAACATACAGATTCCCAACTATGTAGGCTCTGTGCGCACGATGGTGGTAGCTGCCGACAACGGGGCTTATGGCCATGTGGAAAAAACCACGCCGGTGAAAAAACCGCTCATGGTTTTGGCTACCGTGCCGCGCGTGCTCAGTCCGGGTGAAACCCTCAAAGTGCCGGTCAATGTGTTTGCTATGGACAAAAAAGTACGCGACGTCAGCGTGTCCATCAGCGAAAAGAGCGGCATTGTCTATGCGGTAAACGGCTCCAAACAAAGCCTGTCTTTCAGCAAACCCGGCGATCAGTTGGTCGAGTTTGAAGTCAAAGTAAAAGAAATGACCGGCGTCGCCCGCTTCCGCATTACAGCCGAGGGCGGCGGCGAAAAAGCCAGTCAGGAAATAGAAGTGCAGGTGCGCAACCCGAACCCCTACGTCAGCAAAGTGGTGGCGCAGCTCATCGAAGCGGGTAAGAACTGGAAACAGAGTTTTGAGGCCGTCGGCATGAGCGGTACCAATTCGGCTGTGTTGGAGTTGTCTTCTATTCCGCCCATCAATTTGGGCGAGCGTTTGGACTACCTGCTGCAATATCCTTATGGCTGTTTGGAGCAAACTCTGTCGGGCGGTTTCCCGCAATTGTACGTCGGGCGTTTGATAGAACTCAATGAAAATCAGAAGAAAACAGTGCCGAACAACATCAAAGCCACCATTGAGCGCCTGAAGAAATTCCAGACTTCCAACGGCGGTTTTGCCTACTGGCCCGGCGAGCAGCAGCCCGATCAGTGGTCCACTTCCTACGCAGGGCACTTCCTGCTGGAAGCCAAAGCGCTGGGCTATGCCGTACCCGACAATATGCTCGACAACTGGCTCAAATTCCAGAAAAAAGCAGCCCGCCTGTGGGACCCGAAATTGGAAGAATACGGCTTTGGAAATCAGAGCAGTTATGAGCTGAACCAGTCTTACCGTCTATATACAATGGCTTTGGCCAAATCGCCCGACATGGCCTCCATGAACCGCCTGCGCGAATCGCCCAAATTAGCCTTGCAAGCCCGTTGGAGTCTGGCTGCCGCTTATGCCGCTGCCGGCAAGCAGGAAATTGCCAAAGAGGTGATGAAAAACCTCAGTCGCAAAATCGAGCCTTACACCGAATTGTCTTACACTTACGGTTCCGACCTCCGCGACCGGGCCATTATTTTGGAAACCATGCTGCAAACCGGCAACAAAACCGGCGCGGCGGAATTGGTGAAATACATCTCTGAACAATTGAGCAGCGGGCGCTGGTACGGCACCCAAACCGTCTCCTGGGCTTTGATGTCGGTGGGCAAATATGTGGGACAAACTGGCGCGTCCAATGAACTGAAATTCAGCTATCAATTGGGCAGTCAGGCATTGGTAAACGCCGGTTCTACCTCGCCGCTCATGCAGGTAAAAGTGCCGGTGGATGGCGCCAAAAAAGAAGTGTCGGTGCAAAATACGAGCAAAGGCGTCCTCTTTGCGCGCCTCATCCTGCGCGGTCAGCCGGCAGTGGGCGAATCGCAGGCCGCCGCCAACGACCTTAGAATTGCGGTTCAATTCAAACAAATGAACGGCTCGCCGATCAACATCAACAATCTGGCCCAAGGCACTGATTTTTATGCAGAGGTGACGGTGACGCACCCCGGCAACCGGCCCATTCCGTACAAAGAACTGGCGCTGGCGCAAATCTTCCCCTCCGGCTGGGAGATCGTCAATTCCCGTTTGGACGGCATTGATGGAGTAGCGTCGCCGAGCCGGGCCGACTACATTGACATCCGCGACGACCGGGTGAACACGTTCTTCGATCTCCGTGAGCGGGAAACCAAAGTGTATCGGGTGCAGCTCAACGCGGCTTATCAGGGCCGTTACTACCTGCCGGCTATGCTTTGCGAGGCCATGTACGATCAATCTATTTCGGCTACTCAGCCCGGACAGTGGGTCTCGGTGGTAGGACGGGATGCGATTTGAGCGAGATAGTATTGAGGCAAAAATTATTTCAAAAATGACGCGAATAGAAACAGCCGTTCAAATCCTGACCGATCTCGTCGCTTTTCCCGTTTTGGGAGGCGAGAGTAACCTTTCCATTGCTGCATACATTTGCAATTTGTTGGAAAAGAACGGCATAGAGTACCATTTGGTAAAAAATGAAGCCGGAGACAAAACCTCCATTCACTGTCGCATCGGGCCGGAAACGGATGGCGGCGTCATTCTCTCCGGCCATACGGATGTGGTGCCGGTGAAAGGGCAGGCCTGGGATACCGATCCTTTTGCGCTGACGCTGAAGGGCGATAAACTCTACGGGCGCGGCTCTTGCGATATGAAGGGTTTTTTGGCTTGTTGCCTCGCTTCCATTGAGTTATTTCAGCAGGCAGACCTGAAACGCCCGGTGTATTTTGCCTTTTCTTACGACGAGGAAATCGGTTGTCTGGCGGCGCCTGCGCTGGCGGCTGCCATCAATGCGCATTATACCGAGAAGCCGAAATATGCCATCATCGGAGAGCCTTCGCGCATGCAACCCATTGTAGGTCAAAAAGGTATCTGCGTATTGGAAACAACGGTACACGGGTCGGCGGGGCACAGCAGCCGCGTGAAGCAGGAGGTGAGCGCCATCCACGTTGCGGCCCGCTTGATTACCTGGTTGGAGCAAAAAATGGACGCGCTGATTGCTGCCGGCCATACCGACGACCGGTTTCACCCCAATCACAGTTCTTTGCACTCCGGCATCATCGGCGGCGGCATAGCTCCCAATGTCATTGCCGACAAGTGCAGCTTTCATTGGGATGTGCGCAGTATTCCGGCAGATCGCATTGAGGACATCATTCAGGATTTTGAGGCATACAGCCGGACATTGGAAACAGCATTGCAGCAGCGTTTCGCAGGCGCCCGCATTGAGACGGTGGTGCATCACCCGCCGGTGCCGTCATTAGACACGCCCGAAGACAGCAGCGTGGTGCCGCTCATTCGCAGGCTGAGCGGGGTGGAGCAGTTGGCTACGGTGGCGTATGCGGCCGAGGCGGGACAGTTTGCGGAAGTGGGCTTCGAGGCGGTCATTTGCGGCCCGGGCGATATAGCACAGGCACACCGCGCCAATGAATTTATTGAGGTGGCGCAGTTGGAGCTTGGGCTGGAGATGATGGAGCGGCTGGCAAGGGAGTTGGCAGAATAGAAAGAATCGTAAGCGGGGTTTGAACCCCGCAGATAGTCCGCACGAGGTAGAACCTCGCGCGAGCGGTAGAATCTCGCGCGAGCGGTCTGCACCTCGCGCATCGTCGTCGTCACTCTTCCGTCCGCACCAGCACCAAGCGTTCGTTGTGCTCGTACCATTGAGCAAATAAGTGTTGGTAGCGCCGGTTCAGTTCGTGGCGTTTGATTTTGAGCGTCGGCGTCAGCAGGCCGTTTTCCACGCTCCAGGGCTGTTGAAAAACGACTACTGTTTTGAGTTGCTCGTAGTTGGGCAGCCGGCTGTTGATGTGATCTAATGTTTCCTGCAAGCTTTGGCGTAGTTTTTCCACTTCTGCCTCCTTACCGATGTCGGACAGCACCACCAAGGCCAGCGGCTGCGGAATACCGAGACCCGCTACGCAAACCTGCTCCACATAGTTGTTTTTGGCAAAACTCCACTCGATGGGGCCGGGCACGATGAACTTGCCTTTGGCCGACTTAAATGTATCCGAAATTCTACCCGTGATTTTGAGATAGCCTTCCTCGTCCAATTCGCCCTGATCGCCGGTGTAGAGCACGCCGTCGCGCAGGGTTTCGGCAGTTTTTTCAGGTTCGTTGTAGTAGCCGCGCATCATCCAGGGCAGTTGGATGGTCACTTCGCCGGTTTCCGGCACAATACCGACGCGGGCATTGGGCAGCGGTTTGCCCACGGTGCCGGGTTTGATGGCGTCGTGGGGCGAAAGCGTGGCCCCGCCGCAGTTTTCAGTCATGCCATATACTTCCTGTAAATGGATACCGAGCCGGGCGTACCAGTTTTTGACGGCGTCGGGCATGGGGGCGGCGCCGGTGACCGTGATGCGGGCTTTATCAAGACCTAATCCTGCGCGTATCTTCTTGCGAACGAGTGTGTTGACGATGGGAATTCGCAGCAGCAAGTCGAGTTTTTTCTGCGGCATGCGTTCCAGAATGGCCAATTGGAATTTGGTCCAGATGCGCGGCACGCCGAGGAAGAGGGTAGGGCGGGTGGCCTGTAAGTTTTTGGCAAAGGATTCGATAGATTCCGCAAAGGAAATCTCGCCGCCGGTGAGCAAAGCGGCGCCCTCCACAATAAGTCGCTCAGCGATGTGGCAGAGCGGCAGGTAAGAAAAAAAGCGATGCTCGGTACCCGAAAAGAGTTTGAGACTGTCGTAGCGGCGCTCATTTTCCATCAGGGAGGCTGGGGCAAAAAAGTCGAGCATGACGCCCTTGGGTACGCCGGTGGTGCCGGAGGTGTAAAGGATGCTCCAGAGTTCGTCCAAGGAGCGTTCGGGATTGCCGGCAATGGGTTCGTAAGCAGCGAGCAAGCCTTCCCAGGGCCAGCCTTCTTCCACTACGCTGTTGCCCTCGTATTGCGGAAAGCGAATGATCTCGATGCCTGCCGGTACGCCCTCGCGCATGTCGGGCCAGTTGTCTAGTTTGCCCACGAAGAGCGCTTTGCAATGGCTGAGTTGGAGTACCTGTTCCAATTGCGGCGCCGTGAGGGTAGGGTAGAAGGGCACTGAAACATAGCCTCCCATCATAATGGCCAGATCGGCGATGACCCAGTGATAGCAATTTTTCGACACGATGCCGATGTGGTCGCCGGCTTGCATCCCGATGCCCGCCAGTGCTGCCGCTATGCGTCGCGCCTCGGCGCCGGCTTCGGCCCAGGTGATGGTTTTCCAAGTGTTGCCGTAGGGCTGCCGCATAAACACGGCATCAGGTTTTTCGCTTTCCCATTGGTAGAAGTAAGAAAGTAGGTTGTTCAAATCGGTGTTTCTGTATGTTTCCATGATATAAGTGTTTTTAATCAAATCATCCCGCCATCAAATACCCGCCTTTGGCCTCCACATCCTGAAACAAAGCCCAGGCGCGTTGTACCAACATATCGGTCAGCGATTCGATGTAATAGCTGCCGGCGGCCGGGTCCTGCACGCGATCTAGGTGGCTTTCCATTTTGAGAATGTGTTGCACATTGCGGGCCATGCGCCGGGTGAAAGCGTCGGAGGGCTGCAACAGCGAGGCATTGGAGGGCAGCACATAGATGATGTCTGCTCCGCCGATGGCCGCCGACATGACCTGCGTGGCGGCTTTGATGAGATTGGTGTTGGGGTCTTTTTCCTGTGTTTCCGGCGCCAGGTGTACCTCCACCGTGCAGCCGGCATCGGCATTGGCGCCATAGGAGGCGAGGATATTGCTCCAAAGGATGCGGAGGGCGCGCAGTTTGGCAATTTCTACAAAATAGCTGGCGCTGACCGTAAGCGAAAACTGCAAATGACGATTGACCAAAGCGGCATCCAGACCGCGCAACCCCATCTGCGCCAGATACTCGCTGCCTTTGGCGATGGTGTACGCCAGTTCCCAGGCCGTATTTTCGGGGCCGGAATGGAGGCGGCGGGCGTTCACCTGAATGACTTTGAACAGCGGCATCACATCTGCTGTAAAGCGAATCATGTCGGCCTGCATATCGAAAGGCGGTTCGGGCCAGTCTAAGATGGGGTCGCAATCAACAGAGCCTTTGAGTTCGGCTACCTGCGCGCCCTGTTTTTGTGCCGCCCTGTGAAACTGAAACAAGAGCCGCTGAGGGTCTTTGCCGGGGAAGTACTGCCCAAAATGGGTGGAAATCATGGAAACGTCTATGCCCTGCAAGAGCTGCGCCATATCCTGATCGCTGATGGAGCGCCCCAATTGGAACAAAGGCGCCTGCACGCCGCCCTGCAGGCCTTCGAGCGCTTCCTGGTTGGCTTTGTCCATTTGCTGGACTTCGATGTACTCGCCGATTTCCCAGTCGTTGTCGGGGTTGTTTCTGAGAATGGGCTGCGGCGCGCCGGCCTGGTCTTCCGGGTGATAAAAAGGCGCTGTAATGATGTGGTCATCCAAGTCGAGATGCCAATTTAAATCTGCTAAAGGCTTGCCTTTCAGTTCTTTTTCCATGCGTGCCGTCCATTCCGATTTGGAAACGGGAGGAAATTCCGACAGCCAGTTTTCACCTGCGTTCATACAATGTGCTTTCGTGACGGGTAAAGTTATGGCAAATTTCAAGCTTGTGTGATATAAACCTCCATTTTTTGTGCCGGGCTGCCTTATCTTCGCCGCATGAATCGCTTTTTCAAACTCATTTTCATCTTTCCCGTCAGGCTGTACCAATGGTTCCTTTCGCCTTTGATGGGCAAAAACTGCCGCTTCGAGCCGACCTGCTCCAACTACATGATTCAGTCCATCGAAGAGTGGGGCGTTTTTCGCGGGGTCTGGCTGGGCCTCAAACGCATCATGCGCTGCCATCCCTGGGGCGCCTGGGGTCCTGATCCCGTGCCGAAGAATCCGCATAGGAAAGAGGGAGGCCAGGGGTGAGTGAGTGAGGGGTGAGTGAGTGAGGGGTGAGGGGGAATAGCTTGGAAATCCTATATTTGCGCGCCACATTAAGTAGTGGGGCAAAAATAAATGTTCATTTTCTTTAGGCCAAAGGATTAGATAAGACACTTAAAATGAAACGTTTACTTATCTAATCATAGATCGGAAG
>DDUV01000083.1:23750-24056 GCA_002344975.1 Saprospiraceae bacterium UBA2329 | reverse complement strand
CGAAGGGTGGAGTTTGAGTTGTATCTGCCGTAAGAGCATGGGCATGGCCTGTAAGCCTCAAGCCTCAAATTGCGAGGCGCATATATAGAGCTGCGTAAAGTAGCAGAAAACAGGCGGGTTTTTGCTGAAAGGCAAGACCCGCTTGTTTTTTTTGAGGCGATGGAAAAAAATGTCTGAGCGGACGCTTGAACCAAACGGCCCGGCATGGGTTTTGGGGAAAAACATCGGCGTATGAATTATTTTGAGTTTTTCAGGCTCCCCCTCAGTTTTCAATTGGATGAAGAAGCTCTCCGGAAAGCTTTTTAT
>DDUV01000083.1:22963-23435 GCA_002344975.1 Saprospiraceae bacterium UBA2329 | reverse complement strand
CAGGCATACCACACCCTCGCCGACTTTGACAAGCGCGTTCGGTACATACTCGAACTCAAAGGCCACTGGGCCGACGAGGGCCAAAATCAACTGCCCAACGATTTTCTGGCCGACATGATGGACATCAACGAGGCCATTATGGAACTCGATTTTGACTTTGATGAAAAAAAAATGCAGGAAACTCAACAGGCGGTCGCAGGGCTGGAACAGCAACTTTGGGACAGCGTACTGCCTGTTTTTCAACAATTTGACCAAAACCCGGACGATGCGTCACCACTTCCTGCGGCAAAAGATTATTATTTAAAAAAACGCTACCTATTGCGCATCAAAGAAAATCTCTCTAAATTTGCGTCGCTCTAAAAGAAGGGCATTACCCTGATAAGTTGCCGAAGTGGCGGAATGGTAGACGCGCACGACTCAAAATCGTGTACCAATGGTGTGTGGGTTCGAGTCCCACCTTCGGTACGATTCA
>DDUV01000083.1:7408-22695 GCA_002344975.1 Saprospiraceae bacterium UBA2329 | reverse complement strand
AGTGAAGGGATGACATCAGGTCACTCCTTCATTAAGACAATCTGCCGCCGAAGTGGCGAAACTGGCAGACGCGCACGTTTCAGGGGCGTGTTCCCGCAAGGGAGTGCGGGTTCGACCCCCGCCTTCGGCACATAAGCCTCCGGATGTTCTCCGGGGGCTTTTTTTTGGCAAAAAACAAACGCCACTTCTCATATATAAAAAAGCCCAAACAACTGTAAAACAGCTATTTGGGCTTTGTTGAGACAATCAATTGGATAGTTTATTCCCCAGCGCAGCGGCTACCAATGCGGCCTGCTGCTCATCGTGCATTTTCTTGAAGCCGGTAGCGGTAGATGCGCTCGGACGACGGCCCAGCGGGCGCAGCTATACTCACATCCTCGCCACCCGTTCCGCGATCTGAAGTCCGGGCATTTTCATCTGCAACATGTAAATTCCTTGCGGGATTTCGGGCAAATCGAAATGGAGCCGGTTACTACCTTCGGTTACGGCTATCTGCATTTGCCAGATTACCTTCCCGGCTACATCTGTGAGGGAAACAAATGCACTTGCAGCTTCTTGGGCGTAGAGGTTGATAAACAGTTGATCAGAAAATGGATTGGGGGAAATGCGCAGCTTGCTCGCCTGCTTTTGCCTGTCGGCGGATACAATTTTCGAAAACGCCGCACTGCCGTCAAGGTCCACCATGCGCAGCCGGTAGTAGCCGAGCGGCAAGGGCTGTTTGTCTGTGAATTGGTAGAACTGCTCCGCTGTTGTGTTGCCAAGGCCCGGCACACTGCCGATTTTCGCCCAGGTGGCGCCGTCAGCGCTGCGCTCTATTTCAAAGTGAGAGAACTTGGTCTCAGAGGCGCTGCGCCAGTCGAGACGATTGGATTCGCTTTCGACAAATACCTCGAAGTCAAGGAGTTCGAGGGGGAGTAATGCCTGGCATTCGGTTTGTACTTCAGCAACGGAGTTACAATCGGGAGCATTGTTAAAAATTTCGGCATAGCCCCCATTCTCAAGGTAAGCGCAAACACTTGGGACGTGGCATAAAGACAGGTTTGGAGAATTGTACGCCCTAAATACGCCAAGGTTAGACAAATTAAAATTATCCAGGCCTTGTAAATTTGATAAAGTAGCATTGTTAGAGACTTCCAGTATGTTTCCTCCAAAAGACGAAACATTAGATAACGCCCCTAAGTTTGTAAGAAAAGGAGAATACGTTATAGAAACAGACCCGTCAATAGTAGTTAAGTTATCCAAACCGGCTAAGCTCGTTAATGCCGGGGAAGCAAGCAGAATGCTATATTGGAAAAAGTTCGCATCTCCGAGGTGCGTGAGGCTTTCCAGGCCAATCAAGCTGGGAACGTCAATCTGCATTCCCCCTCCAATCTCCGCCAAATTATCCAATCCTCCCAGGTTTATTAAAGCTCCATTGCCTCCTGTAACCAATGTTCCTGCAATCGAGTGAAGATTATTCAACCCTTCCAGGTTTTCCAAAATGTCATTGCTGTAAATCCCCACGCCCCCTCCGATCTCCGTCAAATACTCTAATCCGCTCAGGTTAACCAAACTGGCATTTCCACTAATCGTAACACTGCCCGGAATATAGGAAAGGAGTGGACTTAAGCCACTCAAACTGACCAATCCGTTATTATAGAAAAACTCCAAACTTCCGGCTGAGGCAATATGGTTTAGCCCGGTTAAACTGGTTAAGTTGGGATTTAAAGCAATCCCAATGCCTAAGGGGATAGAAGTAAGCAGGGGGCTTAAGCCATTAAGATTGCTTAAAGGGTTTCCTGTAATACTCAGCGCCCCTCCAATAGAAGTAATATTCCCCAATCCATTAAGGGTTGTTAAAGCAGTGCTGCCAAAAGAGGAAAAACCTATAGAAAGGCTCCCCGGGATTGAAGTAAGCATTGGGCTTAACCCATTCAGGCTGGTCAGGCCCGCTCCATCTATGTTCAGGCTTCCGCCAATGGACGTGATCCCCCCCAAGCCGCTAAGATTAGTTAACCCCGGGTTTAGAGAAATGCGCAAATCACCTCCAACACTGGCAATGTTTCCCAGGCCTGTCAGGCTTGTTAAACCGGCATTGTTTTCAATATGTAAATTGCCACCAACCGCATTCAATAACGGGTTTAACCCGCTGAGAGTAGTGAAAAAGGCGGTATTGCCTGCAATAATAAGTTCTCCGCCCAGTGTGGTTATTCCGCCCAATCCAGATAAGCTGCTCAAGGATTGATTGTCTTTCACCCAAAGTGAGCCTCCAACCGAGTGGATATTTTGCAATCCATTGATGTTGTTTAAGAAAGTAGTATTCTGAATGGACATAGACCCGGTAATGGTCGTTAGCTGACCCAGCCCGTCGAGATGCATTATATTTCCTCCATAAATTGTTAAGCTGCCGTCAATCGTTGTACAGCCGGGGTAGTTTACCGGAAAAGCATCCGCTTCATATTGGAATTCTAAAAAAACATTCCCGGGGGGTGGGCAAATAACCGGACAGGCAGCCTGTATCTGCCCACTCGAGCTGCACCCTGTCGCATTACCAGAAATGCTGGATGGCAGGTTAAGGAAAACATACGTACAAATATTGGATATCTCACAGGTAGAAAGCACTGCCGAGCTATTGAGGTACAAATGGTTGATGGAGCTGTAAGCGATATTTTCCAGGCCGTTCAAACTAGTTAACAGGTCACAATTGATGACAGAAAGATAGCCGTTAATGGACAAAAGTCCGCTTAATCCATTCAGGTTAGTCAAAACAGGGCAATCTAAAAAAGAAAGAAAGCCGTTGATGGCCGTCAGGCCGCTCAATCCGTTTACGTTCGTAATATCGGCTCCGTTGATGAGCAGGTAGCCAGGCAGCGTGGTACAGTTTGGGTAACTCGCTGCGAAAGCATCAATTTGCGCCTGTGAAGTGAAGATCAGGTTGCCCGGCGGGCAGGTACAAGCCGCCACCACTTCTCCCTGGTCATAGCATCCTGTTGCATTATTGGCGATGCTCGCACCGCCACCATTATTGAGGTAATCGCAAACGCTTTGCACGTGGCAATAGGAAAGCATTGGGCAGGATTGTACCGTCAGGTTGTTAATGGAAGTGTAGGCAATGTTATCCAGGCCGCTAAGCGAGGCCAACGTGTTGTTTTGATTGATCGTGATGACTCCGCCAATGGCTGAAAGATTGATTAAAGCGGCAAGGCTGTTCAGGCTGTTGTTGTTGAAAATGAAGATACTGCCCCCAATGGCACCAGTACCTTCCAATCCCTGCAGGCTGGCCATCGCGGGATTGTTTTCCACCCGCAGCTCCCCTCCGATGGAAGAAACCTGATTCAAACCAGTCAAGCTGGAAAGCACAGCATTGTTCTGAACCCAGAGATCCCCGGTGATAGCAGTGAGGTTGGTAAGACCTGTCGGAAAGAACATGGCGTCGTTGTTGCCAAGCAGCATATTTCCTACGGAGGTGATGCCGAACAAGCCGTTTAGGTTGGGTAGGGCAATGTTATCCGTAATGTAAAAATTGCCCGGAATGGACGTGAGATTGGGCATTCCGTTCAGGTTATTCAGCACGGGGTTGCGCTCTAAAGTCAAATTGGTTAAGGAAGAAAGTCCGTTCAAACCGAATAGATTGGTGATGCCTGCATTGTCGAAAATGTGTAACGTGCCAATGCTTGTGACGCTACTCAGCCCGTTCAGGGTAGTTAGACCGGGATTGCTGTAAATGCGCAGAATGGTTACGGTTGTAAGGAAAAAAGGGCCGGATAAGCTACTCAGAGTCTGGTTCCCTTCAATATGAAATTCGCCAATAGAAGTGACCCCATCCAGTCCGTTGAGATCGGTGATGTTGTCGTTGTTTTCAATCCGAAGCGTTCCAATCGAGGTTAAATTTTCCAGTCCCGCCATACCAATGAGCGCGGGGTTGTTGGCAATGCGAAACTCTCCGGCGTGAGTGGTCAGCGAATTTAAACCCCAAAAATTAAGCAAGCCATTGTTGTATTGAACATCAAAAACACCACCTATTGTGTTCAATGCGCCTATTCCGGAAAAGCTGGTGAGGAGGTCGTTGGCCTGAATGATGCAATTGCCTCCAACAGTAGTGAGTGCGCCAAGCCCAAAAAGATTCGGCAAAGCGGCATTTCCGGAAAGGTTGAAATCCCCGCCTGTCGAAGTCACCGAATTAAGCCCAAACAGGGTATTTAATGAATTATTTTCACTAACCACCAGGTTGCCTCCAACAGCCGTTGTCCCAAATAACCCGTTCAGCCCGGCCAGTGCATCATTGTTGGTAACGCTGACATTCCCGGCAAAAGCGAGGTCTCCAAAAGGACCAAAGTCGGTCAACGCCGGGTTGTTTTCAAGATGAATGCCTCCAATAGAAGTCGTCGTACCAAAGCCAGGTAAAAATGGCAGGGCATCGTTACCAATGACCCGCAGTTCTCCGCCAATAGAAGTCAGGAAATTGGAGAAATTGGAGGTACCGGTCAGCGCATCGTTGTTTTCGATGCGCAGGTTGCCACCGATCGTAAAAGGTGTGTAAAAGCCTGCAATGTTTGTCAGGACAGGGTTATTCTCGAATACATAATCCCCGGCCACTGAAGTCAGCATCCCGATTCCGTTGACGTTATTGACATCTGGCCCGCTGATGGTCAGGTTGCCACTGATAACTGTACAACCCGGATACGTAGCTGCAAAATCATTGATTTCCTGTTGAGACAAAAAGGTGATGTCACCCGGCGGGCATTGGGCGTTCAGGGAGAAAATGCGGAAGAAAAAAATCACACACAGAAAACAAAGCTGGCGTTTCATGAATAGGGAAATTAAGTGAGTTGATTTAAGCAGGAAAGGGATTTTGAACCTGATTCGGCAAGCAAGGGCGGCCGGCTACTTCCCGGAAAGATGATTGACAAAAGCCTGCACCGCCAGTATTTTCCATTGCCCGCCGACGCGCAACAGGGTGCGGTATTCTCGCATCTTCATGGTCTTGTTCTGGGAGTTCAGGGCTTCTGAATCGTAAGCGGCGAAAGCCATGTCGCCATGTATGACGATGATGAAGTTGCTGTTGCTCAGTTTGATAACTTCTTTTTCGGCGGTTTTGAACCAGTCTTTCATGCCTGTGCCGATTTTGTCCCAGCCTGAATCGAAGCCAAAGCTGCCGTCGGGGTTGTTCCAGGCCAATTGTTCATCGGCGCTTTGGGTGTGGAAAGATGCCCATTTTTCAAAGTCAAGGGCGTGGAAAGCCATGCTTTCCTCGTAGCAGAGTTTTTTTATGGCATCATGGTCGGCAGTTTGTGCAGCGGCAAAGGTGCAGAACAACAGGCCTCCAAGGAGGAGTGCGAATGAATTTTTCATAGGTTTGAAGTTGAAAGAAGTGATGAACAGGATAGGTGATTGCAGTGATACTTCTGCAAAGTTCTCCAGAATGACTTGCTCCGGCAATCGCACTAAAGTGCCATTTTTTTAACTGCCGAACACCAACTTCAGTGCCTGTGCCCGGTTGTGCACCTCGAATTTTTCATAAATATTCCGGATGTGCGATCGCACTGTGTCTTCGGCGAGAAATAATTTCTTGGCGATTTCCTTACGGGAGTAGCCATCTTTGAGCAGCAGCAGGATTTCCCGTTCACGGGCAGTTAGTTTTTCCAACAATTGGCGGTTGCCACGGTTGGCTTGCAGTACTTCGATGAGCGCACGAGTGACAGAGGTAGTAAGGTTGCCGCCGCCGCCTACCACATCCCGGATGGCTTCCACGATTTTTTCCGGGCGGGTATTTTTCAGAAGATAACCCGTTGCGCCCCAGGCAAGCGCTTCCACAATTTGCTCGGCATCTTCATTGATGGTAAACATGATGAACTCTGTGTCGCGGTGCTTTTCTTTCAATTCTTTCACGGCCTGGATGCCCGATTTCCCCGGCAATCCGATGTCCATCAGAACCGCATGGGGTTTGATCGCGGCAATCACTTCGGCAAAATGTTCTGCCCGCTCAAAGGTGCCGATGCACTCGATGCCTGGATACAAGCCGAGCAGGTTTGCTGTCAGATTGCGGGTTTCGGCGTCGTCTTCCACGATGGCGACGCGAATGAGAGAGGGTAGGGATGTTCCCGGCTTTGCTTCCATATTGCTGATTTACTGCAAAGTAAGAATTGTTCAACAAATGCCGTCATCGCACAAAAGGGTGAATTGCCGAGCACAATGCTCAACCAATGTCAGGAAAAGGCGTTGCCGGCACGTTACTTATTATCATCGCTGAAGTGGTCCTTTCACTTCCACAGTTGTGCCTTGCCCGGCACCTGAACGAATACTCAACGTTCCGCCGATTTCCTCCGCCCGGTTCCTCATCCCCGCAATACCGTTGGAGAAAGCAGTCACTTCATCGAACTGAAACCCGCGCCCGAAATCCTGCACCCGCAGCAGGTAATTCCGGCCGCTTTCATCCAACGACAATGTGATGATCACCTGCGCCGAACCGGCATATTTCACCGCATTGTTCAGCGACTCTTTCAGTATGAGCAACAGGTTACGCTTGACTTCCGGCGATAAAACAGGGTCGAATCGGCTCTTCGGTAAATCAAATTCAACTGCCATTCCTGTATCTTCCAAAAAGTGCCCGCACCATTCTCGCAGCCAGGCCTGTATCGCCTCAAAGCGGTCGTAGCGGGGGTTGACGGCAAACAGCACTTCGCTCAGACGGGCGCTTACGGTGCGGGTTTCCGCGAAAATGGCTTCGAGCCGGCGCTTCAATTCCGGGATTTCGGAAGGCGGGAGGTGTGCAGCTACCTGCGCCGTCAGCCCGATTTTGGTCAGCCCGGCGCCGGCTTCGTCGTGGATGTCTTGTGCAATGCGGCGGCGGATACTTTCCAACTCACGCTGGCGTTCCAGCAGTGCGATGTGGCGACGCAGGCGCACGCTGGAAGCACGGGCGATGGCGAATGAAACCAGCCCCACAAAAAGCAACCCTGTCAATACGCGCACCCATGTCCGCTGCCACCAGGCAGGCGTTACGGTCACATTCAGCGCATGGATATTTTTGGACCAAAATCCTTTCCTGTTACTCATGCGCACTTCGAGTCGGTAGTTGCCGGGGGGGAGATTGGCGTAGGCTGCGTAGCGGTAGTTGCCGGCATCGGTCCAGTGCGTTTCCAAACCGGCAAGGCGATAGGCGTAGCGAATACTTTTTTGTCCATCCATCGTTAGGGCAGCAAACTCGACGGAGAAAGCATTGTCTGAATAATTCAAGGCAATGACAGGCAAGTGATTGATGTCTTTTTCAAAAACAACGGCTTTGCCCTGAATTCGGAACGTGTGAAAATGAAAGGGCAGCCTGTCTAAATCCGGCAGGCGAACTTTCCGGAAATCGAAATGGTGGTAAAGGGGCGATGCACCATGCGCAATAAATGCTTCGCCGGAAGGCAGGAATACAAGTTCGGTAAAAAACTCGTCCGAAACCAGACCGTCACTTTGTAAAAAAACGGTCAGGCTTAAGTTTTTCGGTTCAATTTTCACTAAGCCCTGACGGGTGCAGGCCCATATACTTCCGTCGGGGTCGCAGGCGAGCTGATGCACCCAGGTAGAGGGCAGCCCGTCTTCCATATCCAGTTTGCGAAAGGTATGAACGCCGGCCTCACCGGGTTTCAAAATGAAAATTCCGCTGGTTTGTGTGCCTATCCAGTATTGCCCCGTTAAATCTGTTGCAATAGCGCTGGGCGATACCTCTGCCATGCCTGGAAACGCAATAAACAGTCCGGTGCCGCCTGTCGGGGGCAGTTGTATGATTCCTTTTTTTGAAGCCAGCAAGATGTGGCCATTCTTTGTTTTTCCAAGCGCATCCCCCCGATATCCGGAAAGAAAAAGCGAGTCGTTTGCTATTAAATATTTGACGACACATCCGTTGTCGAACCGAAAATAAATATTGCCCGCTGCGTCTTCCTCTGCCTGTGCGCAAAGATGCTGGGTTGAACTTTCCCCGTTTTTAAGGAGTACTTCTTCCCTTTTTATTTGATTTTTCAGCAAGTCATAGCGAAATAAGCCTTTGCCCGTGAGTAGCCAAAGCATTCCCCGGCGGTCTTTCAGCAGTTTAACAGGTCCCGTGTGCCATTTATCGAGCAATGGCAATGGTTGGGTTTTCCAGTTGCCTGTAATTTCATCATAAATGACTAAAGAGCGATTGTGATAAACCGTTCCAAAGTAGATTTTTCCGGAAAGCGTGTCTTTCAGGATAGCCCGCACGGCCAATGGCTCGGGCATTTTTTTTAAACCGAATTGTTGTCGAAGGGAAGAGAGCCGTGCAAATCCAATCGGTCCAGCCAACCAAATATTGCCTTCAGCATCAGGTTGAAATTTATGAATGTTCCCGGTTTCAAGGGGCTGTGCATAATCGTAGAATTGCTGCCTACTGATATCAAAATACATCAATTTTCCGCTGCCCAGCCACAGGTAATTGGAATCAGGCTGTATTAAATCATGCAATACATTATGAATGCCATTGTACGAGCGTCCTGGTTCCGGTAAAAACTGTTCGCTTTTCCCCGTGACTTTGTCATATTGCCAAAGCCCATCGCCCCAGGTTGTTAGCCAAAGCCAATGCGCCCTATATTGATCCTGGAATACGGAAGTGATGATAAAATTGCGCTGCTTATCTTTTTCAAGTGAAGATTGAAGAACGTTATTAAACTTGCGGGTAGCCAGGTTGAAGGTAAAAAGACCATTGCCGGTTCCCGCCCAAATCATGCCATTGTTGTCTTTCCAAATATCATTGATAAGATTGCCTCCCCCAAATTTTTGCGCCGCATCATTCACAAAACGGTCAAACTGCCCGTTCCTGGTGTCGTATCGGAACAATCCCACCGGCGAGGAAGCCCCCATCCAAAGGCATTCCTCTGAATCCATATACATTTGTTTTACGTCAAAGCCGGAAGTGTCAATGGTTTTGGGCAAAAATGAACCGGAAAACCGATCGGTCAACGGGTCGTAGCGATACAACCCGTTGCCAGTCCCCACCCAAAGGTAGCCTTTAGCGTCTTCCGCCAGTGCATAGACGACGTTGTTGCCAATGGATGTACTGTCGCCGGGGATTTGCAGGTAAGTTTTGAAGGAATAGCCGTCGAAGCGGTTCAGGCCATTGTCGGTGGCGACCCATAGGAAGCCTTGTTTGTCTCGAAGTGTAGCGTGAACTTGGTTACTTGAAAGGCCGTCGGAACTGGTATAGTGGTCGAAGACAGGCGTGGATAGTTCCTGTGCAGTAGCAACATTCAATATGGACCATAAGCATGAGAAAATCAGCAGAGTACAGGGGCTATAGCTAATCATAAAAAAAATGGGGTATCGAACAAGGCGTTTGGTGATGGCCTCAATGGGCGCGTTATACTTCCAATACCTTTTGAAAACCTGCTGCTCTTTGCCCGCATGTGCAGAAAATACTACATCGTAAGGCAGTGGGCCGTTCATTCGGCAAGCGGTTCTGTTTTTAACTCTGCCGACGGAATTTCATTTCCGGAACGGACATTCTCTCTTGCTTCAAGCAGGCAGGCAATCAGCTCTTCTTCTGAAGAAGGCGAACCATCTGCTTCAAAGGCGGGTACACAGGGACCGGGAAATACAAATAATTTTTGAAGGGGCTTGAGTATGCTTTGCATTAGCGCTGCAACTTCTGTTTGTTCCAGCAGAGCAGCAATGGAAAAGCGTAGTTGATGGGTGTTCAAGGTGGTGCACATTATGAAACAAAAACGGCGCCTGCTGCAAAATTGTTCAGCACAGTTAAGGGCGTCGGAAGAGCTTCAATCCCCTTCCGACGCATTAACATTCATCCGATTACGCCAGCGCAGCGGCTACCAAGGCGGCCTGCTGCTCATCGTGCATTTTCTTGAATCCGGTAGCAGTAGATGCGCTCGGACGACGGCCCAGCGGGCGCAGCGATTGGCCGGCCAGGCACTGGCTGATGTGCGTCCAGGCGCCCATGTTGAGCGGTTCTTCCTGTACCCAAACCAACTCGGCAGCGCTGTATTTGGACAATATATCGGCTAACTGCTTTGCCGGGAACGGGTACAATTGCTCGATGCGCACAATGGCTACGTCTTTGTGGCCTCCGGTGCGTTGTTGTTCCAGTAAATCGTAATATATCTTGCCCGTGCAAAGCAGCACGCGGCGAATTTTCTTGCCCTGTGCCTTGTTGGTCACGGCGGGGTCGTCCATTACTTCCTGAAAGGATTTGCCGGTTTCAAAATCAGAGAAAGGCGATATGCACTCCGGGTGGCGCAGCAGGCTTTTGGGCGACATCACGATGAGCGGCTTGCGGAAGGGGCGCTCCAATTGCCGGCGCAGCAGGTGGAAGAAGTTGGCCGGCGTGGTCACATTGGCTACGGTACAATTGTATTCTGCGCAGTTTTGCAGGAAACGTTCGAGACGGGCGCTGGAGTGCTCCGGCCCCTGGCCTTCGTAGCCATGCGGCAGCAGCATCACGAGGCCGCTCATGCGTTGCCATTTGCTTTCTGCCGACATGATGTATTGATCCACAATGGTTTGTGCTCCATTGTAGAAATCGCCGAACTGTGCCTCCCACAATACCAGCGAATCGGGCGTAGCCAATGAATAGCCGTATTCGAAGCCGAGAACCGCAAATTCGGAGAGCAGCGAGTTGAAAATGCGGAATTTGCCCTGCTCTTGTGCCAGTCCGTCTAAGCGATTCAGTTCGGCATTGTTTTTCACGTCGCGCATGATGGCGTGGCGATGCGAAAATGTGCCCCGTTTCACATCCTGACCGCTCATGCGCACGTCTTTGCCCTCCATTAGGATAGAGCCATAAGCCAGCAATTCGCCCAAAGCCCAATCGGCGATGCCTGCGTCCACTATCTTTTGCTTGCCTTTAAGCAGGCGGTTTACCTTTGTCAGCGGTTCGAAACCGGATGGAATGCTTTGCAAGTGATTGACAATGTGTTCAATGCGTTGGCGATCAATGCCGGTAGCGGGCGAGGAGACAAAATCTTCCGGCCCGGTGATTTTTTTGAGTTTGCGCCAAGCCTCTTCCGGCTCCTGATAGGTGTAAGGGAGCGGATTTTGGCGGTTTTGTTCGAGGTCTTCCTGAAGCGCATTCCAGAAGCTCTTCTCCATTTCCACAGCGAGTTGCTCTTCCACGTCTCCGCGCTGCACCAGCGTACTGGAATACATTTCGCGGGGGTTGGCGTGGTTTTTAATCAACTCGTACAGTGCAGGTTGTGTAAATTCCGGATCGTCGCCTTCGTTGTGGCCGTGTTTCCGGTAGCACACCATGTCTATAAATACGTCTTCGTTGAATTCCTGACGATAGGCCACCGCCATTTCCGACACAAAAAGCACTGCTTCGGGGTCGTCGCCATTGACATGGAACACCGGTGCATGTACTACCGAGGCTACACCTGTGCAGTAGGTAGAACTGCGGGCGTCGTCCCAGTCGGTCGTAAATCCAACCTGATTGTTGATGACCAAGTGGATGGTGCCGCCCGTGAGATACCCCTTGAGCTTGCTCATCTGAATGGTTTCATATACGATGCCCTGCCCCGCAGCGGATGCGTCGCCGTGAACGAGAATAGGCAAAATGCGGTCGTATTCGCTGTTGTAGAGGATGTCGGCTTTGGCGCGGGCGAATCCTTCCACGACGGGGTTGACCGATTCGAGGTGGGAGGGGTTGGGGACTAATTTGAGGTGTACGGTCTTGCCTTCCAGATTGCCGACCTGCGAGGAAAAACCGAGGTGGTACTTCACGTCGCCGTCACCGAAACTGAGTTCTTTGTAATTGGAACCTTCAAACTCGGTGAAGATTTGCTTGTAGGTTTTGCCCATGATATTGGCCAGCACATTGAGGCGGCCCCGATGCGCCATACCAATGACAACCTCTTCTACTTTGCTCTCGGTGGCTTTGTTGATGATGGCATCTAATGAGACAATGGCCGTTTCGCCGCCTTCGAGCGAGAATCGCTTCTGCCCCAGAAACTTGGTGTGCAGAAACTGCTCGAACACCACGGCGCCGTTGAGTTTTTCGAGTATGCGGCGCTTTTTTTCCAATGGGATGTCGAACTGTCTTTCGGGAGCGCTTTTTTCAATGTAATCGCGGAGCCAGCGGCGTTTTTCACGGCCCTGAATGCTGTGAAATTCGAAGCCGATATTGCTGCAATATACTTTGCGAAGATGCGCCACAATCTGGCCGAGCGTGGCATTGGGCAAACCTATTTCTGCACCGGCTCTAAATGGCGTATTCAATTGATTTTCAGTCAATCCGAAGTCTGTGATGGCCAAGTAAGGCTGCCGGTTGACGCGGGGTTTCAGCGGGTTGGTGGTAGATTCCAGGTGGCCTCTGTTGCGATAGGCGAAGATGAGAGACAGCACCCGCAATTCGTTCTGAATATGCTCTGCATCAACCGCAGCAGCGCCGTTGCCGTTGGCGCCAAAATCAAAGCCCTTGAAGAAGAGTTGCCAAGAGGCTTCTACCACTTCGGGGTCCTGTTGATACTGTTGGTATAGGGAATCAATGAACGCCGGATGGGCATTGGATATGAAAGAAAAATCGCTCATGGTTTGGAGATTGTCACTTTGCTTAAAAAATCGGGCAAATATCGCTCAACGCCGTTGGATGACCAAACAACGAAGGCGAGATTGAAACATTATTAGTGGAAAAAAGATCAGGTTGACTGGATGAGGAAAATCGCTTTTCAGTCAAGTTGCGCATCAAAATCCACCAAGCGGACGAATTGTCCGATGCGTTCTCGTATTTCTGTGTGCGTGAGGTGTTTAAGCCGTTCAATGCTGAATTTTTCCACGCAAAAAGAAGCCATTGCCGAGCCATAAATGACGGCGCGTTTCATGTTTTCAAACGAGACATCGCCCGTTTGCGCCAGGTAGCCCATGAATCCGCCGGCAAAAGTATCGCCTGCACCGGTGGGGTCCACTACTTCGCTGAGGGGCAGCGCCGGTGCAAAAAACAGGCTGTCGCCTTCAAACAACAGGGCGCCGTGTTCTCCTTTTTTGATGACCAAATAACGCGGTCCCATCTGGTGGATGATTTTGGCGGCTTTCACCAATGAATGTTCGCCGGAGAGTTGGCGCGCCTCCTCATCGTTGATGGTGAGCACATCCACACGGCGGAGTACCTCGCGGAGGCTGTCCATGGCGGTGTTCATCCAAAAATTCATGGTATCCAGAGTAACTAAGCGCGGGCGTTCTTCCATTTGATCGAGTACGCGCATTTGTACTGCCGGGGTTAGATTGCCCAGCATCACAAAAGGCGACTGCCGAAAGTGATCGGGCAGCACGGGGTCAAAATCGGCCAATACGTTGAGTTGGGTGTCCAACGTATCGCGATCGTTCATATTTCCGTGGTAGCGACCTGCCCAGAAGAAAGATTTTTCGCCTTCTTTCACTTGCAGCCCCGCCAGATCAACGCCCCGGCTGCTGAGGTGAGACAGCTCTGATTCGGGGAAATCATCTCCCACAACCGACACCAAACGGATGTCTTTGCAGAAATAAGAAGCTGATAATGAAATGTATGTGGCTGCGCCGCCAATAGCGTTGCGCGCTTCGCCAAACGGCGTCTGGATGTCGTCGAAGGCTACGGTTCCTACGGTGAGTAAGCTCATTGAAAATTTTATTTAAATTTTTTCGCTGCAAAGATTGCATTTTTCTGGAGATGGTTATACCTTTGCGTCGCTCTTTTAAAAAGGGGGCAAAATTGCCTCAGTAGCTCAGTCGGTTAGAGCGGCGGACTGTTAATCCGTAGGTCCAAGGTTCAAGTCCTTGCTGAGGCGCAAAAGCTCTGCGAAAGCAGGGCTTTTTTTATTTCCCATACTTCACACACACATTTTTCGGCTCGGTAAAAAAACGTATGGCCTCCCAGCCTCCCTCGCGCCCGATGCCCGAATGTTTCACCCCGCCAAACGGCGTGCGCAGGTCGCGCAGCATCCAGCAATTGATCCACACAATGCCCATTTGCAGGCGCTCAGCTACCCGATGTGCGCGGCTCAGGTCTTGCGTCCACACATTGGCCGCCAACCCGTAGTCGGTTCCATTGGCCCATTGCAGCACTTCCTCTTCTGTTTCAAACGCTTGGATGGTCACTACCGGGCCGAAAATTTCCTCCTGATTGGTACGACATTGAGCATCCAAGCCTTCGATGATGGCCGGGCTTAGAAAAAAACCTTCTGAACAACGGCCTTCGGGCCGGATCAGCTCTCCGCCACACAAAATGCGCCCGCCTTCTTCCTTTGCCAGCGCCAGATATCCCTGCACTTTTTCCCAGTGCGAACGCGAGACCAATGCTCCGAGATCGGAATCCGCCGCCAGCGGGTCGCCGGTGCGCAAAGCAGAGACACGGCGGACCAACTCGTCTCTAAATTGCTCGTAAATAGGCTTTTGTACATATATCCGGGAGCCGCAGAGGCAAATTTGCCCGTTGTTGGAAAAGGCCGAACGCGCTGCTGTGGAAACGGCCTGCTCGAAATCGCAATCAGCAAAGACGATGCTGGGGTTTTTGCCGCCCAATTCTAAAGACAGTTTTTTGAACATAGGCGCCGCCGTGGCTGCTATGTGCCTTCCGGTAGCGGTGCCGCCGGTGAAAGAAATGGCTTTGACGGAGGGATGCTCGACAATGGCCTGCCCGGCGGAGGGGCCGAGGCCGTGAACAATATTGAGTACGCCGGCGGGCAGCCCTGCTTCTATGCAGACTTTGGCGAGTAAAAAGGCGGTCATGGGCGTCAGTTCGGAGGGTTTGCCCACCACGCAATTGCCGGCAGCCAGAGCGGGCGCTATTTTCCAGGTGAAGAGGTAGAGCGGCAGGTTCCAGGGCGAGATGCAGCCCACCGTGCCCAATGGCTGGCGCAGGGTATAGTTGACGGCCTGCCCGGGCATGGGATGCGCTTCGGATGCAAACTGCATGGCGGCCGTGGCAAAGAATCGAAAATTGGAAACGGCGCGCGGAATGTCCACGCTGCGGGCCACGGATAGGGGTTTGCCGTTGTCGTTGCTTTCTGCGAGGGCAAAGCTTTCCAGATCGGCTTCGATGAGGTCGGCAATGCGGTTGAGTATGCGGAAACGCACTTCGGGAACGGCGGCGGCCCAATCAGGGAAAGCCTGTTGTGCAGCGGCAACGGCCTCGGCTACATCGGAGGCGTCGGAATCAGGGATGTGGCTGTAAACCTGGCCGGTGGCGGGGTTGACATTGTCTAAAAAACGGCCCGACCGCGGTGGCACAAGGCTGCCTCCGATGTAATTGAGAATGCGCTCCATGATGTATTGGGTGTTTTCAAAAATAAAAAAACAAGGCTCTTAGGGGCGATAAAAAAATAAAG
>DDUV01000083.1:6404-7107 GCA_002344975.1 Saprospiraceae bacterium UBA2329 | reverse complement strand
TTTATTTTTGCCCCACTACTCAGGCAGTTTGCGGCGTACCCTGTTCGAGGCCGCTGATGCCGGTAACGGTGGTGTATTTAAAGCTGAGCTTCTTCTCCGGATTGACAATTTTGAAAGCTGATTGGCACATAAGCGTCGCCTCGTGGAAGCCGCAGAGAATGAGCTTGAGTTTGCCCGGATAGTAGTTGATGTCGCCGATGGCATATACGCCGGGTACGTTGGTTTGGTAGTCAAATGTGTCCACTTTGATACCATTTTTGTCCACATCGAGGCCCCAGTTTTCCAGCGGGCCGAGTTTGGGCGTGAGGCCGAAAAGGGGCACAAAGTGGTCGGTAGCTACCGAAAACTGCCCCCGCTCATCGTGTTCGATAACGACTTCTTCGAGGCGTCCATTGCCGTTGAGGCCGGTCACCTGCGCCTGCGTAATGAGCGTAATGCGCTGTTCGTGAGCCAAGTGCATTGCTTTTTCCACGCTGTCGGGAGCGCCGCGAAACTCGGTGCGGCGGTGTACCAGATACAGTTCTTTGGCTACATCGGCCAGATAGATGGCCCAGTCGAGTGCGCTGTCTCCGCCGCCGGCAATGACGACGCGCTTGTTGCGGTAGAGTTCCGGGTCTTTGACGATGTACTCTACGCCGCTGTCTTCAAAATCGGCGATGTTGTCAATGGGCGGCTTGCGCGGCTCGAAGGAACCGAGGCCGGC
>DDUV01000083.1:0-6034 GCA_002344975.1 Saprospiraceae bacterium UBA2329 | reverse complement strand
ACCGATGGGTAGCCGGGGATGTCGTAAATCGGCTTTTTGGGGTAAATTTCCGCCAATTGGCCGCCGGGCGTGCCGAGTACGTCTATGAGGTGGCAGTGCATTTGCAAAAGCCCTGCTTCAAAAACCGTGAACAGACCCACGGGGCCTGCGCCGATGATGGCGATGTCTGTCTTTATCATTTTTGTGTGGTTACTACTTCCTGTTGTATCGGCCTCAAGCTGCAAGTTTCAAGCCTCAAGCTTGGTTATGTGTTCATATTTTGATGTTTCTTGAATCCAAAATCCTGAATCAGAAACGCGAACGCGAATATTTTTTGAACGCGAATTTTAGCGAATAGTGCGAATTTCCGCGAACGTATATCTGCACAATCCGAAATCAGGAATCCGAAATACTTAATGGCACATCGGCTGATCCTGCATGGTTTCCCAGAAGCGAATGTCTGCCGGAACTGTGAAGTTCAAACCGCGTGCGATGAAAAACAGCGCAAAGGTAATGAGAAAAACGGGCAAAAGTTTTCGCACCCGATTGCGCCAACGCAGGCTGATGAACTGCCCGGCCATCGCTACTGCCGCCATCATGGGAACGGTGCCCAAGCCAAACAAAGCCATGAATGCGGCTCCTTGCGCTGCGCTGCCCGATGTGACGGCACCCGCAACGGCCATATACACCAAGCCGCAAGGCAACAAGCCATTGAGCGCTCCGATGCCGAGCAGAGAGGCGCTGTCTTGTCGGCGCAGCAGACGGCCCAGCGTACTTTGCACCCAGGCATTGAGTTGATGAATGCCGGGCAGGCGCACGATTCTGCTCTCTAAATTGATGGAAAAAAGGGCGGCGATGAGAAACAAAACGCCCAGTGCAATGGACATCCACGACTGAATGCCGGCCAGAAAAAGACCTCGTCCCGCCAAACCTATGACGGTGCCGAGAACGGTGTAAGTGAGTACCCGGCCTGTATTGTAGAGCAAAACCCGCCCCAGCGCGTGCAGGCGACTGCCCTGTTGGTAGGGCAGGGCCAAGGCAATGGGGCCGCACATGCCGATGCAGTGCAGACTGCCTACAAAGCCGATGCCGAATGCGGAGAAGAGTACGCCCACGAGATCAGATCGTGATGACCACCTCTTTAAAATAGTTCTTTCCGCCGGCTTGCCAGTCCACTTTTACACGCCAGAGGCCGGGCCGCAATGCTGCGGTAGAGACCACCTGGCGGCTGTTGCTGTCGGGCTGAACGGCCACGCGGAAATCGCCGGCTTTGTAGGAAGGATTGTAAAAGTAAATCTCGCCGGAGGCCTGACCCACTTCAGTAGGGAAGAGCAGTTCTACCTGCTGCTCGGCAGCCTGTGTGGTGACGCTCAGATCATTGGTCAGATCGAGGCTGTTGGCAATTTTGTTGTACTGTTGTTGGTAGTTGAGATCATCAGCATAGTATTGTTCAGATACCAAGCTGTTGTCGAAAGTAGTTGATTTGATGACGACCGCTACGAGTACGACTACAAATGTGCCGTAAAAAAGAGCGATGCCGGTTCCCCAATTGAGTTTCATGTTCAGCGTATTTTAGCAGTTTGCGGTAGGCGGTTTTCAGTAGGCGGTTTGCAGTTCTCAGTAGGCGGTGCAACCAGAAATCTTGAACCCGGAACCTTGAACCGCCTCCCTTTACTTCGGCGGAGCGAAGAAATTGGTCTTCACCTTGTCCACCACCTTGCCGTTGGAAATCACTTCGATAACAACACTATTCTTGCGTCCGTTGGTTTTGGATTTCTCCATAATGATGAACATTCCGCCTTTGCCCACGTCGCCTGCTTTGACAATAGGGGCCTTTCCTACGAGTTTAATTTCGGCCCCTTCGGTGATGCTGCGCAACTCAACGGGCAAGTCATTGCTGGTTTTGTTGATCACCTCGTAGTTGTAGAGGTTGCTGATATGCAGCTCGTCCACTTTTTGATACATGAGGCCGGGCGTGCGCAAAATGATGGTTTCCACCTCGGTGCGTCCGCTGAGGAATGCGAAATTCAGGACCAGCAGCAGCGACAAAAATACCGTATAAGCAATCACTCTGGGCGTAAAGATGCGGCGGCGTTGCTCCACGATCCCGTTGTGACTGTCGTACCGGATGAGGCCACGCGGGCGGTTCACTTTGTCCATTACCTCGTCGCAGGCGTCTATGCAGGCCGTGCAGTTGACGCACTCCAATTGCGTACCGTTGCGGATGTCAATGCCTGTGGGGCAGACGTGGATGCAGAGTTTGCAGTCAATGCAGTCTCCGAGCGGTTTGGCTTCGGCAGCGGCTTCGGTGACGGAGGCAGCAATATCTGAAACCGGCGAACCGGCAGTTTTTTTCTCTTTGCGGATTTTGCCCCGGGGTTCGCCGCGCACATGATCGTAAGTGATGACGATGGAGTTGCGGTCGAGCAGTACGCCCTGCAAACGGCCATACGGACATATAGCCACGCATACTTGTTCGCGCAGGTAGGAAAAGACAAAATAAAATGCGAACGAAAACAGCACCATTGCAATGAACCCGCCGAGGTGTTGGCTCACCGGTTCGGTAGCAATCTTAATCACCTCGTCCACACCGATGATGTAGGCCAGAAAAGTATTCGATACCAATATGGCAATGAGGAAAAAGATGACCTGCTTGGCTGTTTTTTTGATGATTTTTTCTGAAGTCCAGGGCGCGGCTTTGAGTTTGCGCTGGGCGGCGGCGTCGCCTTCAATCCAGTATTCTATTTTTCGGAAAACCATTTCCATGAAAATGGTCTGTGGGCAAACCCAGCCGCAAAACAACCTCCCGAAAACTACCGTGAACAACACAATGAACACCACCAATGTGAGCATGGCCAGCCCAAACAGGTGGAAATCCTGCGGCATGAAAACAATGCCGAACAGGATAAATTTTCGTTCCAATACATTGAACAGCAGGAAAGGCTCGCCATTGAATTTTACAAACGGCATCCCAAATAAAAATACCAACAGCACCCAGCTCAACACTGTGCGCATATTCGTAAATCTGCCTTTAGGTTTTTTGGGATAAATCCATACGCGCTTGCCTTGCTCGTCAACGGTGGCAATGCGGTCCCGATACTCCTCGGTATCGTAGATGGCTTCTATCGGATCCATGGTCGTGTTTTAAAAGTTTCTTTTTCAGGCGTTCATGATGTGAATGGGGTGGGGTTTCGGTGTGCGGTAGGCGGTGTGCAGTCGAGCGAAGCGAAGTCCTCCCGATGACGTAGAGCCTGTCCCGATGGACGAAGGAAATAGGGAAGGCAGTGGGCAGTAGGCGGGAGTAGAGCTGTTAGCTTTAGCGAGTTGTAACAGGCCAAAGCTAACAGCTCTGCGAGAAAAATGGATATTACTGCTGCCCTTCGGCAGGAGCGGCTTCCTGTGCGGGAGCTGCACCTTCGGCAGGAGCTGCGCCTTCAGCAGGAGCTGCCTCTTCTTTGTACAGATCACCTTGCGGTGCTTTGCCATTCGGCGGATTGGTGCCGCGCATGGTCATGATGTAGCTGGCTACGCGCTGCATGTCCACCGGACGCAATTGGCTGCCCCAAGCCTGCATACCTTTTTCGAGCACGCCGTTTTTGATGATCTTGAACATGTCTTTGATGCTGCCGCCATGAATCCAGTAGTCGTCGGTCATGTTCGGGCCAATGCCACCTTCGCCGGCTGCTCCGTGGCAAGCTACGCAGTTGGCATCGTAAACAGTTTTGCCCAGCGCAATTTCGTTGGCATCGGTGAGTACCACCACGCTGTTCTCATCCACTTTGTTGGCTTGCTTGGAGAGGTAGAGGTCCACTTCTTCCTGAGCTTTGGCCATTTGAATATCATATTCGTCTTTGGAAGACGGGCCGGAGCCGGAGAAGTGGTAGTAAGCCATATACACTACTGCAAAAGCAATGGTGATGTAGAACAAGGCCACCCACCAAGGCGGAAGGCTGTTGTCCAATTCCCGAATGCCGTCGTAGTTGTGATCGAGCATAACATCCTGCTCTTTGGCCACCGGCGTTGCTTTCGTCCAACTCTTGATGAGGCGGTCCCAAGCGGTGCTGCTCTCATCTTTTTTAACTTCGGCCAAGTAAGATTCCAGCCCGTGCTCTTTGTAAATTTTGAGTTGCTGCTCTTTCATTACAGCGCTGAGCAGGCGCGAGATGGCAATGACGGATGCCAGCGCGATGATGGCGGTGGCCAGCAATACCGTGTTGGCAAACAGACCTCCGAAAAAGCCCGAATCAGCTTGTGCAGCGGGAGCAGCAGCGGCATCCTGTGCCCAAACCTGCATGGCCGGAGCCAGCGCTACGGCAAATGTGAGTAATAATTTGAAACGATTATTTTTCATGACTGTATGCAGTTTCTTGGTTATTAATAGGTTGTGTGCCGTCGTCCAACGGCATGTTGGACATCTTGTTGATGTAATCCGGGTTGCGGCGGATGATAACGACAGACGCGATGATGAAGATGGCAAAAAACGTCACCATAGCAGAAATGCCCATCCAGTTGACGTCTCCGGCTTTTTCTATAATGTATTTGAACATGGCAATGCTGATTTAGAGCAGGAGAGCCGAACCGGAAGCCCGACCCTCCCTATTTTGTTCATGGATTAGTTGCCGGATGTTGTTGCATCAGCCGCTTTTTGCGGGCGAATGTCGGTACCCAATCTTTGCAGATAGGCCACCAATGCTACGATTTCGCGCGTTTCGAGCTTGTCGTCCTCTACGCCTGCTCCGTCTGCCTTCATGTTCTTGGCTATTTGAGCTGCCTGCTTTTTCAGGTCTTCTACTGCAATAGCCTCGTAGCCGTCTGGATATGGCGTTCCCAACAACTTCAGCACCTTGATTTTGTCGGCAGTACGGGAAGTGTTCAACTCATGATCAATGAGCCAGGGATAAGACGGCATGATGGAGCCGGGCGATACAGTTTGCGGTACCAGCATGTGGTTGTAGTGCCATGCGTCGGATTTGGACTGTTTGTTGCCGCGGCCTTCGCGATGCAAATCCGGGCCGGTACGCTTAGAACCCCATAGGAACGGACGGTCGTAAATGTATTCGCCCGACTTGGAGTACTCGCCGTAGCGCTCGGTTTCAGAACGGAACGGACGCACCATTTGAGAGTGGCATCCCAGACAGCCTTCGCGGATGTAAATATCGCGGCCTTCGAGTTCGAGTGGCGTGTAAGGAGTGACGGATTCAATTTTCGGTACGTTGCTGTCTATCAGTATCATCGGGAAAATCTGCACCATACCGCCGATCATTACCATGACAAGGCTCACCAACAAGAACTGCACAGGCTTGCGCTCAATCAGCTTGTGCCAGTGGTCGCCTTTGTGCTTCACATACACTTCGCGGGCAGGCGCCTCGGCATCTTCATAGGCCAAGAAGGCGCCGGAAGCGGCCGTTTTGATGAGGTTGTAAACCATGATGAACACACCGCTGAGGAACATCAGACCGCCAACCGCACGGGCTGCGTAGAACCACTTGAGTTGCGTCACTGTTTCGAGGAAGTTGGCATATTTCAGGAAGCCGTCGGGCGTAAACTGTTTCCACATCAGTGCCTGCGTCCAACCTGCCCAGTACAATGGGATGGCGTAGATCAGGATACCCAGAGTGCCGATCCAGAAGTGCGTGTTGGCCAAAGAAGTAGAATAGAGCTTGGTGCGGTACATGCGCGGGATGAGCCAATACATGATACCGAATGTCATAAAGCCGTTCCAGCCCAAAGCCCCGATGTGTACGTGGCCGATGGTCCAGTCGGTGTAGTGACTGATGGCGTTCACCGATTTCACAGAGAGCATCGGGCCTTCAAACGTAGCCATACCGTAAGCCGTGATGGCCACCACGAGGAATTTCAGCACAGGGTCTTCGCGCACGCGGTCCCAGGCGCCGCGTAGGGTGAGCAGGCCGTTGAGCATACCGCCCCAAGACGGAGCAATGAGCATCACGGAGAACACCGTACCCAACGATTGCGCCCAGTCGGGCAATGAAGTATAAAGCAAGTGGTGCGGGCCGGCCCAGATGTAGATGAAAATCAGTGCCCAGAAGTGAAT
>DDUV01000122.1:35789-45021 GCA_002344975.1 Saprospiraceae bacterium UBA2329 | reverse complement strand
TCAAATCCTCTATCCGCTCCCGCATCGGTTTGGCATTCCCCTCTCCATTTTTTCCGATTTTTGACACCACAAAGATCGGATGTAGTAAGGTGCTGCAATAGATGCGGTTCACCGGTTGCTTACGGAACTGCTGCGTGAGGATTTCAAAATAAAGCAAATCCTTGAAAGCGAAGGAAATAAAGCAACCGAGGACGACAAGTTCAATCGGGTGGATATCCTCGTGGAGAATCAAACGGGCGAATTGGTCATCGTTGAAATCCAAAACACCCGCGAGGCCGATTACTTCCAGCGAATGCTTTACGGCACGGCCAAAGTCATTGTGGAACATATCGCCGAGGGACAGCCATACTCCAAAGTCAAAAAAGTGTATTCTGTGAACATCGTCTATTTTGATCTCGGTCAAGGGGATGATTATGTGCATCACGGCACCACTACATTTATCGGCATCCACAGCAATCACGAGCTTGAACTGTCCGAAAAGCAGAAAGAACTTTTCAAAAAGACTTCTGTATCTGACTTGTACCCGGAATACTATGTGATCAAAACCAACCGCTTCAATGAAGTTGCCAAGGATACGCTTGATGAGTGGATATACTTCCTGAAAACGGCTGAAATTAAAGACGAATTCACCGCAAAAGGCTTGAAAGCCGCCGGCCAAAAACTCGACATTCTGAAATTAGCACCCGCCGACCGAAAGGAATATGACCGTTACATGGAAGCGCAACGCAGCGATGCGAGTTTTGTGGAGACGGTGAACTTAGAAATTACAACGGCGGTAAATGAGGCCCTGAAAAGTAGAGATGAAGAAATTGCCGAAAACATATTGCGTAAAGGAGCAACCATTGAATTTGCCGCTGAAATCACGGGGCTTTCCATTGTAGAAGTTCAGGGAATTGCTGCAAGACTTGGTTTGGACAAATAAAATCGCCCAACAATCCACCGCCTGTCATGCCTCCTAAACGTGGGCACTTCGGCAGCGGCGCCGTTCGTCACATAATCTAAAAAAACACCATCGCTGGTAGCATGACCTCCGTCCCCGCTACCACTATTTCGTTGTCTCATAAACCCTCTCGCCCGCCCCAAAACTCGCGCCATTGTCCGCAAAACCGCACACCTGCTGTCCGGAATCGAACACTTTTTTGAAGGGGCCGTTTTTTTATTCCGCTGTTTTTCAGATGTTTGCATTTTTGGCACAACATCTGACATATCAACAGCATGGATCAGAAAATTGAAAAACGTACCTGGACCTGGCAACGCATTGCCATCCTTCTCATCGGCCTCGGAGCAGCGGCCTGGCTGGCAACGGCCCTGCTGCGCGATACCGGCGGCGCCAAACTCAACGTGGCCTCCGAACGCCTCCTGTTGGACACCGTGCGGCGCGGCGAATTTCAGGAATTCATTCCCGTTACCGGCATTGCGCTGCCCATTCGCAACGTGGTGCTGGCGGCCAATGAGGGCGGCAAGGTGGAGGAGCGTTTTGTGGAAGACGGCGCTATGGTGACTGCCGGACAAGCGATTTTGCGCCTCAGCAATACCGACCTCCAACTGAACTACCTCAATCAGGAAGGCAGCATCGTCAATCAGATCAACCAAATCCAGAACATGAGCCTGCTCCGCGATCAGCAGAGCCTCAATCTCCGCGAAACCCTGCTCGACATCGAGTACCGCATCGGACTGACCGGCCAACGCCTGCAACGCAACAAAACCCTGCAACAGGGCGGCGCCGTATCGAAAGTGGAAGTGGACGAAATGCAGGAAGACTACAACAACCTGCTTCGGCGCAAATCGCTGTTGCTCAAAACCATACAAAAAGACAGCCTCTCGGCGCTCATCCAGGAACGGCAAATGGAAAACTCGCTGGACCTGATGCGCCGCAACTTGGACATCGCCAAACAGAGCCTTGAAAATCTCGTGGTGAAAGCGCCCATCGAAGGGCAGCTCTCCGGCTTGAACACCGAACTGGGCGAGTCCATCAGTCGGGGCGTGCAGATAGCGCAGATAGACGACCTGAGCAATTTCAAAATCCGGGTGCGGATAGACGAGTTTTATATCTCGCGGGTATTCCCCGATCAGGTGGGCACATTTACGTTTGCCGGGAAGCAATACACGCTCAAAATCAAGAAGATATACCCGCAGGTAGTGGGCGGCAATTTCGAGGCGGACATGTTGTTCGTGGGGGAATTTCCGGCGGCCATCAAACGCGGACAAACGCTCTCGGTGAAGCTGGAATTGAGCGCCGAAGAACAGGCCACTTTGCTGGCGCGGGGCGGTTTTTACCAGAAAACGGCGGGCCGCTGGGTGTATGTGCTGAACAAGGAGGGCAATGCGGTGAAAAAATCGGTGCAGTTGGGTCGGCAAAATCCCAATTTCTACGAGGTACTCAGCGGCTTGCAGCCGGGCGATGTGGTCATTACTTCGGGCTACGATGCGTTTGGGGATAAGGATGTGCTCCTGTTGAAGTAGGTTTCGAGTTCAAGGTTTCGAGTTCAAGGTTTCGGGTTTCCCTCTCGTTCGCGGGATTTCGCGTGTTTCGCGTTGATTCGCGTTCAAGGTTTCGGATTCAAGGTTTCGGGTTTCATCCGCCGTAGCCTTAGCGAAGGCGGGTTCAAGGTTTCGGGTTTCCCTCTCGTTCGCGGAAATTCGCGCTGATTCGCATTATTCGCGTTCAAAAATTCCGCGCCGCGCCGCGACGACAGTCGTGGTTTCAGGTTGGGACAATTGATAAAAAAACAAGCATAAAATGATACGAACCAACAAATTAGTCAAAGTTTACCGCACGGATGAGGTGCAAACCACTGCGCTCAATGCCGTGGACGTGTCCATCGCCGAGGGCGAGTTTGTGGCCGTGATGGGCCCCTCGGGTTGCGGCAAGTCCACGCTGCTCAATGTGCTGGGCATGATAGACAGCCCGAGTTCCGGCGAGTATTTTTTCAACGGCGAAGAGATCGGCAAACTGCCCGAACGCAAGCGCTCCGACGTGCGCAAACACAATCTCGGCTTCGTCTTTCAGAGCTTCAATCTCATAGACGAACTCACTGTGTATGAGAACATTGAATTGCCGATGCTCTACACGAAAGTGCCGGCTGCCCAGCGCAAAAAGCGCGTGGAAGAACTCATGGAAGGCATGAACATCATGCACCGGCGCAATCACTTTCCGCAGCAGCTCTCCGGCGGGCAACAACAGCGCGTAGCTGTGGCGCGGGCCGTGGTGAACAAGCCCAAACTCATCCTCGCCGACGAACCTACGGGCAATCTGGACAGCCAAAACGGCGACGAAGTGATGAAAATCTTGGCCGACCTGAACGCCGAGGGTACGACCATCCTCATGGTGACGCACTCGCAGTATTGCGCGGAGTTCGGCAACCGCATCATCCGCATGCTCGACGGGCAGGTGGTGACGGAGAATGTGATCAGGCAGTATTTGTGAGGCAGGTGGGAGCGGCTGTAAGCTGCGACCACGCCACAGGCATGGCACGAGCTGCGAGTTGGGTTTCAGGGTTTGAAAAATAAAAAACAAGATGCTGTCAATCAAGAATATAGAGCGGTTTTACAAAACCGGACCGCTGACCACCTGGGTACTGCGCGACATCAACCTGAAGGTGTCGGAGGGCGAGTTTGTGACCATCATGGGGCCGAGCGGATCGGGCAAATCCACGCTGCTCAACATCCTCGGCATGCTCGATCAGCCGGATGCGGGCGAGTACCTTTTCTTCGACGAGCCGGTGCATCGGTTCAATGAGAAACGGCGCTCGGAGCTGCACAAGCACTACATCGGTTTTGTGTTTCAGGCGTACCACCTCATTGACGAGCTGACGGTGTATGAAAACATCGAAACGCCGCTGCTGTACCGGGGCATCAAGTCGGCTGAACGCAAAGCCATGATCGCCGATGTGCTCGACCGATTCAACATGGTGGCCAAAAAAGACCTGTTTCCGGCGCAGTTGTCGGGCGGGCAGCAACAACTCGTAGGCGTGGCGCGGGCCATCATCGGCAAACCCAAACTGCTGCTGGCCGACGAACCGACGGGCAACCTGCATTCTTCTCAGGGCGAGACGATTATGGAGTTGTTTGCCCAATTGCACCGCGAGGGCATGACCATCATTCAGGTGACGCACAACGAAAAAAATGCGCAATACGGCACGCGATTGATCCAATTGGAGGATGGGTTTGTGCGAGATGATGCAGGGGTGGCAAGGTTAAATGTTTAAAATTCAAAGAGATGCAATTCAAATTCATTCTGCGTTCGATGGCCCGCAACAAGGTGTATGCCGGCATCAACATTCTGGGACTGGGGCTGGGTATTGCCGCCGTGCTCCTTATTTTTCAGGTGGTGCGATACGAATTGGGCTACAATAAAAACTTCAGCCGCTACGACCGCATCGTGCGCGTGGTGACGCAAAGCCAAAGCTCCGAAGGCGAATCCTGGAACCCCTGCGTGCCCATCCCCGCCATGTTTGCCATCCCGGATGCCGTGCCGGAACTGACGCAGGTGGCCAGAATGCGCGAATTTTGGCCCAGTATCTCTGTGCCGGGAGCCGAAGACGGTACGCCGCCGAAGAAATTTTTGAGAAAAGACCCCAGCGTGGCTTTTTTCACGGAGCCTTCGTTTTTTGAAATTTTTGACTTGGAGTGGCTGGCCGGCGACCCCAAAACGGCTCTCCGCGATGAAGGCTCCGTGGTCATCATTCGCTCCGAGGCCGAGCGATTTTTCGGTTCCTGGCAAGCCGCCATGAACGAAACACTGGTGCTCGACAATGTGGCGCGGGTGACGGTGCGCGGCGTGGTGGAAGACCTGCCGCCCGATTGCGACCTGCCCATCAATATGCTCGCATCGTGGCCCACTTACATTGCCCAGCAAGCCCTTTACTACTACGATGACAATTGGGGCAGTTGCAACAGCAGCAATCAGGTGTTTGGCCTGCTGGCCGATGCCTCGCAATTGGGTGCCGCCGAGCGCTCGCTGGCCAAAGTGGGCGAAAAGCAATATGCCGAAAACAGCAGCACCGGAAAAGCCGACAAAACGCATCGCCTACAGCCCATGTCCGACCTGCACTTTAGCGACAAACTGAACAACTCGGCCTTCCGCACCATCACCAAAGGGCGACTCAAAGTACTGTCTTTCATTGCTTTACTGATTCTTGGAATGGCCTGTTTCAACTTCATCAATCTCTCTACCGCCATGGCCTCGCAGCGGGCCAAGGAGATCGGCGTGCGCAAAACGCTGGGCGTAGGGCGCGGGCAATTGCTGCGGCAGTTCCTGGGCGAAACGGCAGTGGTGTCGGTTTTGTCGGTGGCACTGGGAGTGGCCGTGGCCAGGTTGTGCCTGCCCTTGCTGAAGCATATTTCGGACGTGCCCGTTGAGGCCCCGTTTTTGAGTTTGCCTCAGACCTGGGCGTTTTTGGTGTTTGTCACAATAGCCGTCACACTGTTGGCGGGGTTTTATCCGGCGGTGGTTTTGGCGGGATTCGAACCGGCCGGCGCGCTCAAAAACAGCGTGGGCGCCGTGCGCGGCGGGCATCGGGCCTGGGTGCGGCAGAGCTTGGTGGTGCTGCAATTTTCCATCGCCATCGCTTTCATCGTGGGCACCATCATCACGCTGTCGCAACTGCATTTCATCAGAACCAAAGACCTGGGTTTTGACCAAAATCTGATTTACACCTTTTATTACAACAACGACAGTCTGAGTGTAGCAAAACTCAACACACTGAAAAACAGGCTGCTGCAAGCGCCGGAAGTGGAAGCGGTGAGCTACAATACCGACCCGCCTTCATCGGGCAATTCTTGGATGTCGAATTTTGCTTTTCCTTCCAATGCCGAGGATGCCGACTTCGCTTTGCAAATCAAGTACGCCGATACCGACTACCCGAAAACCTTCGGCCTGCGCATGGCCGCCGGCAAGTGGTACGACCCCAGCGATACGATGAAGCAAGCTGTTGTGAATGAGGCGTTTTTGAGAAAAATGGGAGTAGAAAAACCAGAGGACGCCATCGGCGAGGACCTCAAACTTGGCGGTCGTGCGGGCATAATCATCACCGGGGTGGTGCAGGATTTTCATGCTTTTTCGGTGCATCAGCCCATCGCGCCGCTTATGATCAGCACGCAGCGCGATTACTATTACAATGCTGCGGTGAAGGTGAATCCCGGCGATATGGCGGCTGCCGCCAGAGCCATTGAGAGCGCCTTTGACGAGGTGTATCCCGAACAGGTTTTTGAGGGGCACTGGTACGACGAAACCATTGCTCGTTTTTACGAAGACGAAAACCGGTTTGCCAATGCCTGCAAGGGTTTTGGCGTGCTGGCCATATTTATTGCCTGCATCGGTTTGTTTGGCTTGTCGTCTCATGCGGCGGCGCGCAGGGCCAAAGAAATCGGCATTCGGAAAGTACTGGGGGCGGGCACGGCAGGCATCACCGCGCTGCTGGCCCGCGATTTCATCAAGTTGGTGTTGGTGGCTTTCGTCCTTGCGGCGCCGGCAGGCTGGTATTTTATGAATCGCTGGCTGCAAGATTTCGCGTATCGCATTGATATTCAGTGGTGGGTGTTCGTCGTGGCAGGTGCGGTGGCCCTCGTTGGGGCGACCCTCGTGGTCGCCCTGCAAACGGTGCGCGCCGCGCTGGCCGACCCGGTGGAGTCGTTGAGAAGCGAGTAGCAGTGGCTTCAGTCGCCGATCAAAACCTGCGCTGCATTTTCGCTCCGGCTGTACTGCATTTTTTCGGTAGCTAAAGTTGCCGATACTTCATTCCTTAAATCACCATTGCCATGTTGATCAATTATTTAAACATTGCCGTTCGCCAACTCCTTCGCCACAAGCGATTCTCTGCCCTCAACATCTTCGGGATGGCCGCAGGTATGTCTGTGTGTATGCTGGTCATCATGGCGGTACGCGATCAATATGGCTACGATGATTTTCATGCCAATGGCGAACGAATTTACCGGATCATCTCGGCGGAAGCTGATAAAAACCAGCCGCTGCAAAAGGCAACTCACGCCACTGCGCCTTTGTCTTTGCTCGAAGTCATACAGGACCATTCGCCTTACATGGAAGCGGGCGCCCGCCTTGTTTCGATGGGAGATGATTTCAAAATCGGCGAACGGGTATTCCCCAACGAACTCGGCGGTTACGCGGTGGATCAAGGCTTTCTTGATATGTTCAGTTTCGGTTGGGAAGCAGGCAACCACTCTGATGCGCTGACCCAACCCCGATCGGTCGTTTTGACGAAAACCACCGCCCGGCGGCTGTTTTCGGGCAGCCCAGCCATTGGAATGACGGTGCAATTGGGCGAAATGGGCGATTTTTTGATCACCGGCATACTGCCCGACCCGCCGAAGCGCTCGCATATCCGATTCGATTATTTGATATCCTACCCGACTTTGCAATCTATGAGTGCCGAGGAATTATCGAAGTTGGGCATCAACGGTTTTGATGAAATATGGCGGGGACTGACTTATGTTTTGTTGACGGAAAAAGGCAGCCGTGCAATGCTCGATCAAACGCTCGCCTCTCAAACGGCATCATACAGCGTCCGCAGCGAAAAAATGCACTATATTTTTCAGTCGCAAGCCCTGATGGACGTGATGCCCAGCCGAGATTTGGCCAACGAAATCGGAGTGGGAACGCCGCATGTGGTGTTGTATTTCCTGATGGCATTGGGGCTGGTCATCTTACTGGCAGCTTGTTTCAATTATGTGAGCCTGTCGCTGGCCCGCAGCATCAAACGGGCCAAAGAAATTGGCGTTCGCAAGGTTTTCGGGGCCGCAAAAAAAGATGTTGTCCGCCAGTTTTTGACAGAAGCCGTACTGATTTCCTTGCTGGCGTTTGTGCTGGCGGTCGGATTTTTAGAGCTGTTGATACCGGCATTTTATAACCTCGACCCCTTCGTATCTACCATTTTTCAATTGGAAAGATCTTTTTCCAACTATCTGATTTTCTTATTAATGAGCCTGTTGGTGGGACTGGCGGCAGGCGTTTTTCCTGCGCTCCATATTGCCGGATTTCAACCATTGCAGGCCATTCAGCAACTCAAAAACGTGCGTTTATTTTCCCGAATGGGATTGCGTAAAACCCTGGTGACGTTACAACTTACGCTGTCGCTGGTGTTCATCCTCGTTGTCATTATTGTCTTGAAACAACAGAACCATGTACTGAATGCAGACTTGGGGCAAAACATTGAAAACATCGTCAGCGTGCAGTTGCAGGGTCTTTCTTTCGACAAATTTTCCCAAAGAGCAATGCAGGTAAAGGGAGTGGAATCGGTTTCGTCCACCAGTGTTGCCATACTCGCGGGTGAAAACAATGAAGAAACGGCAATATTCGGCGAGCGCAACGACTCCATGCAGGTAGGGCAGTCATTCATCAGTCAGAACTTTCTGCAAAATATGAGCATCCCGTTGGTGGCGGGTGTCAATTTCCCGGAAGACAACTACTCTGAGGGGGAGCAGTTTGCCATTGTGAACGAAACCGCCACCCGACAAATGGGCTTTCCAAAGCCCGATGCGGCTCTTGGCAGTTCCATTGTGGCGAGTGGCGTACCGCTGTCCATCATTGGTGTAACGAAGGATTTTCACCACGACAACATTTGGTTTTCCCCCATCAAACCCTTCGTTTTGCGCAACAAAAGCGAGCGCGCCTACAACGCATATTTACGCCTGAGCGAGGCCAACCAACGCGAAACCCTTGCCTCTTTGCACGCGATTTGGTCTGAGTTGTCGCCACAAAAAAACTGGTACGGCTTTTATCTCGAAGAGCGGGTTTACAACATGGCCAAATTTTTTCGCATGGGTTCAAGTATCATTGGATTTGTGGGCTTTCTCACCATCGTCATCGCTTGCTTGGGACTGCTGGGCATGGTGGTATATGTGGTGGAGGGAAGCGTGAAAGAAGTGGGCATTCGCAAAGTGCTGGGGGCCGGCGAGGCAAGGCTTGTATGGCAGTTGTCAAAGGGCTTTTTGCTGCTGATGTGCATCGCTGTTTTCATCGCCGTACCGCTCACGGTATTTGCCGCCGATATGTGGCTGAACAATTTTCTGATGCGCATTTCGGTGGAAGTGGAAATGGTGGCGCTTGGCATCTCCATTGTGTTGTTTTTGGGGTTACTCACGGTAATGTCACAAACGTATTGGGCAGCGAGGGCAAACCCCATTGAGGCGATTAAGAATGAATAGCGCAGGCGGCTATCTGTATGATTGATAGTCGCGTTTGAGGAGCGACAAGGGGCAATAAAAAAATAAAGTG
>DDUV01000122.1:0-35502 GCA_002344975.1 Saprospiraceae bacterium UBA2329 | reverse complement strand
CTAATCCTTTGACCTAAAGAAAATGAACATTTATTTTTGCCCCACTACTTAGGAATGATTAAAGAATAACTTCTCAATTTATGGCGGCATCTTTTGCACTCATACTTCCTCAAAAAGCCTCGCCAATGCCCCACATTGGCTGTGTTTTTTTCCTCGTCTGAGTACAAAATCTGCTCGGCCAAAATGCGGAACTTATTCTTTACTCATTCCTTAGCATCAGAAATAACCTTGTTTTTTCATCCAATATTTTGAAAAAATGAAACGAATGATTTTGCCGGCACTCTTCCTGTTGATGGTTGCCGGAGCATCTGCTCAAACAGAGTTGCCGTTTTGGCTGACAGACCGGAAATGGTCATTGAAAGAAGATGTGATGTCTGGAATGGGCACCCATCAATCCTTGCCCAAACACACTCAGTTAGAGTTTTTTACAAACGGTCAATGGGCTGCCGACGAGCCGATTGCAGGTATCAGGGAAGGTATTTGGAAACAAGGCAAAAACGGAAAAATCATGATGCGGTTTTCCGGAAAAAAAGAAGCGGTGGTACAACCTGTGAAAGACAATGAAATTGAAATAATCCTGAAAGTGAAAATGAAAAAGCTCATCTGGACCTGGGCCGGCTGATGCGTTCAGTCACTCTGTATTGCCACAGAAGATCATGCGATTCGTATGGAGAAGAGCCTGTTCTCATATTGTTGAAAATCAAAGACTCATGTTCCAAAACCATCTCAAACTCGCCTGGAGGCGCCTGCTCAACAACCGTTTGTTCAGCGCCGTGCAGTTGGTCGGATTGACAGCCGGTATCTCAGCCTGCCTGCTCATCGGCCTGTTCATTCATCACGAATGGACCTACGACGCCATGCACGCCCATGCCGACCGCATTGTGAAGGTGAACATGGAGTACAGCTTCGGCGGAGAGGTGGTGCATTCAGGCAGTACCGGCAACAAAGTAGCGCCCACGCTGGCCCGCGAGTTTCCGGAAGTGGAGGCCGCCGTGCGCGTGATGCAATACACCGAGGTGGTAAAATCGGGCGCCATGCTCACTGAAGAGGCACAGTTTTTTTACGCCGATTCCACGTTTTTTCAGATTTTCAGTTTCCCACTCCTGAAAGGCGATGCTTCCACAGCCCTCCATGCGCCCTGGCAAGTGGTATTGAGCGAAAGCACGGCGCGACGCTATTTCGGCGAGGCCGACCCGATAGGCAAAACACTGAACATTGGAAAACGGGAAGCCAAAGTGACCGGCGTAATGGCCGACGCGCCCGCCAATACACACATCAAGCCGGATTTTGTGTGTTCGTTTGTGGGTTTGTCGGCAGCCCGCCCCGAAAATGAAACCTGGTGGAACGCCAACTACGCCACTTATTTATTGCTCAAAAACCCCGAAGGACAGGCCCTCATGCAAGCCCGCCTGCCCGACTATATGGCCTCCAAAGCCCACGAAACCGGCGCTGACGACGGCAGCAGTTACCTCAAATTGCACCTGCTTCCACTTCGCGATCTACACCTGCGCTCTACTGTGCCCGGCGATTTTGAACCCAACGGCGACGTCCGTTACATCTACATATTGGGCGTGGCAGCCCTGCTGATTTTGCTCATCGGCTGTACCACCTACATCAACCTTGCCACAGCTACCGGCATGGAGCGCGCCAAAGTGACCGGCGTACACAAAGTGCTGGGCGCCGGCAGCCGGCAATTGGCCGCTCAACACCTCGGCGAGGCTGCCATCGTTACATTTTTGGCATTATTTATTGCGTTTTTGACCACGGCTCCGCTGCTGCCGGTTTTTAACCGAATTTTCAACCGGGCACTCACAGCGGAGCCGCTTTTCCAGCCTGCGGCCTGGGTGGCATTGGCGGTGCTGGGGTTGGCGGTCAGTTTCGGGGCAGGGTTTTACCCGGCGGTGGTAGCGGCCCGGTTCTCGCCGGCGGCGGTACTGAAGGGCTGGGCGGGCAATGCCAAATCGGGCGCCTGGCTGCGAAAAACATTGGTGATTGCGCAGTTTTCCATTTCTATTTTGCTCATTATCTGCACCTTGTTGCTGCGCGAGCAGATGCAGTTTATCCAAAATAAAAAATTGGGCTTCGATCAGGAACAAATGCTGGTGCTGCCCGCCGACGGAGAGGTGGTGGGCCAATACGGGGCTTTGAAATCACAACTGCTCCAACTTTCGGAGGTGCAATCGGTGACGATGAGCTACGGCACGCCCTCCAACATCAAAGGCGGCTATGACATCAGCCCTACCCTGTTGCAGCAGGATGCGCGCCCGGTGACGGCCCTGCCCGCCGGTCTGGATTTTTTAAAAACCATGAGCATCGAACTCGTGGCCGGCAGCGATTTCAACGAGGCCGATCTGGCTACAGCCTCCCGACTGCGCAATGATTCTACGGCCGTATTGCCCATTTTGCTCAACGAGGCGCAGGTGGCGGCGTTTGGCTGGTCTTTGGAAGAAACTGTGTCTAAACGCCTGTATTTCAATGGTGCTCCGGCAATGGTGAAGGGCGTGGTGCGCGATTTTCACTTTCGGTCTTTGCACGAAGCGGTGGCGCCATTGGTCATTTTCCCTGATGGCTGGGGGCAGTACATTTTTGTAAAACTGAAAGGCGGCGATGTAGCTCAAAGCATTGAACGCATGGGCGCCCTGTGGGCAGGGGTAGCGCCGCACCGGCCATACAGCTTCCATTTTTTGGATGAAGAATTGGAGCAAATGTACCAGACCGAAATGCAGACCACGCGCATCATCGGCGTCTTTTCCTGGCTGGCAGTGGCCTTAGCTTGTCTGGGTTTGTTTGCGTTGGCATCGTACCACATAGCGCAGCGCACCAAAGAAATAGGCATACGCAAAGTGCTGGGCGCATCGGCGGCGGGCATAACCGCTTTGGTGTCGAAAGATTTCCTGGTCTTGGTACTCATTGCGCTGTTCATCGCCTCGCCTTTTGCCTGGTATCTGATGAGCAAATGGATGCTGAATTTCGCGTATCGCATTGATATTCAGTGGTGGGTATTCGTCGTGGCAGGCGCGTTGTCGGTCGTCGCGGCAACCCTCGTGGTCGCCCTGCAAGCCGTAAAAGCCGCGCTGGCCAATCCGGTAAAGAGTTTGAGAAGCGAGTAGGGTGACTTCAGTCGCCGATCAAAACCTGCGCTGCATTTTTGCTCCGGCGGCACTGATTTTTTTTCGGCAGCTAAAGTCGCCGGTACTCTATACAAAACCAAAATACCATGTTTCAATACAATTTAAAAGTCGCACTGCGCACCCTTTGGCGCAACAAAGGTTTCAGCCTGCTCAATATTGCGGGCCTCGGCATCGGCCTGACGGTTGCCCTGCTCATTGGCCTGTGGATTGCCAACGAACTGAGCTTCGACCAGTTTCATGAAAAAGGCGAGCGCCTGTATCAGGTCAAAATGAGCGACTATGTGAATGGCGAATTGGAAACCTGGAGTTCGGTGCCGCTGGCTATGGCCGAAGAACTGCGCAAGTCATTTCCCGAAGTCAGGTATGTAGCCGAGGCCGATTGGGGCTGGCAACACGGTTTGAAATACGAAGACAAACTGTTTTTCAAAAGCGGCTTTCAGGTGGACGACGATTTTTTGAAAATGTTCAGTTTTCCGCTCGTGGCCGGCAGTGTAGAAACAGCCCTTGATGCGCCCAATTCCATCGTTTTGACCAAAGAAATGGCGGAGTCTCTGTTTGGGCACAAAAACTGGTCGGACATGCTCGGCGAGGTAGTGCGGGTGGACAATTATTACGACCAAAAAGTAACCGGCGTACTGGAAAATGTGCCCTGCAACTCCAGCCTGAGCTTCAACTACCTCTTGCCGTTCTCTCTTTATGAAGACATGGATTGGGTGAAAGACTCCCGCGACGACTGGGGCAACAACTCTTTCCAAATGTTTATGGAGCTTCAGCCCGGCGTGGACGGCACTGCATTTGCTGCAAAAGTCAAAGACATCATTCGCCGAAACAACAAGGAAAGTAAAGCCGACGTGACCCTGCATGCTTTGGCCGACTGGCGTTTGCGCAGCGAGTTCAAAAACGGCCGGGTGGCGGGCGGCTACATCGAGTATGTGCGGCTGTTCGGCATCATCGGGATGTTCGTTTTGCTCATTGCCTGTGTGAATTTTATGAACCTCTCAACGGCTCGTTCGGAGCGCCGTTCCAAAGAAGTAGGCGTACGAAAAACCCTCGGCTCGGCTCGCGGGCAGTTGATCGGGCAATTCCTCGGCGAGGCGCTGCTGATGGCGGGCATTGCCATGATTTTGTCGTTGTTATTGTTGGAACTGGTGCTGCCGGGCTTCAATCTGCTGACGAAAAAAGAGCTTTCTACGCCTTACGGCAGTCCGGTTTTTTGGGCATTGACCCTCGGATTCACCACTTTGGCGGGCCTGTTGGCGGGCAGTTACCCGGCTGTTTTTCTGTCCTCATTCCAACCCATCAAAGTATTGAAAGGAACATTTTCCGGCCTGGGCAAGGCAGCATTATTGCCAAGAAAAGTATTGGTCGTTTCTCAGTTTTCAGTCTCCATTGCATTGATTGTCAGCACACTGGTGGTATCTCAGCAAATACGGCACGCCAAAAATCGCCCATTAGGATACGACCCCGACCGCGTGGTAATGGTGGTGATGAGCGGCGACCTTTTAGACAACTATCTGCCGCTGAAAAATGAGATGCTCGCCTCCGGCCTCGTCACCGGCGTGACCAAAGCCGGCAGCCCCGTGACGAACATTTATTCCAACAACAAAGGCGTGGAATGGAGCGGCAAAGACCCCAGTGATGAGATCATTTTTGCGACCATTCCCACCGCTGAAGACTACTTTACCACGCTCGGCATGACGCTCAAAGAGGGCCGTTTTTTCTCTTCCGATTTCAAATCGGACAGCACGGCCATCATTTTCAACGAAAGCGCCATTCAACGCATGGGCCTCGAAAACCCGCTGGAAGAGACGGTGCAATGGCAGGGCATGACTTTTCGCATCGTCGGCGTGGTGAACGATGTGGTAATGACGAACCCTTATGAAAAAGTAAGCCCCGCCATGTTTTTGTCCAACCCATTGTGGGCCAATGACATGATGTTCCGGCTGAACCCGGAAATGGATACCCGGCAGGCACTGGCACAGTTGGAACCCATATTCAAGAAGCACAATCCGGCTTATCCTTTTGACTATACTTTTGCCGATGAATTTCACAGCCGCAAGTTTGCCACCGAGGAGCTGATTGGAAAATTAGCAGGCATTTTTGCCGGACTGGCCATTTTTATTTCCTGCCTCGGATTGTTCGGCCTGTCGGCTTACATGGCAGAACGGCGCACGAAGGAAATAGGTATTCGCAAGGTTTTGGGGGCTTCGGTTTCCAACTTGTGGGCTTTGTTGTCCAAAGAATTTGTGGGTTTGGTACTCGTTTCTGCCCTTGTTGCTGCCCCGACAGCGGCCTGGTTTCTCAAAGACTGGTTGGAAAAATTTGAGTATCGAATCGGGCTGCCCTGGTGGGTATTCGTTGCTGCGGGCGTAATGGCAGTCGTCGGGGCAACCCTGGTGGTCGCCCTGCAGACCGTACGCGCCGCGCTGGCCAATCCGGTGAAGAGTTTGAGAAGCGAGTAGTACCGGCGGCTTCAGTCTCCGACCAAAACTTGCGCTGCGTTTTTTCGCGTTTTTTCGGCGGCTAAAATCGCCGTCACAAAACACACAATACCATGACAAGCAATCAATTAAAATCAACTTTCAGAATCCTCTGGCGGGGCCGCCTGTTCACCCTGCTGCACATTGCCGGGCTGGCCATCGGACTGAGCGCCGCCTGGCTGATCTGGCAATACGCCGACTTTGAATACAGCCACAACCGCCTCATTCCCAATGCCAAAAACATTTTCCGGGTGGTCTCTGAGTTTAATGATTCCGACAACATCAACTCTCATAATGCAGGCTGTCCGCAACCGCTCTGGCGCGCCGCCGAGGAAGTGGCCGGCATCGAAAAATCAGTGCCCATACAGTCGCATTTCGCATTGCTGGCATTGCCGGAAGGCGCCAAACGGGGTTTCAAAGAAGTGCGTGAAATGGCCAAAACCACGCCCGAATATTTCGAGCTCGTACCCGTAAAATGGTTAGCAGGTTCGCCCGCCACAGCACTCAGCCAACCCGATGAAGTGGTGCTGGCCCGCAGCCGCGCAGAGAAGTACTTCCCGCGCCACAGCCCCGAAGAAATACTCGGCAAAACGATTCGGTACGAGTCTTTCAACGACACACTGACCGTCACCGTAGCGGGCGTGATAGAAGATTTGGACTTTCCCACCAGCTTCATCGAAAAAGAACTGCTGACGGTGACCGAACCTGACGAGGAAAGGTGGCGCGGCACCAATTCCAACGACCAACTCTGGGTCATATTGAACCCAGATGCCGACCGCGAGGCCATCACCACCGCCATCAATCAGGTGTCGCAAACCAAAGGCGGCGAAGCCCTCAAACAATGGGGCATGAGCCGAACGCATCAGCTTCAGGCTTTGGCCGACGTGCATTTTGCCGACCGATACGGCAGCCATATCCGGGTAGCCAATGCCAAGATAATCAAGATATTGGCAGCAGTGGCCATCTTCCTGCTTCTGCTGGCCGTTATCAATTACGTCAACCTCAGCACGGCACAAATTCCTGCCCGCGCCCGCGAAATCGGCATCCGAAAAACCCTCGGCGGCAGCCGCAGGAGCATCATCGGCAGCTTCCTGCTGGAAACCCTGTTGGTGTGCCTGCTCGCAACGGCACTGGCCGGCGGACTTACCCGTTTCGCCTTCGACGCCTTCAGCGAGTACCTGCCCGAAGACGTACTGCGCTATGCCGACTGGCGTAAAACCGGCGCGTTTTTGGCCGTATTGGTGGGGGCGGTCACCTTGTTTTCAGGGCTGTATCCGGGTTGGATTGCCTCGCGGTTTCAGGCGGCGGCTTTGTTGCGGGGGCAGTTTTCGGGGCAGGAGCAGGGCAGTCGGAAGCGCGGCGGCAACCTGCGACGGGGCCTCATCGTGTTTCAGTTTTTTGTGGCACAGGCTTTCATCATCGGAGCCTTGGTCGTGGGGCAGCAATTGCATTTTATGCGCAACAGCGACCTCGGATTCGACCGGCAGGCCGTGCTGACCATAGAGCAACCCATGAGCGCCTGGCGCAATCCCGATCTGAAAAACAAATTTCCGGTGTTGGCCGATGCCTTCAAAAAAATGCCTGAAATAGAGCGCGTTGCACTCGGCGATGCCCTGCTGAGCATGAGCTATTCGAGCAATACGCACCACTACACCGACGAGGCCGGCAACAAAAAAGAAACCAATATCTATCGGAAAAATGCCGACGAGGAGCTGATGGATCTGTACAAATTGCCGCTCTTGGCCGGGCGCAAATTGCAGGCTTCCGACGGCCCCGAACACTACGTCATCAATGAAGCGGCGGTGAAGGCTTTTGGGTTTGAAAGCCCGCAGGCCGCAGTGGGCAGTTTTATTCAGGAAAACAACGGCCCCGATGAACCGCCCCGGCAAAAACAAATTGTGGGCGTGACAGCGGATTTTCACTCTATGGGATTCACAGAAGCGATTCGCCCTACGGCCATGATGCGCGATCTCGAATCTGTGGGTGAGCTTAATGTGCGGTTGGCAAGCAGCAACCCATCCGACTGGCAGATCGTGCTGAAAAAAATGGAAACGGAATGGAAGCGCATTTATGCCGATGAGCCGTTTGCCGCCAGATTTTACGATGAGACCTTAGCTGATATTTACGAGCAAGACCTCTCGCTGGCCAAGTTCATTCAATTGGCCACCGGCATCGCCATTTTCATCTCTTTTCTGGGCCTCTTTGGGCTGGCCACCTTTATGGCATGGAAGCGCACCAAAGAAATCGGCATTCGCAAAGTACTGGGCGCATCGGCTGTTTCGGTGGTGGGCATGCTCAGCCGGGAGTTTGTGTTGCTGGTGCTGGCAGGCTTTGTGCTCTCTACGCCGGTTGCGTACTTTTTGCTGCAAAAATGGTTGCAATTTTATGCCTACCGCATCGAACTGTCCTGGTGGATTTTCGCGCTGGCAGGCGCGGCGGCCCTCGTCGGGGCAACCCTTGTAGTCGCCCTGCAAACCGTACGCGCCGCGCTGGCCAACCCGGTGGAGAGCTTGAAAAATGAGTAGCTGCGGCTTTAGCCGCCGTGAGGCATCGGTGACTTCAGTCGCCGATCAAAACTTGCGCTGTATTTTCACTCCGGCGGTACTGCGTTTTTTTCGGCGGCTACCGTATCGTTTCGGAGGCTAAAGTCGGTGGCACTTCTTCCGCTTCACAACCAAAATACAATGAAATACACACCACTTCCACTGCTTTTTATGCTCTTCCTCGCTACCGCCGAGGCACAGCCTGCTCCCGGCGGCGGCCCCGAATGGGACAGCATTTTCAACTATGCACAGGGCCATTCCGTATTGCGCGACAGCGTGAATTGGGCGGCGCTCCGACCCACGCTGGACTCCGTTTGCGCCTCCGAAGGTCTCATCCCGGCGACAAAGCGGCTCCTGCACGAACTCCGCGATTTTCACGGCAAAATCTGGGTGGACAATGTGCCGCACCAAGGAGCAGTGAAACCCTGGACGCCCACCTCTATGCAATTGGATACCAGCTTATTGCATAAACTATTCCGAAACGAACTGCCTGTTTTTGCCCAACGCCTCCCCGGCCGCATCGGCTACATTCGGGTGCCGGGCATCACTTTCGGAGAGCGGGATTCTATCAACGCCCGCATCATCCGGCAGGCGATGGAAGGGGTGCAAAAGGGCGTAAAACTGCGCGGCTGGATCGTGGACCTGCGCCTCAACGGCGGCGGCACCATGTTTCCCATGCTGGCCGGGCTGGGCGCCTTGCTCGGCGACAGCACAGAAATCGGCTCTTTTATACATCCCGATGCCGGCTACAAAGAAGCCTGGACGCTGCGGCAGGGCGAGGTTTTTGTTGGTGAATATCAAGTGACGGATTACGGATTGTGGCAAAAAATGGGCATTCCCCGTTCGCTCTCCAGCTTGCCGGTAGCGGTGATGATCAGCGCGGCAACGGCCAGTTCGGGCGAGGTGACAGCCTTAGCATTCCGAAACCGCCCGCGCACCCGCTTTTTCGGAGAAGATACAGCAGGCTACACCACCGCCGTTTCCTGGCAGCCCATCTCAGACCAAGTGGTATTGCAACTGACCGAAAGCTACTATGCCGACCGCCTCGAAAATGTGTTTCCCGGCACGCCTGTCTTGCCCGACGAGCGCTGTGATGGCGGCGAAAATTTTTATCAAATCACTAAAGATCAGATGATTCAACGGGCTTTGGAGTGGCTGAAAAAGCAGTGAGTGTGTAACAATACAATCGCTATGCAAATGGCTTTTAGCAGGGCGCTGAATAGTAATCTGTAATCTAACCTTGTAAAACACCTTTCTCATGTGGCAGTATCATTTCAAAATCGCCTGGCGCAACTTACTGAGGCACAGGAGTTTTACCTTCATCAATTTATTCGGACTCAGCATCGGCATGGCGGCTGCGCTGCTCATCCTGAAATATGTGGCTTATGAGCGCAGCTATGACAAAATTGCGCCCGGAACCGATCTAATCTGGCGCGCCTTCAACGAAACGCTCAGCGAAGGGCGCGTCGCTACGCAGGATTGCAACACTCATTCTGCGCTTGGTCCGGCTTTAAAAACCGATATGCCCGAAGTGGCCGATTTTTTCAGGCTCTTCAACAGCAACCAGCATGAGACGGTTTTTTTCCAAAACAACGAGCCGGTTCGACTGCCGCATGTATGGATGGCCGATCCGGGCTTTCTGCGCATGTTTCCTCAGGATTTCGTTGCCGGAAATGCGAATTCCTGTCTTTCTCAACCCGGCCAAATCCTCTTGAGCCGGAGCGCCGCTGCCCGCCTGTTTCCGGAGGGGCAGGCCATGGGGCAAACGCTGCGGATTCCTCGCGGACAACTGCGGGGCGAGTATGTCGTCTCTGCCGTCGTGAACGACCCACCTCAAAATACACACCTGAAATTCAGCGCGTTGGTATCGTACGCCACCCGGTATGCCGGCGGGCATGAGGACAACTGGACCGGCTATTGGGACTACAATTATTTCCAGCTAAAACCCGGCGCCGACCCCGAAAAAGTGCGCCGCCAATTGAATGTGTATTCCCAACAGCACCTCAGTGATGCAGGTATCCGGCTGAATATGCAGGCCTTTGAAGACATCCACCTCCAGTCGAACATGACTTATGAAATTGAACCCAACGGCAGCGCCCGCACGGTCGGTTTTTTGTTGGCGGCAGCTCTTTTTGTGCTCGCCATCGCCTGTATCAACTATGTGAACATGATGACGGCGCGTTCATTGGAGCGCAGCAAAGAGGTGGGCCTGCGCAAAGTGGTAGGCGCCGGCAGGGGTAGATTATTCTCGCAATTTTTGGTAGAGGGCTTGCTGCTCAATGCCGGAGCCATGTTGACGGCGCTCGGCATTTTTCAAATGGCGCTGCCTGCATTCGGGCAGTTGATGGGCCGTCCCTTGGCCGATGCGCGGCTTGATATGACGTTTAGCGGCGCGGTGGCCGGCATCTTTATGGTGGGCGTATTGGCCTCCTGCGCCTATCCGGCCTGGACGCTCACCCGTTTCAGCCCGCTGTCGGTGATGAGCGGGGCAATACCGCTTGTTTCGGCAGATTCCAAAGGGAGCTGGTTGCGCAAGTCATTGGTAGTCATTCAGTTTGGCTTTACCGTCGGTCTTATTTTTTCTGTGATGGTGGTAAGCCGGCAGTTGAATTATTTGCATCGGCACGACAAAGGTTTGTCTTTAGATCAAATCCTGGCGGTCAGAAACTCGGCTTACGACTGGCGGGAAGACAGCCTCAATCGTCGCGGCATGGCGGTTTTTAAAAATGAAATCCGCCAGATCAGCGGTATCCGGCAAGTGGCGGCGTCGAGCATAACACCGGGCTTGGGAATCAACAACATTTCCGGTTCCAGCGGCGGAATGGTGCCGGCGCATCGCCCCGACGATGTGAGGCCCGGCACTACTTATTTTGTCAATGCCGAACCAGATTTTTACGCCACTTACGGCATCCGTTTTCTGGCCGGCGCCCCCTACCGCGCACCCGATGTACGCAGCGGCCACAACCATGTGATCATCAACGAATCGGCCCTGCGCATGTTGGGAATGGAAAACCCGGAAGAGGCTGTGGGTCAGGAAATTGCGTACGCGGGCAGCACTGATGGATACCGAATGAAAATAGAAGGCGTGGTAGCCGATTTTCACATCGAAACACTCAAAGAGCCCACCCGGCCTACGGTGTATTTCTGCCTGCCGGAGGTGGCCGAAGGCTATGTTTCCATCAAAGTAGAGACCGCCGATGTGCAGACTGCACTCGCGGCTATGGAGCAGGTATGGGCCTCCGTATTTCCCGACAGCCCTTTTGAATACTGGTTTTTGAACGAGCAATTTGCCCGGCAGTATCAGGCCGAAACGCAACTGAGCCGCGTGTTTTCGGGCTTTGCCATGCTGGCCGTCATCATAGCGTGTTTGGGGCTGTACGGTATGGCGTCCTACCTGACGGCGCGGCGCACCAAAGAGATCGGCGTGCGCAAAGTGCTGGGCGCATCGGTTTCGGGCATCGTGGCATTGCTCTCCAAGGACTTGCTTTGGTTGGTGCTTGTCGGTATCGTCATTGCCTCGCCGCCGGCTTGGTATCTGATGCGCCGCTGGCTGCAAGACTTCGCCCACCGCATCGAGATGGAGTGGTGGATTTTTGTAGCGTCGGGCGCCTTGTCCGTCGTTGTAGCAACCCTTGTGGTGGCCATGACGGCAGGCCGCGCCGCGCTGGCCGATCCGGTGAGGAGTTTGAAGAGTGAGTGAGGTTATAATTGCCCGTTTTTGAAAAGCCGAAATGCTTCTTTTACCGTTCTGCGATAGGCTGCCCAAAGAATTCTCTTTGTTTTATTTTGGTATGGTTTTGAAATATTATTTTCATAAAATGGCTTGTAATGTTATTTTTAAGCCCTCAAATCAATTTTTATGAAAATGCCTATCATTACTGCCTTTGCTGTGGTGCTTTTATGTCTGTTTGCCCCAATGCCGGCCTTTTCTCAATGGACGGAAATCCCCATACCTTTCGGTCCTCCCATGGCAGGCCGTATGACAACATATCAGGGGAAGATTTTTACTACGGTCTATAACTACGACAGAGTGAAATGCTTTCGGACTGACGACTACAAACGTTGGTCGCTGGCAGCAGACTTTCCGGGCAGCCATAATTTTGGCAAAGCGGGGCTTGAGGTAGATGGTAATAAATTATATCTGATCAGCTCTAATGCAACCCAACTATCAGCCGATGCGTGGAGCAGCGATGATGGAGGGCAAAGCTGGCAGGAACTAAACTTGCCTAATTCTGCGCCACTGTTTATGATTCCCCGTAATGATGTCTTACTCTGTGCTTCTGTTTATAATGTTCAGCGAAGTACAGACGGAGGCGCCCACTGGAGCGGGGCGCTATGGCTCAACGATAGAATTCGGGATATGAAACTCCTGCAAGACCAAACGGTGTTGTTGATTACAGACAGATATATTTACAGATCAACAGATCATGGCCTTACTTGGGACTATTCGCCGGCCCCTTACAATGTAGCTAATGGCATTATTCCCATTGTTACCATTTTCCCAACGGAGCATGGGGTATTCCTCAAGGTGCAGATCGGTTCTCAGGTTTCTTTATATCGCTCTATGGACAACGGGGCTAACTGGTCGTCGGCATCATTTCCTGCTTTTTCAGGCAGTCCGACTGTGAACGACTTGCGCAGCATTGGCGGCTCACTTTGGGGGGTGTTCAGTAATCGAATTGCTTATTCGGAAGACGATGGAGATACCTGGGAATGGGTAGTGACACCCCATTCAACCGACCAGATATGCAATCTGGGAGATACTATTTTTGCAGGTGGCCATCTGGGGTTTTATAAATCTTACGACCGGGGGCACACATGGTTGACGGGTAATGCAGGGTGGGCCGATGCCGGCGCAACCTTCAACGCCTATTTATGGGAAGAAAAGCTATATGCAAGCGGCAACAAAATTTTTCTTTCTACCAATGAGGGGCTATTTTCAAACTCCAATGATGGTGATGAATGGCTGATGGAGAACATCAATGGTAGAATGTCTTATCTTTATCAACAAGGCGATACGCTTGTTTTTTTGGGTAAAGGTTCGCTGCGCTCTTTCGATGGAGGAGATTCATGGGCGTACAGTCCTGCTTCCACCGTTTCTCCATGGCTTCCTACTGATTTTTATGATTACACGCGGATTAATAATCGCATCTTTACCAACGGCACGATTCATTACTCTGATGATCTGGGAGTAACCTGGCATCGGATTACCGCCTTGTATGTTTCACCGACAGAGCCGGTTGCAGGTGTTGGGAATGCACTATACGCTGTCAGGTCCGGTGATATATTCGTGTCTTATAATCTGGGGCAAATCTTTCATCTGTTTCATAACGGTTTAGGTAATAATTTTAATGCCAGGGATTTATGGGGTGTAGGAAATAACGTTTTTGTTTTGACCAACGATCAACTCTGGCGCAGAGACGGCGCCCAGTGGAGCCCCGCCAGTGCAGGTCTTTTTGATGGCACCGGCAATATTCCTTTGATTTATGACATCAACGGGGATAGTGCTAATGCTTTAATCGTTGGTAAACTACAAAATTCTTCACAACCTTTGTTATTCTTGAGCCACGACGGCGGCGTTTCCTGGGGCGACAATCTGGCGGAGGGCCTACCCGATATGAGCTACGAATTTCGTGCCCTGCTCCATAGTGAGGCCATTTATGTGATCGGACATCCAGAAGGAGTATTGCGTTGGTCCATTTGGAAGCGTTCGGGAGCTGTAGCTACGACAGAGCCGGCTGAGGTTGCAGCACTTCACTTGTTCCCCAATCCCGCTGCTACTTCGGTTTGGTTGAGATGCGATCAGATAGCCGCTGTAGGGGGGAGAATAGTAATCCACGATTTTACTGGACGCGCCGTTTGGAGTCGCATTACGACAGAAGAACCTCTCGTGGAAATTCCTGTGAACGGATGGTTGCCAGGGGTTTATTCTGTATCATATATGGCGCCCAATGGCAAGTCTGCTGTGGGCAAACTGATTATACGCTGACATTTTTTCACTTCTCGTTTTCCAATATTGGCCGGCCGATCCGGTGAGAAGTTTGAAAAGTGAGTGAGGAGAACCAAACCTACACCTCCATAAACTCATGCGGCTCCACCACCACATCGTCCTTCAGGGCTTTGCGGTAGGCGATGTGTACGCGGTCTATTTTTACAGCCAATTTGAGGTAAATGCTCACCGCTTCGCTGTTATGCGCCCGCACGGTGGTGAGGAACATGTCTTTGTAAATGGCCATGTTTTGCGGCGTGGCCATAAATTCGGTGATGAACGCAAAAATGCCTTTCGTTTTGTAATCGGGATGGATGCCGAAACCGATGCCCTTGGCCTGGAACTCGCGGGTATTGCGTTTGGCCCAGAGGAATTTGAGGACGTTGAGTCCTGAAAGTTTGCCCTTCACCGGGCGCAGCAGCGGGTTGATGTCGGGGAAGAAAGCGCAAAAACCGGCGGGCTTGCCTTCAAAATAAGCGATGCAAAGCAGGTTGGGGTCCAAAATGGGTTGCGCCTGTTTCATCACCCGTTTCATCTGTTCGGGCACGATGGGTTTGAAGTGCTGAAAATGCCGGAAGCTGGCGTTGTACACCTCGCAAAAATCAACAGCATAGCGGTCTAACTGCGAGGGGTGGTATTTTTCCAAATGCACGTTGTTGGTGCGGCGGATGCGGTCAGCCACCATTTTCATGCGCTCTACCGGAATGTCGGCAGTATTGCCCTTGAGGGTCAGAATTTGCTCAAAAGGGATGTAGCCGTTATCGGTAAAAAATGCCTTGTAGTAAGATGGCTGATAATTTTCCTGAAACAGCGGCGGATCGAAACCCTTGTCCAACAAGCCCCAGTACTTGTCGCGTTCGCCGAAATTGACCGGCCCGTCCACCGCCGCCGCCCCGCGCGACAGCAGCCAGCCCTCCGCTTTCGACAGCAAGGCTTTGGCAAATGCGGCATTGTCCACACATTCAAAAAAACCAATGCCGCCCACAGGATAGGGAAGGTTTTTGTTGCGGGCATGGTCAATAAAAGCCGCCACGCGACCGGCGGGTTCGTTGCGCTCGTCGAGCAGGACGAAGAGCCTGGCTTCTCCGTGTTCAAAAACTTTATTCGTTGCCGGCTCGAAAATGGACTGCACATCGCCCTGCAAAGGACAAATCCAGTTGGGGTCGTTTTTGTAAATCCGGTGCGGCACGCGATGGAAGAGTTTCCAGTCTGATTTGCTCTTAACCTCAATAAAATTCATAGTCAGGTTGTCAATTTGGGCGGCAATTTAGGAAGGTTTGAGCAATGAAGGCCATTCAATCTTCATTTTGCAGCAGGAGCTTGCCGGTTTCGAGAAATTCAAAGGGTTCCAACTCTATATCAGGAGACAGCGCCTTGCGATAAGCCACATGAATGCGGTCGGTATGAACGGCCATTTTATCATAGATGCTGCGTATCTCCCAGTTGTGCGCCCGTACACCGGTGAGGTACATTTTTTTGTAATAAGAAAGGTTATGTTTTGAAGACATAAACTCCAGGAAGAACGCCATCAGCCCTTTCGATTTGTAATCGGGATGTATTCCGAAACCGATGCCTTTGGCTCTGAAATGTTGAGTAGTTCGACGGCGCCAAAGGAAGCGCATCGCATTCAGCGCATTGAGCTTTCCCCGGAAGGGCTGGAGCAGCGGGTTGATATCCGGCAAAAGCAAGCAGAACCCGGCGGGTTTTCCCTCAAAGTACCCGATGCAGAGCAACTCCGGATCGAGTATGAAACGGGCGTCGTGGAGGAAAGCTCTGACTTTTTCGGGATATATGGGTTTGAAGTGCTGGAAATGCCGGAAGCTGGCATTATAAACCTCGCAGAAGTCATGGGCATAGCGGGTGATATGTGCCGGGTGGTAGCGCTCTATACGCACATCGTGATCGCGGCGAATGCGGTTGGCAACAGCGCTCATTCTTTCAAAAGGAATATCTGCGGTCAGTCCGGTGAGGGTCAGTATTTGTTCAAATGGAATGTACCCGTTGTTTTCAAAAAAAGCCTTATAGTAGCGCGGCTGGTAGTTCTCCTGAAACAAAGGCATGTCAAAACCTTTGTCCAACAAGCCCCAATACCTGTCGCGTTCACCAAAATTGACGGGGCCGTCCACTGCCTGAGCGCCATGTGCTTGAAGCCAGGATTCTGCTTTTTCGAAGAGGGCAGCGGCGTAGTCGGCGTTGTCAATGCACTCAAAAAAGCCGATCCCACCTACCGGATAAGGCTGGGTTTGGTTGTGATGGTGGTCAATAAATGCTGCAATGCGCCCGGCCGGCGCCGCGTGGTCGTCGAGTAAAACGAAGAGTTGAGCTTCACCGTGTTCGTAGGCTTTGTTGCTTGCGGGAGTAAAAATGGACTGGATATCACGCTCTAAAGGACAAACCCAATTGGGATCGCAGGCATAGATTCGGGGTGGCACGCTGTGGAATACCTTCCACATTCCGGCGCCTTGAATTTCTATGATTTGCATGGCGTTTATTCGCTGTATTGAGCGAACAAATTATAGGAAGTCAGAGGAAAGAAAAATGACAAACCGTCCGGACAGCAGATGATTTTTATCACCATCAGGTTTGTGAGGGAAGATGGCAGAGGATTGAAAAAAGAATATAGAAACTACTTCAGTTTGTCCTCCAACTGTTTGATCTTTTTATCCAATTCCGGCAAGCGTTTGAACACGGCATGAGAGCGAATATAATCGCGGTAAGCGAAGGCCGGATAGCCGCAAATAATGGTGCCCGATTCCGTCACGTTTTGCGCCACGCCCGACTGAGCCTGTATGCTCGTGTTGTCGGCAATGGTGACATGCCCGATGAAGCCCACTTGCCCGGCAATGCGGCAGTTGCGTCCTATTTTGGTGCTGCCGGCTATGCCCACCTGTGCGGCAATGACGGTGTTTTCGCCAATTTCCACATTGTGCGCCACCTGAATCAGGTTGTCCAATTTGACGCCTTTGCGAAGGATGGTAGAACCCAGCGACGCGCGATCTATGGTAGTGCCGGCGCCGATTTCCACATCGTCTTCTATGACGACGTTGCCGATCTGGGCTATTTTTTTGTAAGTTCCGTCAGGCTGTGGGGCAAATCCGAACCCGTCGCTGCCTACCACTGCATTGGCATGCAAAATGCAGCGGGCGCCCACCCGGCAATCGTGTAAAATGCGAACGCCCGGATACAGCACACTCTCCTCCCCTACCGCAGCACCCTGACCTACAAAGACTTGCGCTCCGATTTTTGCACCGTCGCCGATGCTGGCGCCTGCCTCTACAACGGCAAACGGCCCAATGGAAACGCCCTGTCCGATCTGTGCTTCGGGGTGTATAGATGCCTGTGGGGAAATGCCTTCACCGGCCGTGCGTGCTGCCGTTTGCGCGCCGAACTTGTCCAACAGGAAGGCCAGCGCGGCATACACGTTTTCTACCCTGATGAGCGTGGCCTGTATGGCCTGCCGGGGCGAGAAGTCCTTGTTGACCAACACGACCGAAGCCTGTGTGGTGTAGATGAAAGGCTCGTATTTGTCGTTGCCCAAAAAGGTGATCTCACCGGCTTGGCCTTCTTCAATTTTCCCGGGTCGGTTCACAAGGACATCCGGGTTGCCCTCTATGCTGCCCTCGAGCAGCGCGGCTAATTCTTTGGCTGAAAGTTGCATGGCGGCAAAGTTCAGCCGATTTCATCATAAAGTTTCTATTTTTAGCGCAAAAAAAAAGCGTATGCCACATTCCAACCCGCATTCTGATGAAACACCGCCGCCCATATTTCGCACCTGGTCAGGTGTTTATGTCTTCGTTCTCGGCGCAAGTTTTGTCGTTTTTCTGCTTCTGCTTTGGCTCAGCCTTTCCTATCAGTAAATCAGTAGGCGGTGTGCGGCAGGCGGTGTGCAGTGCTAAGCGTGAGGAAACTACCAGTATGCGGTATCCGCGCCGTGGCGCGGGGTCGGCGGCGCGAAGCGTAGAGTGATCACAGCCTGCAGCTTGAGGCTGGTAGCGAGCAGCCGTTCCAACCCGAAACTTTGAACACGAAACTTTGAACGCGAAACACAAATATCATGAACATCATTGACTGGATCGTTATGCTGGGCGCTTTGCTGGGTATTGCCGCTTACGGCATCTATCGCACCCGCCATGTGAGCAGCGTCAAAAGCTACCTCCTCGGCGACCGCCAACTGCCCTGGTGGACCATCGGCCTGTCCATTATGGCCACGCAGGCCAGCGCCATTACCTTTCTGTCCACGCCCGGCCAGGCCTACGAGGACGGTATGCGCTTCATCCAGTTTTACTACGGCCTTCCCATTGCGATGGTTATTTTGTCGGTGTTCGTCATTCCGTTGTATTACCGGCTCAATGTTTACACGCCCTACGAATATCTCGAAAAGCGTTTCGACCTCAAAACCCGAACCCTCACGGCTGTTCTGTTTTTGGTGCAGCGCGGCCTGGCGGCGGGTCTTACCATCTATGCGCCATCCATCGTGTTGTCCAGCATTTTGAAATGGGACCTCAACGCCACCATTTTGTTCATCGGCATCATCGTCATTGTTTACACCATGTCGGGCGGTACGATGGCGGTGAGCGTTACCCAAAAACAGCAGATGATCGTCATTTTGCTGGGCTTGTTTGTGGCGGCGGGCGTCATCATCTACAAGCTCCCGCGCGAGGTGGGCTTCGGCGGCGCGGTGGATCTGGCGGGACATTTGGGCAAGCTCAATTCCGTCACATTCGACCTCAATTTCAAAGACCGCTACAACATCTGGTCGGGTATGATAGCCGGGGTGTTTCTGTTTCTGTCGTACTTCGGCACCGACCACTCGCAGGTATCGCGCTACCTCTCCGGCAAGTCGCTCACCGAGAGCCGTTTAGGTCTCATGTTCAACGGCCTGCTCAAGGTGCCCATGCAGTTTTTGGTACTGTTCGTGGGCATTTTGGTGTTTGTATTTTTTCAGTTCAACCGCCCGCCGGTACATTATATTGACTCCAATCTGGCCATGCTCGCCGGTACGCCTCACGAGGCCAAATATCGCGAAATAGAGCGCCAATACAAGGATGTGTTCCAACAAAAGGAAGCAGCCATGACTCGCATCATTTCAGCAGCAAGGGCTACCGACCAACCCACATTGGACGCAGCCCGGTCGGAGGCGGAAATGCTCCAGAAAAAGGATGCTACACTGCGCAAATTCGCAAAAATTGAGGTCATGCGCGCCTCCCCCACCGCCAAAACAAAAGACACCGACTACGTTTTCCTCTCCTTCGTCATGGAGTACATGCCGGTGGGCGTGGTGGGTCTGTTGCTGGCCATGATCTTCGCGGCGGGCATGTCGTCCACTTCTTCCGAACTGAACGCCCTCACCAGCGTCATGGCCATAGATGTATATAAACGCTACTGGGCAAAAGACAAAAGCGATGGACACTACCTCCTGGCTTCCAAGCTGTTCACGCTTATGTGGGGGCTGTTGGCACTACTGTTTGCCGCTACCGCCCAGCTTTTCGAGAATCTCATCCAAATGGTCAATATCCTCGGCTCGCTGTTCTACGGCACCATTTTGGGCGTGTTCCTCACGGCATTTTTCATGCCCAAAATCAGGGGCAATGCCGTTTTTATAGCAGCCCTCATCACGCAGGCCAATATCATTTTCCTTTTTGTACTCGAACGCGGGGGCAAGCTCCCCATTTCCTTCCTTTGGTACAATCCCATCGGCTGCCTGCTACTCATGCTGTTGGCCTGGATGATACAAATGGCTTTCGGCAAACGGGATAAATGATTTTTGCGGCTTTTTATTCAGAGTGGAAAGTGAACCGGTAATTGGCGCCGAAATTCCACAGCAGTACCAGCCCGGTAGCGAACAATTTGGCGATGTAAAAGCGCATTCCGAAACGCTTGTGCAGCAGATAAACCGCGCCGTTGTTGAGCAGCAGCCCGATTATGGAGATGGTGAGAAATTTGGCAAACTGTATTTCTACGGCCTCGCTGTTGTCGTGGAAAGTCCAGTATTTATTCCAAAAGAAGTTGTTGACCACCGCCAGAGAAAAACCGATGGAATTGGCTATGTAGGGATTCAGTCGCAGCTTTTCTTTGAGCAGCCAGGTAGCGCCGAAGTCTATGGCCATGCCGCCGACGCCTACGATGCCGAATTGAAGGAATTGGAGAAGGGCGTTCATACGGCAGCAAAATTACTGACTTTTCCCCGGCGTTGCAAGCCACTCTTGACGAAGCCTTATTGCCTCACCCCCAGCCGCCGATACCCTTTCAATACAATTTCCAAATCATTTTCTGCGCGGTAATTCTTGGCATACAACATGTTGAGCCGTTGGATGGTAGCCGCGTCGTCGGGGCGCAAACTGCCTTGGGGCAGGGCATCCAAGGGGCTGAGTACGCCGGGGCGCAGGGCAGGCAAGGTGTGGCCGCTGTCGGCGCCGGAGGCATATCCCACCCAGGTTTTTTGGGCAAAAAGGACTTGTAAAATATTGGTAATAAGGCCTGTGCGGTTCTTTACAAAAAGCAGGTGAACGGGCAGGCTGAACAACAACAACCCCGCCAGGGCGAGATCGAGCAGGCGTTTGTTGCGGCGGTGCAAGTCCTGCGCAATGTCGAAGCGCACCTCTATGGTGTAAAGCTCGCCGGGGGCGTTTTTCGACTGGCTGCCGATGATGCTGAGGCTGTCTTCGGGCACAATTTTATAAGCGATATGAGGACCGATTTTCGTCATCTGTCGCATGATTTCCTGAGACGGCACATCGGCGGCGCAGAAGATGATTTCGTTGATGCGGTAAATGAGCGCAATGTCTTGCAATTTGGACACAGACCCCAGAAAATCAGCGGGTTCAAAATGATTGTGCGGCGATACCATCCCGATGCAATGCACGGGAGCCTGCGCCTGCTGGAGCAATCGGAGTACGCGCCGGCTTTCCTCCAGACTGCCCACAATCACCACCTGCCGCTGCGATTCCCTGCCCACGTTCAGGTTGCCGTATCGGGCCAAATGCAAGGCTGTTCTCAGCGCGATCATGCCGGTTGCCGACCAGGCCGCCCCCAACAGAATGAGCGCCCGCGAGGAGCGGTAGGCCATGTCCAAAAAACCATATACGGCAGCAATGAACAGCGTACCGACCACCAATCCGCGCATGAGGCGGCGCAGATTGCCCTGCTCCTCGTAGCCGCCGCTGAAATACACCCCGGCCAGCCAGAGAACGGTGTAAAGCGGAGCATTGACCCACAAAAAACTACTGTCGTAATAGCCGGCATCGTGGTGGTAATACGAGGCCCAGAAGTTTTTCAACAAAGCTAATCCACTGAAAATCAACACTGAGTCCAACAGCGGCAAGTAGGCGCGCCGGGCCAGATTGGACAACAGCGTGAGCGCCGCCCGAAACCATATAGCCGCCTGAAGCATGAGCACAAACAAGGCCGCCCGCCGACCGGTGAAGTGCTTGCGGGCAAAAATAATCATGGCCTGGTAAAAAACGCGGACGTAGTTGAGACTGCCTTTTTTGGTGCTCTCGCCTTTGTAGTGAATGATGGACGTTTCGGGAAAGTAGTAGTTTTTATACCCCGCCAGCAGGATGCGATACGAGAGGTCTATGTCTTCGCCGTACATAAAAAACGCCTCGTCGAGCAGGCCGGCTTTGTCCAAAGCGCTGCGCCGCAAGAGCATGAAAGCGCCCGCCAGCACTTCTACCTCGTGGGTCTGGTGTTCGTCCAAATAGCCGAGGTGGTAATGATTGAAGACTTTGGAACGAGGGAAAATGCGCGACAGGCCGAAGGTTTTGCAAAAGGCCGTCCAGGGCGAGGGGAAGCCGCGCTTCGATTCCGGCAGAAACTTGCCCGAACCGTCTATCATGCGCACGCCCAGGCCGCCTGCTTCGGGCTGAGCATCCATGAACTGCACGCATTTTTCAAAGGTATCTTCTTCCACCACCGTATCGGGGTTGAGCAGGAGGACATACTCGCCCGTACTTTGCCGGATGGCCTGATTATTGGCTACGGCAAAGCCCGTGTTGTCGGTATTGGCAATGAGGCGTACTTCCGGGAATTTAGTTTGTACCATCGCCACAGAGTCGTCGGCGGAGTTGTTGTCCACCACCCAAACCTCGGCGTCTATGCGGGCTATGGCCTTGCGTACCGAGAGCAGCGCCTGCTCTAAAAAATGGCGCACATTGTAATTGACGATAACAACAGTGAGCTTCATGAATCAATGTGCTGATGTGGCCTCGCGGCCTGAACTCGTAGCTCGCAGCTCATGGCTCGCAGCTTTTGGATGACCACTATCATTAAGCATCCTGCATCACCTGCGCCGTTTGCGGCTGCCGGAATCCGGGCATTTCAAATCTCCAAAATAGTAGAGAATACCCGCGCCGATGAAGAAATAAGTATCGTTGTTTTTGCTGTTGCCGCGTTGTACGCCGGGCCGCCCCAACTGACTACCGTCCACGCCTGGCAACGTGATGGAACGGTCGGAGAGAGCAACGGCCAAGTCACCCCGGTTGCGGCGGAGATCGCTTTTGTCGGCATACACGGTGCTGACATCATCCAGATAGTCGGTGGCCAATGCCCGGCCTGCAATTTCCACATTGAGGCTGAGGCGGTAGCTGAGGTCTATTTTGAAGCCCCCGCCATACATCCAGCCTAAGCTGGTGGTGTAATACTCCTCGCCCCGCAACTGCCCCTCGGTGCCTAAGGGACGCAACTCCACCAATTGGCCTTCGTATTCGGTTTTAGGATTGAAATTAGTCACATTGATACCGGCCAGCAGGTAGGGCGTGAAAAAGTAGTCGCGATGACCGTGAATGTAGGGCAGGAAATTGAACTCCAACTGAGCGCTGCCGTCCACCAGCGTTGATTGAAAATTGAGATTGCGGGCGCGCTCGTAGGTATTGCCCGAAAGGGCGTCGTCGGCGCTGATCTGACCGCCGGCAACGCCAAAGCGCAGACAGATGCGGTCGTTGAAATTGTAACGGGCCGCAAAACCGCCGGCAGGGCCAGGGCGGCTGAGGTTGTAATTGGTATTCAGATCGCCGAAATAGTAGGAAATGCCCAACCAGGGGCCGGCCTCCCATCCATCCTGCGCATTCACAACCAAAGCAAAAAACAGAGCGGGCAGCAGGCCCAAAAATCGCTTCATCATTCAGTATATATTGATATTGAGGGCGCAAAGGTAGGAAGGCAAACGGAGAATACAGCGAATATGCCGCCGGCTTCCTGCTAAAAACACCGCCGGGATAACGGAAAAAGCGCGGCCTCTGTTATGCCACCGGGAAATTTGTAGCTTTCTTTGCCGACAAAAAAACGCATGAATCGCACTGCTCTCATCTTTCTGTCGCTGCTGTTGGCCGCCCTGTTCCTCATTCCGTCAGAAGCCCAGGCACAACGCCGCCGCCGCACCCCCGCCAAGCGCCCGGTGAGCGCCATGGTGACCGATTCCAAGCTGTTCAATCAGGCGCATTCCGGCTTTATTTTGTTCGACCCTCAAACGCAGAAAGTACTCCAGCAACGCAATGCCGACAAGTATTTCACGCCGGCTTCCAACACCAAAATCTTCACGCTGCGAACCGCCCTGCACTTTCTGAGCGACAGCCTGCCGGTATTGCGCTATTTGGACATGGGCGATACGCTGGTGTTTTGGGGCACGGGCAACCCACTGTTTTTGCACCCCGATTTGCCCGGCGACAGCAGCGTGCTGGCATTTTTGCGCTCCCGACCGGAAACTTTGTTCTTCACCGATTTCAACTTCCGCGACGACCACTTCGGGCCGGGCTGGTCCTGGGCCGATTACAGCGACTATTACCAACCCGAACGCTCGCCCATGCCCATCTACGGCAATATTGCGCGGTTCAGTTCTCGCGGCGCCGACAGCGGGTTTGTGGTCAGCCCGGCACTGTGGCGCGACAGCCTCTTTTTCGGGCCGCAATTGGAGGAAGAGCGCGGCGCCGTCATTCGCAGAACGGAGCGCGGCAACCGCTTTGAGTTCAACTCAGAAGCCCGGCGCCGCACAGGTTTTTCCGACGACATTCCCTTCGATTACTCGCCGCAACTGATGGTCAAACTGCTCTCCGACACGCTGCGGCGCACCGTGCGGCTCTTCGACGCGGCTATGCTGCCCGCAGGTTCGGTGAATACCCTGTACATGCCCGCCGACGACGCGCTGTATGCCCGCCTGATGCAACAAAGCGACAATTTCATCGCGGAACAATTGCTGATGATGTGCTCCGAGCAGTTGTTCAGCATCCAAAACAGCCGCAAAATGATAGACCACGCCAAAGATATCTGTTTCAAAGACGTGCCCGACCGCATGGAGTGGTGGGATGGTTCGGGCTTGTCGCGGTACAATTTTTTCACACCGCGCACGGTGGTACATGTATTAAACCAGTTGTACCAACAGCAGCCGCAGGAGCGCCTGTTTCGCATTTTTCCTGCCGGCGGCGTGTCGGGCACCATCCGGGGCTGGTATGCCGGCCCCAAAGGCGAGCCTTATGTGTTTGCCAAAACCGGCTCTCTGAGGTACGTTCACAGCCTGAGCGGCTATGTAAAAACAAAGAAGGGCAAAGTGCTCATTTTCAGTTTTATGCACAACAATTTCACCGGCAGCTCCGACCCGCTGAAAGAAGAAATGCAGGCCGTTTTGAAGCGGGTGTACGAGGTGTATTGAGCGAGAGAGGCGGGGGGCGCCGCAGCCTTTTCTAATTCCCCGGCGCGCCGCCGCCCGACTTCCTGTTTTCCACTCTGGCCTTATACATTCTCTCGCGCAAGCCGCCTTCTTCCAGAAAACTCTTTTCCAAAGATCGTATTTGCAGGTTCAGCAGGTAGCTCACCACGTTGATCAGGCAGATCATGGCATTGGCGCATATCTCCGGCTCCTCGTTTTCAATGGCTTTTCGGTAGGTCTCGTAGGTAGCATTGGGCGTTCGGTTTATTTCACTGAAGCGTTGGTACAGGCGGTGGTTTTTATCCCACAGGGGCAATTGATGAGTGCGCAAAAAGTCTTTGTAGTCAATCATCAATTCTTCCAGACTGGCACGCGCCACATTGGTCAGCTTTATCTCCATTTCTTTAGAGGTAGCGGAGGCCATACTCGCCTCGGCTATATTCTGTTTGCCGCTTCTGGCAGCCTGCACCATTTGGTCAATAGTGCGGTCATATTTCCTGAAGAACCTTTTGGTGAAATAGATAGTGCCATCATACACGATTTCTGATTTTTGATAGGTTATCAGGTTTTTATAGCCGCCGTGTATTGGGATGAAGCCCTCACTGTTCTTTTTGTTGTTTTCTTCCATTTTATGGTGGTTTTATCCGCCGTAGCCTTGGCGAAGGCGGGGTTTTATCTCTGTTTTTTCTGGGGACTTTGGCGACTTTGGCGACCGCTCCTCGGTCGCCAAAGTCCCACAAGTCCCCAGAACTCTGCAATATCTCACACACTCACCACCAAAAGAGCTTAGCTCAGCGGCAACTGTGATTTTGCAAAAGTAAGCCGCTACTTCTTATCTTTCAAAAAAAATATCTGCCTGAAAGCCTGTGAGGGCGATAACAAAATAGTTCTTTATATCTTTATGGCAGCCGCCCACTCCTGCAAAGAGCTGTTAGCTTTATCTCCGCAATGGCCCGCCAAAGCTAACAGCTCTATACCCGCTGTGGGCGCCGGGTGTTTCGCTCTTATAGCCTCCTTCGGTCGGCTATACCGCTTCACCCCCTGCTGCTACCTCCATTCGGCAACAGCCAACCCCCTCTATTTCATACCGTACCTTTCGGCAATCGCCTGGCGTTGTTTTCCAGCATCCGGCGCAGAAACAATGCCGAATTTTTTGTTGAGCTTGCTCATCACAGCATCCCGTTCCTTCGATCCAAAAGGGTAGCCCTTCTCCGGCGTATATTCAAAAAATACCTGTTCGAGAAACTCCTCAAATGGCTGATTGAAATACATATCTATGAATCGCAGCGGTTTATCAGAGGCATTCCAGAACGTATGCGTCAGTTTTCGGGGGCGCAAATGCCACCCGCCTGCCGGCACCTCAACGTGTTCGCCTTCTACCATGACGCCCGCGGTACCTTCCAGCACCAACATCAGTTCGTCCAGATTTTTATGCCAATGTGGCGCCGGACCCATGGTTTTAGGCGCTACGGCACATTCTACACAAGAATACACCCCGCCCGTCATGGAGGAGCGAAGCCACACGCGAATATCCATACTCCCTTTGTGATCTAATGGTGGCATGGGCGGCAGGAGCAGCGCCTGAGTGGGCGTGCCGGGCGTTTCGTCCCAGATGCTGTTGGCCTTGCCGATCTCGGGAAGGGCCGCCAAACCTGCCAACAGGCCGGCCGCACCCAAAAAATTGCGTCTTTCCATGTTGATGAAATGTATTGAAAATGTTGAGTTAATCACTTAAAATACCGCTGGCGCGAGATGGAATCTCATTTTTCCATGCACTGCGCATTAGCGTCAACCAAGATGGGCTACTAAGAAGTGGAACCGCCAACTGCATACTGCCAACTGGCGCAAGATTCCCTGCTGCTCCTACCCGCCTCTCTTCCCCAGCATCGCCTCCAACAAACCCGCCTTCGCCTTGGGATGCACAAAATCTTCGCCGCTTGCACTGCTCGTTATCTCAAGACTACTCAACAAACGCAGCAAGTCTTCTCGTTGTGCGTCCGGGTCGGCGGCGTCGCCATGCCCTGTTTGAGCATAAGGATTGAGCACCAGCAAAATACCCGCCAGCATATCACGGTACATAGGCGGCTGCTCGCCCTGCCATTCGCCGTTGTCTTTTTGCCACGATCCCGGCGGTACCACATGATCCATGGGGTGGCCGGGCCGCCCTTTTCCGATTTCGCCGGGCTTCACGGGCGGACTGTCTGAACTGTTGCCTTCCGGGTTGCTCCGGCTGCCGTCGTCACCGGGCGGCGGCTGCGGCGGATTGTGGGTGTTGCCGTTTTTGTCATGGCTGTGGGTTTGAGTATGCGAGTGTCCCTGCCCGTCGGTAGTGGTGGTTTGGGTAGTGGTATTGCCCTCTTTGTCTGTGGTGGTCGAGGTTTTGGTTTGCCCGGTAGTGTTTCCGTCTTTGTCTTTTTCTGTGGTAACGGTGGTGGTCGTTACCGTTCCGTTGTCATTGGTATGCGGAGGGGTGGTATGCGTCTCTTTCGAGCTGCCGTCCTTGTAAAACCAGAGATCGCTTTTGGCCCCGTCGCTGCCGGTGACGCTCACATGGCCACCGCTTTTGCCGTTCGATTTGTCGGTATCGTTGGTGCCGGCCCTGCCCCAGGCCGAACCGGAATCATCTTGGTTGAAATTGTGCAAAACGCCGGCCTTATCCACCGCTTCAAAATGAGCATTGCCTTTGCCGTCGTCGGTAAAGTGAGAGCGGTAGCCCGCGTGTGCGCCTTTGCCTACAATGGTTTGGCTGAAAGCGCCGCCCTGCTGCGATTCCGTCACATTGAAATCCGGCCCGATTTCGGTGCGCTCCCAGTCGCCGTTGGGGTGGTCGGTGCGATTCCAGGTACCGCCGCCGGGAGTCTTGCCGTGTGTATGGAAGTCTAAGCCCAGCGCGCCGGCCAAGGCTCTGCCTGCCGACTCGATGAGATTGGTCACAAAACCCTGTACCACTCCGCCCAGCATCCCCGCCACGCCACTGAGCAACCACCCGCCCAGCACAGCTCCCACAGGCCCCGCCAGCGCTGCCCCCAGCGCCGCGCCCGCCGCCACTACCACTGCCGCCGTAGCTCCGCCGGCTGCTTTACCTCCCCAATCGGCGCCTTTGTGTACGCCGTCGGAATAAATCTGACCGGCATCGCCATGCACGGCTTTTTCAGCGCCGTCCAGCAGTTCGCGCCCGGTGCGCTCGTATTCTTTGGCCTTCCGGATGTAGTCGTCGGCAAATATTTTCACCGCGATGTAGCCGTTGGGAGATGTCTCCCGGAGTTTTTCCTCCCAGTTTTCGATGGTGTTCATTGATATTTATTGTTCAAGGTTTCGGGTTTCATCCGCCGTACCACTCCTGTGGCGTGGGAAGGCGGGTTCGAGGTTCCGGGTTCCACCGTGGATGAACTGCCGAAGTCAGATTCACCCTCTCCATTGGCAAGATAAACTGCGCAGCAGATTCCGGCAAAGCCGATAAACTGCCGAAGGCAGATTCATCCCTTCCCCGTTATTCCCATCCAGATCAAAAACAGGCCGAACAGCGCAACAACGAAGGCCATGCCGATCAATCGCAGGCTGAAAATGTGCGCATTTTGAGGGTTTTCAGCCGGCATCACTACGGTCACTTGCTCATGCAAATCGAAATGCCCGAAGATCAAAAATCCGCCCGTGCTGCTGCGCCCGTCTAAGCTGTCGGTAGCACCCACGGCCGTCGGATACCTGAACACAGGCCGCCGGGCTATTCTTCTGCCCTTTCGGATGGCCGTCGGTTCGGGCTGCACGGAGGGCGACTTTCGGCCCGCCAAAAAACCGATGATGCGCCCTTCGACCGTTGTGCCACTCAGGCGATACAGCACCGGCTCTACCGCGTCGCGGCCAAAGGTGTAGGTAATCCAAAGCCCCAGGGCTACAAACAAGAGTCGAAAAATGAATTTCAGCATGGTTCAATAAATTTCGGATTCCTGATTTCGGATTCCTGATTTCGGATTCCTGATTTCGGATTCCATAGACGATAAACTGCGAAGCAGATTACTCTGTCCGAAACTTTCCCTCCGTGATCACCACCGATTCGGTAGTGCCCAACCAGCCCGGCAAAGTGCCGCTGAAGGTCCCCTCTGTGTTGAAGCCGTCCACTTTGGTGATTTTGATGGTAAACTGCCCGTCTTTCTGGCTTTTGAAAATCTTCACATCGCCGTTACTCTGTTGGCTGACAGCATATTGCGCCACATTATAAACCTGCTCTGCGATGGTTTGGTACGTACCGGGGCCGTTCACATTTTGAATGGCAATGCTGAGGTGTTGTTCTTCTCCGTTCACAATTTTGACGCCGCCCAGTCCAAACTGCCCCGGCCCCATCAATCCCAGATTACCCGTGATGTCCTCCTCGGCCACCCAATCCTTGCCGTTGATTTTCATGGTCAGGTAACTATCGGAAGCGCCGGCAGCAGCAGTATTTTCGGTTTTAGGTGTTTTTCCCTGATGACTACAGGCTACGGTGGCCAATAAGCCGATGAAGGATAGCAAAAGGATGTTTTTCATCATGACATTGCAGTTTTATACCGCTCATGTCTGGCCGGATAGAAAAGGTAAGCGGAGGAAGTAGTTTTTTTTCTGATTTTTTATCCAATCGTAAACACCGCCCGAAACCCGGAACCCGGAACCAGTAGCCGCGCCTTGCGCGCGCCGTGGCGCGGTAAACGCGAGGGAAACGCGGCTTGCAGCTTGTAGCCAGCAGCCGTTCCAACCCGATACCCACCCTGCTCCTACCTGCCCTCCCTCACTCCACCAGCACAAACCCCGCCCAATAAAACGGATTCGGATATTTTTTTCGCAGGGCCTGCCGGGCCGCCTCGAAGGCATCGGGAATAGACTTATGATGGTCCACCATATTGGCATAAAAAGCCGTCATCAGTTCCTGCGTCTGAAAATCAGGCACTTGCCAAAGCGACATGAGCAAATACCGCGCCCCGGCCAATTGAAAAGCCCGCTGCAATCCATAAACGCCCTCATAACCGCGCAATTCTCCCAGCCCCGTTTCGCAGGCCGACAGCACCGCCAATCGGGTGCCGCCGAGATCCATCCGGCTGATCTCATAAGCGGTGAGGATGCCGTCTTCCTCGCCGGGTTGCAGAGGGCGGCCATGCTTCCAGGCATAGTTGCCGCCGGCCAAAATGAGGCCGGAACGCATCAGCGGCTGCGGACTGCTTTTGAAGCCCGATACAACTTCGTCGGGAGATGACTTAACCAACTCAGAATCAGGAAAAAAGAAGCCATGTGTAGCGATGTGCAAAATGTCGGGCGCTGCGGCATGTTTCAGCGTGGCCTCGTCGGCTTCGCGCCCCTGACGCAAGGTGACGGCTACCCCGCCCTCGGCCAGAATGTCCGCCACCGCGGAGGTTTCCACTTCCGTCCATTTCAGATAGCCCCAGTCATGGCCGCGCAGGGTAGAATCGGGCAGTGCGCTTCGGGCCGCGACGGGCGCAGTTGCCTGAGCCGATGTATCTGCTTCATACTCAATACCTCCATAAATCAAGGCCTTTCCACCAATGACCGGCGACGCAGCAGTGCGCACCAGGGTTCGGGTGCTGTTGAGCCGGATCAGCCGGTAGCGGTCGCACAGGGTTTCGGCACGTTCTTCTCCTCTCAACAAAGGTGACACGACGACGGCGTCCAATTGAATGCGATGCAGCAGCCCCGACACCGAATAACTGATGGTAGAAACGCCCTCCAATGCTGGTTCCAGCGGCTGCCAAATCAGATCGTAAAGACTTGTACCTCTGCCAGATGCGTACATATTTTGAATCCATTCGGCTTTGTTGACGCCTTTGGCATTTTTCATCAGCGCGGCCAATTGTTTTTCTTCAAAAAGCGATACCCGGCGCGGTTCGGGCAGATCGAAGCGCAACACCAACGCGGCATACATCACGCTGTCTTCTGCTCCGGGCACTTTGTAATGTATAAATTCAATGGCCGCCTCGCCGGGGCGCAATGCCTGTTTCACCTCCTGCCAGATCGTTTTTTGAATGGCCTGCGCGTAGCCGCCAACGGTGCGTTTCAGTTCTTTTTCCAAAACCTCTGCCTGATTTTCCCAATCCCCCACATTTTTTCGCTCCGACGCCGGGCGCGCATACTCGGCAGCCAAACGTCGGTACATCACGCGCAGCTCCTCCATTTTTTTAGCGGCCAAAGAATCGGCCCCCACCGCGCGGCGAATTTCCGAGGCGGCATTCAGCAAAAAACCTTTGATAAACAGGGCGTCGTCGTAACAAAAACCAGCCGCCTCCGAGGCCGCCAGATCGTACAACAATGGGCGCGTTTCGCTCAGCGATTCCGCGAAAGCGGCCAAATCCCGCTCCGACATGTATCTCACGGCCCGCAACAGGAAGCGCTGTTCCACATCTGCCGCCGCCAAAGCGTATTGCACGGCACGCTCGTATTGCCCGGCAGCACGATACAAAAGCGCTTGCTGACGGCTCAAAACGGCCTGCGCGGGATGCGCCTTTCCAAAATGCTCGTTCAACAGCGAGGTGGCTTTTGTATAACCATGTTCGGCTTTCGCCCAATCCTTCCGGCCCTGCTCTACATCGCCCAGCGCTTGCCAACAAAGGGCATACTGCGACGACAGGGTATCTCCGGCGGCTTCACGGGCGGCCTTCTCCTGAAGTAAAACCTGCTCCGCCTCGGATGATTTTCCCACGTTGATATACAAAACCGCCTGTTGGTGCAGCCCCGCGAGGTAGTCGGCGTGTTGCCCGCTCAATTTGGCTGCATAGATGTCCAGGCCCTTGTGCAGTAGCGAATCGGCCTGCATCCACTGGCCTTTTCGGGCGAAGAGCCGGGCCAGGTTGAGCAGACTTTTGGCATAGTCGGGGTGCTCGTTCCCCAGTGTCCGGGCTTTGATTTCGATGGCTTCCCGCAACAGCGGTTCCGCCTTGTCGTAGGCGGCTGTGGCAAGGTAAAACTGTGCGAGGTTGTTGAGGCTCCAGGAATAGGCCGGGTGCTGTTCGCCGAAAACTTCCCGGCGAGTGTCTTTGGCTTGAACGAGAAAAGGCTCGGCGCGCTCGTAGTCGCCTTTTTCTGTGTAGAGCCGGCCGAGGTTGTTGAGACTGGAGGCGTAGTGCGGATGTTGTTTTCCCAAAACGCGTTCCCGAATGTAAAAGGCTTCAAGCAGCAGCGGTTCGGCCTGTTCATACCTGCCGGAATGCAGGAAATTCAGGCCCCGGTTGTTGAGCGCGGTGGCATAGTCGCGGTGGTCTTTTCCGTTCAGTTGTTCCCGGAGGAGCAGGGTTTCGACGTAGAGGGGTTCGGCGCGTTCAAACTCGCCCATTTCAGTATAGAGATTGGCCAAGTTGCCGAGCGCGGAGATGTAGTCTTTGTGATTTCTGCCCAGTATTTTCTCTCGTATCTCTCTGACCATCAAGTGGTAATACTCTGATTTTTCAAAATTCCGCATTCTGAGATATACGTCGGAGAGGTTGTCGGCGGCCAAAATGCGGAGGCGATGCTCCGGCCCCAAGGTCGCCATGTATGCTTTTTCACTTTCCAAAAAATGAAGCTCTGCCTGTGGATAATCGCCTTTTTGCAAAAAAATCAGCCCGCAATCCAGGCTCGCATCTCCGTACACCTCCGACAGCAAGCCGCCCGAATCGCGCGCCAGCCGCAAAGCCCTTGCGTTGATTTCCAGCGCCTCGTCGAAAGCCCGCTGCCCCGCCCTGCCCATAGCCGCCTGAGAGAGGCTGTCCAATTGTTGCCGCCACTGCGCCGCCGATAACAGCGGCATGAGCAGACACGCGATGCAAAGCAGTTTTCTCATCTTATAAATCTATTTCCTTTTCTCCAACACTCCAAGCGCCTTTCGGGCCTGAGCCGCAAACGGATGCCCGGCCTGCGCGGCAATGACGCGAAATTCCTGCACGGCAGCAGCCTGCTCTCCGTTCAGCAACCGCGCCAACCCCCGGTGCCATTGCAAATACGCTTTCCACTCCGGTTGCCGGGCCTCCAGATTTTCCAAATACCGGAGCGCCTCGGCCCCTTCACGCATTTCCAGCAGGCAGTAGCCTTTCATCAGGCGCAGGGTATCGTTGTCGGGGCGACGCATTTCCAAACGCTGTAGCCGCACATAAGCCCGTGCAAAGCTCCTCTGGCGCAGCAGGGTATCGGCAGGCGCCAACTCCTCATCGGGCTGCCAACTTGCCGGCGGGTAAGCACCGTACCACAACTGGTCGAGCAGGGCTTGCGAAGCTGCCGCCTCGTTCTCACTTCCACGCACATTGGGCGCCGGTGAGAACGAACCGGGACTGGCCTGCCTTTCGGCGATGACGGGGCCGGAGGAGGGCGACGGCGGTGCAGGCGGCTGCGGAGCGATGCTGTCTGCCGGCAACTCTACGGGGGGACTGGGCGGTAGCGCCGAATTTGTTGATTTGGGAAAATACCACCAAGCCAGCGCTCCCAACACACAGGCGGCAGCCAATCCGCTCCATACCCGGCGCTGCCGGCGAGCGCGGCGTTCGTACCCTTTGCGGAGTTGCGCGGCAGCGGCTACTGACCGCTCAATGCGCCATTGTTGCAGCCCCTCGCGCACCAACAATGCTGCCTGTAAATCAGGCTGTTCGGCCAATCTTTTTTCAAAAGCCGGGCGCTCTTCGTCGCTCATTTGGCCGCTCAGATATTTGTCGAGTTCTTCCATTGCAGGGCTGATTGTACAAGTTTTTTCATGCAGTCGCTGCGTTTCACTTTCAACGACGCGATGGTGGAATAAGGCGTAAGGCCCAGCCGAATCACTTCCTCATCGGCGTAGCCCTCAATATGATGCAGCCGAATCACCTCGGCGCAGGGCGAGCCTAAACGGTCGAGCAAAAACTGCACGGTTTCGGCGGCTTCCTGTCGGCGATTCAGCCATGCCGCATCGGCGTCGGCGGGTTCGGGCACGCTGTCCAAATCGGCAGGATTACGCCCCTGTTTTCGGGCCTCGGCCAGCGACAACCTGCGGGCAATTTCGACGAGATAAGCCCCCGGCGATTGGCCCTGATATTGGTACGCCCCCTCGGCTGTTTTTTGCAAAAAAACCATAGTGGCCGAATTGAGGATTTCCTCCGTCCTTTCATCGGGCAGCCCGCAGCGCCGTACAATGCTTTTCACCGCGCTGTGGCAGTTCCATTGCAGACAGGCGATGGCCTCGTTGTCCCATTGGCGCAAAGCCTGCACGAGCTGCTCGTCGTCAGCGAAACGCCGGCAGGGCGAAGCATCCGAAAACCATTTTGGTCGGCTCATCGTCGGCTGTACAGGTGAATGTCGTTTGAATGCACAAAAGTAAGTGCAAGTGATGTATTTATCTTTTTTATGGCAGCCGCCCACTCCTGCAAAGAGCTGTTAGCTTTATCTCCGCAATGGCCCGCCCAAGCCAACAGCTCTATCCCCGCTGCGGGCGCCGGGTGTTCCGCTCTTATAGCCTCCTAAGGTCGGCTATACCGCTTCACCCCCTGCTGCGTCATACCCTGCTGCTCCAACTTCTGAGGTAGTGATCGGCCAGCACAATGGCCGTCATAGCCTCCACAATGGGTACGGCGCGGGGCAATACGCAGGGGTCGTGCCGCCCCTTGCCCTCTACGGTCACCGGTTCGCCATGCACATCCACCGATTTTTGGGCCGGCACGATGGTGGCTACGGGCTTGAACGCCGCCCGGAAGTAGATGTCCATGCCGTTGGAAATGCCGCCCTGAATGCCGCCCGAATGATTGGTAGCGGTCACAATCCGGCCATCCTGCTGCACAAAAGCATCGTTGTGGACAGAGCCGCGCATGGCCGCCCCTGCAAAACCGGAGCCGTACTCGAAGCCCTTGCAGGCATTGATGCTGAGGATGGCCTTGCCGAGGTCGGCGTGCAGACGGTCGAAAACCGGTTCGCCCCAGCCTGCCGGCACGCCCGTCGCCACAGCATTGACCACCCCGCCGATGGTGTCGCCGTCTTTGCGCACCTCGCGGATGAGCGCCTCCATGCGGGCCGCCGTGTCGGGGTCGGGGCAGCGCACGGGGTTGCTTTCGGTGAGGCGCAGATCGAGTTCGGAATAAGGTTTTTCCAGCACAATATCGCCCACCTGACTTACCCAGGCATTTACCTGTACGCCCAAAGTTGCCAGCAACATCTTGGCCACAGCGCCGGCCGCCACCCGTGCCGCCGTTTCGCGGGCCGAGGAGCGACCGCCGCCCCGGTAGTCGCGGAAACCGTACTTGGCGTGGTAGGTATAGTCGGCATGCGAGGGGCGAAACGATTCTGCAATGTGGCTGTAGTCTTTCGAGCGGGCGTCGGCATTGTAAATGACGATGGCGATGGGCATACCCGTGCTGCGCCCCTCAAAAACACCCGACAAAATATGCGCCTGATCCTCCTCCTTTCGCTGGGTGACGATGGCCGATTGGCCTGGCCGCCGCCGGTCGAGTTCCGATTGCAAAAACTGCTCATCTATGGCCAAGCCTGCCGGGCATCCGTCTATAACTACCCCTATGGCCGGGCCGTGCGATTCGCCGAAAGTACTGATTTTAAATGTGTTGCCGAATGTATTGCCTGGCATTGTTCACGAAGGTTTTTTTGATTCAATGTTCAAGGTTTCGGGTTGGAACGGCTGCTGGCTTTTAGCTGCTGGCCTCAAGCTGCAAGCCGCGGGTTCCTCTCGCTCCTCGCCACGACGACAGGCGTGGTTCGCGGGGATTTGCGTCCTTCGCTAAAATTCGCGTTAAAGATC
>DDUV01000040.1:2948-7357 GCA_002344975.1 Saprospiraceae bacterium UBA2329 | reverse complement strand
GTGCGTCATCGGCATAGAAGCCAACAAGCAAGACGCCGCCGACCACCTCGCCGGGCTGATTCCTTCCGACCTGCCCGTGACGGCAAAGGTGGTGCCCGTGAAGTACCCACAGGGGGCAGAAAAGATGCTCGTCACCGCCATTTTGGGCCGCGAAGTGCCTTCCGGCGGATTGCCCATAGACATCGGCGCGGTCGTCATCAATGTGGCCACCACCGCCGAAATCGGAAGGCTGCTGCCGCATGGCTTGGGCATTCAGGAGCGGGTGGTCACCATCACCGGGCCGGGCGTGAAAAAGAAAGGCAACTACCTCATTCCCATCGGCACGCCGCTGCGGTTTGTGCTGGAACAGGTGGAGGCCGACGAAAACATCAGCGAGGTATATATGGGCGGCCCCATGATGGGCGTGGCCGTGTCCAACCTCGATATTTCGATTACCAAAGGCACCTCCGGCATCGTCGTTTTTACGGAAGAGCAGGTCAAACGCCCCGACAAGGTGTATCCCTGCATCAACTGCGGCGCCTGCGTGGATGCTTGCCCTATTTCACTGACGCCCAACAAATTGGGTATATTGGCCAAGTTTGAAGCCTACGACGAAATGGCCGAGCAGTACAATCTGATGGACTGCTTCGAGTGTGGTTCCTGTTCTTATGTTTGTCCTTCTCACATACCGTTGGTGCAATATTTCAGATTGGCCAAAACGACCGTGAGAAAGCGCAAAGCTGCCAAACCGAGTGCGTAACATGTTCAAAAAAACGCTACATATCAGCACCTCGCCGCACCTGACCAAAGGCATCGGCACCGACGACATCATGCGCAACGTGGTTTGGGCCATGCTGCCGGTAGCCTTGTATTCGGTGTGGTCGTTTGGCTTGGGCGCCTTGGTGGTATTGGCCACGAGCACGACAGCCTGTGTGCTCACAGAGCATTTTTTAGCCAAAATATCCAAAAAAGAAAGTACCATTTCCGATTGGTCGGCGGCCATCACCGGCTTGCTGCTGGGACTGACGCTGCCGCCCGGCTTCCCGATGTGGATGGCGTTTTTGGGCGGCGTGGTGTCCATCGCTTTGGGCAAGTTTGTCTTTGGCGGCTTGGGGTACAACGTGTTCAACCCCGCATTGGTGGGGCGCGCTTTCCTTCAGGCGGCATTTCCGGTGGCCATTACTACCTGGCACCCCGTGTACGCCCCCGACCGCTTCACGACAGTGCCTTCCGCCACGTTCACAGCGCCGTTTATGGAGCCGAGTACCGTGGACGCCTTCAGCGGTGCTACGCCTTTGTCTGCCTTCAAATTTGACCACGTTGTTACCAACAGCTACGACCTGGCATTGGGCCTCATTCCCGGCTCGACCGGCGAGACCTGCGCGGCGCTCATTCTCTTGGGCGGCCTGTACCTGATAGCCCGCAACATGATGAACTGGCGCATTCCGGCATCCATTCTCCTCACGGTATTTCTACTGAGCGGGGCCTTGTATTTGGCCAACAAAGAAGCCTATCCAAGCCCTGATTTTATGCTCTTTTCGGGCGGACTCATGCTGGGCGCGGTGTTCATGGCTACCGATATGGTGGGATCGCCCGTGATGCCGGCAGCCGTGTGGCTCTACGGCGCGCTCATCGGCGTGTTGGTGGTGGTCATCCGCATCTGGGGCGGCCTGCCGGAAGGGGTGATGTACGCCATTTTATTGGGCAATGCCGTGGCCCCGCATTTGGACAACCTCATCAGGCCCAGGGTGTATGGCACGGTAAAAACAGCGAAAAAGTCATGAAAGAAGCGGGCAATACGAGCGGGCAAACCAGCGGCCAAAAGATGCTGCTGACCATGACGGGCATCGGCGTGTTTTGCGCCCTGATGATCGTGCTTTCCTACCAGGGCACATTGCCGCGCATAGAACAACTGAAGGCCGAGGCATTGGAAAAAGCCATTTTTAAAGTGGTGCCGGGCATGGAGTCGAAACGGACCTTCCGCATGGAGTCCGACGGCAGTTTCACGGAAGTGAGCGGCAAAGAAAAAGACGCCCGCTTAGTGTATGCCGGTTACGACAAGGAGGGCAAATTGGTGGGCGTGGCCGTAGAGGCTGCCGGTATGGGATTTGCCGACGTCATCAAGGTGATTTACGGGTACGATCCTGAAAAAGAGGCAGTGGTGGGATTTTATGTTTTGGAAAGCAAAGAGACCCCCGGCTTGGGAGATAAGATTGAAAAAGACCCGAACTTTTTGGCCAATTTCGAGGCATTGGACGTGTCTTTAACAGAAGATAAAAGCAAAACGAAAAACACGGTTGTCGCAGTAAAACATGGCGAAAAGAAAAACAACTGGGAAGTGGACGGCATCACCGGCGCCACCATTTCTTCGAGGGCCATCGGCAACCTTTTGGGAACAAGCACCGCCGAAATGGCGCCGGTATTGCATAAAAACAAAGCATTTTTTGAGGTAAAAAAAGGACAATGAGCCAACTGACGAAAGACAAGACCGGCGAGGGGTTCTGGGGCAATTTGGCCAACAGCCCTTCCACCAACGAGTTCCTCAAGGGCTTGTGGAAGGAGAATCCCGTATTTGTGCAGGTGCTCGGTATGTGCCCCACGCTGGCCGTTACGAACACCGCCATGAACGGGCTGGCAATGGGCTTGGCCACTACCTTCGTGCTGCTCATGTCGAATATTTTGGTTTCGTCGTTGCGCAATGTCATACCCAAGCAAGTCCGTATAGCTTCCTACATCCTCATCATTGCCACCTTTGTCACCATGACCGACTACGCCATACAGGCCATCAGCGTGGATTTGTCGAAAGCATTGGGTGCATTCATTTCGCTCATCGTGGTCAACTGCCTGATTCTGGGCAGGGCCGAAGCCTTTGCATCCAAAAATACAGTCGGCAAGTCCATGCTCGATGCGTTGGGCATGGGTTTCGGCTTCGTCATCGGGTTGTTGTCGCTGGGCGCTGTGCGCGAAATATTGGGCAACGGCAGCATCTTCGGCATCCCTGTATTTCCTGCAAGTTTTCAGGAGTGGGTCATTATGATATTGCCGCCGGGTGGCTTTTTCACCCTCGCTATGTGGCTGATGTTTTTTAATCACAGAAAGCAAAAAAAGGCTGCATTATGAATCAGGAATCGCTATTTGCCATCTTCATCAATGCCAGCTTGATCAACAATTTCGTGTTGGCGTACTTCTTGGGCATCTGCCCGTTTCTGGGCGTATCCGGCAAGATGGAAACGGCCACCAAAATGGGCGCCGCCGTTACTTTCGTAATGATTATTAGCTCGGTATGCGCTTATGGACTGCACGCGCTGCTCGTCTCCATTGACGCGATTTATCTCCAACTCATCAGCTATATCGTCGTCATTGCTGCTACGGTACAATTGGTAGAGATGTTCATCAAAAAAATGAGTCCGGCGCTGTTTCGGGCACTGGGTATCTTCCTGCCGCTCATCACGACCAACTGCGCGATTCTGGGCTTGGCCCTGTTTCAAACCAACAAAGGCTACGGCTTGGCGCAAAGCGTGGTGTATGCACTCGGCGCGGGCATTGGTTTCACGCTGGCATTGGTGCTGATGGCGGGTTTGCGCGAGAAGTTGAATTTTGCGGAAACGCCCAATTTGGTGAAAGGCACGGCGCTGACGCTGCTCATTGCGGGCATTTTGTCGCTGGCGTTTATGGGGTTTGCGGGGCTGGGGAGTAATTAGGGGTGAGGGGTGAGTGAGTGGGTGGGTGAGTGAGTGAGGTGTGAGTGGCCAGAGAAAACGCATTTAAAATAAAATTTCAAAAGAGTGAAAAATTGAAAACCGCAAAACCGTAAAATATCAAATGTAAAATGTAAAAATCACCCGCAGAGGCGCCCTAAAAGCAGGCGAGACTGCTCCCTCATGGAGAGTACGCTACGCACTTTGCGGTTTTACATTTTGCGGTTTTATATTTTGCCGTTTAAATGCGTTTGCGCTGGGGGTGAGGGGTGAGTGGGTGAGGTATCAAAATTAATTTTACGGTTACGAATCCTCAGAGGCTTCGCAACCGCCGGCAAAACGTTTGCGAAGCCTTACAGGATTCGTAAACGTAGCAAGGATTCAAAAATAAGGTTTCTATAGCCACACTAAATTGGAACTATTATTTTCGAACCGTTCCTAAGTTGGATAAAACAGATAAAAAAAATGGTCAAATCACTTTTTACGGCAATTGGGATTCTGGTGGGGCTTGTGCTCGCCTGGATAGCGGTGCAGGCTTTGTGGCGCAAGGTTTTTGCCGATTATGTGCATGATGACGATGTGCTGGCCGAGCGCAGAGAGTGCGGGAATTGCGGGTGTACGACGGCGTGTGAGAGGAAGCCGGTAGGCAGTGGGCAGTAGGCGGTGCGAAGCGTACAGTGACCATAGCTTGAGACTTGTAGCTTAAGGCTTACAGCCAGTAGCTTGTAGCCA
>DDUV01000040.1:0-2601 GCA_002344975.1 Saprospiraceae bacterium UBA2329 | reverse complement strand
GAGGAAGTGCGCGAACTGTTGCTGGAAGTGGAGCGCCCCGGATTTGAGTTCAAAGTAGATCAGAGTTTCGGCGTGCTGGTGGATGCCCCCGGCGACTTCGGCAACCAATACCACCACCGCCTGTACAGCGTGGCCGATCTGCCTGCGAAGTCCAACGGCAAACAGCAGCTCACCATGTTGGTCAAGCGCTGCTCGTATGTGGACGAATTCAGTGGCGAAATGCACAAAGGCGTAGCTTCCAACTACTTGTGCGACCGCAAACCCGGCGACCGCATCTCCATCACCGGGCCGCACCGCCTGCCTTTTGTCGTACCCGAAGACAAAACTGCCAACCTCATCCTCATCGGCATGGGCACCGGCATTGCTCCGTTCAGGGCTTTTATCAAAAATATTTATAAAAATGTGGGCGACTGGCAGGGCAAAGTCCGGCTGTTCTACGGCGCTCGCAGCGGTCTGGAATTGCTGTACCTCAACGATCAGGACGGCGACCTGACCAACTACTACGACGAGGCTACCTTCAAGGCTTTCCACGCCATCAGTCCGCGCCCGCACTGGTCGGACCCCATCGCCTTGGATGCCGCCATTGAAGCGCGCGCCGCCGAAATCATCGAGATGCTCTCGCAAGCCAATACCTACATTTATGTGGCCGGCTACGAGCAAATCCTTGGTATGCTGAACAAGGCTTTCGCCAATATCCTGGGTTCCAAAGAAAAGTGGGAAACCCGCAAAGCGGAATTGGTGGCCGGGAATAAGTGGGCGGAGATTATTTACTGATGGGAACGGCTATTAGCTGTTGGCTATTAGCTACAAGCCGGCAGCTAACCGCCGAAACTACAAGACAACAAACCATGACCATCCTCATCGCACTTGCCGCATTGGGCAGCCTCACGCTGGCATTGGCCATCATGCTCATGGTAGCCAACAAGAAGCTCTACGTCTATGAAGATCCCCGCATAGACACGGTGGAAGACATGCTGCCACATGCCAACTGCGGGGCCTGCGGTTTTCCCGGTTGCCGCCCCTTTGCGGAGGCTTTGGTGACCGGCAAGGCGCTGCCCGGCAAGTGTACCGTGAGCACCGACGAGGGGCGGCAACGCATTGCCCAATACCTCGGCGTAGCGTTGGGCGCTGAAGAAAAGCGGGTAGCCCGGCTGGCTTGCGGCGGCGGCACGAATGTGGCCCGCAATCGCGCGCAATATCACGGCATTTCCTCCTGCCGGGCGGCTACGTTGGTATCCGGCGGCGGCAAAGGCTGTTTCTGGGGTTGCCTCGGTTTGGGCGATTGTGCGGTGGTCTGCGATTTCGATGCCATCACCATGAGCGCCAACGGGTTGCCGGTGGTGGATATGAACAAATGCACGGCCTGCGGCGACTGCGTGGAGGCTTGTCCGAAAGACTTGTTTTCGCTGCAACCCGTGAGCCACAGGCTGTGGGTGAACTGCAAAAACTTGGAGGCCGGCGACGATATTCTGGAAGAGTGCCGGGTGGCTTGTACGGCCTGCGGCAAATGCGCCATGGATGCGCCCGGCGACCTCATCACGATGATACACAATCTGCCGGTGGTCAATTATGCTGAAAACCACCGCACACAAAAGCCCATCGAGCGATGCCCCAGCGGCGCCATCGTCTGGCTCGACGACGACGGTACGCCCATCAAAGGACAGGAGAGCAGGAAGATCATTCGGAAGGGCAGCCGGGATGTGGGGTATTCGTAGTGGGCGGGCTTCCGCCCCGGCGGATGAAAAAGGCAGAATGGCGCGAGGTAACTGTTTGCAAATCGGCACTGCGCGACACATCAAAAAAAGCATTTTTTTCTTGCACAATCCGCCGAAAAAGCCTACATTGCCAACCGAATCCGGTTAACGAAACACATGAAGCATCTCAGAATCCTTTCCGTCGCTTTCGACACCTCCATCCAGCCCTGGCAACTCCCCCAGTTTCGCGGCGCCGTTGCCAAAAAAGTAGGTCTGGAACACGACTGGTTCCATAATCACGACAACGAAAATAACAACTTTTACCAGCGTTACCCGCTCATCCAATACAAAATTGACGCCCGCCAGGAGCAAATGCACCCCATGTTGGTCTTCCTCAACGACGGCATCGAAGAAGCCCGGCATTTCTTCTCCCAACCCGACTGGGGCCTGCGCATCGGCCAACAAGACTACGACCTGCGTATCGCCCGCCTCCAGGTACACCAACACAACCTCCACACCTGGCAACAGCCCTTCCACTACCGCCTCCACAAGTGGCGCGCCCTCAATTCCGAACACTTCCGCGAATGGCAGGCCCTCTCCGGCATCGCCGAAAAATATGCCTTCCTCGAAAATATCCTCGTAGCTCATATCCTCTCCTTCGCCCGCGCCGTGGATTGGCAATTGGACCAACGCCTTGAACTGAAAATCACCCACACCGCCAAAGAAGAATGGATTTCTTTCAAAGACATCAAAATGCTCTGCTTCACCCTCAATTTCAGCGCCAATGCCTCCCTGCCGGATTTCATCGGGCTGGGGAAAGGGGCAGGCGTGGGGTTTGGGGTGGTGCGGAGGGATAGGGTGGAGAGGGAGCTTTGCAATTAGATACTCTACCCAACTATTTTCATCC
>DDUV01000039.1 GCA_002344975.1 Saprospiraceae bacterium UBA2329 | reverse complement strand
GTACAACAGCGAGAGCAGCTATTTCCACCGGATGCTCTTCGGGGTGAGTAAGACCATCACCGACAACATGTTCGAGGGTTTCGAGTACGACAAGGTGCGCAAGGTTTATTCCATCAACATCGTCTATTTTGATCTGGGGCAGGGCAGCGACTATGTTTATCACGGTACTACCGAATTCCGGGGCATCCATACCCACGATGTCCTGCGGGTGAATGCCCGCCAAAGGGAGGTTTTTGATGTAACCGCCCCTTACGAACTCTTCCCGGAGTACTACATCATCAAAGTCAACAGCTTCGACGACGTGGCTAAGGACACGCTGGATGAATGGATTTATTACCTGAAAAACAACCGTTTGCCTGAGCATTTTACCGCCCCCGGTCTGGAGAAGGCGGAAAAAATCCTAAATTACTACGACATGAACGCAGAAGCCAAGGCATTGTACGATGCCCACATCAAAGCCCGCCGCATCTCTTATGATGTGCTGGAAACCGCCAGAATGGAAGGACGCGAAGAAGGACGCGAAGAAGAGCGTCTGTACCTTGTCCTCAATGCCTACAAGCAGGGCATCGCCATTCCGGTCATTGCGCTGATTGCCGCCATCAGCGAGGAGGAGGTGGCGCAGATACTTGGGGAGCAGGGGCTTGTGTGAGGGCTGGGGTATAAAGATTTATTTTTCAGTGTGTTGTCAGAGACAACGGAATAAGGGTAACCGGGACGCGTGGAGGCGTCCCGGTTACCAGCCATTGGTTATTTTTCATTTTTTTCGGAAGACTTGGTGTCAGCGGGGCAATAGTTCTATCTAATCAAAGTGTTTAATGAGGCCGGAAACATTTCTGCAATTTGTAAAAAAAGCGAGGCTTCCAGTCTTCTTCACTTGGCCTTTATTCTTATGGTATTTGCTGGCTATGGCAATGCTGATTTTTGGAGGCCATCACTCAAGCGCGCTGGATATTATAGTCAGTGTTATAATCGTCAGCACAGGATACGGAATGTTAATGTATTGGTTTTATCGAGTGACATTTACAATATACAAAGCCGGGCAAAAGGCATATTTGGAGTTGGATGCACATCAGATAGAAATACATGAAAACGTAAAAATTTATATCAAAGGATTTGACCTGTTCAGTCAGAAAAAATTCTTTCCTCCAAGTATTGAAAAAACCAATTACGACTTTGATGCTGCTGATTTCATTTTGACTAAAAATTCAATTGTACTCTTAGGAAAAAGCAGCGCGTTCGGTGGTTTATCGTACACCTACCCCATAGAGATTGTTATTACAAAACGCCTTACAAATATGCCTGCGGCTTCATTCATAAGCAGAGGACTGGATGGTAAAGGCAGGCTCGAAATGCGGATACAGGACGATCATTATTCCAGACCCGTCACTATCGTCATAAAGGACAGAAACCATTCCGACTACCTACTTAACTGGCTGGTTTCTAATAGCAAATCGCATCAATAATTTGCCTCCCCCCCCCAACTTCTTCCTATCTTTGCCCCACCTCACTCACCCGACACCACCATGAAGAATACCTTGCTCTTTACCGCTCTGTTTGTTTTGGCATTTCATGCATTGGCCCAAAACGCCGCCATCTACCAGGAACAATACCGCGTGCAGATACTGCGCACTGCCGAGACCATTACGCTCGACGGCAACCTGACCGAACCGGTGTGGCAAAGCGCCGAAAAAGCCGCCGACTTCTGGCAAAAATGGCCCCGCGACGACGTCAAAGCACACCTCAAAACCGAGGTGCAGTTGGCCTGGAACGACGACTACCTCTACCTCGCCGCTACCCTCTACGATACCGGTCGGCACGTCATCCAAACCCTGAAACGCGACGTGGATTTCTGGGACAGCGACGGCTTCGCATTCGTGCTCGATCCTGTGAACGAAAAAACCTACGGCTTCCTCTTCGGCGTCAGTGCGGCAGGCGTGCAAACCGAGGGCCTCCTCCAGGCCTTCGACGAGCCGGGTATGGAATGGGACAACCGGTGGTTCAGCGCCGTACAACAACATGCCGACCGCTGGACCCTCGAAATGGCCATCCCTTTCAAAACCCTGCGCTACGAGGAGGGCAAAACCGTGTGGGGCGTCAATTTTATTCGCAACGACATCAAAAACAATCAATACCACACCTGGACGCAGGTGCCGCAGCAGTACCCCGGCGTGGACTTCGGCTACATGGGCGCCTTGGTCTGGGATCAGTCGCCCCAAAAATCCAAAGGCAACATCGCCCTCATCCCCTACCTCACCGGCGGCACAAACGTGGATTTTGAAAACAAAACGCCGGCCTCCTTCACCGGGGGCCTCGGCGCTGATGCCAAAGTGGCCCTCTCGGCTGCCCTCAACCTCGACCTGACTGTCAACCCGGATTTCTCACAAATAGAAGTAGATCAACAGGTTACCAACCTCACCCGCTTCAATATCTTCTTTCCCGAACGACGCAATTTCTTCCTCGAAAACAGCGATCTCTTCGCCGGCTTCGGCGTGCCGCCCATCCGTCCGTTTTTTTCGCGCACCATCGGGTTAGATAAAAACGTGCAGCCCGTGCCCATTTTGTTCGGCGCAAGGCTCAGCGGCAATTTGGACAAAAACTGGCGCATCGGCCTCATGGACATGCAAACCGGCGGCAAAAACGGCGAACCGGCACAAAACTACTTCGCCGCAGCTTTCCAGCGCAAACTCTTCGCCCGCTCCAACATCAAGGCCATGTTCCTCAACCGGCAAGACATCGGCACAGAAAACAACGATTACCGCCGCAATGCCGACCTGGAATTTACCTACCAAAACGCCGCCGGCAACTGGACCGGCTGGAGCGGCTATCACAAGTCCTTTCAGCCCGGCTCAAAAGGGCAGGACGCTTTTTTCAACGCAGGCATCTGGCACAATGGCCGCCGTTTCAGCACCATAGTGGACGTGCTGAGCATGGGCAGCAATTACCGCGCCGACATGGGCTTCATAGAACGCATCGAAAACTACGACGCCGAACGCGATTCCGTCATCCGGCTGGGATTCACTTATATTTTCAACGAGTCCAATTACGTCATCTTCCCGCGCAACAGCAAGCTCATCAATACCCACTCCTTCGGCATCGAAACCTTTTTGGTCTATAATCCCGACGACAGTTTCAACGAGCGCTTCAATCGCTGGCGGTACTTCATCGAGTTCAAAAAGCGCAGCGAACTACAATTCCGGGTGGACAACAACCTCGTGGCCCTGCAATTCCCCTTCTCCTTCACCGACGGCGCCCCGCTGCCCCGAAGCCGCTACGACAACTACCGCCTCAATGTGGAGTATGAATCCGACGGCCGAAAAACTTTCTCCTGGGAAATCGCCGCCGAACACTGGCCCTCCTTTTACACCGGCACGCTCACCACCCTCAGCGCCGGGCTGCGCTACCGCCGCCAGCCCTGGGGCAATTTCAACGTGGACGTAGAGTACAATCGCCTCCAACTACCCGATCCTTACGGCCAAAGCACCCTCCTCCTCATCCGGCCCCGCATCGAGATCAACTTCTCGCGCAGCATCTTCTGGACCACCTTCCTGCAACTCAACACCCAACGCGAAAACTTCAACATCAACAGCCGCCTCCAATGGCGTTTCGCGCCCATGTCCGATCTCTTCGTCGTTTATACCGACAACTATCTCGCTGAAAGTGAGACCATTGACGGGCGATTCCGCTTCACCTCCTTCGCTCCCCGCAACCGGGCTTTGGTGCTGAAACTGAGTTATTGGCTGAATTTGTAAGGGTTTGGGGCGCCTCCCCGCCACTCTGCCGGCCGCCCCTCAAAGCCTCGCGCATCAAGCCGGCGGGGCCGCCTGCTTGCCGGAAGGCAGGGGTCATCCCCACGCTAACGGCGTGGTGCTGCCCCTGGCGCACAGGCAAGAACTCCGCCCCGGAACAATTACCCCCTATGATTGTTGGTCTTATTCGTAAGTTTGGGGCCGAAAAAACACACTGCGGCGGCATGAGTAAAAGCATCAACGACATACAACGCCCTATTGATCAGGAGCTGAAACAATTTGAGAGCCACTTCCGGGAAGCCATGCGCAGCCCCGCCCCGCTCCTCGACCGCATCACCTATTACATTGTGCGACGAAAAGGCAAACAGGTGCGTCCTATGTTTGTATTCCTCGCGGCCAAGCTCTGCGGCGAAATCAGCCCCAAAACCTACTCTGCCGCCTCTTTGGTAGAACTGCTCCACACCGCCACCCTCGTTCATGACGACGTGGTGGACGACGCCTACGAACGCCGGGGCTTTTTCTCCATCAATGCCCTGTGGAAAAACAAAGTAGCCGTGCTGGTGGGCGATTATCTCTTCTCGCAGGGCATGTTGCTGGCCCTGAAAAACAAAGCATACCGCCTGCTCGAAATCGTATCGGATGCCGTCAAAGCCATGAGCGAGGGCGAGCTGCTGCAAATTGAAAAAGCCCGCCGATTGGACATCGAAGAGCCGATTTATTACGAAATCATTCGCCAAAAAACAGCCTCCCTCATCGCTTCCGCCTGCTCTGCCGGCGCCGCTTCCGTTACCGACGACGAGCAAGTCATTGAAACCATGCGCCTGTTTGGCGAAAAAATAGGCATCGCCTTCCAAATCCGCGACGACCTCTTCGACTTCGGTGATGAAGATGTGGGCAAACCCCTCGGCATTGACATCAAAGAGAAAAAAATGACCCTGCCGCTCATCTACGCGCTCCGGCAGGCCCCCGCATCGAAACGCCGCCACATCATCGGCCTCATTCGCCGCCACAGCGAAGACCCGGCCAAAGTGCGCGAAGTCATCGAATTTGTAAAAAGCAGCGGAGGATTAGAGTACGGTCAGCAGGCTATGTTGCGCTACCGCGAGGAAGCATTCGCCATTTTGCACAGTTTCCCGCACTCCGAGACGCGGCAATCGCTGGAAGACTTGGTCGTTTTTGTGACGGAACGCAGCCGGTAGTTTCCACTAATTCAACCGATAGCCCGCCAGAAGATAATACCGCCGGGTGACGCCCTGTAATGCCGGAACCTCCGACATTCCATTGCCCAGTTCAAACCTGAACTCCAATGTTGTTTTGTTGTAACCGGCTCCAATGCCGCCGACCAGCGCTTGTTCGTATCTTCTCAGAAAATGCTCGGTCAGAAAAGGGGCGTTCAAAGGGTCTCTATTAGGGAAGTTTATGTTTTTTAGTGATTTGTGATTCTTTGTGACAGCCCCTAAACCATTCGAAATACCCGCATAGGCAAACCCGCTCACCTTCCCCATTTGATGAGCGTACCTGACGCTGTTGATCAATTTTATATGCAACATTCCCAGTTCAGACCTTGAAGAAAAAGGTGCAGACATAGAGGAGCCGACCGTATCTATCATAATAAAGCGATCATTCGTTCCCGTCGTCTGAAAAGATGTAAAGCTCAGTTCATTGTACAAAGACCACCTCTTGAATTTGCGCGGCATATCAATATTGACATAGATGCCGCCCGCAAACCGAATGGAAGCAGTGTATTCTGCCTGTGTATATTCATGAAACCACAAAGGGTTGGGGCTTGTGAAATTGATGTCCGTCAGGGAAGCTCCTGCAACCGCCCCCCAATGCACAGTGGTGCGCTCGTAGCGATTGGCCACAACGCTCCCGCCTGGAATACACTCGTGGTATTGCGTAAATATTTTGTTCAGACTGTGCAGGTTATATTGGGCAAAATTCAGTTTGGCGTTGATGTCAGGGCAATCCGCCAGATAAGCCGCCAACTGCCGCAGATAATTTTTGTTTTCTGCAATGATCTCCTGCCCCTCCACCATTTTGAAATAGCGTTTGTACTCCAGCAGTTGAAAACCCTCCGCCGTTCGAATGTAAAAATTGTCCTTCCCGGAAGGGTGCTTTCGATGATACAGGTTTTTATCTCCTTGAAACACAACCCGAAAGAAGGCCGTATCAGGCTGCGTTTGAATACGGGGATGATCGTCTAAAAGACCATTTACGACCGGGCTGATCTCTGTTGGCGCCACTGCCGAAATATATACATCTTCGGAGACGCCCAGTTCTAAAATATCGGTCGGAGTGAAAAATACAGGCACAGCCTCTGCTTTCGCCTTGAAAGCAATTTTGTCGGGGTTGACCCTCCAGTTTCGGTAGTTGATCCAACCAGACAATCGCTCGCCTGCATTGGTGACGACATAGCCCTGAACGTAGTTGTCCTGGGTCTGAGCTTGTTGCGAAATCAAACTGCAAAACAGCAGCAAGATGAACGGGGTGTGAAACTGTTTCATAATACCGGAATTGATATTTCCGGCAAATATACCAAATCGAGCTAAGGGGCGATAAAAAAATAAAGTGGTCATTTTTGCCAAAGGATTAGATAAGTAAACGGTTCATTTTAAGTGTCTTATCTAATCCTTTTATTCCCGCCAAGAGCGGCGCTTGCCGAAACAATCCCGCTTGAATACTGCATCGTCACGCAATGCAAAGACCCGTGCTGCTCTATCAATACCCTGCAATCTACCGGCACAATTTCCCTTTCGGGGAAACAGTCCGCCAGCACCGCCAAAGCCTCCGCGTCTTGCGGCAGGCCATACACCGGCGCCAGCACTGCCCCATTGATAATCAGAAAGTTGGCATAAGTAGCCGGCAAGCGATGACCGTCTTCTGCAAAGCAGGCATCGGGCATGGGCAGCGCAACAAGCCGGTACGGGCGCCCCTCGGGATGGACGAAACTGCGCAACTGAGTCTCCATTGCACGCAGCGCCTCGTAGTGCTCATCGGCGGGGTCATTGCATTGCACATACGCAATCGTGTCGGCATTGCAGAAGCGGGCCAGCGTGTCTATATGCGAGTCGGTATCGTCGCCGGCAAGGTAGCCGTGATCGAGCCAGAGCACGCGTTGCAGACCAAATAATTCTTTCAGGTATTGCTCCGTTTGGCTGCGGTCGAGATGCGGATTTCGATTGGGCGACAGCAGGCATTCAGAGGTGGTGAGCAGGGTTCCCTGGCCGTCGCTTTCCAAACCGCCGCCTTCCAGCGCCAGGCCGCCCTTGCGCAGCGGCGCAGCACCGAAAAAGCCGCCGTCTTTCAGTCCCTGAGTGATTTGGTTGTCCCAAAACGCCGGAAATTTCAGGCCCCAGCCGTTAAAAACAAAATCGAGTATCACCGGGCTGCCGTCTTCCTCAATGGTGATGCCGCCATGATCGCGCGCCCAGGTGTCATTACTGGGCAACTCAGCAAAACGAATACGCGCCGCCTGTTCAGGACTGAAACGAGCGGCTGTTTCCTCCACATTCCGGCACACGATGAGCACCTCTTCAAAACGGCTGACGGCAACAGCAATCTCGGTGAAACAAGCCAGCGCAGGCTCCAGCATATCGGCCCAGTCGGTATCGGCATGAGGAAAAGTGAGTTGTACAAAACTTTGCGGTTCCCATTCGGCGGGCAATCGGCGGATCGGCATTATGTTATACTCCGGTTTGGGCAGACTGGCTGAGTTGGTCCAACAACAGGCTGCGATATTTTGAAAAAACGGCGGATTTGCTGATAAAACCGAGGTAGCGGCCCTTTTGCACCACAGGCAGGTTCCAGGCCCCGGAAGACTCAAACTTGTTCATCACGTTGTGCATGTCTTCGCCGGCTTCGATGAGCGTGGGCGGTTTTATCATCAAATCTTTCACCAAAGTCGTTGAATATAAGTCGGTTCTGAACATCGTACTGCGGATGTCGTCTAACAATACCACGCCCAGAAAGCGCTCTTCTGCATCCAGCACGGGAAACAAATTGCGCTTGGATTTTGCAATCACCGCTACGAGGTCGCCCAGATTGTCTTTGGGAGCTACTGCGGTGAAATCGCATTCTACAAAGTCCTCCGTGTGCATTTGTTGCAATACGGCCCGGTCTTTTTCGGCTTCCGCCCAAATGCCTTTGCGAGCTAAGCGTTTGGTGTAAACCGAAAAAGGTTCGAAATAGCGGGCCATAAAAAACGAGGTGGCCGACACGATCATCAGCGGCACAAAAAGCGAGTATCCGCCGGTGATTTCGGCGATGAGGAAGATGCCCGTGAGCGGCGCGTGAATCACTCCCGACAACACGCCGGCCATGCCTGCCGCCACGAAATTGGCCGTTGTCAGTTGCACCAAACCGGTGAGATTGATCAGGTACGAAAACGCAAAGCCCGTGACGCCGCCCGTGAACAGCGAGGGTGCAAAAATGCCGCCGTTGCCGCCCGCGCCGGTAGTGAGCATGGTGGCAAACACCTTGAGCAACACGATGAGAACGGCAAAAAGCAAAATGGCCCATTCCTGAAATCTGAGCGCGTGAAAAGGCCCGTTGTGCAACAAAAAAGAAGACTTTCCGGCAAACAGGTTTTTGATCGTCACATAGCCTTCTCCGTACAGCGGCGGCAACAAAAAAATGAGCAGGCCCAAGGCAGTGCCCGCCACAATGGCCTTTCGCCAGGGATGTTTTTGCTTAGCAAAAAAATTCTCGGCGTAATAAATCACTCTGGCTTTATAAACCGACACTAAGCCCGTGACCACCCCCAACAGCGCGTAAAACGGGATGGCTTTCACCTGCCACTCCTGCGCCACAAGGTAGAACAAGCGGTCTTTGTACAGCAATTCCGACCATACAGAGGCCGTGGCTGCCGCTATGAGCAGAGGTATGAACACCGGGATGGAAAACTCCACGAGCAATACCTCCACCGCAAAAATGACCCCCGCAATCGGGCAGTTGAACACCGCCGAGATGCCCGCCGCAGCGCCGGCCGCCAGCAATACCGTGCGTTGCTGCTTGGTGAGACCCAACTCTGTGGCGATGTTGGAACCTATGGCCGAGCCTGTGACGACGATGGGCGCCTCCAATCCTGCCGAACCGCCGAAGCCCACCGTAATGGCGCTGCTGATCCAGTGCGAATACATCTTGTCGCGCTCCACCACGCCGCCTTTGCGCAGCACGGCATACAAAATCTGATCTACGCCGCGCCCCAGCTTGCCGCCCCGAAAGCGCTGCACATACAGCACCGTGAGCAAAATGCCGATGACGGGAAAAATGAAAAAGAGAAAGCCTTTGCCGTCGGCCTGTATTTCCTGGAGGGTGTGTTCTATTTTGTGTACCGTCATTTTGAGAAGCAGGGCCACAATGCCCACCACCGTGCCGATGATGAGGCTGGCTACTATGAGAAAATTGCGGTCGCTGACGCGGTTCTGACGCCAGTCGGCTATTTTATGAAGAATGATTTCCCAAGTCATGGGCGCAAAGGTAAGCATTAGTAGTGGGGCAAAAATAAATGC
>DDUV01000055.1:41611-50664 GCA_002344975.1 Saprospiraceae bacterium UBA2329 | reverse complement strand
CTTCCGATCTTGTGCCGAAGCCGTCGCCGTCGTTGTCCACATAATAAGTGGTGAAGCTGAGACCCTCGTCAATCATTCTGTCGCAATCATTGTCAATGCCGTCGCAAACTTCCGCAGCGTTCGGATTGATGTTGGCGTTGTTGTCGTTACAGTCGCCGGCTACGGTTGAGTAGCCCGCCCCTGGATTGGAGCAGAGCGATTGCCCGTTGCCCGTACCGAAACCGTCGCCGTCATTGTCCACATAATAAGTGGTGAAGCTGAGACCCTCGTCAATCATGCTATCGCAATCATTGTCAATGCCGTCGCAAACTTCCGCAGCGTTCGGATTGATGTCGGCATTGTTGTCGTTGCAGTCGCCGGCTACGGTTGAGTAGCCCGCCCCTGGGTTGGAGCAAAGCGATTGCCCGTTGCCTGTGCCGAAGCCGTCGCCGTCGTTGTCCACATAATAAGTGGTGAAGCTGAGACCCTCGTCAATCATGCTGTCGCAATCATTGTCAATGCCGTCGCAGACCTCGGTAGCATTCGGATTGATGTTGGCGTTGTTGTCGTTGCAGTCGCAGGCTGCGCCGAAGCCGTCGTTGTCTGCATCCACTTGCGGCAGGTAGGTAGGATATGTCTGCTGTCCGAAGCTGTTCCAGGTAACGGGAGCATTGCCCTGCGGATTGCTGGTCGGGTAGCCTGTCCAGACATATGTGCCACTATTGTTGTTGCTATAAATGGTCAGATTGACCAAGCCCGAGCCGCCGTTGAGCGAGCCGAGGTAAGCGCGCGGAATGCGGATTTCCGTGGTTGGATTGCCGCTCCAGCCTGCAAAGTGCTGCCACTGGCCTCCGCCATTACCCACCTGCTGACAACCGTTAGGATCGTTGAACGGATAGTAACAAATATCATCCGGCCCGAAGATAGTAATCAGGTAAGTATAAGGCGTGTTGCTCCAGTTGACGCCCCAGTTGGTTCCGTTATTGCTGCCGTCGGCGTTGCTGAAGGCGATGTGTAGGTTGTCGTTACCCAGGTTCACGCCCGTTACACCGATGTAGAAGTAGGTGTTGTCGGCAGAGAAGTAGTAGTTCACACCTGCGTTGCCGTTGGCAATCGGAGCGCCGAAATCGCCGATGTTGCCATCAATGGCAATAGGGCGGATGACGGAGTTGGGCGTGTTCGGGCAGTTGTCGAAGCAGTCGGCGATGCCATCGTTGTCGGCATCGAAACCTTCGTCCGTAGAACCGTTGCAGTTGTCATCAATGCCGTTGCAAAGCTCGTTTGTGCCAGGATTGATATCATCATTACCATCATTGCAGTCACCGCCGCCGGTCACCGAAGTAACATATCCCGCGCCGGGCGAAGTGCAAGCCGTCACCGGAGCACCGGTGTAATAGCCGTCGCCGTCGGCATCGAGGTAGTAAGTGGTCAGTACGCCCTCGTCGGTAGAGCCGTCGCAGTCATCGTCAATGCCGTTGCAAACTTCGGTAGCGCCCGGGTTGATAGCCGCGTTGTTGTCGTTGCAATCTCCGGTGTTGGCCGTCAGTTCAGAAGCTGCTTTATAACCTGTTGGGCGGGTGCATTGGATGATGGTCACAGCACCGGTTTCGGCGTAGTTATCACCATCCGTGTCTTTATACCATGTCTGGCCCGGTTTTTCTAATGCGTTGTTGTCGTTGCAATCCGTGTTGTCCAGTACATAACCAATAGGCGGAGAGCCTGCCAACATGCTGTTGTTCGGGTCGCCGAAGCCGTCGCCGTCCATATCGCGGTAGTAGGTGAGGCCGGTTTCATCAATCATACCGTTGCAGTTGTCATCAATGCCATTGACGACCTCTGTAGCGCCTGGATTGATGGCGTTGTTGGTATCGTCGCAGTCGGTGTTGTTGGCTACATAGCCTACGGGCTGGTTGCAGGTGAAGCCCGGAATTGAGCTATTCGGATCGCCATACGTGTCGCCGTCCGTATCTGCATACCAAGTCGTAGCTACATCTGCTACGCCGCAGCCGCAAGCGCCGGGGGCTTGCTTGTTAGGATCGGTGGGACACAGGTCGGTATTGTTGGTCACGGTGCCTGTCGGTACGACACAGGTGAATCCCGGTATGGCAGGACCGGCGCCGAAGCCGTCGCCATCAGCATCAGCATAGTAGGTGGCAGCTACATCTGCTACGCCGCAGCCGCAAGCGCCGGGCACCTGTTTGTTCGGGTCAGCCGGACACAGGTCGGTATTGTTGGCTACATAGCCGGCGGGTTGATCGCAGGCGAAGCCCGTAACAGAGTTGTTCGGGTCGCCGAAACCGTCATTGTCCGTATCTGCATACCAAGTGGCAGGTACATCCGCTACGCCGCAGCCGCAAGCGCCGGGCGCCGTTTTGTTGGGGTCGTTGGGACAGCCGTCGTTGCAGTCGGGGGTATTATCGCCATCGGTGTCGGTATCCGCTATGCCGCAGCCGCAAGCGCCTGGAGCCTGTTTGTCGGGATCAGCCGGGCACAGGTCGGTATTGTTGGCAACATAGCCGAAGGGCTGGGTACAGGAGGAAGTACTCATATTCGGGTCGCCGAAGCCGTCATTGTCGGTGTCGGCGTACCAAGTTGTCGGAGTGTTCACGGCCACTATGACGCTGCCGCTGCCGGTACCCGCACAATTGACATCGCTGCCGCTGACAACTGTATAAGTACCCGCCGGCGCATTGGTGATGACATAAGGACTGGTATTGATGCCGGTCACGGGCACATCATTGGCGCCGTTGTTGTAGGTCAAATTCCAAGGTCCCGTACCTGTCAGTGCGAAGCTGACGTTGGGCAACGGGTCGCCGGAGCATACCGTGCCGCCGCCGGAGACGGTGGCAGTAGGGGCCGGGTTGATGGTTACTGCAACCTGGCCGATCGAAGAACAACCATTAGCGTTCGTTACGACAACATTATAAGTCGTATTAGCCACGGGCAATACCACAACACTGGACGTTGTGGCAGCGGTCGGGTCATCCCAAAGGTAGGTGTAGGCATTAGCACCTCCCGTGACATTCAATGTGTAATCTTCTGCCTGACCGTAACTATAAGAACCACAGGGATTGGAGGGAGAGGCATTGAAATTTTTCACTATTCTCATGCGCGTTGTACCGTTTAACGCGGTGAGCGGAACGGTTACGGTATTTGTGGCTTGCGCTATGCAGACAGTGTTAAGAATACTGCCTATGGGTACCGCAGTTTCAAAGACTCCGTCTTGATTCCAATCAAAGAAGGCGGTAAAGTAATTTGTATAGTTGCCGGCGGTAGTTCCGGATAAGGTCATGGTGTAAGCGCTGCCAGCCACTACATTGCCCATAATGGAAGTGAAGTCTTGTAATGCGCCGCCGGCTCCTGCACCTGTTGCACAAGCGCTGGAATTATTAATGTCAGCAAACTGTACCAGCGATATAGCTTCGACACTACTCGTGAAAGCAACGGTACAGTAAGACGACGGACCTGGTAGCGCTACTGTCAAAGTACTATTGCCTCCCGAACAGATAGCAGCGGGCGTAGCGGTGGTACTATTTATGACAGGGCTGGGATTCGTCGTTACAATCGTAGAGGAAGTAGCTGAACAAATCCCCAGAGCTACGGTCACATTGTAAGTGCCTGCTACTGCGCTGGTAGCGTTGCTGATGCTTGGATTTTGAAGGGTAGAACTAAAGCTGTTAGGTCCTGACCATGTAAAAGTATCACCTATATCAGTGCTCACTGTCAGGTTGAGTGCCGAACCAACGCAAACAGGGCTGTTGCTGCCTGCGGTAGCAGTGGGTACCGGATGTACAATAACCGTAACCGAACCTGTTGTTGTGGCGTTACAGTCATCGGTAATGATTACATTATAAGTAGTTGTGCTGCTTGGGCTTACCGAAATGGTAGCGGTTGTAGATCCGGCAGGGTCATCCCACAGATAAGTATATGGAGCGCCGCCTCCTGCAGCACCCGCGGCCAAAGTAGAGCTTTGGCCTTCGCAAATATTGCTCTGTGTAGCCGTAGGAGTAGCTGTTAATGCCGCACCTGCCGTAACTGTTACTGAACTTGTAGCAGTACAGCCACCATTGCCGGTTACTATTACAGTATAAGTTTTATCTTCTGTAATGCCATTTGCCATTGGATTGGCAATATTGGTAGCTGCCAATGTAGTAGGGCTTACAGGGTTCTCGGACCAAGCGTAGATGAAAGATGGCGCACCTGTTGGTGTGAAAGTATAGGTGGTGCCGCTTGGAATATTTGTAAATGCAGATATGCCTGTGTTTTCTGTGCTTGTTGATGAAGTGGAAGTATTTGCAGGAGATAATGGTGTAACACTTCTGTAGTTACCCGATGCCCCGGATATACCAATTGTTGCACTTATGGTTCCAGTACCTGTTGTTGAAGAACCATACACAAATTGTACGACGCCCGTCGCTTCATACAGTATTGCCTGCATATTTAATGTATGAGTGCCGCTACCGCCGCCACCAATCTTTATACCTCCCCATTCAACGGTTAGCGTTCTATTGGGTGCTGTACCTGCGGTGCGGTATTGTATAGTCGTTGCTGTTGTATTGTTATCATCCCAGAACGGCGCGATAACCTTTGCCGTTGATGCCAGAGCATTACTTGAAAATCCTGAAAATGTGGCTGAAGTATTTCCTAATTGAATAAATCCGTTAGAAGATATTCCAAACACAGTTTCAAAAGATCCATTATAGTTAAAAGTAAACCCTATCGGTAGATTACCTACGCCCACATCATCGCCTAAAATAGTGCTGCCGGTAAGCACCGTTGGCGCTGGGTTTGTTGTGCCGGTTAAAGTAGTATATGCTCCTGATGAACCTGCAAAATTATAAGTTGCCACAGCCGGTGTAGTAAACGACTGAACCGCAGCTACATTCAACTGCGTATTACCGCCTGCACAAACCGTAGGGGGCGTGGCGGATGCTGTAGCGCTGACACCGGGATTCACGGTTACAACCGTAGAAGACATAGTGGAACAACCTGATGCGGTGACAGTTACATTGTATGTACCGGCAGCAGCCAAAGTAGCGGAAGCAATGACAGGGTTTTGGTCGCTTGATGAAAAGCTGTTCGGACCCGTCCAGGAAAAGGTAGTGCCTATGTCGGTTAAAACAGACAGATCAAGCGGAGAACCCACACATACGGGGCTGTTGCTGCCTGCGGTGGCTGTAGGGTTGGCGTTAATGGTGATCGCAAAGGGTGCAGTGCTGTTACTACAGGGGCCGCAGTATGCACAGGTAACCGTACATATTACCTCCCAGTTTCCTGCCGGCAGGCCATTGGTGTTCTGAGTGGCATCAGTGCCAAGCGGAGTACTGTAAGGGCCGCCTACCGGGCCATAAGCCCACTGCTGTGTCACGCCCAAACCGGAGGTGGCGCCGCTCAGACTAAGCAAGTTAGAGCTAGCCACACAAGCGACGCTATTTCCAGTAATATTACCAGCTACGGCGCTGGAACAAATGGAAAGTACGAATTCATCGGCGCCAATACAAGGTGGTGTTGCTCGTGATTCATTGTCATAGTCAACTGTCACACCAGTGCCTGCATCCCCTGTTTGGAAAAGTGGAACTGCCGGGGGGGCGGGGCTGGTTTGGATGTGGAGGTCGGTGGCGCTGACAAAGGGCGGGGAGACGCTTACCGATGCTGCATCTTTGCCGGTGGCAGTTTGCCAGGCAGAGAGGGTGGATCGAGTAGCGGAGTTATAGTAGCCCACACTTGCCGAACCCGTAACGTAGTAATCATTGTTGTTAACCGTGCCGCCTGATATGTTTGAGGTGGCAGCAGTGTAGAAACAGTATGCACTGGTGCTATTGTGTGTATTTACCAGAATGTTGTTGCGGACCGAGGCAAAGGTTACACCAGAAACGCTGGAATTTACACAGAAAGAAGAAAAATTTGCTCCGGAACCGAGCTGTGTACCTATTACTATTGTATTATGGTCTAAAACTACGTTCGTAGCACCGGCGGTAAAGAATACACCGGTTGGGATGAAGGTAGATGTTGTCGAGGTTTGGTAAACCACCATTTTGCAATCTCTGATGAAATTGTTCGTCATAGTGACGCCGGAGGTGCTTGTTGATCCGGTGATGTAGATGCCATGTGCGCCATAGCCGCCACTACTTGGTTGGTTAATATCATGAATGTTGTTTCGGTCAATGATCAGGCCGGCGTTCACCGTTCCGACCTCAATTCCAGCAATAGTTGTACTATACCCCGTAGCGCCATAATCACCAACGCGGATGTCGTTGTTGCGTATTGTAGCAGAACCCACGCCGGCAGTACTTGCGGAATAGCTAATGAGGATACCACGAGAGCCTATGTTGTCGGCGCTCGTGGCGCTGCCAAGCACGTTGTTGCGGATAATGGTGCCGCTGTTCAGATAAGTGGCGCTAGCTCCAATAGCACCGATGCCTGTATAGCAGCGGGTGATGATGTTATTCTCAATCAGCGTATTCATGCTCGAATACGCACCAGTTGTTACGGCTGTACTATTCGACATCAGAATACCCCAAGAAGTAGTAGTTGAGGTGGCGCTACTGCGACCACCAATGATGTTGCAATTTTTTACAGTGTTGTTATCGGCACCGTCTGCGCCTGTGGTAGAGTTGGAAGCGAGGCGGATGCACTGAGTACCTGTAGTCGTCGTAGTAGCCATTTGGAAAGTTAGATTTCGCGTACCAGACGTACCCGGATCATCTCCGTCAATGGTTACGTTATCTGCACCTACTAATTCGATAATTCCACGACTCGTTGTAGGAGCGGCAGCAGAATTTACGGTTACATTGCCCGAAGGTATAATTGTAACACTGGTGTAATTAGAGGGTGAGTTACTGCGCAGCAAAGGAACAGGAGTAGCCGGCTCGGTAGTGTTGGCGGTAATCCTGATGGTTATAACACCTTGGTGTGTGCCGGCATTAATCGCTGTAAATGCCGCATTCACCGTTGAATAACTTGTCGGCCCGGTTGTGCCTGCCGTGGCCGTTACATCTACCTGGCTCCAGGCAGCAGTAGTACAGCAGGCAAGGAGCAATATGGCCCAAGTTGTCGTAAATAAATTTCTCATACATAGAGGATTTTGATGAATGTAATCAATAGTTGCTTTATATGCACACCGGCTCTCCGGCGGATATTCTCCATACAATACACTCATTAACAGCAGGATACCATACTGATAATGCAATGGGTCAATCAGGTGGATATGGGTGCAATCGTTGTACCGGAACTTATGCCGGTGGAAGAAGCAGGGGGAGTACTGCGGGCTATTCTTTTACTGCTCGTTAGTACGAGACAAATGTAAAAATTTGGTTTCAAAGTGTTTTCACTGGAGGAAGATTTTTTTTGAAGAGGAATAAAAGATGAGCCGCGTTTTGTAAAAAACGGACCAACAAAAACGGCTGAGGCATTGCCACCCCAGCCGTTTCCTTAAAAAAGAATCAAATCATTTATTGCTTGACGATTCGCCTTGTCACATCCGGCAGGCCGACAGACTTCACTTTCACCAAGTACATACCGTTTTGGAATCTGCTCAAGTCGAGGCGTTCCAGCGTATGTTGTACTTCGTCCAATTCAGCGAACTGCAACAGCTTGCCTTCCAGACTGTACGTTTCGATGCGTACGCTTCGACCGATGTACTGCTCCAAGTTGAGGTTCAACTCGCCGCTTGTCGGGTTGGGGAACACATCGAACTCTACTTGTCCGAGCGTAGGCTGAATGCCGGACTGGCCTCCTGCTATCGGGTTTGGCTGCGTAAAGCTCACATTGGAGAACGTAGCCGTCACCGCGCTGTTGGCAGTCTGATTGGTCGCTACCAATCCCATTTCGATGCAGTTGCTCATCACGATGTTTTGCCCGCCAACGACAAACCAGCTTGTGCCGTTGCTCGATGCGTACAAGGTAAACTGGTTACCGGCCCGCACGATGCGCAGCCAGTGACGACCGTTGCTTGAAATTTGCTGTGGAGTGGCCTGTCCGTTGGTTGCTGTGCGGAACTCGCGGCGATGGTACTGGCCCAGATTGGTCAGCAATTGTGCCTTTTTAGAGCCGGGCGCACTGCTCTCGCGCATCACCACGCCGGCCCATCCGCCGCCGACAATGCTCGTGACCTGTACCGTGATGCTGCCGTCGCCGCAGAGCGTGCGCTGTGCAAAACTGGATGCATCCTGTGTGAAGGGCGGCCCGTAGAAGCAGTTGGTACTGGTGGCTGTCCACACGCCGGTGGCCGGATTGTAGGTGTTGCTGTTGCCGCCCGCACAGCCTACGCCGTTGGGTGTTTGGCTCCAGCCTTCGGGTAAGCCCGAAACGGAAACGGTTGAAATACAGGAAGCTGTATTGCCGCTCAGATCGGTGACAGTGACGGTCACAGGCACGTTTTGGCCTACTTGTGTGGCAAAGATAGCCGTGGGCGACAGACTGATGCTCTGAATACCGCAATTGTCGGAGGCGTCGCTGAGAGCGTCTGCATCAAGTGCAATAGAGCTTTGGCCGTTGAAGGAAACGCTGCCGTTGAAACAAGTCACGGAGGGAGGCGTCACATCCAACTTGTTCACTGTGAGCGTGCAGGATTGCATGTTGCCGCTTTGGTCGCTTGCCATGATGGTGACGATCATGCTGCCGGCCTGCGAGACGGAAGTTCCGGGCAGGGGCATTTGAGTGACCGTTACGGTTCCGCAGCCGCCGGAGAGGTTGGCCAAGCTGCGGTAGTCGGGCAGCGTGGCCGAGCAGGTGCTGTTCAGCGGGAGCGTTTGCGCCGCCGGACAGCTCATTTGCAGCGGGGTACTCATCAGGTCTGGATCGTCAATGTCGGTCAGGCCGTCGCAGTCATTATCAATGCCGTCGCAAATCTCGGTTGCGCCCGGATTGATGTCGTCATTGTTATCGTCGCAATCACCGGCCTGAGTAGCAAAGCCCGGCCCCGGATTTGCGCAAAGCGACTGCCCAACGCCCGTGCCGTAACCATCGCCGTCGGCATCGGTGTAATAAGTGGTGAAGGTGATCCCTTCATCGGTCAGGCCGTCGCAGTCATTATCAATGCCGTCGCAAATCTCGGTTGCGCCCGGATTGATGTC
>DDUV01000055.1:29471-41393 GCA_002344975.1 Saprospiraceae bacterium UBA2329 | reverse complement strand
TCACCGGCCTGAGTAGCAAAACCTGGCCCCGGATTTGCGCAAAGCGACTGCCCAACGCCCGTGCCGTAACCATCGCCGTCGGCATCGGTGTAATAAGTGGTGAAGGTGATCCCTTCATCGGTCATGCCATCGCAATCGTTGTCAATGCCGTCGCAGATCTCCGTTGCGCCCGGATTGATGTCGTCATTATTATCGTCGCAATCACCGGCCTGAGTAGCAAAACCCGGCCCCGGATTTGCGCAAAGCGACTGACCTACGCCTGTGCCGTAACCATCGCCGTCGGCATCCACATACCATAGTTGTGTTGGAAGTACAGTGACGGTATATTGGATCCAATCGCCGGAACATTCCCCTGGATCAACCATGTTGTTGCCATCCGCATCGGCCCATGCCCTGAATCGCAGCACTAAGGTACCAGGTAAAGCCGGATTAGTCAGTGTTGCGGTTTCCGTTGTACCGGTATAGGTACTCAGCAAAGCAGCGCAGTTGTTGCAGAAGGTTGGACTCAGGTTAGTATAAGTGGCAGTTTGGTAGACTTTTAATCCGGTTAAGCTCAAGCCGCTGATGTCCTGGAAGTTATCAAACACGACGTCCTCCCCGTTACATACCGAAAAAGAACCGGTATCGTCCGTTCCGTTATTGTTGTTCGTGACAACAACCGTATTGATCGTTGTTTGAAGCACAGGTTGAGCACATCCGGTGCAACTGCCTGAAACAGGTTGAAAACCGAGGGTAACGAGGTCATCATCCGTTCCATTTACAAGCCAGGACTGGTAATTAACATTGCCGGTAATCTGAGGCGCCACGCTCGCTGCTGCTGCGCTGCCATACCAGTTGCAGGAAGCTTCCATCAACGCAGTTCCGGTATTTTCAATAGCATCCGTTGAACAATTGACGAGGCTGTTTTGAGTGGCTTCCGTTCCCGGGTTGTCTCCTTGCAGCCTGATGCCAAACAGCACATTGCTGATGAAATTGTTGTAAATTCCTGCATTGTGAACGCCGCCATTGGGGCTGTTGTTCGGCGCCGGTAAATTCCTCAAACGAATACCCGTACCCGTTGCGCCGGGAGCAATGGTGTTGCGGGAAATTTCAACGTCGGTATATTTTGCAGTGCCATTGCCGGTAAGGCCACCATTGAAAACGATTCCGAATCCATCGTTGGCATAGGTGTGGAAATGGTTTTCAAAAATCCGGTAGGGGTTTGTACAATCCACGCCGCCACCGGCACTGTAAGTCATGGACAGGATGCCGACAGGCCCGCCGAACGCCGGGTTTGCTACTCCATTCTGGTCAAGATAGAAATGCAAATTGGTAAATTCATTGTTCTGGATGGTGACCATGCCGGTATCCCAACCTTCCAGCAACATGCCATAATAAACATCAGAGAAGCTATTGTTTTCGCAAAGCAAAATGCCATGTGAGTGGTAATCCCAAAAACCATAACGATTGCCATCGGTGATCCGGTTATTCCGGAAGGTCAATTGAAGGCCGGTTGCAATATGATCTGTCGCCACAATGCACCAATGCAGTCTTTGCGGATCGGCGAAAGTAAATCCTTCAATGGTGACATTCCCGCTAAGCACCGGTGCTCCGGCATTGCCGTCTACATGTAAGGTATAAGTAGCCGTAGCTGCATGAACGAAGGTCAGGTCTCTGCCGTCTACGCCGCTTATTGTCAAGGATTTATTGACAAACAGGTTTTCGACATAAGTGCCCGCAGCAACTAAGATTTGATCTCCGTTGACCGCAGCATTAATGGCTGTTTGTATTTGCTGGAAAGCGCAAGTCCAGGAAGCGCCGTTTCCGCCGGATGCTGCCGCAGCATCCACATACCAGACCGTTCCGGTGGCCGGGCAGGAACTGCAATTTTCATCTATTTGTGTATCGCAATTGTTGTCAATGCCGTCTGCACAGACTTCAGTAGCGCCGGGATTGACGGCCATGTTGTTATCATCACAATCCGTATTATTAGCTACATAGCCGGATGGTTGAGAACAAGCCATCTGGCTCACCGAGGGGTCGCCATAGGTGTCGCCATCGCTGTCTTGATACCAGGCAGTGGCCGTTGTTACAGCTACTGCTGCGCTACCGCTGCCTGTACCGGTACAATTGGCGTCGCTGAGGCTCACTACGGTGTAAGTACCCGCCGGCGCATTGGTGATGACATAAGGACTGGTATTAATTCCGGTCACCGGTACATTATTCGTGCCGTCGTTGTAGGTCAAATCCCATGGGCCGGTACCGGTCAATGCGAAACTGACGTTCGGCAGCGGATCAGTGGAACAAACCGTGCCGCCGCCAGAGACGGTAGCCGTGGGTGTAGGGTTAACGGTTACAGTAACATCCGCCGTTGAAAAACAACCCGATGCAGCAGTAGCTGTCACCGTATAAGTGGTTGTTGCGGTAACGTTGCTTGCCAAAGGATTGGCAATGGCAGCATTATTGAGGAAAGTAGCGGGCGACCAGCTATAAGTAGCTACCGGCGCTCCCGTGGTGATTTCCATACTCCAACTGCCAATGCTACCCGCGTCACCGGTAGCATCATCATACACATACAGACTCCAGGTGCCGTTAGGGTTAGTACCATTAAATACTCCTAATCCAGTATTGCTCACCGCAGAAGGGGTGCCAATGCCATTGTAGCTGCTTCCGGCGACCCCATAAGTTCCGGAGGCGGGGAAACCGCTTGTGGCTAATGCCGGAGCGCCGGCCTGGAAGGTATAAGTTCTATTGGTAATTCCACCTGAACCGCCTATCGCATCGGTAAAAATAATAGAATGGGCGCCTGTGGGGCCAAACAGCACCATATCTATATCAACGGGGAAGCTATGTGTGAGGTTGGTGATGGTTACTTTTAAGTTGGTGATGGTTCCGGGTACACTGCTCACGGAGATGGTGCTCGGGTAAGGCGTAGCATTTCCACTTGAATTGATCGTAATGCCCCCTCCCGACACGGTATTGATCGCTTCACCGGCGACCACGTTCAGTTGGCTGTTATCGCCGGTGCAAACGGTTGCTGGTGTTGCAGTGGCAGAAGAGATAGCAGGTTTGACGCCTACAGTAACAGTTACGGTGGCCGTATTTTGGCAGCCATTGCCATCCGTGCCGATCACGGTGTAAGTAGTTGTAGCAGCCGGATTGGCGCTTACTGTGGCGCCAGTAGTCATATTCAGTCCGGTGGCTGGTGCCCAGGTATAAGTACTTGCACCTGAAGCCGTCAGCGAAACGGCCGTACCGCCCGGGTTGCAAATGAGGCCGGAGGAAGGTGAAACGGTCACAGTGGGCAGCGGGTTTACGACCAGAGTAAACTCGGATGTGCTTACAGTACTAGGGCCGGCAGAACAAGTGACATCTACCACATAATACCGCGTAGCGTTAATGATGCCAGTGGTGTAAGTGGCGGAGTTGGTACCCACATTGGTATAAGGCCCGCCGGGTGCAGTAGCTTCTTTCCATTGGTAGCTGATGCCGACACCTGAAGTAGCGCCGGTAAGCGTAAGTACTGCTGAGCTATTTGTACAAATAGACGCCGGGACTGAAGAAATCGTGCCGGCAGTGGGCGTACCCGAACATATATTAGGATTGGTACCGCTAAATTCGTCAGCGCCAATATCCGGGGCTAAGCCATTGGGGCGGGCATCTCCATCAATATCGGTGGTGACGCCTACTGTAGCGCCGCCGGATTCGAGCAGGGTGCTGGTAGCTGCCGGGATGTGAAGGTCCGTTGCTGAGGTATATGGTACGGTAGTGGTGGTTGCAAAAGATGCATTGTCATTGGCGCCACCTGCGTTTAAAGTGCTGGTATATGCCCGAAGGTTGGCAGCAGGCGAAGTGCTTGATGCATTAAAATTGGAAGCTAAGTAAAAACCAGTACCCGCAGTAGTCCCTACCTGAGCTACGCCTTGTCGTGCCGCATCGGTACCGGAATAATAAGCATTGTTATTCAAAATCAGGTTCAGGGAAGAACTCGCCCCTGAAGGAAGATAGATGCTCACGTTGGCAACGCTCGTTGTGCCTCCGGAAATGGTATTGGATAATATGTTATTGCGGATATCGCAACCTGTTTGCGCTGTATTGATAAGGCCCAGGGCAGCAGTTAAAAGGCTTGAATTGGCCGTTCCTGCTCTCAACCCAAAAAGGTGGACTGAATTGTGATAAACGGAATGGCCAGTACCCGCATTAATCCGAATACCATATATGCCAAAACCAGTGCTGAAGGCAAGTCCACCTGTCATATTAGACTGGAGGTCAGAGACCATGTTGTTTCTGATCGTAAAGCCGTTCCCGGCGTTGAGATTTATGCCATAAACGCCATAAGTTCCAGAGTTTTGAAGGTTTACTTTTTGGATGGTATTTTTTTCGACGACTGCATTTGTACCCGTTGCCGAAACCGAACCAAAGTCAAGCGCCCAGATGGTCTGAGCCAGATAAGACTCCATGTTCTGAATGGTATTGCCCGAAACTTGTGCAGCAGCAAACCCCTGCAGGGTAATGCCCGCAGCATAAACACTGGTGGTGCTGCCCGAAGCAGCAGGGCCAACAACATTATTCGTTACCGTCAGTGTATTCACAACTGAAGTCGCCGAACCTTGTACCGCAATGCCCCGTGCACACGCATTCACGGCATTGTTGCTGATGGTCAGACCGCTCATAGTACCACCGCTGCCCACGGTCGTCGTCGTTGAACTGATAGCACTTGGCGCAGTTGTTTGTGAAGAAGTAGAAGCGCCGCCGCCTGCATAAATACCGTAAGTCGTATTTTCTGTACCGGTACTGGAATTAGCGCTGGAAATGTTTCTTCCCGTCCCGCTTCCGTTAACATTGCAGTTTTTGATGACAATATTGTCGGCAGAGGTGATGGTCGAGGTGGCCACAGCTACCCGGACAACCATCGTATAGTTAACCGTATTGGCGGCCGTATTTGTAATGGTCAGATTCCGATTGATTCCTGCCGAATTGGGGTTGTCGCCATCAAGGGTCACGTTATCTGCGCCGTTGAATTCGATCAATCCCCGGCCTGTTACCGTTGGCCCTGAAACCGTAACGCCATCCGCTGTAGGCCGGATCAAAACGGACGTATAAGAAGCCGAACCGGCGCCGCTGCTGTTCAATACTCCAGCCGCCGTTTCTGTGGTATTTGCTGCGATATCAATCGTTATTGCCCCCGTATGCGTACCGGCATTCACAGCGTCAAATGCGCCTTTCAGCGTCGTATAGCTCGCAAACGCCGTGGCCCCGCTCGCCGTTACAAATACCGGGCAGGTAGCGCCGCCGGTCACCGTAAACGTAGCGCTGTAGTTGGCGCCGCCATTGTTGGAGAAATGCGTGCCGGAGCCGCCTCCACCGCCGGTATAAGTAAAATCGGACGTTGTGTAAACTTCTAAAGTATAGTTGCCGGGCGTGCGATTGGACAGCAGGTTGACATTGGCGGCACTCGTCTCCCATTGCTGGTCATTGCCGTTACAACCGCTGCCGAGGTTGGCGGCAAATGGCAGGTTTACCGAAACAAAAGCTCCCGATGGACTTCCAGTTGGATAGACCCGATACCAAATCGCGCCATTGGTGATGTCGTCGCCGGGGCACTTGAAGGTTTTGTTTTGTGCGCCGTTCAGTGTCAATGTGCCTGCACATTGTACGAACGATCCCAAACTTCCCGTAAAATCCGGGTTGCCGGTCGTTGCCTGCAGGTCGTAGTATGTATTTCCACTACCGGCATCGAGAATGATGTAGCTCTCAAATATTCCGCTTTGGGCTTGCGCCGTAAATGCGATAAAACCGAGCATGAATAAAAGTGTAAAACTTCTCATACGAAATAGGATTTTAAGGTAAGTAGATTGCAAATGTAGCAATTTGGTGTGAAGGGATTCCTTCCTGGCATTTTTTCTTTTTAGAAAAAACACCCAAAGGAAACTGCTGTTTCGGTGTGCCTGATTGGCAAAAAAATTGGCGCAGCGCCGTTGGACTACAATCTCTTATTTTGAGGATTAATTTTCGTGTTATAGCTGCTCCAGTTCCACCCAAAACATCGCCCCGCCATCTTCGCCTTCCTCTACGCCGATCTGCCCGCCGTGATCCTCCACGATGGTGCGCGAGATGAACAAGCCCAGCCCGCTGCCCTGTGGTTTGGAGCCGTCGGCGCCGGGCAATTGCGTGAAGCGCTCGAAGATGTGCGCCCTTTGCGCGGCGGGTATGCCGGGGCCGTTATCGGACACCGTGAGACGGACGCGGTTGCTCTCCCTTGTCAGGGTCACCTTTATCGAACCGGCCTCCGCATCGCAAAACTTGATGGCGTTCGACAACAGGTTGACCACCACCTGTGTGAGGCGGTCTCGGTGGCCGGAAATGGTAGTGGGTTGGTTGGGTATTTGCAGCTTTGCGGAGATGTCCTTTTCTTCCATCAGGCGGCTGAGGCCGAGGTAGGATTTTTGTACAATTTCGGCAAAATCAATAATTTCTTTATGGCCTCCGGATGCCGACGAACTTAGTTTTTCCAAATCCAATACCTGATTGATGAGCCTGCTGATGCGCTCGCTTTCGCTGACGAGGATGCCGAGGAATTCCTGTTGCCGCGCAGCTTCCAGATGGGGGTGGTCCATCAGGATTTTGGCCAATGCTTTGATGGCCGTGATGGGGGTGCGCAGTTCGTGGGTCACGGTGGTGATGAAGTCGGCTTTGAGGCGGTCCAATTCCTGCAATTGCTCATTGGCCGTTTGTAGTTGCTGCGTCATCTGTTCCAATTCGGCCGACTTCTCCTCCAGCGCCTTGCTGTACGCCAGCGCCTCGCGGGTTTGCTCTAATGCCTCAAACATCTCCTCCAGACTGATGGGGTCTTCTTTGGAAACAGAACTGATGATGAGTTGCGCCGATGCCGCACCAATGGCGCCGCTGAGTTGTACTTCCACATAGTTGACCAAATCGGGAGGCGCTTCTCTCAGTTTATTCAAATCCACGCCGTTGGCTTCGCTGTATTCGTCCAGCAAAACATCTGCTTTGGACTGCCCCAGAAAACGCTGCAACAAGAGCCGCAAATCGCGGGTTTTGGCCTGCCGCCGCAGCATTTCGTAGTCGCTGGGGCCTTCCCGGTATTTGTAAATATTGACAAAAATATCGGCCTGCGAAATGCCCAGTGCGCTCTGTTGGGTGTAAACCGAAACGATGCTGAACAAAGCGATGTTGAACAACAGGCTCCAAAATGCCCCGTGCGAGATGGGATCCATGCCTGTTAGGCCGAATAAATTGTGCGGTTTGAGCCAATTCAATCCCCACAAACCCTCCGTCATCAGGCTTTCGGGCAGAACGCCGGTTTCTACCAACGTAGGCAAGGGCAGGGTATAGGTCCATACCACAAAGCCAGCCAGCAAGCCGGCCATAGCGCCTTTGCGGGTAGCTCGTTTCCAATAGATACCGCCGATGATGAGGGGAGCAAACTGCGCCGCTGCTGTGAACGAAATCAGGCCGATGGAGACTAAAGCATACTGCGCGCCCACGGATTTGAAATAGCTGTATGCCATCAATAAAACAATGACGATACTGACCCTCCGAATGCCCAGCAGTCGGGGCGAGAGATCGGTGAAATCATTGCGCTGCAATATACTGGGCTGCAAGAGTAAAGGCAATACCAAGTTGTTGGAAATCATGATACTAAGCGCCAGCACAGACACGATGACCATGCCCGTTGCCGCCGAAAAACCGCCTACTGCCGCCAGCAATGCCAGGGTGTCGTGTCCGGCTGAAAGCGGCAAGCTTAGTACAAAAGTGTCGGGGTCAACGATACCTGTGGGGAACTCCAGCAGACCGCCCACAGCTATGGGCAGCACGAAAATATTGATGAGCAAGAGGTACAGTGGGAAGAGCCACGCCGCTTTGTTGACAAACCCGGGATCGGTGTTTTCTACTACCGCCACATGAAATTGCCGGGGCAAAAACAAAATGGCCGACATGGACAATACGATGAGCCAAAACCATTGCCCGCCGTCTATGCCGCTGCTCTCAAACCGGAACAATTTGGCGATATCGGGCACGGTTGCGCCTTTGGAAAACAAATCGCCGAAGCCGTCGTACAACACAAATGTGACGAATACGCCCACCGCCAGAAATGCGATCAGTTTTACCACCGACTCGAAAGCAATGGCTGCTATCAAGCCCTCGTGGTGTTCGTTGGGGTCTAAGCGCCGGGTGCCGAATAAGATGGCAAAAACGGCCAGCGCAATGGCCACATACAAACCCACATCTAAATAAATAGGTCCGCCGCGCTGAAATGCAGGCCCCATGAGCACCTCCACGCTGCTGACGATGGCCTTGAGTTGGATGGAAATGTACGGAATGATGCCCACCACCGCTATGATGGTTGCGGCAATGCCCAAACCTGCGCTTTTTCCATATCGGGCCGAAATGAAGTCTGCCACTGAGGTAATGCGCTGATTTTTACTGATGTGGATCATTTTTTTTAAGACCATGATCCAGAGCGGCGCCACTAAAGTAGGTCCCAGATAAATGGGCAAAAATCCCAGTCCCTGTACCGAGGCCCGCCCCACGCTGCCGAAGTACGTCCAGGCGGTGCAATAAATGGCCAGAGACAGAGAATACACCACAGGTGAACTGACTACGCTGCGGCCTTGCCGGGCACGGCGCTCTGCCCAAAATGCCACCCCGAACAACAGCGACATATAGCAGATGAAAACGATCACTATGAGCCAGGCACTCATGGGGCGGCAGGCGGTTTAGAGGGGCGGGCAGTTCTTTTGCGGGCAGGATCAGCGTAGTGCTTTATTAGGAAAATAAGCCCCAGCCAGACCAGAAAAAAAGCGGCGTACAGCCCCGGAATCCCCCACAAGGTGTAGTTCCGGCTGAAGAGGCCGGCGATGGGAAAGTTCAGCAGGATCAACCCGATGATGCTGATGCCGATGAGTTTGGTACGTCGTTGCTGCATGGTAAAAGAAACCCGGAAGACGTATTAGTACGCTTCCGGGCTACCAAAGATATAGATTCAAGGAAGAAAATCAACACAGTCTCACTGAATTTTTTCTGCCAGCCCTAGAAGCGTCGGATTCAGCACCTTGCTTCTAATCATGGCCCACAGGAAAAGGAGTGCAAAAGCGCCCATCGCCAGCGAAATGACGAATCGCCCCTGCAACTGCTGCTCCAGCAAAAAACGCATCAGCAGCGTGCCAAAAACATAGAGCACCACCACCACGTTGGAGGCCGAAGGCCCAAGTCCGAATCTGAATTTACTCATGTTCGTTTTTTTTGTTCAAGGTTTCGGGTTCGCGTGGCGACCGCCAACTGCCTACCGCACACCGACTTAATGCGCATGCGCCTTGCCTGCACCACGCGGCACCCGGATGCTTTCGATCATTTCCTGCACTTTGAGTGGCGGAGCGGGCGTCATACGGGACACAACCAAAGTAACTACGGCGTTGATGACCATGCCCAGCGTGCCGATGCCTTCGGGCGAGATACCCATGAACCAATGATCGGGCGTGTTGGCTGCCTTATTGATGAATTTGAAGTAGATAATGTACGCTGCCGTAAAAACGATGCCCGTAATCATACCCGCCATAGCGCCCGGCATGTTGGTGCGTTTGTCGAAGATGCCCAGAATGATGGCCGGGAAGAAGGAGGCTGCCGCCAAACCGAAGGCGAAGGCCACTACCTCGGCCACAAAACCTGGCGGATTGACACCCAAATAACCGGCCATAACCACCGCTGCTGCTGCTGCGATACGGGCCGCTCTCAACTCCCCTTTTTCGGAAATATTGGGATTGATGGCATTCTTGAGCAAATCGTGCGAAATGGCCGATGAAATCACCAGCAACAAACCCGCCGCCGTAGAAAGTGCTGCCGCCAGACCGCCTGCCGCTACGAGGCCGATGACCCAGTTAGGGAGCTTGGAGATTTCAGGGTTGGCCAGTACCATGATGTCTTTGTCCACCGTCAGCTCGTTCACAGCCGGGTCTTTCACATATTGGATCAAGCCATCTTTATTTTTGTCGTCGAAAGCGATGAGTTTTGCCTCCTCCCATTTGCTGAACCATTCCGGCATCTGGCTGTAAGGCTGGTTGGATACCGTTTCAATGAGATTGGTGCGCACAAAAGCTGCTACTGCCGGCGCCGTAGTATAAAGAATGGCAATGAAGAGCAGCGCCCAACCTGCAGAAGAACGGGCGTCTTTCACTTTAGGTACCGTAAAGAAGCGCACAATAACGTGCGGCAAACCGGCCGTGCCCAACATCAGGGCAGCAGTGATGGCAAAGACGTCTATCATGGATTTGGTGCCGCTGGTATATGCCGCAAAGCCCAATTCCTGATTCAGTCCGTCCAATTTGTCTAAAAGGTAGCCGCCGTCGGTCGTTGTTCCACCTAAGCCCAATTGCGGAATCGGGTTGCCGGTCATCAGGAAAGAAATGAAGATGGCAGGCACCATGTAAGCAAAGATCAATACTACATACTGTGCCACCTGCGTGTAGGTGATGCCTTTCATGCCGCCCAATACGGCGTAGAAAAACACAATACACATGCCGATGATCACGCCCAGGGAAATATCCACCTCCAAAAAACGGGAAAACACGATGCCTACGCCGCGCATTTGCCCAGCTACATAGGTAAAGGAAACAAACAAGGCGCAAACAACCGCCACGATGCGGGCCGTTTGAGAGTAGTACCGCTCGCCGATGAAATCAGGCACCGTAAACTTGCCGAATTTTCGCAGGTAGGGCGCCAGCAGCAAGGCCAGCAACACATAGCCGCCGGTCCAACCCATGAGGTAAACTGAACCGTCGTAGCCCATGAAGGAAATAAGACCGGCCATAGAGATAAACGATGCCGCCGACATCCAGTCCGCCGCTGTAGCCATGCCGTTCATCAAGGGATTGACCCCGCCGCCGGCTACATAAAACTCCTTGGTGGATGATGCCCTCGACCATATTGCGATGCCGATGTACAGGGCAAATGACAAACCCACTATTAGCAATGTCCAAATTTGAACGCTCATTGTTGTTGATTTTTAAAATGAAAAAATGTTGAAAAACTTGGCTTGCGGCTTACAGCCTGTAGCTTGAAGCCGTTCCCAACTGCCCGCAGTTTACTCGTTCACATCATACTTCTTATCCAACTTGTTCATCAGCCGGACATAGACGACAATCAAAACGAGGAAGGTGTAAATGGAGCCTTGCTGGGCAAACCAGAATCCGAGTTTGAACCCGCCGATGCGGATGCTGTCCAATTGTTTGACAAACAGGATGCCGGCGCCATAGGACACCAAAAACCAGACTCCCAGCAGAATCAGCAGGTATGTCACGTTTTCTTTCCAATACTTTTTTAAGTCTTTACCACTCATGGTTGCTGTGTTTTATTGGTGAGAAGGAAATGAGTTGATTTACAGGAATATCTGTGTTTGCAGAATGAACTGCCCCTTGCTGCCGTTGCGCTCTATGTTGCCGCCGTTCAGTTGATACACCGGGCGGGTTTGATACTCCAGTGTGAGTTTGGCGTTGTGGCCGGTAATAAAGTAGTTCAGGCCCACGCCGTATTGAAAGGAGCCTTCCGGCAAACGGTCGAAGTTCTTGTTCGTCACCGTTGCGTAGGGCATCCACTGGGTACCGTCGTTGTTCTTTGGCAGTGCATAGCCAAACTGGCCGTAAATGATGCTGCCCGTGCCGATGGTGGGTTGCGCATTGCCGCCGCCGGCCCAACTGCGGTCGGGTTTGGCAGCGTCCACACTCAAATGCTCGTTGAGAATGCCGATGTTGCGCAGGTAGCCCGGCCCAAAATCGTAGTTGTAATAGACCAAATACGCATGTGCAGCGCCGCCTTTTCCGCCTTTGATGGGCATGTCCAAATAAGCATCCACGCCGAGGCAAAGCTGGTTGTGCCGGTTGACGGTGGTGTCCTGGCCCACTATGCTGCGCGATGCGGTGGCCTCTG
>DDUV01000055.1:0-29114 GCA_002344975.1 Saprospiraceae bacterium UBA2329 | reverse complement strand
GTATTGGTCTTGCTTGCTACCGGGCCGTTCACAAAGGGCTTGTTGAGGTGGAAGCGATAGTCTAAACGCCCCAACTGCCCCTTGGCATAAAACCCGAACTGGCGCGCAAACTGGTCGGTGGTTTCAATGTTGTACCAGTTGAAAATCGGCGCGTCGGTAGCCATGAAATTGAGCGTGCTGTGGCTCGTGAAGCGCGATACGCCGTTCCAGTAGTGCAGGCCGGCCCCCAGATAGAGCTTGTCTTTCACCACCTGGTATTCCGTCCAGGCATCGTGGATGAACACGGAGGGCTTTTTCCCCTGATTGCTGGGAGAAGTGGTGGCATTTGGCCCGTTGGGCGCCGTCGCTCCATTGATGAACGACTGGTTGTTGATGCCCCAGTGCGTGAGTACCAGAAACCTCGGTGAAATCTGCGCATAAGCCAGAAAGCGCGAACGGCGCAGCGCCAGGTCGGTGGTCGTGTTGATCTCGTTGCCGTTTACATCCAAGGTGCCGGGGTTGTTTTGATTGAGCGTAGCCCAAAACTGATGCCAGATCAAAAGCCTGACATACTTGTTGCCGTCTTCGCTCAGTTTCAGCGTCAGCGGCTTGTAGGAGTGATCTACTTTGGGCTTTTCAGCATCCTGCGAGTACCCCGAAACGCAGAACAACAATCCCAAAATCAGACTCCCAATCCATCTTTGTTTTTTGTTTGTCATACCTGTGCAATTTTTGGTTGGTTGGAAAAATCGCACTAAAGTATATAGATGTTTATATGTGTGCAAGTATTTCGATAATTTTTTTTAAAAAAAGTAAAAAATACAGTATTGTTAATGGTTTTTATCCTGATGCTCCGTATTAGATAGGTGGGGTTGTATGCAGTTTTTTAGATGTGTTTCGTTCCCGTTGTTCGAGTATGCCGCGATATGAAGAATCGGCCTTTTGCATGCTGTATCAAGCCGAACCCACGGCACTTAGAGGAGTGCTCACACCTGATGAAGTTTTTGATAATTAACATATTGTGAGGATAAAATTTATGATTACCTGGATTCTCTCAGGAAAATTCTATACATTTGCCATCACCAAAAACTACATATTATGGCTGCACCTTCTGTCAAAATTCCTACCAACTACACGCACAATCTCAATTTCCAAAACGGCCTCACCATTTCGGTGTTCGCTATGAATGTGAAATCGGAATCGTTAGTAGTCGGCGACAAAGCCAGGCCGGTGGCAACATTGTTGCTTGGCGACCCGACACAACCGCTCACTACTACCATTCAGGGCAACAAAGACAAACCCGTGGTATCTCATGTGGACCTCCTCAACCTGCCCCATCTGAGCAAACAGGACATCAAAGACCTGCTCACGCCTGAAATAAGAATGCGCATTCCCAATTACAACCAGATCAGTTTCAAGTTTTTGGGAATTGAACTGTTCAATGTGTGCCTCAGCGGAGAGTCGCAGGTCATCACCGAGCCTTATGTGCCCAATGCCTACGAACGTTGTGAAACAGACTGCTGCGAACCGGACACCCGGCCTTTCCCACAGTCGTCGCAGGGAGTTATTTTCAGTGATTTTGTCAATAAACCCGCCGGATCATGATCATTGTGAATTGCGAAACTGCGCACGAAAAAGTGCACTGCTTCGAAAAGGAAATTATCCTCAACGGGCCGCCCTCTCAATTGCGCGGGCATATCACGCTGAGCAATACCGTGGCTGAGTTCATGCTGGTGCAGGAATTGCCGATGAAGCAATACGGCAAGGAAATGCCCTTGCAGGCAGGTTTGTCGCTCAATATGCCGCTCTCGCCCGGGGAGAACCGCCGCCAAAGCCTCTGCATGACTTTACCCGCCAATACGGCTCCAGGCACCTACCGACAAAAGGTAGAAGTCGGCGGCGAGGAGAAAAACCTCACCATGATCGTGCAGGAAACGCTGGAAATAGAGTTGATTCCCGAAAATTTGCTTTTTGTCGGCATTGCGCCCGGCATGTCGCACACCAAAGAAGTTTTGTTGGTCAACAAGGGCAATGTGCCTTTTTCGGTGCCTGTGCTGCGGCATAACATGAGCTTAGACATGGATTTGGTTTGCCGAAACCTGTCTAAAGCCTTAAAAGAAACGCCGGATGGAGATTCCAAAGCCACACTGGATGCTTTTTTCAAAGGTCTGAAAACGGATATGACCGATTGGATCGAGGTGCGCATCAAAGAGGCGGGCACTGTGGTAGCGCCGGGGGAGTCTGTAGTGCTGCACATTACCTTCATTTTGCCCAAAGACATACATCCCAACAGGGAATATGAGGGCGATCTGCGCATTTTGGACCAATTACTGAGTTATATGCTCATTCCCGGACCAAAAAATGATGTGGTAAAAAAGACAACGCAAGTGTAAATCACCCCCTTAAACCAGAATAACATGGATTACCTGCAAACTGCTGAAAATCTGGTGCGTAGCGGCGCCGAAGAATGGATGAATGTAGCCCGGAACTGGGCGGATGTTTACCAAAACGCATGGAGCCGGGTATTGCAGAGCGGTGCTCAGGCGGTCAACCAATGGAACCCTGCCGAAGCGGGCAAGTCTTCTTCAGATTCCGACTGCTGTCGCCCCGGCGGCGTTTGCCCGCCGCAGCCCGATTGCCCGCCGCGATGCCTGGCCGAAATCAAACGCTCCGCTTGCCCCGGCGAAGTCATGGTGGTTCCATTCAATGTAAAAAACACCTGCGGCAATGCCCGCACCTATCGCATCGGCATACGGCCAATGGTCAACACGCAAGGAGAACCCGCGCCGGTGCAGCCCTGGTTGGACCGGCAGGAATTGCATTTGGAGCCGGGCCAAACCGCTACGGTCTCCCTCACGCTCAGCCTCATCGAGGGGTTTCGGGCCGGGGATTGTTACGAGGCCGAAATCGTCATCAGAGAAAATAAAGTGAATCAGAACGTCTGCTTCCAACTGTGTGTCACGGCCTGCCAACCTGCTGTGGAGGTGCGTCCGCTCGACGAGAAGCGTTATTTTATGCGCTGGCAGAGCTGGCAGGATCACTTCTATTGCGAACAAGCGCCGGACCGCAGCCCCAACCGTACGCAGGGCTGATCCATTTTCATATTCCCAAAACACAGAATAATGGCAGAGCAAAGCACAAACGGAGATTTGGTAAAAGACTTTGAAAGGGTAGTCAAAAAAGCCATAGAAGCCAATACGACTTATTACAAAGAAGCCGCTGCGGCCTTGCAAAACCTGTACTCAGGTAAAACGGAACTGTCGGGCAGTAATGTGATGGAATCCCTCTCGGAAGCATGGACGAGTTTGGTGAAACTTCAGTTGCGATATGCTGAGAACTTGTATGATTTGCAGTTGCATTGGTCGAAGAACATGGCTCATCAACCTGCTCCGGCAGCGGCTCCACAGCAGACAAACATAGAACCGGTCCCGGAGCGCAAGGTAATGACCCTGACCGGGGAGTCGGGGCAGAGCCTTGAGTTTTTGTTGCATTTCAACAGCCGCGATGCCGAAACGCGCCATTGCAAGTTCATACTTTCGGGTTTTGTTGATGCAGCCGATGGAGCGGCGGCCCCGCTTCTGCTGGTTTGTGAGCCAGAGTCGTTTGTGCTGATTCCCGGCCAAACCACGGAGGTGCGATTCAGCGTCAATATTCCTGAAACGACCGGTCCCGGAGCTTATCGCAATACCGTCACGGTGGCCGGATACGATGATTCTATATTCGACCTCATCGTGGCAGTGCAGCCTCCTGCGGAGAAGGCTGATACTCCGCCCGTTGAAAAAATGCCTGGAAGCGACAAACGTAGCTCTTCTGTAATCGGCGCCAAGCCCAAAACGCCTCGAAAAACAAGCTGAGCGCTGTCGCGGAAACCATGAAGAAATATCCATACGCTTTTCATATCGCATTAGACGGCAACGGCATCAACGGCATTGAGGGCATGGCCGGGGTGTGCTGTTTTTTGTTCGACCCGGCCGACAACTCGTTTGCTTTCAAAATCAATTACTATAATGGCCTGGCCGGCGGTCACGCGTTGCACATCAGCCCGGGCGGCACTTACGGCTACCTCGGCACTACCGGGCAGCACCTCATGCTATACGATCCGGTTTCGTTGAACGAATTGAGCAGGCAGACCACGCTGTTGTATGAAAAAAACGATACCAGTATTCGCGGCAGCACGCATGTCGCCTGGATGAACGACAAAGAGTTCATAGCAGCCATCGGCGATTATTTCTACCAGTTTCATGTGGACCAATTGGACAAAGGCCGCAAGCTGGGGCCGCACAAAATCATGTTGCCGCACAGCATGAAGTTCACGGCATCGCGCCGATACTTGTGTTATGGCTCGATGGACAACCCTGCACTGGGCAAAAACGGCGAAGCCAAAATGGTCGGAATCTGGGATATGGAAACCGGCGAAGCGACCCGGATTGACCTGCCCGCTACCTGCTGGCATTTGGTGCCGCATCCCACTGAGGACTTGTTTTATGCAGTGTCTTTCAGGGTCTTACCGCAGGATCATGTGGATTACCATCAGTGGGCAATGGCGTTTTTTAAAGAATATGCCTTTGAAATAGACGCCAAAGAAAAGCGCGTGAGGAGGCACTGGGCCTGTGGCCGCGAAATTCCGGCGCACATCAATTCCGATGTGACGATTTCAGACACGGAACTCATTTTTTGCAACGGCGGCAGCCATACCATCGTATTCATTGATTTGAAAAGTTTTTCAGATTTTCGCATGATAGACGAACTGCCCAGTCTGAGCGAGGCCATGAATCACAAACGCACCATGGCCACTACTGTATATGATTCTTTGGTGCGCGGCGGTTTTTACACAGCCAATCAACATCTGCTCGGAGCTTTGCGTATCAGCCGTTTCCGCCTCATGGATTCGGTGCATGCCTGCCAGTTGTCGAAAGACCAGAGCTTGCTTTTTACGGCCAATCGCGGCTTGAACCACATCACCATATATGATTATCCGTCGCTGGAGCTGAGACTTCGCGTTCCGATGCCGGATATACAGGAATTTGTGCCGTATGTGGGCCGCTTGGGCGATCCTCGGCTTGGTTTTCATCACAGCTATCTGGTGAGTCCGGGAGGCGAAAAATGAACAATGCCGGAAATGCAAACACTACCAACATCCACCGCTTCTGCTCGTGTGTGCATCGTGCAAAACGAGCAGCGCAACCCGGCCGACTTGCTGGCTGAAGTGTTGCAACAGGCTGGTTTTGAGGATGCAATAGAACGCAAACGCGCCATGTTGAACATGGGCAAATCCTATTTTTGCATTCTCATCAAACCCGATATGGAGCTGTTCGACCATCGCTCCAATACCGGCACCGATCCGCTGTTGGTGGAGGAGTTGATAGATATGCTGCATGAAAAAGGCTATACCAATGTGGCTGTCGCCGATGCGGAAGGCAGCGCCTCTCTCTGGTTGGACAACCGCGAAGTATTAGTGCTGGCCGATCTGGCGGGGTATCGCTTCGTTACCTCAAAAGGCAATGCCTACGATGTGCTCAACCTGAGTGAAGCAACGATAGACGCGGAGTTTCCGGCGGGCAGCGCTTTGGCCGGAACCGAGCTGTCGGAGTACTGGCTGTCGGCTCATTTTCGCATCAATTTTTGCAAAAATAAAACCGACGAGGCGCACGGATTTGCATTGGGACTGTACAACCTGATGGGGATTTTGCCACTCAAGGCCAAGTCCTTTCATTACAAGCTGAGACTGAAGCAGGAGGAAGTCGCGCTCGATTTGTACCGTCATGCTCCTGTTGATTTTGCGATCATTGATGCCTGGTGCAGCAATCACGGCAGTCAGGGCAGCCGTTGCACCCGGCCATTGCAGACCTGTGCGTTTATTGCTTCCGAATCGCTGTTGCTGGCCGATTGGGTGGGCGCGCTGAAAATGGGCCTCGATCCTTACCTCTCGCCGCTGAACGCTGCCGTACTCAGAGCTTGCGGCCTTCCCGGCAATTATCAGATGGAAGGCGACCTCAGGCCCTGGCCCGGCTGGATAAGTCCGTCCATCCACATTCGGGAATCTACCTCTAAACGGAATGCGTCGCCGCTCACACAGCGCCTCGCTGAAGCCTGCCTCCAAACGGTAAACACTGATTTGTTCCCCTTCAAAAACATGGTGGACGGTCGCCTCAACGCCATTCTGGCCCATCGTTTGAAAGATGTGGACGACAATTCCGCCGCCCGCTGGGGTCTTACGGCCATCAACTATGCGCTGGCCAATCTCGAACAGTTTCGTCAGGGATGGCAGGTGCTCTTCGATAAAGACAGCCTGCACAGAATAGATACCCGGCTGAACGTGGATATAGACAAACTCTCCGATGCCGATTTTGAATCCATTGAAGGGTACATACTGCCGTTTCAGGCCATTCTTCGATACGCCCTGCCCGACCGCAACGGCCTGCGTCGCCGTTACATTGACGGTTCCATTATTTTTGAATACATCCGCATTATTCCTGTTGATTATGAAGACTTTGTAAATCGAGTGGACATTTCACAAGCCGTACAAATGATGTACGACAACATCGGCGGCGCAAGGGTGGTCGTCAAAAGCGACGACCAAAACAGAACAATGTATCAGGCAGAACGCGACCTCTACCTACCGCAGCCCAATTGGATGATATTGTTTGGCGGCAAACACATTGATGTGGACAAATTGGAGGTGATTCGATACAACGAACATAGTTGCCGAAATTTCTGGCGCACCGTACACAGCGCCAACCAATCGGCTGAATACGACGATGGTATGGTGGCCTTTGAAAAAGACCCGGGCGGAACCCGCGTGACCATCGTGGCGCGACAAAAATTTGCACTGCCGCTTTTTTGGCAGCTATTTGATATAGACTACCTGCCCGATGTTAAAGAAGCCTTGGTATCAGACGCTTACAGCAGGTTCTTTTCCCGCACTATGGCTAATTTTGAGGCGGCGGCCGAGGGGCGCGTACCCTTCATCGGCAAGGCTTGGGATACTCGTTATGCCGAGCATGCTCACGAGGGCATTCCACCTGAAATTGAGCACCTGAAATACCTGTTTTCGATGCTGGCCGGCATGGCTGAAAAATGGGTGCGCAAAGACAATGCCCCGGCAGGCGCCACGGCTTTGGGAACCGATGAGTTAGGATTCAGGCATTTCGCATCGCCGGGCAAGGCAGATGAAGTATCTGAAGGAGTGAGCCGGTTTTTCAGCGAGCTGGCAGCGGCCATAGGTAAAGACATACAATTATTGGGTAAATAAACAGCCATGGAAGTTCTCGTCACCGGAGCCAACGGATTCATCGGCAGTCACTTATGTCGCGCTTTGATGGCCAAAGGTTATCGCGTGCGGGCATTGGTGCGGCCAGGTTCCGACTTGCGCAGCCTCGCGGGTTTGGAGCTGACTTATTGCTACGGCGATATTTTGCAGCCGGATTCATTGGCGCAGGCCGCAGCAGGTTGTAGTTTGCTTTTTCATGTGGCGGGTGTATTTGCCTATTCCGGCGTGAAAGGCGAGCAGCTCATCTCCGAGGCCAGATCGGGCGCCGCGCATGTGGTGCAGGCTGCCGTGCAGGCAGGGGTGAAGCGCATGGTACTCACTTCTTCGTCGGTTACTTATGGCGCTACCAATCAGCGACTTGCCCTTGATGAGACTCATCCCGGCGGCTTTCAGGACGCATCGGATTATGTAACTTCAAAACGAATTCAGGAAGAAACGGCTTTCCAACTCGCTGCTCAGACGGGACTTGATTTGGTGAGCGTGCATCCCACCCTGACGGTAGGCGGACCGGACTACGGACTCACCGAGAGCAACCACGCCATTGTCAGCTACCTCAATGATCCCTACAAAACCACCTGGATAGGCGGCTGCAACATCGTTTCTGTGAAAGACATTGCCGAAGGGCACATCCTCGTAGCCGAAAAAGGGCTGCGCGGCGAGCGTTACCTGCTGGGGGCCGAAAACCTCGATTGGTCGGAGGTGCATCGCAATATTTCCGAATTGTGCGGACTGCCGGGGCCGTATCTCACCGCCAACCACGCGGCGGCATATCTGGCGGCGGCCTTTCACGAAGCACTGGCGCTCATCAGTCGGCAGCGTCCGCCTTCCACCAGAGAACAGGCCCGTATGGCCGGCAATTACTACTGGTACGATCACAGCAAGGCAGCCAGATTGGGGTATGCCCCTATGACAGCCCGCGAGGCGCTTGCTTCTGCGGTAGAATGGCTCATAACATCTGATCATGTTTCAGCATCTTTGCGATCTGCCATGCAATTGCATGAGGATGTGTACAAGATGAGGCGCAAATGAACATCAATTTATAAGATACTGAAAATCAATGCAATTTTCCACAGTTTCGATCATAAAACATCCGCTTGAATTGGTATGGGATGCCATGCAATACAGGCTGCCTGAAATTGCCATGCAAGTGGACGACATAGCAGAAATAGCGGGTTTGGAACATCTCATCACGGAGACTGGCCACAATAAAGTCATCAACGTGTGGAAAGCCGCGCCGCCTTTGCCCGATTTTCTGAAAAACATGGTTCAGCCGGATATGCTCACTTGGACGGATTCCGCCGAATGGAATCCCGATAGCCGCAACTGTTTCTGGAATATAGAATCGCATTATTTTAGAGAAAAAATGATCTGCTCCGGCGTCACTACTTATCATCCGGCACTGGGTGGTAAGGGGTGCAGGCTCAGTTTTGAAGGCGAACTGAAATGGCATGCAGGAGCTTTGAACAGCATTGTGATGCAAGGTATGGATACTGTACTTGGCTCGCTGATTCCTTCCAATTTCAGGAAACTCTCGGCAGCGGTAGAGGTATTTCTAAAACAACCCTGACCTACTTTCTTAGAATACCGGTGCCTGCAACGTGCTCCAGAACAGCGTTGCGGAGCCACGCCTCGCCGGCTTGTGACGGTTTCGGCAGGGTAGGGGAGTGCAGCTCCATTTTCTTTGTAATGCGTTTGATGCCGCCTTGTGCCACGATTCCGCCCCAAACTCCTGACTCGCAACGAGGCCACAGGGCGTGATTGTGCGTGATACTGCCGCCGTCTATGATGAGCCGGGCGCCGCGCTCCACCTCAATCCGGGCCTCGTCGGGCAGCCCGATGCGACAACGAATGATGAGCTGCGCACCGGATCTCACTATAATATCGGTGGTCAGTTTTTTGGAGGCAGACCAGATGACGGTTTGGCTCGCAGGGATTTCAATGTCGTAGCTTTCGTCCTTGTGGCAGTAGTCGGTGGCAATGGCTTTACAAATGCCGGAGCTTTGCCCTTTTTGAGTGGCATGTTCGCCCGATTCCAGCAGGTAGTGCATACGGGCCAACTGGCACTCGCTGAGCGCCGCCGCCCCGGAATTCATGAGGTTGTTGGTTTTGCCGGTTTCGGTGTCGCAGCAATAATCGCCGCCATTGCTGTGGTAAAGGCCGAAGGCATGGCCAAATTCGTGCGCCAGAGTGAGTGCGGCGCCATAGGGCGTGTTGTCTAAATCGGGCTTGTCTTTTTCAAACAGGGCAATGTAGTAGCCGCCCATTACCACAAAATTTTCATACAAAATGCCGATGCCGGGAGAGAAGCCCGTGTGCCACTCGCTCCAGGTAGAATGTACCAGAAAAACGTGGAAGGCATTGTCTTTGAGGTCGTTGGGAATGGCTGGGTTGTCGCGTATCAAATCGTCCCATATATTGCACCAGGTAGTGCCGCCCCGTGAACCGTGTTTCCAATGGCGGCTGTTTTGATGAAAAAAAATGCTGTCGGTGCGAAACTGAATGCGCGCGTCTTTCATGTACGTCGAGGGGCAATCGGCAATAGGATGGCTGATGGGCACGAGGTTGCGAAAGATGACATTGAGTTGCCACAGCATGGCATTGATCCAGTCGTTACCGGTACGGTTGTTTTCAAAATTGCGTGCCGGCAGCCCCGCATCCTGCTGGATGACATGAACCACTATACGGATGAGTTTCACAGGCGTGTGAGAAGCCTCCAAGGGAGCGTATTCACGGTAGTCGCGGCAGGGTTCGGTGGGCAATTCGGCGGCAAATTCCAGCCGGCAATCCTTTTGTGCCTGCAATGACACAGACAGCCACAAACTAACCGAAAGAGCTACGACAAAACGTTTAGCCATTGATATGCCATTGTTTATAAGGGGCGAGAAAAAATAAATCTTCATTTTTGCCAAAGGATTCGCTAAGTAAACGCTTCATTTTAAGTGTCTTAGCGAATCCTTTGGCCTAAAGAAAATGAATATTTATTTTGCCCCACTACTTAATGATTGCTAACGCCGCCCCAGCCGCCATCCCAGCCGCAAACCCACATGAAACTGATGCAGCAGCCCTTCGGAATCTACATTCAGGATACCTGATTGAGCAACAACTGTAGCTAAAGACGGCCACTCCGCCTGTGGGAAATACCGCCAGCCGGCGTGAGGCGTCACGGTGAGCAGTTCGGAAATGCCGAGATCGAGACCCAGAATGAGAGCCGCATTAGGCGCCCAGGATTGATCCTTCATATTGAAAGAAACGCCGCCCCAGCCGCGGGGGATGTTGTAATTCATCTGAGTAATGCCCGGCGACAGCGAAACAAACAAGCCTTTTTGAAATGTATTGCCTCGTTTGGAGAAAGTGGGGCAGTTGCAGTCGCCTTTCAGATCGAAAGGATAAACGCGGACATTGAAAAAGAAGCTGTACCAGTTGCTGTTGGTTTCCAGTTCGCTTGTTTCCGGAGTACTCCAGTGCGCGTAGTTGAGTTCAGGCGCGAACTCAATGCGCACTTTTTTGAGTCGGAATTGGTAATCTAAACCGACAGAGTAGCCGGTCCCGGGCGGCTGTAAGCGGAGGTTGGTTGCGCCCGCAGTGCGTATTTCCCAGTGCCGGGCCGAGGAGGTCAGGTAAGCGCCGCCCACGCCCAATTGCGCGTTGGCTTGCAGCGCAAAAATCGTAAACAGCGAGAGTAAGAAGAGGTACCGCATGTTGATGTTTTTATCTTAAACGCAAAGTGACCGGGCGCATTTTCTTAAAAACAAAAGAGGCTGCGCCGAAACCGACACAGCCTCTTGTTTCAAGGTGCGGATAGCACCCCCGATATCTTATTAGTTTTTGAAGTATGAGGAGGCATTTTTCTCTCCTGCATTTACTTTTTCCAAACGTGCTTTGAACTCGTTGGACAAATCCAATTCGTCTTTTTTGGCATAAATCTCCTTCAAGGCGATGAGCGTGTTCTGGTCGTTGGGGTTCGATTTCTCACAGCGCTGGAAGTAAGGCAGCGCGAGGTCGAACTGGCCCAGTACCTCTTTTTGTTTGGCCTTATATTTCTCGATGCCGGCTTTGGAGTAGTCGTCGGCGAGTTTGTTCAACTCTGCTGTCATGGATGCGGCCTTGTTGTAGTACAAAGCGCCGATGCTGTACAGCGCGTCGAAGTTCTTTTCATCTTTGGCCAAGGCCTGGTTGAAATAATCAAGCGCTTTGGCAGCATAGCCTTCCGCTTTGTCTTTATTGCCGGCGGCAAATTCTTTCTGGTACAGGTTGTCATAAACGCTGCCCATAGTGGTGTAGAGCGATACGTTGTTGGGCTCCACTTTGATAGCCGCTTCCAATTTGCCGATAAGTTCGTCCAATTTGCCGATGCGGAGGTAGTGGTTGATCTCGGCAAACAACAGGGAAACTTCATCCGGGAACAATTTGCGACCTTCGTCGAGGTACTTATAGGCAGCTTCGGGCGAAGTCTGTGCGGCTTCAATAGAGTACAATGCTTCGTAAATAGCGGGCTTTTGAGCCTTCATTTCATACAACTTCAAGAAGTAAGGCTTCGACTCAGCACTCATATTGGCACTGGCGCCGGCCAGACCTACATAAAAAAGCTGGTCTTCATACTTGGCCGGATCGCTGAACATGCTCTCTTCTTTGTTTTTAGCCAAAAGTTCGTGCATGTCTAAGCAGGCTGCGAATGAATGGAACGCAGATTTGAAATCCTGCTTTTCATATTGCATGATGCCGAGGTTTTGCAGGTTGTTCTGCAGAGCTTTCATGCCGTTGAGCGCATCTTTTATTTCAAATTTTTTCACTGCCATTTCCAGCGCTTTAGTAAAAGACTTGGCTGCTTCAATGCCGGGATGCTCAATAGCGTCAAGGGCTGACATGTCGCCGGTGGGCAATCCCTGTGCGGCCAGTTGAGTGGCATTGATTTTCTGAGTGGCGATCTCGTTGTAAATATCGCCGCGCAATTGCCAGGTTTTTAACAGAGCGGCTGTTACTGCATCATTGGCAGCAATGTCAATGGCTGTGCGGGCTTCTGTTAGTTTGCTTTTATTGTTGGATGGGTCCAACTTATAGGTGTTGAAATTGCGGGTGGCATCTTTCAAACCTTTTTCACCGTCTTGAGCAGACAAAGCCGAAACTGCGAAGGCGGCGATAGCGAAGATGAAAAGCAGTTTTTTCATTAGAATGCAGATTTTATTTGTGAATGTAAGTTTGAGACGGCTGTTGAGGCCGTCGGTAAGTTGTTGAAATGTTAAACTTCTGCGATGAAAACGCTTTTTTATCGGCGTTCGTATCGGTTTTACTCTTCGGCGGCGCCATGCTCGGCCTCTTCCTGATCTTGTCGCGGAACCACGGTAATGTCGGCGATGTCGTCGTCATTGTCTAAACGAATAACGCGAACGCCCTGCGTAGCGCGGCCCATCACGCGGATGTCGTCCATGGGCATACGAATGACGATGCCGGATTTGGTGGTAATCATCAGATCGTCTTCATCCTTGACGGCATTGATGGCCATCACGTCGCCGGTTTTGTCGGTGACCTGCATGGTTTTTACCCCCTTGCCGCCCCGATTGGTGAGGCGGTAGTCGTCCACCTCCGAGCGCTTGCCGTAGCCTTTTTCAGAAATAACCAAAATGCTGGTACTCTTGTCTTCCGGGTCCACGCAAACCATACCCATTACTGCATCGTCTGCTCTGTCTTCGTCGAGGGTGATGCCGCGCACGCCCGCTGCCGTGCGGCCCATGGCCCGAACCGCAGATTCTTTAAAGTGAATAGCATTGCCGCTGCGGCTGGCTAAGAACACTTCGCTGCTGCCGTTGGTGAGGCGGGCTACCAGAAGACTATCTCCTTCGTTGATGGTGATGGCGTTGATGCCTCCTGCGCGAGGACGGGAGAAAGCTTCCACCGGCGTTTTTTTGATGGTGCCGTTGGAAGTACAGAACATGATATAATTGTTGTTGATGTACTCCGCGTCGTCCAAACTCTTAATGATGACATAAGCTTTCACTTTGTCGTCGGGCGGAATGGCGATGATGTTTTGGATGGCCCGACCGGCAGAGGTTTTAGAAGCTTCGGGCAGTTCATACACCTTGAGCCAGAAACAGCGCCCCTGCTGCGTAAAGAACAGGAGGTAGCTGTGCGTATTGCCGGTAAAGAGGTGTTCCACATAGTCGGTATCGCGGGTTTTGGCCCCGCGCGATCCGCGTCCGCCCCGGCTTTGGGTGCGGTATTCGCCTACCGGCGTTCGTTTGATGTATCCGAGGTGCGAGATGGTAATGACCACTTCCTCCTCTTTGATCATCTCTTCGATGCTGATGTCGCCGTCGGAGTAGTTGATTTCCGTGCGGCGCTCGTCTCCGTATTTGTCGCGGATTTCGGTCAGTTCGGTTTTAATAACCTCGCGCTGCAATGCCTCGCTTTCCAACAGGGCGCGCAGGTGTGCAATGAGCTTTTGAATTTCATCATACTCCTGTTGCAGCTTGTCGCGCTCTAAGCCGGTGAGCCGTTGGAGGCGCATTTCCAGAATGGCCTTGGCCTGCGCTTCCGACAGGACGTCGCCCTCTGCTACGGGGTAATCTTCTGATTGCGAGGCATCAATGAGCGTCGAAAATTGCTTCCAGAACTTCTCCTTGTCGTCAATAAAGGCGCCGCGCATGAGGCCGAGGCGGGCTTCGTCGGGCGTGGCCGATGAGCGAATGAGATCAATGACAGCGTCAATGTAATCCAAAGCAATGAGCAGGCCGATGAGGATATGTGCCCGCTCTAATGCTTTTCTCAGATCGAAACGGGTGCGCCGCTGAATGACTTCGAATCGGAATTTGATGAACTCCTCGATGAGGTCTTTGAGATTCAGCGTCATGGGGCGGCCGCCTACCAATGCTACGTTGTTGACGCCGAAAGAGGATTGCAGCGGCGTAAACTTGTACAACTGGCTGAGAATGACGTTGGCCATGGCGTCGCGTTTCACGTCCACCACCACGCGCAGGCCGTTGCGGTCGGATTCGTCGCGAATATCGCTGATGCCGAGGACGCGTTTTTCCTCTACCAATTCGGCGATTTTAGTCACCAGCATGGCCTTGTTGACCTGGTACGGAATCTCTGTGATGATGATAGACTCCCGCCCGTGATCGTCGGCATGAATTTCCGCTCTGCCGCGCACCACTACTCTGCCGCGCCCGGTCTGAAAGGCTTCTTTCACGCCGGAATAGCCGTAGATGATGCCGCCGGTGGGGAAATCGGGCGCTTTGATGTACTCGGTGAGTTGGTCTATGGTGATGTCCGGGTTGTCAACGGTGGCAATTATGCCGTCGCAGACCTCGCGGAGGTTGTGCGGCAACATATTGGTAGCCATACCCACTGCAATGCCCGATGCTCCGTTGACCAACAGGTTGGGCAATTTGGCAGGCATCACGGTGGGTTCTTCGAGCGAATCGTCGAAGTTGAGCGCAAAATCAACGGTATCTTTGTTGATGTCTGCCAGGATTTCGTCGGCAATGCGGGTCAGACGGGCCTCGGTGTAACGCATGGCTGCAGGGCTGTCGCCGTCCATAGAGCCGAAGTTGCCCTGTCCGTCCACCAAGGGGTAGCGCAACGACCAGCTTTGGGCCATGCGCACCATCGTGTCATAAACGGATGAGTCGCCGTGGGGGTGGTACTTACCCAGCACTTCCCCTACGATACGGGCCGACTTCTTGTGAGGCTTATTGAACGCTACGCCCAATTCGTGCATTCCGTATAGCACCCGGCGGTGAACGGGTTTGAGGCCGTCTCTGACATCGGGCAGGGCGCGGGCTACAATGACCGACATGGAGTAGTCAATGTAGGCGGTTTTCATCTCCTCCTCGATATTAATCGGGATAATCCTTTCTTCGGTTGACATAAATTTTCAAATCGTTTTCAAAACGAACCCCTCGTTTTCCGGGGTGCAAAGGTAGTAAAATTCGGTCGGTTTTTGTGCCGGGAATGTGGTCTAAATGTGGTTTGATTATTTCCCGGCCAACTTTTTCAAATCCACCTGCATTCTGTAAATGAAAGTGATCGCCCGGCCTCGTTGTGTGCCCGGTGTAAAGAGCATTCGGGAGGCCATAGATTGCAGAGATTTGAGCAGGGCGGCCCGGCTTTCCTCATCAGGAGCTTTGGTGACCTTCATATCGTAAACAAGCCCCGTATCGGAAACTAAGAACTGAATCACCGCCACATAATCTACACTTTTTTCAAATACGGCAGGCCGGTAAGACATATTGGTTTTGAGATACTCCAGGACTTTTCGCTGCGTGCAGGCATCTTTGGAGGCTTCGTCGGTAATATGCTCGCAGCCGGGGTAGGAAGGCATGTTTTCTACGACCCTGAATATTTCCACAATTTCCATAGGCGCTTGTTTATCTGGCGTTGACTGCGACCAAACCGGCAGCGCCAACAAAGCCAACATAGCCATAAGAAAAAAGGAACGGGGACGAAAGTGCGTGTGTGTCATAAAGAGCAAAGTTTGAATTGGTGAAGAAAGCTGCGAAGATATGAAAACCTCATTTTTTCTTTACATTTGCCGCACAACAAATATCACCCGATATGCACCGGTATCTCTACTTCGTGTGGGCCGCTATGCTGCTCGCTTCAGGTCTGCAAGCCCAGCCCGCCGCCAAAAAAACACGCGTTTCCGTCCCGACGGCCCAGCCCGTTGCCAAAAAAGCGCTCGATCATGCCGATTTCGACCATTGGAAAAGCATTGAAAAACCACAGCTTTCCGACGACGGACGATGGACCTGTTATGAACTGACTACCTTGGAGGGCGACCCCGAATTGATGCTTTACGATGGCCTCCAAAATAAAGAATACCGTTTTGCCAGGGCGCAGGAGGCCGGCTTCAGCGCCGACAACAGCTATCTGGTTTTTCGCATCAAACCCTCAGTGGATACGCTCAAAGAACAGCGCCGCCGGAAGGTCAAAAAAGAAGACCTGCCCAAAGACACGCTGGGCATTTACAGCCTGAGCAAGCACGCCTTGGAGAAAATCCCCGATCTCAAAACCATCTATCTGCCGCGCAAATGGAGCGGCTGGCTGGCATGGTCGCACGAGGTGATGAAAGCTCCCGAATCGAAAAGCGACAGTACCAAAACCGAAAAGAAAAAAAAGGAGAGCGCCGAAAACGGCACGCGCTTCGTTATCAGGCATTTGGCTACCAATGAAGACAGGGCTTTGCAATATGTAACCGCCGCAACGATGGCCGAAAAACAGCCCGTTTTCCTCTTGGCTACTACCGGCGGCGACTCCACCTGGCTGCCGGGCGTCTATCGCTTCGACGGAGCCGACCAACAACTCCGCCATATTTATAACGGCAAAGCCAAATTCAAACACCTCGCGCTCGACGAGCAGGGTCAACAGGCGGCTTTTCTGGCCGACAGCGATACCACCAAAGCCCGCATTCGGCCCTGGGATTTGTATTGTCAATTGCCGGGACAAGACACCGCCGCCCTCAGTGTGCGTGCGCGTTCGGAGTTTATGCCCGCCGGCTGGACGATGAGCGAAAACGGCGCCCTCCGCTTCTCGCAAGACGGCAGTCGCCTGTTGTTTGGCATTGCACCTGAGCCATTTCTGACCGATACCACCTTGCTGGAGGAGGAAATTGTGCATGTGGAAGTATGGAAATACGATGAGCCGCGACTTTATACCCAACAAAAGGTAATGCTGGATCAGGAACGCAAGCGCAACTACCTCTGCCTGCTGTATCCCGCCGAGCACCGGGTAGTCCCATTGGCCGACCTGGATGTGCCGGATGTGCGCCTCGGCAATGAAAACAATTCATCGGTGGCTTTGGGAACTTACGAACAGCCTTACCTGATGGAAACGAGCTGGACCGGCGGACCGGCCTGCCGCGACGTGTATCTGATAGACGCCAAAGACGGCAGTAAACTCCTTATTCACAAGCAATTGTGTTCTGTGCCGCAGCTTTCGCCCGATGCCCGCTATGTGTATTGGTACCTGCGCGCCGACTCAGCTTGGTATGCCTACTCTGTGGCCGACAAACAAACGCGCCGCATCGCCGGTAAGGAAACGGCCAACTTCTTCAACGAAACCAGCGATACGCCCGCATTGCCCGGCCCGTACGGCATCGCGACTTGGGGCCAACACGACGATTTTGCGTTGCTGTACGACCGCTACGATATTTGGCAAATAGACCCCGCCGGACTTGGAGAACCGCGCCGTATGACGAACGGACGCAGCGAAAAAACCGTCTATCGCTACATCAATACCGACCCCGATCAACGCTATGTGGAGCCTGCCGAAATCCTGCTGCTGCACCGCTTCAATGAGCAATCTAAAAACGAAGGCTACGCCCGCTTGGACCTCAACTATCAATCGGTGCGTACCTTGCAGGACGCTGCTTTTTCCTACTCCCCCCGCCCAATCAGAGCAAAGGATGCCGACAAATGGCTGTTCACCCGCCAGAATTTCCAGACCTTCCCTGACTTGCAGTACAGCAGCGATCTCGTGAGTTTTAAACAAGTGAGCAATGCCAATCCGCAGCAAAAAGACTACCGCTGGGGTACGATTGAACTGTACGAATGGACTGCCGCCGACGGACAAAAATTGCAGGGGATGCTGGTAAAACCGGAGGGCTTTGATCCGAAGAAACAATACCCGATGATCGTCAATTTTTACGAGCGCAGCAGCGACGATTTGCACAATTATAATACGCCTGCGCCGGGCCGTTCTTCTATCAATTATAGTTTTTACGCCAGCCGGGGCTACCTCATTTTTAACCCCGATGTGCCCTACCGCGAGGGCTATCCCGGCGAGAGCGCTTTCAATTCGGTCATTTCCGGCACGGCCTCGCTCATAGACAAAGGCTTTGTGGACAAGGCCCGCATCGGTTTGCAGGGGCATAGCTGGGGCGGCTATCAGGGGGCGTATCTCATCACGAAAACCGATATGTTCCGTTGTGCGGAGATCGGTGCGCCGGTGGTGAACATGATTTCTGCGTATGGCGGCATTCGTTGGGAATCGGGTGTGGTACGGCAGTTCCAATACGAGCAGCAGCAAAGCCGCATTGCCGGTACGCCCTGGCAATATCCGCTGCGCTACCTCGAAAATTCGCCCATTTTCACGATGGATAAAGTGAACACGCCAGTGCTGATTTTGCACAACGATAAAGACGGCGCCGTGCCTTGGTATCAGGGAATTGAGATGTTTACGGCCTTGCGCAGGCTCAACAAACCTGCCTGGCTGCTGAACTACAACGACGAGCCGCATTGGCCGGTGAAACTGCAAAATCGCCGCGATTTCCAACGCCGGATGCAGCAGTTTTTCGACCACTACCTGCTGGATGCGCCCATGCCGTCGTGGATGGAACGGGGCATTCCCGCGGTGGAAAAAGGTGTGACGAGGGGGTATTAGGGGTGAGTGAGTGAGGGGAGAGTATGTAAGGTCATCGTCTTCAGCGTTCAGCAGCCATAATGGTTTGTAGTTTTTCATTAACAACATTTCAGAAAATGAATCGAATACAAAGAGAACAACAAAGGGAGGCGTTAACAGAGCTGTTAGTAACGATAAAGTACTGCCTTGATTTTGATAAAAAATCATCATCTGATTGGGCGGGCGTCAATGGTGGTTGCCTTGGGTATCCTGCTCTCATTTTGATGTCATCTATGATTGATACAATGGGATCATATTTTCGAGAATGCAGTTTGACCATACCCGTAGATTCAAAAAATGAATCAATTGAAAAAGGATCCGATCATTTCCTTATTTTAAATCAGGAAAATCTATTCAATTTGGGACTGAGCAAAAAAACAATCATTGATTTTTACAGTACTTATCGCTCAAAACTAGTACATAATAGTGCATTGCCTCCCAATAATTTCCTCATTAATGATAAGGATTCAAATAATATCTTTACACTTGATCAAGACCTCAAAATTCGATGTATCAATATATATGCCCTTTTTGAAGCAATTAAAAAAGCTACCGAACAATTTTTAGCCTGGCTGGAGTTTGGAACCTTTAGCAATGATCACAAATTGACTCAAGAGCTTTTAGAGGTTGCTAAACCTCCTTTCTACGATTTCTCGAAAGAGGTGCAAAATCAGGCATCTAATCCAAGCGGATGTTCGTATGATCCTTTTGAACAGGAAACAGGCATGTATATCCAAATAAAGGATGATGATGATTTTGATAATTCCCTATACTCGAAATAGCGTGTAGGACAGAGAGAGGACTGGGTTTTAGTGTTGCCGCGAAGTGCAACGCTGTGGCATTTGGAACAGCATGCCCCTACTCCATGACTGTAACTCGCACATCCACCCTGCGGTTTTTCTCGCGGGCGCCTGCGGTGCTGCGTACAGAGCCTTTGCCTTCGATGAAAATCTGATCTACAAAAATGTGATTGCCGATGAGGAACAGCGCTACCTGTTTGGCGCGTTCCTCGCTGAGCTTGAGATTGTACACATCTGCCCCGATGTCGTCGGCAAAACCTACGATATTTACCTTCGCAATCTCTTTATTTTTAAGCGATTGTATAAACTCGTTCAAGGGGTAAACAGACTCCGCAGCAATGGTGGATTTGTCGAAATCGAAATAGACGGAGTGTGTGATTTCCCGCCTCATTTTTTGCCGCGAAGAACCGGGAACCACCACTGGATCAGGCACTGCCGCCGTAGAGGGCGCCACATTTTCCGGCACAGAGATGGGTTGCAGCATGACATCAATGGTGTAAAAACTCCGATTGTCCCAACCAGGAATGGGGAACTGCCAGTGATAAGGGTGGTAAAACCTGCGTTGTGCCTGAATATCAAGCACATCGCCGGCCTTGACGCAGAGGAAGAAGCGCCCTTCCCGGTCGGTCTGCACGGTGCCGCGCCCTTCTATTTGCAGCGCCACCTGAAGCGGAATGCCCAGTATAGAGTCCTTTACAAATCCCTCCACCAGCGTGACGGGGTCGCTGTACAATTGCTCCGAGAGGTGAAAAAAGTAGATGTCCATGCCGCCGAAACCATTGGGGCGGTCGGAGGCGAAATAGCCGGTTTGACCGTCGGCAGAGAGAAAAAAGCCGAGTTCGCGGTAAGCTGAATTTACCGGTTGCCCCAGATTCACCGGGCTGGTCCATTGCCCGTTGGCGTCTTTCCAGCTTACGAAAATATCCTGCTCGCCCATGCCGGTATGTCCGGTGGAGGAGAAGTACAGGGTTCTGCCGTCGTTGGTAATAAAAGGCGCTTCTTCATCGGCTGTGGTGTTGATTTTGACTCCCAGATTCTGTGGGGGCCCCCAATCTCCGTTGTCCATGCGCTCGCTGAACCAAAGATCGGTACCGCCCACTCCGCCGCTGCGGTTGGAAGCAAAATAAATGGTATTCCCGTCACAACTGACCGACACCTGCGATTCCCAACGATCAGAATTGACCAAGCCTTGCACGGGTTTCAGGTTGGTGATTTCTACCGAAGCGGGATTCAGTTCCGCCTCCCAGATGTCGCATGGCCCGGCCACTTGCTCCCGCCCGCAGGCGGTGAAAAAAACGTGCCGCCCGCTGCGCACCAGCGAAGACATGCCCTCGTGAAAATCGGAGTTGAAATTGGGCACAACCGGTCCGCCTGGCTGCCATTTGCCGTCGGTCATCTGGCTGAAAAAGAGGTCTTCATCGGCATTTTTATTGAGGCGGCGGGTGTAAAGCAAAAGGCTGCGGTCGTTGGTCAGCGAGGGGAAATACTCGTCGGCTTTTGTATTGATGTGCCCGCCGATGTTCATCACGGTGGTCACGTTGAGGAGTTTGATAGAGTCCATCGCAATGTGGCAGGCTCGAATGGCCTGAGGCGTTTTGAGCAGATAGCCCGTTTCTTCGTACAATTCACGGTCGCCGCGCAGGCCGAAGGAAACGACGGGGCGTTTTTGCAATTCCTGAAATCGCTCGAAATACTGCACCGCCAGCACATAATTGGCTGTTTTATAACACAGTTCGCCCACCTGATAATACAAGCCTCTGGAAAACAGCGAGTCTTTTTCCAACACGGCAATGTAGTGATCCAGGGCTTTGGGATAGTTCTTCATCAGTTCGTAACACACGCCGGTGAAGCGCCGCGCAGTGAGCAAATTGCTGTCCAATTCTACCGCCCTTTCAAAGGCGCGCAAGGCTTTGGGCAGCTTACCTTCCATCAGGGCTGTCTCGCCGGAGCGCATCCATTCTACGGCAGATTGGGCGAAAGCCGGAGCGTTGTACATCAACAGCAGCGCAGCGATCATCAGGCCGGGCAGCCTTTTGTATAAAAATGTTTTCGCATCGGTCATGGGTCGTATCGGGATTGATGATAAATAAGGCCCGCAAGATAGTGAATGTGGAAATATTGTTGCAAGATCACGCAGCTTTTGCGACTTTTGCCACCCGTTATGAAACTGTGGACTTTTCAATCGGCAGAGCTGGAGAACTTCTTGGATAAATACGAGGTCATCCATGCAGATTGGCGGCTTACTCCGGTAAACTGGCGCCCTGCATACCAGTGGATGGCCACCGAGATGGAACGACACGGCATTGCACTGAACGGACACGCCCCGGTTTGGGCCTGGCATTCCTGCGGCAAGTGGTACGGGCAACCTACCGTGGGCACGGCCCGGAGCCTGCTGACGGATTACCAATTGCTCAACGGCATCGTCAATATTGAATTGGAAGTGCCCGACGAATTGTGCCTGCTCTCGTCCTACGGCCGCTTCAACGAACTACTCGACGAGGTGATAGACTACGGCGCCATCCGCCACCCGGAATGTCATTACGAGATGTTTTCGCTGCCTTTGGAAATGGAGCCGAATGATGATGTTCAGGCGGCCATACCCTGCATTCGCAAAGAATGGATACGAGAAATTCGCCCCGTTGACATCAAGCCGGGAAAGGATGATTATGACTGGGAGATGTTGGTGTGAGTGCTGATTTGATAGACGATTTTTTTATTCAGAAAGCCCTACTTTTGTGTCAAACAAAACAACCTTATGAAAAAGCTACATCTTGGAAGTTCGCTCCGGGCTATTATTCCCCTGTTGATCAACTTCGCTGTTTTGCTCTCTTTAAACGGGCAAAATTTAAGTTTTTCCACCCCGCCGCCTCCGCCGCCTCCAGGAGCCGATTCGGCATGGACGCCGACCACTAAAGGCGATATCAATTACCTGCTGCTGATTCCTTTCAACGATCATGGAAAATGGGGCTGGTCGGATACGCTGGGGAATATCGTCATTCAGCCGAAGTTTAAACAGGCGAGATTCTTTTATCAAACCGTTGTTGAAAATAAAGTGTATTACAACGCAAGCGTTACTACTCACGGCGGGCGCAATTTATTTACGGCAGAAAAAGGATTGCTGGTTCCGGAGTCGTACGAATTGTTGAGAAGTATTGACCAGCATTTACCCGGTGGTCGTCAGCTTGTCAGAAATACAGACCGCAAGTATGGGCTGTATCTTTCGGCGACCGAGAGATTAATAACCAAAACCTTTTATGATACTGTATCGTGGGAGGCTATTTCGCGGGATGTTATTTTGCTCAAAAACCGGTCGGATAAAACGTACATGATGTATTCTCCCGACAAAAAGCGGATGGTAAAAACAGATATCGTGCAGGTTCGTGAGGTCTATGTTAAAAAGGGAGCCTATGCAAATCATATCGCTTTAGCCATGCATAAAAACGGAAAATATTCAAAAACATCTGATGGCAAACTGACTCCTTATGCTATTGATGCGGATATAGCCTCACAATTGGAAGAAGAAGATGGTGAATGGATTGGGGTAGCCCTAGAGGAAGCATATCAAAGGCGGGGTTCATCTAAGGTTCCAACCACAATAGACTTCTCCAGAAATCCTTCGGCTCAAAAGTACGGTTTTCAAAAATTGGTCTTGCAAAAGCAGGATGGCAAAATGGGAGTGGTCAACGAAAATGGCGAAATCATTTTACCCTTCATTTATGATGAAATTGTATTTACCGACACCAACACAGAAGCTCAACTTTATTTGAATGGAAAAGAGGGCCGCAAAATATTCTTTTCGCACTATCCGGTCATTGAGCCTAAATACGATTCTATTCTTCCGCATGAAATACTCCGGGTAAACAATAACTGGAACTTTGGAGTATTCATAGTCAAAATAGGAAACAACGAAGGCTACGTCGGCGAAAACGGGGTGGAATATTTCAGGTTTGATTAAAACTTTGAAAATAGCGCCCTTGCCGCATTCTAGCCGCCCGCGCAAGGTTCTACCTTGAGCAGACTATCCTGCGGGTTCCACCCGCCTACAAAAAAACTAAAAAATTTGCTCGTGCCCACCAAGGCAGGAGGTAACCGGAAGTTACCGCCTGCCCCCCGACACTGAAAGACGCAGATTTGCATGATCGTAATGCCCTATGCTCTTTGCACCTACTCCATCGCAAACTTGTATCCAATCCCTCTGATAGACAAAAAGAACTTCGGATTTGCCGGGTCTTCCTCAAAATACTTCCTGAACGCAAGGATAAAATTATCAATCGTGCGGGTGGATGGAAACACATCGTAGCCCCACACCGTAGAGAGAATATGCTGTCGGGAAATGACCTCGTTTTTCCTGTCTATCAACAACTTGAGCAGCATGGCCTCCTTTTTGGTGAGGGTAAATGCCCCCTGTTGGCCCTGCGCCTCAAACGTGACAAAATTGACGCGGTTGCCACCGAATTCCGCCACATCCGGACCGTGATCGTGGCCCTTTTGCGCCCGCCGCACGAGGTTGTTGACCCGCAGCAGCAGTTCCTCCAACACAAAAGGCTTGGTGAGGTAATCGTCGGCGCCGAGTTTGAGGCCCTGCACGCGGTCCATAGCGCCGTCTTTGGCCGTCAAAAACAGAATCGGCACTTCGCGGTCGGTGAGGCGCACCTGCTCGCAGATTTCAAAACCGCTCACTTCGGGCAGCATCACATCGAGCAAAAGCAAGTCGAAACGCTGTTCCTGCACAATCGCCATGGCCTCCCGGCCGCTGCCGGTGGCCACCACCTCGTAATGTTCGAGTTCCAGATTCAACTTCACCGCCTCGCGGATGCTTTCTTCGTCTTCTACCAATAGGATTCGGTACATGTTGTTCAAGGTTGATTTATAGTTGTTGGCGGTCTTCATAGGCCATTAGCCAGTAGCTGCTGGCCATTAGCCTGATTTTCCAAAAGTAAAAAATTCATTTTCAAAATCACATTCAGAAATTTCCCCTTGAGGAAAATCAAATTCCTTAGAAAAAACAAGCTAATGGCTTATGGCTTGCAGCCCAAATAGATTATTTCAAAGGCAACAAAATCAAAAAAACAGACCCCGCCGGCTGATGATCCCGCACCGAAATACTGCCTCCGTGCGCCTTCACAATCTGATCCACTATGTACAAACCCAAACCCGTGCCTTTGGTTTGCCGCGTATCCTCGTTGCCGATGCGGTAAAACTTGTCGAAAATGCGCGATTTCTCCCGGTCGGGAATACCGATGCCGGAATCGGCCACTTCGATGTGCAGCGCGCCGGGCTGAGCAGACAGCGCCACCCGCACCTGTGCCGGTTCGGGCGAATACTTGACGGCATTTTCAACGAGATTCTGGACAACGGAGGTAAGCCCGGAGCGGTCGCCGGAGAACAAGGGCAATTCATCGGGCGCTTCAAACTCAAAGCCGGCCTTGGGGTATCTGATGCGGAAGTCCTCCACAATACCGGCGGCAAGCTCGGCCAGATTCAAGGGTTCGATGTGCAACTGGTACGCCGATTCGAGCTTGGCCGAGAGCAGCAGGTCGTTCACCAGGTTCTTCAGCCGCGTTGTTTCGCGCAGGGAGCTTTGCAGCAAAGGCAGGCTCTTTTCGCGGGGCAAATCCCGTTTCAACAGCGTTTCCACCGCCAGTTGTATGCCCGCTATGGGCGACTTCAGTTCGTGGGTGATGGAGAGCAGGAAATTGCGCCGTTGCCGGCCCGCAGCCACTTCTTTCCGGTAGCCGTTGTGGATGAACCACACGCCCAAAATCAGGCTGAGCACAAACACACAACCCTCGCCGATGATCATAAACATCTGCTTGCGATACGTCGTGAAGAGCATCTTGTACAGGTCGCTTTGCCGGTACTGCCCTTCATTTTCCACCAAACCCTGGGCCAGCATTTCATAAAAACCGGCCCGGTATTGCGCCTCGAATGCAATGTGGTTTTTTTTGAACAACAACAATGCCCACCACACAAAGGCCGCCATGATGTAGCCGATCACAATGATGGAACCCCACCGCAATTTGGCGTCGCGCGTCATCCCGCTTTCTTTTTGGCCGTTTTGGGTTTGGGCGAAGCCGGTTCAGCCGCTTTTTCGGCAGCAGGCACAGCTTTGGCGCTTGTTTTGCGCGGCGCCGGTTTTTGCAGCAGCACCACACAGCCCAAAGGCGGCAGCGTCAGAGCGAGGGAGTAATCGCGGCCATGTCGCGGCGCTTTTTCAGCCTTCGCTTTGCCGTTTTCATACTTGCCCGAACCGCCCCATTCGGCTGCATCGCTGTTCAGCACTTCCGTCCAAACGCCGCCCGCCGGAGCGCCGACGTGGTAGCCTTCGCGGGGTACGGGCGTGAAATTGAGCGCCACGATGAGTTGTTCGTCGGTCTTGTCGCCTTTGCGCAAGAAGACGAGTACGCTGTTTTTATAATCCTGTAAATCAATCCATTCGAAGCCCTCGTGCGAAAATTGCTTGCGATAGAGGGCCGGATGAGCGGTGTAAAATTTGTTGAGTTGCTGCACCCAGAGCTGTACTCCGCGATGTCCCGGCTTGTCTAACAATGACCACTGAATGCCTTTTTCGATGCTCCATTCGGTGGTTTGCCCAAACTCGCCGCCCATGAACAGCAATTTGCTGCCGGGGTGCATCCACATGTAGCCGAAAAGCAGGCGCAGGTTGGCCAAGCGCTGCCAGTGATCGCCGGGCATGCGGTCTATCAGCGGGCCTTTGCCGTGTACCACTTCATCGTGCGAAAGCGGCAGCATAAAATGCTCGCTGAAAGCATACACGATGCTGAACGTGATGGCATTGTGGTTGTGGCTTCTGAACAGCGGATCGGTGAGGAAATACTTGAGCGTGTCGTGCATCCAGCCCATCATCCATTTTTGGCCGAAGCCCAGACCGCCGTCAAAAGTAGGCTTCGAAACGCCCGGCCAGGCCGTTGACTCCTCCGCGATGGTCATGGTGTCGGGGTATTCGGAATAAACGGTCTCGTTGAATTCCTTCAAAAAGCCGATGGCCTCTAAGTTTTCCTTGCCGCCGAGATGATTGGGCAGCCATTCGCCCTCTTTTCTGGAATAATCCAAATACAGCATCGAGGCCACCGCATCCACCCGCAAGCCGTCGGTATGGTAGGCATCCATCCAGTACAAAGCGTTGGAAATGAGGAAAGAACGCACCTCGTAGCGACCATAATTAAAAATGGCGCTCTTCCAGTCGGGGTGAAAACCCTTGCGCGGATCGGCATGATCGTACAGGTGCGTGCCGTCGAAATCGGCCAGACCATGCGCATCCGTCGGGAAATGCGAGGGCACCCAGTCCAAAATCACGCCCACGCCGGCCTGATGCAGGGCATCCACCAAGTGCATGTAGTCCTGCGGCGTGCCGAAACGGCTGCTCGGCGCAAAATACCCGGTGATCTGATAGCCCCAGGACGGGAAATAGGGGTGCTCCATGACCGGCAAAAACTCGACGTGCGTAAAGCCCATTTCGCGCACATACGCCGGCAGTTTTTCGGCCAACTCCCTGTATGTCAGCGATTCAAAGCCTCCGCTTTTTTTCATCCAGGAGCCGAGGTGTACCTCATACACGGAAAACGGTTGCTGCAAACCCGCATTTTTCCTGCGCCGCTCCATCCAGACATCGTCTTTCCATTCGTAGGCATTGTCCCATATCACGGTGGCGGTATTGGGCGGAATTTCAAAAAATCGCCCGTAAGGGTCAGTTTTTTCCAACCGGCGGCCTTCGTACGATACGATGCGGTATTTGTATAAATCTCCCTTTTTGGCGCCGGGAATAAAGCCTTCCCAGATGCCGGAGCCGTCGTGCCGGGGCGCGAGGGGATGGGCCTGCGGGTTCCAGCCGTTGAAACTGCCGATGACGGACACATTGCGGGCATTGGGCGCCCACACGCCGAAATAAACGCCCGACTGCCCCTCCACTTCGGTGATGTGGCTGCCGAGTTTGTTGTAAATCCTGAAGTGCTTTCCGGCCCGAAACAGGCTGACGTCAAAGTCAGTGAGCAGGCTGTGTTCGATTACTTTTGACATACGTTGGCGGTAATTGACGATTTGCGGGCAAATATACACATTGCCGCCATTGTGGAGGCAGGAATGTGGAGGCGCGACGAAAAGCGGAGCGAGGGGGCGAAAAGTTTTTTTAGGCAGCAGTCAATTTTATGCCAAACTTACATTAGCTTTGCAGAGTTGAGTTCGGAATGGAGACCTGTGAGAAAAGTGGATGCGGGGGGATTGACGACAGGGAGGCTATGGGCCGAGAGTTCGGTAAACATAAGTTAACAACCATATAAAGAAAATGAAGAAAGCAATTATCACTATACTTGGAGTAATATTTCTTTTAAATTTTACCCTTGCCAATGACCAGATTTCTGAAGCAGAAAAATTAGCTTTAACTGGGAAGGTTTGGGGGTTCCTAAAATACTACCATCCTAATGTTGCTGCTGGTAAATTTAATTGGGATGAAGAATTATTTAGGATTTTGCCTAAAGTTAAAGCCAGCGGCACAAAGGAAGATTTATCCCAAGTGTATCTTGAGTGGATTCAAGGATTAGGACGAGTGAAGGAATGTAAAAAATGTAAAACAGTAGGCAAACAGGAGATTTTTGATGAAAATTTCAATCTCAACTGGATAAATAATTCGCAGATACTTACTTCTGCCGTGATCAAAGAACTATTGTTCATTGAACAAAATAGACATCAAGGAAAGAAGCATTATGTAACAACTTATAAGAAAGTAGGCAATATAAATATAACCAATGAAACTATTTATAAAAACTTTGATTGGACAAATGAAAATTTACGATTGCTGACGCTTTTCCGTTATTGGAATATTGTCGAATACTTCTTTCCCTATAAATATCAAACTGATACGAACTGGGATGAGGTATTGAATCAATTAATTTCTAAATTTTCGCACCCAAAAACTGAACTGGATTTCCATTTGGCAATGCTGGAATTGATTGTGAGCATTGACGATAGTCATGCAGGGTTATACACAGATGTGATGACAGATTTTTTTGGTAAATACATGATGCCGGTTTATTGTGAAATAATTGAAGACAAAGTAGTTGTTACTCATTTTTTCAATGAAGCTCTTGCCGAAAAAGATGACTTGCGAATAGGCGATGTAATCACAAAAATAGATGGTCAGTCATTGGAAGATATTTTTTTCAATAGGTCAAAATACATTACAGGTTCAAATATTGCAAGAAAAAGGCATAATTTTAATCATGCTATTTTAAAAGGTTCAACAGACACTGTTACAATTGAATATATCAGAGATAATCAAATAAAGATCAAAAAAGTATTTCGATATATTTATGAAGACTTCAACTACAAGCCGAAAGTCTCAACGGAGTCCTTCAAAATGCTGGAAGGTAATATTGGCTATGTAAACATGGGGGTATTAACAATAGAAGAAGTTCCAAGCATTATGGAGGCATTAAAAGACACAAAATCCATAATTTTTGATATTAGAAATTACCCTAAAGGGACGCTATATTCAATTGCATATTACATAAATTCAGATGAAAGGGATTTTTACAAAGTGACATCTCCCGATCTAGATTATCCTGGAAAATTCATTTGGAGAAATGGCTCTCGTTGTGGCTATAAAGGTGATTTAAAATACAAGGGGCAAGTTTTGTGTGTGCCCCGAATGGGCA
>DDUV01000020.1:56075-78194 GCA_002344975.1 Saprospiraceae bacterium UBA2329 | reverse complement strand
GGTAGCCATTGGCCGTGTAGCCCATCAACTGAAACTCCACATACTCGCCCGGATTGGATTTGTGTTCAACCAGAAGGCTGAGGAAGGAGGAGTCTTCCGTGCCGCGCATTTTCAGTTTGAAAACAATGTCGGAAAAATACTGCTTCAGTTCGTCGGTCAGAAAAGTGGTATTGGCCAATTCCAGACTTTGCAAATCCAGTACCTCCTTCACTTCATCGGGCAGAAATTCCTCTAAAAAAGCAATGGCCGTCTCCCGATTGTGCATCAGAGACTTGAAGAAGCGGTCGTGCGGATTGTGGACGCTGGTATTGTCGTCGGCCATGATGCAATCTGATTTTTTTACTTCATTTTATACTTTCCTTCCTACCCACACTCCGAATAACCGCAATCTGTGCAAATCACACAGCCCTCTTTATAAGTCAGACCGGTATCGGAATGGCAGTGCGGGCAAGGGTCCTTTTCCACTTTGGTGCCGTCGGGAACAAAGCGCTTGAGGGCGCGCACCACCCCGTTTTTCCAAGTATTGATGTGATCGTCTTCCACATTGAGGCCGCCCACAAGCTCCACTACTTTATTCAGCGGCATACCCTGGCGCAGCACGCCGGAAATGAGCTTGGCATAGTTCCAGTACTCTTTATTAAACGAGCGGCTCAGCCCTTCAATGGTGACGCGGTAGCCCTCTCGGTCGGTAAACTGAAAATCATAGCGCTTTCTGCCCTCGTCATCGGCAGCTTTGATGACCCAACCTTTGGTAACGTATTCCGGCAGATGAAAAATATCTTCGGCGCGGCCGGTGAAAATCTCATACGGTCGCCCGTCCACCAAGCCGATGAATGCCATCCAGCGCTCGTTGTTGTTGGTGAAGCGCACAATGTCGGCTTCGAGTTTTTTGGGCCGCTTGGGCGGAAATCCGGCCGGCGTGGCAGCTTCAGGCTTCGTCTTTTTGCTCTCCGATACCAGCACGCCCGAACGGGAGCCGTCTCGGTAGATGGTACAGCCCTTGCAGCCTGATTCCCAGGCCGTTTGGTAAATCTGCTTCACCATATCCACCGAGGTGTCTTCCGGTACATTCACCGTCACGCTGATGGAGTGGTCCACCCATTTTTGGATGGCACCCTGCATTTTCACCTTTTGTACCCAGTCCACATCGTTGGCGGTGGCCCGGTGGTACGGCGATTGTTCGATGAGGGGCTGTATTTCATCCTTGCTCATTCTGGCCACAGCCGCCATGTCGTGGCCTTGCGCCCGAATCCAGTCGGCAAACTTGTGGTGAAACACATGGTACTCCTCCCAGTGGTCGCCCACCTCGTCCACAAAGTCAATGCGCACGTCTTTGTCGTTGGGGTTCACCTTCCGACGGCGCAAATACGACACCATGAACACAGGCTCTATGCCCGACGTGGTCTGGCTCATCAGGCTGGTGGTGCCGGTGGGCGCTATGGTGAGCAGCGCGATGTTGCGGCGGCCATATTTGATCATATCGTCGTACAGGGCAGGATCGGCTTCGCGCAGACGCTGGATGAACGGATTGCGCATTTCGCGGGCGGCATCGTAAATGGGGAAAGCGCCGCGCTCGCGGGCCAATTGTACGGACGAGCGGTAGGCATTGACAGCCAACTCCCGCTGCACCCGAACGGCAAATTCAATCGCCTCGTCGCTGCCGTAACGCAAGCCTAAGGCTGCCAGCATATCGCCTTCGGCAGTGATACCCACCCCCGTGCGCCGCCCGTTGATGCAGGCGTGCAATACTTTTTCCCACAACACCTGCTCCGTGTGCTTGATATCGTCTGCTTCGGGGTCGTTTTTGATTTTTTCCAAAATGTGCTCCACTTTCTCAATTTCCATATCAATGATATCGTCCATCATGCGGAGGGCGAACTGTGCATGGCGGCGGAATTTATCGAAATTGAAACTTGCCTGTGGCGTAAACGGCTCGTCCACATAGCTAAAGAGGTTGATGGCGAGCAGGCGGCAACTGTCGTAAGGGCAAAGCGGAATCTCGCCGCAGGGATTGGTGGAAATGGTGCGGTAGCCCAGATCGGCATAACAATCGGGCACCGACTCGCGGATGATGGTATCCCAAAACAGCACCCCCGGTTCGGCGCTTTTCCAGGCGTTGAAAATGATCTTGTTCCAGAGTTTCTGCGCATCTATATCCTTCACCATGGCGGGTGTGTCGGCATCTACCGGATATTGCTGCCGATAGGTTTGGCCGCTCACCGCCGCCCGCATGAAGGCATCGTCCATGCGCACGCTTACGTTGGCGCCGGTCACTTTGCCGGCCTCCAATTTGGCATCTATAAAATCCTCCGCATCAGGGTGTTGTATGGATATGGTGAGCATGAGTGCGCCCCGGCGACCGTCCTGCGCCACCTCGCGGGTAGAATTGGAAAAGCGCTCCATGAACGGCACAATGCCGGTAGAACTGAGGGCGCTGTTCATCACCGGGCTGCCTTTGGGTCGGATGTGACTGAGGTCGTGGCCCACGCCGCCGCGCCGCTTCATCAGTTGTACCTGCTCTTCATCAGTGCGGATGATGCCGCCGTAGGAGTCGGCGTTGTTGCCGATGACAAAACAATTGGACAGCGAAGATGCCTGAAAATCATTGCCGATGCCGGCCATGGGGCTGCCCTGCGGGATGATGTAGCGAAACTGCGCCAGAAGTTCGTACATCTCTTCTTCCGATACCGGATTGGCGTAGCGCTGCTCTATGCGGGCCAGTTCGGCGGCTATGCGGCGGTGCATATCGTCGGGGGTCTGTTCGTAAATATTGCCGAAGGAATCCTTGAGGGCGTATTTGTTTACCCATACATTGGCGGCCAGTTCGTCTCCGTTGAAATATTGAACCGAGGCTTCGATGGCTTCTTTGGCGGCATAAATTTTTGTGGGTAGGGCGCGTTGGGCGCTCTTCATTTTGGTCTCCATAGTAGTTTGTGTTTGACGGGGTGAAGATAGGGCTTTGAGGTGCGATAAAAAAATGATTTTTCCTAAAAAGACGAAGGGTATAGCGCGGGATCAGGCGCTATACCCTTGACAATATTGTGATACCAACTAAACCAAGTATATATCTTATGGATGAACGCAAATCAGGTCGAAATTGAATCAGGGGAGGAAAAAAGGTCGCATCTTGTGAGATGCGACCGTACGATATTATAATCCCATGAACATATTCAATTTCGGAGGAAGCGAGGCGGGAAGTCGCCCATGAGTCCCGGGTTGAAAATTCAATCCGGGACTTCATGGCGTGTAAAATTATAATCCCATGAACATATCCTTGCTTCGTGCGGAAAATCCTTTTGATTTCCCTGTGTCAACCCTGCTTCTCTCTCTTCACGATACAAATATGCAGCCCCTGACACGCCCGAAACAAATACATAATTACCAAGTTGTGAAAAAAATACACCGCACTTAAAAGTCAAAAAAACCTTTAATTATAATAACTTTTAATTGAGGTATTGTGAAAAATACAAAACTTCATTTTATGCGTTTTTGAATTTTTTTTTGAAAAAAAATGCACTTTTTTCAAAAAACACGGCCATTGAAGCCCAAATACCGCTCCAAAATGCACTGCTACCACATTCTCACAAATCCAGACCGATGTCGCGCCGATGGTACTTGCCCTCAAAAAAAATACGCCCAGCATTGACATTCGACAGGGCCAGCGCTTCCCGGAAATCTGCACCGTAGGAGGTCACAGCCATCACCCGGCCGCCGTCGGTCAACAGTTGGCCGTCTTCCTGTGCCCTCATGCCCGCATGAAAAACCATGCTGCCCTCCACCCATTCCAACCCGCCGATGGGCTTGCCCTTTTCGTAAGCCTCCGGGTAGCCGCCCGATACCAGCACCACCGTAGTAGCAGCGCGGGCATCACTCGAAATCGAAACCTCCACCAGACGGCCCTCGGCCATAGCCACAAAGAGTTCCACCAAATCATTTTGCAGGCGCGGCAGCACCACCTCGGTTTCGGGGTCGCCGAGGCGACAGTTGTACTCTATCACATAAGGCTCTCCGTCCACCCGAATCAGCCCGAAAAAGACAAAACCGTGGTAAGCCATGCCCCGCGCCGCTATGCCGCGCACAGTGGGTTCTATGATGCGGGTTTTTACCTTGTCCATCAGTTCGGCGTCCACAAACGGCACGGGAGATACAGCGCCCATACCGCCCGTATTCAGCCCGGTATCGCCCTCGCCGATGCGCTTGTAGTCTTTGGCTTCGGGCAGCAGCGCCCAGGAATGGCCGTCGGTGAGCGCAAACACAGAAAATTCTATGCCGCTCAAAAACTGCTCCACTACCACGCGGGAACCGGCCTGCCCAAACTTGCCGCCCAGCATGGCCCGAAACTCGCGCTGCGCCTCGTCGGTGTCCGTACAAATCAGCACGCCCTTGCCGGCTGCCAGCCCGTCGGCCTTCAGCACTACCGGCAGACTGTGCGCGGCTATATAGGCCAGGCCTTCTTCCATCTGCGCCGCGTCAAATTCCCGGTACGCCGCAGTGGGTATGCCGAACTCCTGCATAAAGGCTTTGGCAAATGCCTTGCTGCCCTCCAGCCGGGCGCCCTCCTGCGAGGGGCCAACTACGATGATGTGTTGCAAATCGGGGTCGTTTTTAAAAAAATCCCAAATGCCGAGCACCAGAGGGTCTTCGGGGCCTACCACCAGCATATCTATTTGCTCGCGGAGGGCCAGCGCTTTAAGTCCCTGGAAATCATCGGGTCGTATGGCTACGTTTTCGCCGCAGGCAGCGGTACCAGAGTTGCCGGGCGCGATCAGCAGACGGCTGCAAAGTTGACTTTGTTTCATTTTCCAGGCCAAGGCGTGCTCTCTGCCGCCGCTACCGATGAGGAGTATGTTCATGTTGTTTTTTGCTGCAAAGATAGTGTTTCGGGTTTAAGGTTTCGGGTTCGATGTTTTGCATTTCGGGGGTAGTGAAGGGGGGACCCGGTAAGTTTCAGCGGGATAGTCACCCTTTCACTAAGCTGGACAGTTGTTTATAATTGTTATGCCCCCTCGCGTTGCGGCAGGGGCAGTAGCGGTACTGGCGGCGTCTTTAAACGCCGGCAGTAAGAGCGGATGACCCGACACGCCGTTGAGATGGCCTGCCTGCCGGGCATTGAGCAGGGGCAGGCTACAGGTGGCGTGGGCCGCCCCAAAAAAAACTACCTCACCGGGCAACGCCGGTACCTGCGCCGAAATGCCGGCACGCGCAGCCGAAATACCAAGCCGCTGAGCCAAAACATCAGCCAACGAATGATCATGACGACGATGACGCCAATGACTACCCCGCCGATGGCTGAAAGCAGTACGCCCCAGGTCCAACCGTAGATTCCACCCTCTCCGGCATAGATAAGGTAGTAGAGCAAGCCATACAATACCAAGCCGATGAGGATGGCCAACAAAACGAAACGCGCTGCTGCACCCGTGTCGCGCCGGAGCTGGAGATAGTGGTAGCGGCGGGCGTGCTCGTTGGGGAAAAAACTCTTTTTGCGGGGCAGGCGGGGCGCTGTGCCGACTGTCTGCGAAACGGGGGCGCTGTATTGCACGGCGGCGGAAAGCACTACGGGCGACAGCGTGATGGCAAGAGCAAGTAGGGCGAAACGGAGGGTCATTGTGATTCTTTATGCCCTCTAACGCTTTGCGCTTTGCCTGACTTTTTTGACGGCGTCTTTTTAACGCCCCAAATTAGGGCGATGAAAAATAAATCTTCATTTTAAGTGCCTTAACTAATCCTTTGACCTAAAGAAAATGAAGATTTATTTTTGCCCCACTACGTTGCGGATGAGCGGTGCATCGCGTTCCAGATCGAAGGCGCGGCCATTGACGACGGCCCAGCGCACCCGCCCGTTTTGCATGAGTACAAAGGAGGGATTGCGGCCGGGCTTGAGTTCGCGGCTGCCGCTTTTGCCGGGCGCCACGATGAGAAAGGGAAAGCCTGTGGGCTGCGAGTCGGGGCGCTTGGTCATTTGCAGTTCGGTGTAGCCCTGGCGGAGGAGTTGAAGCAGGTCTAAGTTTTGGGCGGCGGCCATGTCGGGTATTACTTTGGAGTAGGTTTTGCCGGGTGTGAGCCTCATGCCGCGGGCGTCCACCTCGTCGAAGGCATGAAAAATGGAGAGGTCGCCCTGGTCGGAGATGGACACGCTGGAACCGTCGCGGCGGAAGCCGATGTCGAGGGTATAAACGCGGCCTGCTTTTTCCACTTCCGCCTCGCGAATGATGAGATCGTGGAAGAAGTTGCTTTTGTTGAAGGGGATTTGTTCATACCCGGCGATGTCGAATTGCTCCACTTTTTGAGAAGCGATGGCATCGAGGGCCATGAGCAGGGCGGCGAAGTGGAGGCGGCGGAGTTCTTGTTTTTCGGGATCGTTGGGCAGCACGCCCGCCTCGATGAGGATGGTGGAGGTGCCCCATTTTTGGATGTTGTCGCCGAAGGCGCGCGGCTCGAACTCGTCGTCGTAGCGGGCGATGTGGCCGGGGATGTACTCATGGAGGAAGGCGCTGAGGCCGGCGATGAGTTGCATGGCATTGCCGCGGCTGTCGTTGATTTCTTTTTCGTAATTGTAGGCCGGAGCGAGGAAGGCCATGGCTGCATTTTTGGGACCGAGGCCGGCGCCGTAGAAGCGGCCCTGATCGTGGAGGTTGAAGCCCCATTGGGCGGAGAGTTCGTCGCGGAGGCGCTTGAGCAGTTGAGATTCAGGGCATTGCAGGCGGAGGGCATCGCGATTGAGGTCTATGCCGAGGGCATTGCGGCGTTCGAAGCGCTCGGCGCCGTCGGGGTTGAGCATGGGTACAAAGACGAGGGTGAGTTCGCTGCGGAGGCGGCTGCGGAGTTCGTCCCATTCGTCGGAGCGGCTGAGGAAGTTGAAGATGTCCATGAGGGCCATGGTGGCGGTGGGTTCGTCGCCGTGCATTTGCGACCAAAGCAGCACCTTGATGGGGCCGTTGCCGTACTGCACACGATAAATATTGCGCCCCTCGATGGACTTGCCGTCTACGCTCCACTGGAAGGGCGACTGGAGGCGCTGCACCAAGGGCGCAATGGCGGCGTGCTTGAAGCGCTGGCGGGTGATGCTGGGTTCTTTGTAGGCGCTGTGGCGATCGTAGAGGGCTTTGTACATGGAAAAATCGGCGCCGTCGGTGGGTGCAGCGCTTTGGTGGGCGGCATGGCGGGCGGGCGTTTCGGCAGGAGCAGCCTGGCTGTTGGCGTCGGCGGGACGGCAGGAGCAGAGGCTGGCGACGAGAGCAAAGACAAAGAAGTGGCGCATGAATTGGATTTTTGCCGTGCAAGTTAGGCGTATGTATTGGTTTTGCTATCTTCGCCCGGCAAGTTTCACCTTTATAAAAATGATTCTTTGACAAATAGTATGCTTAAAGGAACAGATTTAGCGAAAATCATGCCTCCTTACAGTCGTCCTGCCTTCCGCTAAATCTGTTCCCACACTATTTGTCAAAGAAGGATAAAAATTGCAGATCAATGAATAGCAAGCATTTCTACCTCCCGATGGCGCTTTTTGCGGCATTTCTCCTTTTCTTCATTTTCCCACAGGACGCGGCGGCACAGAAAAAACGCCCGGCCCCCTCAGTAGGCAGCGGCCCTATAGCGTCGGCACCCACTTTTGATGAAGCGCTGTACCAGTCGGTGCAATGGCGCAGCATCGGGCCGTTTCGGGGCGGTCGTTCGGCGGCCGTAGCCGGCGTGCCGGGCAAGCCCAACCTCTTCTATTTCGGCAGCGTGGGCGGCGGCGTGTGGCGCACCAAAGACGGCGGCCAGACCTGGGAAAACATCTCCGACGGTTACTTCGGCGGCTCCATCGGCGCGGTGGCGGTGTCGGAGTACGACCACAACGTCATCTATGTGGGCGGCGGCGAAAAAACCGTGCGCGGCAATGTCTCCTTCGGCTACGGTATGTGGAAATCGGAAGACGCCGGCAAGACCTGGAAAAACATGGGCTTGAACAACTCGCGCCACATTCCGCGCATCCGCATCCATCCGCGCAACCCCGATCTGGTGTATGCAGCCGTGCTGGGCGACCTCTTCAAACCCACTGAAGAGCGCGGCGTGTATCGCAGCAAAGACGGCGGCAAAAACTGGGAGCGCATCCTGTTTGCCAATGCCGATGCCGGCGCCGTTGATCTCATCCTCGACCCGGCCAACCCGCGCGTACTCTATGCCTCCACCTGGCGCATCCGTCGTACTCCTTACAGCTTAGAAAGCGGCGGCGAGGGTTCGGCCCTGTGGAAAAGCACCGACGGCGGCGATACCTGGATGGAGATTTCTAAAAACAAAGGCTTTCCCAAAGGCACGCTCGGCATCATCGGCGTATCGCCCTCGCCCGTGCAGCAAGACCGCGTGTGGGCCATCGTGGAGGCCAATGAGGGCGGCGTGTATCGCTCCGACGACGGCGGCCAAAGCTGGCAAAAGCTCAACGAAGACCGCGCCCTGCGCCAGCGCGCCTGGTACTACACCCGCATCTATGCCGATACCAAAGACGCCGACATTGTGTATGTGCTCAATGTGGATTATCACAAGTCCACCGACGGCGGGCGCACCTTCAAATCTTATGAAGCACCCCACGGCGACCACCACGACCTCTGGATAGCGCCCGAAGATAACCAGCGCATGGTCATAGGCGACGACGGCGGCGCACAGGTATCCTTCGACGGCGGCGAAAACTGGAGCACCTACCACAACCAGCCCACCGCGCAGTTTTACCGCGTCGTGACCGATAACCACTTCCCCTACCGCATCTATGGCGCGCAGCAAGACAACTCCACTGTGCGCATCCTGCACCGCACCGACGGCGGCTCCATCACCGAGCAAGACTGGGAGCCCACTGCCGGCGGCGAAAGCGGCCACATCGCCGTGGACCCGCTCGACAACGACATCGTGTATGGCGGCAGCTATGGCGGATTCCTGACCCGCACCAACCACAAAACCAACAAAACGCAAGCCATCAACGTGTGGCCCGACAACCCCATCGGACACGGCGCAGAAGGTATGAAGTACCGCTTCCAGTGGAACTTCCCCATTTTCTTCTCGCCCCACAATCCCAAAAAACTCTACACCGCCTCCAATCACCTCCACTCCACCACCAACGGCGGCCAAAGCTGGGACATCATCAGCCCCGACCTGACCCGCAACGACCCCGCCAAACTCGGCCCTTCCGGCGGTCCCATCACCAAAGACAACACAGGAGTGGAGTACTACTGCACCATCTTTGCCGCCATAGAATCTCCGTATGAGGAAGGGCTGCTCTGGACCGGCTCCGACGACGGCCTCATTCATGTCAGCCGCGACGGCGGGCGCAACTGGCAAAATGTGACGCCGCCCGGTATGCCCGAATGGATGATGGTCAACAGCATTGATGCCGATCCTTTCAATAAAGGCGGTGTTTACATAGCCGGCACCCGCTACAAAGTCGGCGACTATACGCCTTATCTCTACAAAACCGAGGACTACGGCCGCACCTGGAAACTCATCACCAAAGGCATTCCGGCGGAGCATTTCACCCGCGTACTCCGCGCCGACCCTGCGCGCAAAGGTTTGCTGTATGCGGGTACTGAAACCGGCATGTACATTTCTTTCAACGACGGCGCCAACTGGCAGCCCTTCCAACTCAATCTGCCCATCGTGCCCATCACCGACCTCACCGTGAAGGGTCACCACCTCATAGCCGCTACGCAGGGCCGCAGTTTTTGGATGATAGACGATCTGGGGCCTATCCGGCAGGCACAGATGGACATGCCTCAGAAACAGATGGTGCTGTTCCAACCTGCCGATGCTTACCGCATGGGCGGCGGCGGATGGGGACGGCCCTCCAAAACTGCGGGCGCCAACCATCCGGCCGGGGCCATGATTCATTTTTACATCAAAGACCTGCCCGCTGATTCGATCGTAACGAAGCTCGGTTTTTACGATGCTGCCGGCAAGCTCATCCGCGAGTATGCAAGCAACGCCAAGGAGCGCAACGAAAAATTGGAGTTAAAAAAAGGTGCCAATATGTTTGTCTGGAATATGCTGTACCCCGATGCCAAGAGCTTCGAGGGCATGGTATTATGGGCGGCTTCATTGCGTGGCCCCAGAGCCGTGCCCGGCGAATACAAAGTGCGGCTCAGCATCGGGAATCAAACACAGGAACAGCCCTTGCGCATCCTCAAAGACCCGCGTTCGGAGGTCAGTCAGGCCGACATACAGGCGCAGTTCGACTTCGTGACCGAGGTGCAAAAGAAGGTCTCCGAAGCGCATGAAGTCATCATTGAAATCCGCGACATACGGAAGCAGCTCAACGCCTACCAGGAGCGCTTCAAAGGTAAAGACGAGTGGAAAGCGTTGGCAGACAAGGCCAAAGCCATAGACAAAGCCATGACCGAGGTGGAGGAGGCATTGTACCAAACCAAAAACCGCAGCGGACAAGACCCGCTCAACTTCCCCATTCGTTTGACCAACAAGCTCGCGGGCGTGGCCAGTCTCAGCAGTATGGGCGACTATCCGCCGACGGCGCAGTCCATCGCCGTGAAAAACGAGCTGACGCCGTTGGTAGATGCCGAATTGGCCAAGTTCCGCCAGATCAAAGCGACCGAACTGCCCGCTTTCAACCAGATGGTGAAAGAAAAGGGCGTGGATGCGGTGATAATGAAGTGATTTTTGTTCGTACCTTGCAGGCCATTAATTCACCACATTAAATCCTTTATTTTATGAACTTCAGATTTTTCATTTTCGCTATGCTCTTGATGAGCGCACCACTGCTGAACGCTCAGGACTTTTTGGACGGCGCCACTATGTTTTCTCACAGCAAAGACGCCCATTTTACGCTCAAAACAGGGGAGACCATCACCGCCTTTGTTGAAAACGTGAAGCGCAAAAAAGGGCTTATCAGCGCCATTGAGATCAAAGATGCCGCCGGCAAAAAGACGGTTTTGTCGCCCGACAAGGTGAAGCACATGTACCTGCCGCCAACAGGCTACGACAAACTTTTGAGAGCGACGGACATTTCCAACAATGTAACGAAATGGGACCGCGATCAAAGCGCACATGCACAGTACATCAAGGGCGGCTATGTGTATTTTGAACACACCGATGTAATGGTAAAAAAGAAAAAAATGTCCATGATGATGCAGGTCATCAACCCAGGTTTTGCCGACGGCATCAAAGTGTATTTCAATCCTTTAGCTGGTGACACAGGCGGGCTGGCAGTAGGCGGACTGCAAGTAACGGGCGGCGATGACCGTTCCTGTTATTTCAAAAAAGGCGATAAAGCCGCTTATTTGATTGATAAGAAAAACTACAGCAAAGAGGTGAAAAACCTGTACGGCGACTGCCCGGATGTGGCCAAAGCCTTCGGCAATAAATTCAAGTGGTCGGAGGCGGCCAAGCATGTGGCTTTCTATTCTGAAAACTGCAGCAAGTAATTTCGCAGCATCAGCGTAAGGCTGAACGACGACCGGCCCGATGAATTTCGGGTCGGTCGTTTTTGTTTTGAGGGGATATTTCCCAAAAAGAGCGCTTTCCCAGAGACAAAATAACGCCGGAAAAACTTTACTTTTGCCCAAGCGTGTCGAGAGCGACGCAACGCAGTGTGACTCCATTTTTAACTACTGTTTACAGAAACTCTTCTCTCCTACCTCATGTAAAAAATCCTACCAGCATGAAAAACCTCCACCACTTCTTTCTGATGAATGCTTTTGCAGCGGCTTTTTTGCTTTTCAGCACTGCGGGCCAAGCTACCACCTGCAGCAACGCCATCCCCATTACCTCCTTTCCGGTGGTGGGGCAGCCATTGGTGTGCGGCAGCAGCAATGACCTCAACAGTATATCCGTGCCCGGAATTTGCGGTACGGGGTTTAATCTATATAAAGAAGGTAAGGAAGCGCTCTACACGTTCACGCCTTCCGTTACCAGCACATACATCATTCAATATTTTAGAGGGATATTCGAATCCGCCATTTGGGTGTATTCGGGCTGCCCCGCATCCGGCGGCATGTGCGTGGGCGCTGTCGGGTCTTCGGAAGGGTACAAAGAACTAAGGGTTACCCTTACTGCCGGAGTCACCTATTTCATTTGGTTTGATGTAACCCCCTCTTTGACCAGCGATTCACCTTGTGACTTTTACGGAGCATTCAGTATCACAACTCCCATAACCAACGACGAGTGCTCCTCCGCTATATCCTTTCCGGCCATCCCTACAGATGCGAACTGCTCTTCGGTGATCGCTGTGACAGCTACGGCCACCGGAACTACAAATCTAATTTGCAATGGAAATCAGCCTTTACACGATGTGTGGTACCGTTTTACTACGCCTCCCGGCATCACATCATTGCATTATACCATCAGTACCATTTCCGGTATTAGCGACAGAGTGTTCCAAATATTCAGCGGTTCCTCTTGTGCCGATATGACTATGCTCAACTGCTACGACCCCGAAACCGGCTTCATTACAGGCTTGAGCGGAAATACCACTTATTTTATGAGGGTTTTCACCAAGACCAATTTGTTGATTCAAGGCGGGGCTTTTGAAATCTGCCTGCGAAGACCCCGCATCAATGACAACTGCCCCAACGCCATTGCATTTCCCGCCATACCCGCCGACGGTTCCTGCGCCACTGTGACCGACGGCACGACTGCGTCCACCGATTCGGGGCTTACAGCTTGCCAGGGTACTGCCGACGACGATGTGTGGTATTCATTCATCGCTCCGGCGGGCGTTTCGGCGCTGTGGTATTCGTTTACGCCCATTTCAGGCGCAACCGATATGACCATGCAGGTGTACAGCGGTTCTTGCTCACAACTTCTGCCTGCGGGCTGTTACGGCAATGAAAGCGGAGCCATTTCCAACCTGACGCCGGGCCTCACCTATTATTTGCGCGTATATACCTATTACTCCAATGTCGCATCAGAATACAACCTTTGCCTGCGGGCGCCTGTGGCCAACGACAATTGTTCGGGGGCTTTTTCTTTTCCTGCCATTCCCGGCGACGGCGCCTGTGCCACCGCCACCATCAACACAACCGACGCTACCGGGCCGGAGGGCTGGGTTTGCGAGGGGTACCCTGACGACGATGTCTGGATGAGATTCTTGACCCCGGCCGGAGTGGCTGCGTTGTCTTATGAGATTACTACGGTCTCCGGCAATCCCGGTATTTCTTTTCAGCTTTACCCCAGCAGTTGCGGCACTACTCCTATTGGTTGCTTCAGCAGTCCTTCCGGCATCATCACGGGGCTGGCTGGCAGCAGTGTGTATTATGTGCGTTTATACACGCGTACATCAAACGCCCGCGCAGTGTTCAACCTGTGCCTGCGGGCTATTGTGCCGCCGCCCAACGATCAGTGCGCAGGAGCCATAGCCTTGCCGTCTATACCGATTGACGGCACCTGCATGATGGCCTATGTAAGTACTTACGGCGCCACCGGAATGCAAAGCACCACCTGTGTGGGATCAGAAGACGACGACGTATGGTACAGTTTCACCCTGCCGCCGGGCTACACATCGGTGCATTACAATCTGGTCCGTCTAAGTGGCTCTTACGACGGTGTCATTCAATTAATGCGAGGTTCCTGTTCGGGTACGCTTACTTCAGTGGGCTGCTACGATCCCGAAGTCGGTACCATGACCGGATTGAACAGCAACACTACATATTACCTGAGGATATTCAGTTATGAGAGCGGTATGTTTTCAGCATTCAATCTCTGTTTGCGCGTGACGCCCCCGGCCATCAATGACGAGTGTACGAGCGCTATAGCATTTCCCAATATTCCCGGCGACGGGAGTTGCGCCACGGTTACGTCCACCACCGATGGCGCAGTTGACAAAGACGTATGGTTTGTTTTTGAAGCTCCCGCAGACGGGGCTGAAATGTATTACGAGATCAGCCCTGTTATTCAGAGCGTCGCCCATCGTTTGAATTTGTATCGGGGCGATTGTGACAACCTTAGCTTCACAGGAAGAAACTACTCGTCTATAGCCGGAAAACTGGAGCAACTCGAAGCTGGAGAAACGTATTATGTGCGTGTGTTTGCAACCTCAAGCACTTCTCCTTTTTCTTTTTGCCTGCGCAGATTACTATCGCCGGCCAATGACGAATGCGAGGGCGCCATTGCATTCCCTCCCATTGCGCCGGAAGGCGGATGTTCCATCGTTCGGGCATCAACTTATGAAGCAAGCGGCATTCCTGACGACATATGTGCCGGTGCAGAGGATGACGATCTGTGGTACACCTTCACAACATCCCCCAACACAACACACCTCATCATTAAACTTGAGATTGCAGAATGGAATGACGATATCAGAATACAGATACTCCGAGGAACATGCTTTGCACTAGAATCCATTGGGTGCTATCAGTTTGAATCTTTCAGTTCTCGAAAAATCCTTACCGGGCTGGAAGGGAATACTACTTATTATTTACGGGCCTACACCAATCAGTCAGGAGAAACAAGGGCCGCATTTGACATTTGCCTTATCAACCCCGTAGCAAATGACTTTTGTACACAAGCCATCAATTTTCCCGATTTTCAGACAGACGGAAGTTGCTCTGGAATTACTGTTTCCACTTATAACTCTTCGGGCACAGCAACGCCCCAATGCTCCGGCACTGAAGATGACGATGTTTGGTACAGGTTTACCACACCTGTAGGAGTCAGTGCTTTACGTTATAAAATAACCGACAATGCCGATTCCCAATTTTGCTTTGAAATTCTGACCGGTACTTGCGACAACCTTACATCAATCGGGTGCTATAATGGTACGACGGGTATTACTGAAGGAGTAATCAACGGCCTGTCAGGTAGTACGACCTATTATCTGAAGGCATATACATTCTACGGAGGAGCACAAACTACGTTCAAAATATGCCTCGCCCCGCCGCCGCCCAATGACGATTGCTCCGGCGCCATTGCCTTCCCGCCCATTCCATCTGATGGCGCCTGTTCGAGTGTACAAACTGGGAATTTCGGAGCCGGCGGCACAGCCGATCCCACTTGCCCCGGCAATGAAACCGACGATGTGTGGTTGTCTTTCACCCTGCCTGCCGGAGCCGACAAAGTGTATTACGAACTGGGAAGTATGATGCAATTCCAACTATTAAAAGGCAATTGCAGTTCCTTGATCCCTATCGCCTGTTTCAACTCACTGAACGGCTTTATCAGAGGGCTGAATGACAACGAAACCTATTATATGCGCCTGTACGGAAGCAGGAAAAGCATTGATGTATGTTTAAGAGTTCCGGTAGCCCATGACGAATGTGCAGGCGCTATTGCCTTTCCGCTTATTCCTACAGACGGCAGCTGTGCCCGGGTAAATGTATCGTCCACAGAACTGGCCTCGATGACCCCCGGTATCAGTTGGTGCGGTAACAACGACAAAGATGTGTGGTTTTCCTTCGTCGCACCTGATAGCGATGCGGGCCGGTTGCAGGCTACCCTAGAGCACTTTTCTGAAAACACGCTTTCAGGTATCGAACTGTACAGCGGTCAGTGTGGCAATTTGGTGAGTATAGAATGTAACAACACCACCTATGGCTGGGTATTTCCCCCATTGACTGCCGGCGAAACGTATTATTTGAGGGTGGCTGTCCGGTGGCACGCTAATTTAAATCTTTGCCTCAAAACCCCGGCCATCAATGATTTGTGCGCCAATGCCATCGCTTTCCCGTCCATTCCCACAGACGGCAGTTGCGCCACCGTTTCAGGGGCCACATTTGGCGCTACCGGCGCCTACGACCCTACCTGCTACGGCGATGAAGACGACGACGTGTGGCTGACGTTCACCACACCAACAGGGGTAAATACCCTTTTGTATGAGTTGTTCCCCCCTGAGAATAATCAAATCCGGTTTCAGTTATTCGCCGGCAATTGCGCCAGCCCGATTTCCTTTGGGTGCTTTTCGGAGACCCGGGGCGAGATTTCCGGGCTGACGGAAAGCGCCATTTATTATATGCGGGTATATACATACGGCAGTATTGGGGGGCAATCGTTTGCTAATTTCAATATTTGTCTCAGAGTCAGGCCGTCTAATAATTTGTGCTCCGGCGCCCTGCCCTTCCCTGAAATAACCACAGACGGCAATTGTGCCTCCTTGCGTGTGACTACTTTAGGAGGTACAGTGACGCCCGGCATGACTTGTGGAACCGATAGACCCGACATCTGGTACACTTTTACCACGCCTCCAGATGTTACCAGACTGCGATATTTTAAAACAGACTTAGACAATACTCTTGGTGTTGATTTCCAAGTATTTAGAGAAGATTGCAACACACTCCAACTTGTAGGGTGTTATGGAGCCGACTTTGGCACCATCTCAAACCTGAACAGCAATACAACTTACTATCTTCGCATTTACTCTTCTTCAGCGGTCACTATTGGAATTGCTAATCTTTGTTTGATGGTCATGCCATACAATGACGAATGTAGTCAGGCTATTAACTTTCCTTCATGGCAACCTGATACTGACAGTATTTTTATCGTCGCCGACAACCGGGGGGCTACTATCTCTAGCGCACCGACTTGTACCGTGAGCAATTATGGCGATATTTGGTTTCGATTCATTGTTCCTCCCAATGTATCTCGCTTGGGTTGTCGGATTGACAATTCGAGTTTTTTAGTCTCCGGTGTTCAAATATTAAACGGCGATTGTGCCACCCTAAGCTCCGTAGGTTGTTATTCAGGCTCTCAAATTATAATAGCGAATCTTCAGGGCGGAAATATTTATTATATGCGTGTATTGGGCAGTTGGCCCCTTGAGACCGGAGGGGGACGATTCAACATATCATTACATCTGCCGCCGCCCAACGATGATTGCACAGACGCTTCCGTGATCAGCTTTTCAGCGAATGGAAGCTGCACCAATGTGCATGTAAACACCTTGGGAGCCAGAGAAACTACTATAGCCGGCTGTGCCGGCAACAAGGACGATGTCTGGTATGCCTTTACTTGCCCTCCCGGCATGACGACACTCCATTATTCCATCACCAATGTATCGGGTAGTTCCACTCCGATTTTACAGTTATTCAGAGGCTCCTGTAGTAATTTGACAGCTATTGGATGCTATACCAGCCTCAACGGAACGATCAATGGTTTGGCAGAAAATACAACTTACTATCTGCGCGCCTACAAATATGATTACTCTCCAGGGCTGCAATATGATATTTGCTTCCGCAGAACGCCGGTGCCTCCTAACGACCACTGCCAAGACGCGATTGCTCTGCCGGAGATAGCTCCCAACGGTGGATGCACCACCATGTCGGGCACCGTTCAAGGAGCGAGCAATGACCATATATCTTCCTGCAACTCAGTGGGCAATCATGATGTATGGTTCACCTTCCGTACCCCGTCCAATGTTTCGCACATCCTATATAAAGGAGTACTGGCGAGTGGAGGCAATGTCTGCGGGTTTGAAATCTTGAGCGGTAGTTGCGGCAGTTTCTCCTCTTTGGGGTGCTACCAACCTTCCGGTGGCGTCATCACAGGGCTGCAGAGCAATACGATTTATCACATTCGAGTATTCAAAGCCTTTGACGCAAGTCATTCTGACTTTGCATTTTGCCTACAATTGCCAATTGTTAATGACATTTGTGCCACAGCGACCTTAATTGACGGCTGCAATGCGTCCGTAACCGCAAATTTGGCTTCCGCTACAGATATAGGAGGCGGCCCCCACTGTGTAAATGAGGTTTTTCCTCGAGGAGTCTGGTATCGTTGGGTAGGCGACGGTCTGCCGGTTGTTGTGCATACATGCCCGGCAGGTCCGTCTTCAGGCGCTTTTGTGGAAGTATATAAAGGCAATTGTGATTCACTTATTTGTGTTACCGGCAACAGGAACGGGGGGTGTGTGTATGGGGCTTTAACGAGCTGGCATTCCAGTGCGGGGGAAAATTATTACATCTATGTTTATGGTTATCAGAGCAGTGTATTTACTCTCACATTGGCTGGCGGCTCCCAGTGTTCTGCGCCCGCAGCGGCGTCATTGGTGAGCCTGACCGACTCCACCGCTACCATCGCATGGCCGGCCGTTGCAGGGGCTGCGTATTACAAATATGCGGTGTCGCAGGGAACGACTTGCCATGACGATGCGCCTGTGCTGAGCAGTTCGGAAAACACTGTCTCCCTGTCGGGTTTGTTGCCGCTCACCGAATATACATTCTGCCTGCGCGCTCATTGCTCCTGTACCAGCACGGGCAGCACCACCGTCCGTTTCACCACGCCCGCCCGCCCCTTGCCCAACGATTTTTGCGCCACCGCTCTGGCAGCAAGTTGCGGCAGTACCATCACCGGCAATACGGAGGGCGCATTTCCCGACATCAGTCAGGGTATCTGCGAAGGGAGCAATCTCCTGCCCGGCCATGGCGTCTGGTATCAGATACAAGGCGATGGTTCTATAATGACCTTAGACCTGTGCGCCTCTTCTTTCGATACCAAAGTGCATGTGTATGAGGGCGCCTGCGGTTCGCTCCGATGCGTGGCAAGCAATGACGATGCCTGCGGCGCGCAGTCCAGCCTGAGCTTTCCGAGCCTGCCCAACCAGAACTACTACATTTTGGTGAGCGGCGCAGACGATGCCTTCGGCGAGTTTACGATGGACATCAATTGTGTGTGCCAACTGCCGTTGGAATCGCCCTGGACAACGGCCTCCATCGGAGCGGGGCAGGGCAGCGCTGTCGAAAATCTCTGCAACGGCAGTATAGACCTCAACTACGAGGGCAACGCTCCCGTGAATCAGGCAGACCGGCAAATATTTACATCCCAAAATGCCTGCGATACTTTCAGCCTCATTACCCGCGTCCATTTCATACACCCGGAGGCCTTTGCAGGCATTGCCATTCGGGAAAATGACGCGCCGGGCGCCAGAATGATTGCCCTGAAATCCAAAGGCACCAAGTACGTCTATCTCGATACGCGCACCGCAACCGACGGCGCCAGGAATACGCAACAAGCCATCACACAGAACCATCGGTGGCTGCGACTGACGCGGGCCGGCGATGTTTTTACCGCCTACACCTCAGCCGACGGCCTTGTGTGGCAACAGCATTTTGTGGTGAATATGTCTATGCCCGATTGCCTTCAGGCCGGCCTTTTTGTCGAGAATGCCCAAAATGGCGCCAACTCCACCGGAGTCTTTACCGGCACGAGCATTGTCCCGGCGGCAGGAGGTACATCGCTGCCCGGCGGCGATATTCCCACCGGTGATTTTCCGATGGAATTTACCGTATCTCCCAACCCGGCACTTACCGAGTTGCGCGTAGCCATGAGTTCTGTTTTTTCGGGCAAGGGTCTCAGCATCAGCATCGTGAATCAATTGGGGCAAACCATGACGACGCGAAAAATAGAAATGGTGGAAAATCTCATAGAAACCTTTGACGTACAGGCATTTCCGCCGGGCGTGTATGTGGTTTGCCTTCGTTCCGAGGGCAGCCCTCTCGTCGTGAAAAAGTGTGTTGTCGGAGGCCGGAAATATTGACCCGCCTACGGGAGGGGGAGGCCGAATGAATGGTCTCCCCTTCTCTTCCGCTCGCGCCGAGATTCTATCTCGCGTGAGTATTATGCGGGTTCCACCCGCTTGCAAAAACTACCGAAGGCGAGTATTTGGCGGATATGAATCCACCGGATAGTGGCACGAGATGGAATCTCGCGCCAGCGGGAGGCCGGATGAATGGTCTCCCCTTCTCTTTTCTACCAACTCACCCGCTTGCTGCCCAGTACCCTGCCGCTGTTGTCGCTGAGGCGCGCTTCGTGTTCGCCGCCGGGGAAGCCCCACACGCTGAATGTAAACTTGAAACGGTGCTGGCCGGCCCACCAGGATTTGTTTTCAAAAAACATTTGTACCGGTTCGCCCGCAGCGTTGTATAGGCCAAAACTCACGCTCTCTTCTTTTTCGGTGCGATGCTCAAACAAGCCCTCCACCGATACCGGCTCGTAGGAATAGGCCGGGCCGCCCGGTTCCGGTTGATAGCCGTTGCGCACAAAGTATTCAGGCACAGGCTGTCCCGTCAACTTAGCGACGAAGGCAGCTAGGCCGATATGTGCGATGCCGGTCAGATTGAGGTCGTCACTGAGGCTCCACACAGCGCCCTGCACCTCGCCCGGCTCTATTTTGTTGCGATGTATGTATTGGGCCAGTTCCTTCATATTGCCCTCCGCCGGGCCTTTGGAAATGTATGCCTGGTCTATCTGCGGGCTGCGTTTGGAGGCGTTGGTACAAAAGGCGTGCAGGCGCAGGGTACGCTTTTGGTCTTTTTCCAACGATACCAATACCTCCTGCGTGGTGAGGGCATTTTGCACAGTGGTATCTTCGGCAGAAAAATGCCAGCCGGCAGGAATGAGCAGCTCCATCTTTTTATGGCGATTCGTCAATGTCAGGCGAAGGGCGTGTTCGCCGAAACGGCCGGCCAAACGGGCATCCATGCTGATCCAACCGTTGCGCAATGCCTCGGCAAAGTTGGTGGTCTGGGCTTGTGCCAATGAGGTAAAAAGGAGGGCCGCGAAGGCGAACAGACAGGTTTTGAGTGGCATACGTTTCATTTTTTATGAGGAACGATGCGAGGCCGACCTGGCGTATTTTGAGTATTTAGTAAAAGTCTTAGTTCTGCTTCAGCATCCTGAAGTTTTTCATTCCCCCTATACTCAGCACCATTCCGGTAATTTCCTTCTTTTTGCCGCCGCGTTCCCATTCCAAAGAAAAAGACGGATCGGAAGCCAAATCCCTCAGCGGTATGGCCGAAAGGTTGCCCGGACGGAGATGCAACTCGTTATTTTTCAATGAGATGGTAAAAAAAGCATCCAATTCCTCGCTGTAATAGCGGCCTGCAGCAGAGGGCAATTCCTGTGCCGACAAAACCGGCAAGGGCTTGGCTTGGGGATTCGTTTCAGCCGTCTGATCGGGCGACTTGCGATCCTGCAATTGCCCGGCCAACAGCACATCAGCGATGGCGTAGGCTTTTTGTTCGGGTGCAAATTCAGCTGCATTGCCCAATAAAATAATACTCAGTTGCTGCTCCGGGAACCGCACAAAGGCCGCCCGATAGCCACCCAATGAACCGGTGTGGCTGAACGTGCGCAGGCCCCGATATTGGCCCGGAACGAGCGCGCCCGCATAGCCGCAGGGTTGCCCGTTGCTGAACCGGCCCTCTGTGAGCAGCTTTTCAATCAACTGCGGACTTTTTTTGCCCAAGCGGTTTTCATAAAAATTGCGATCCCATTTTGCCAGGTCTTCCACCGTAGTATAAAGCCCGCCGGAACCCACCAGATCGAAGCGCATCAACAGGTTTTCAAACCCGCCGCCCGCGCCGCGCCGGTAGCCGAAAGCCCGGTTGGGGATGAGGCCGTAGGTGTTGTCGTTGAAAAAAGAACTGCTCATGCCCAGCGGCTCGAAGATGTGCTGCCGGGCAAACTGCCGCAAAGACTGCCCCGATACACGCTCCACGATTTCGGCCAGCAGGATGTAGCCCGAATTGCTGTACGAATACGCTGTGCCGGGTGCGAAATTGAGTGCTCGTTGCCGGAAAATCATTTCCAGAACGGCCTGTTTGTTCAGTCGGTCTAAGTAGTCTCTGCCGCCTATTTGCCACAGTGTCAGGTAGTCGCGCAGGCCGCTGAGGTGGTGTACGGCATGGCGAATGGTAATGGGCGTACCATAATCGGGCAGTTCGGGCAGGTATTTTCGCAGCTCGTCGTCCAACGAAATGCGGCCCTGTTCTTCCAAAAGAAGCACACACATAGCCACAAACTGCTTCGACACCGAGCCGGCGTAAAACACGGTATGCGGCATGTTGGGAATCTGATGCTCCAGATCGGCCCAGCCGTAGCCTTGTTTCATCACCATTTCACCTTTGGAAACAATGGCCAGCGATCCGCCCGGCGATCCGTGACGGTTCCAGTCGGCAAACATGGCATCCACCTGTCGTTGTTGTTCGGCAGTGGGTTGGGCGTTCGGGAATTGTGCGGCGCCAAGGGAGAGGCAGAGCAGGAAGAGGATTCTGAGCATGACTGATTTTTTTGTAATTTTTGAACGATGTAGCTGCAGGCGAGCGGCAACGTTGTCACGAAGATAAAAAGCATTCCAACTATCTTCCTTGTAGTGGGGCAAAAATAAATGCTCATTTTCTTTAGGCCAAAGGATTAGATAAGACACTTAAAATG
>DDUV01000020.1:0-55846 GCA_002344975.1 Saprospiraceae bacterium UBA2329 | reverse complement strand
TTTACTTATCTAATCCTTTGGCGAAAATGATCACTTTATTTTTTTATCGCCCCATTCCTCTGGCTCGTTTCTCCCTGATTTTCCCCAAATTTGCCTGATTTCCAACCAACAGACTGTAGCAACACCAATGACACGCATCCTTTTTATCATCATCTTCTTGGCAATTACACTCTCCTTACAGGCACAAAAAAAAGCGCCGTTTAAAGCCGCCGATTTAGCACTCCGATGGGAACTCGTTCAAAATCAGTACGATGGCAAGTCGCAGGCATTGGCCAAACTGCGCATTCACAATCAGGGCAAAAAGAAAGTACCCGCTGCCGGCTGGGCTTTGTACTTCAACTCGGTGCGCTCGTACAAAGACGCATACACCCGCCCTGCCGGCTGGAAAGTGGAAGGACTGGGCGGTGACTGGTTTCGCCTGACACCGACGGCAGATTTTGCAGGTTTGGCCCCCGGCGACAGTTGCGAGTTGCCCTTGGTGAGTCAACACTGGCTGCTCAACCGGGCCGATGCACCCAATGGTTTTTACGTCGTTTTTGATGCCGACCCCGGTCAGGGCTATGTCACGAAGCCCGTGCGCATAGTGCCGCCTGCCAATCCCGACCTGCTGCGCCGAGGTCCCGAAGACCACGCCGGACGCGTAACGCCCGCAATGGTGTTTGCACAAAATGAAGCTACGCCCCGACTACCCGCCTCCGCTTTGCGGCCGGTGTTTCCCACGCCCGTTTCGTTGGAGATGCAGCCCGGCCATTACGCCCTCGACGGCAACACAGTGATCTGCGCGGTACCGTCATTGGAGCGCGAGGCCCGGCTGTTGTCGGAACAATGGAGCACCTGGTTCGGCAAGACGGCGGCAGTACTCATTTTGCCCGCCGAACGGCACCACAGCGGCATCTCACTGCGCCTGTCGGACAAGATGCGCGACCCCGAAAGTTATGAACTTCGCATACACGGCTCCGAGGGCGTGCGCATAGAAGCCGGCGGCGCTGCGGGCGCATTTTACGGCATTCAATCGCTCAAAACACTGTTGCCCGCACAAGCCTGGAGCCGCCCGCTTCCCTCCGCCGCCGTGCCCTGCCTGACCGTGAGCGACGCGCCCCGCTTTGCCTATCGCGGCATGCATGTGGACGTGGCCCGCAACTTCCAGACGGCCAAAGAAATACTGCGCATATTGGACGTGATGGCGCTGTACAAACTCAACAAACTGCACCTCCACTTCAGCGACGACGAGGGCTGGCGCATCGAAATTGCCGGTTTGCCCGAACTCACGCAGGTGGGCGCCCGACGGGGACACTCCGCCGACGAGCGCGAGATGTTGCACCCGGCCTACGGTTCCGGCCCCCACCCTGCAAGCGGCACAGGATCAGGCTATTATTCGAGGAGAGAATTTGTAGAAATACTGAAATACGCCACCGAGCGCCACATTGAGGTCATACCCGAAATAGAACTGCCGGGCCATGCCCGCGCCGCCATCAAATCAATGGACGCCCGCTATGAGCGCCTCCGCGCCGAGGGCCGCTTGGACGAAGCCGCCCGCTATCTGCTGCGCGACCTTGAAGACCGCTCCAAATACCTGTCGGTGCAATCGTACAACGACAACGTGGTGAATGTGGCGCTGCCCTCCACTTATGCCTTTGTGGAAAAAGTATGCGACGAACTTTTGGCCATGTACCGCGAGGCCGGCGCGCCGCTTGGCTCCATCCATCTGGGCGGCGACGAGGTACCCAACGGCGTGTGGGAGCAGTCTCCGGCCTGTCGCCAACTCATGCAGCAACAAGGCATGGGCAGCACCGACGATTTGTGGTATTATTTTTGGAAAAAAATGCGCGACATGCTGGCTCAACGCGGGTTGCAGGTGGCCGGTTGGGAAGAGGCCGGGCTGCGCAAAACCCGCTTGGACGGCAAATTGCACTACCTGCCCAATCCGGATTTTGTAAACGACCGCTTCCGCATGTATGTGTGGAACAATGTGTTGGGCTGGGGCGCCGAAGACTTGGCCTATCGCATGGCCAATGCGGGCTATGAGGTGGTGCTGGGGCCGGTGAGCAATCTCTACTTCGACATGGCCTACCACAACGATTTTGACGAACCCGGCTACTACTGGGGCGCCTACACCGATGTGGATAAAGCCTTTTCTTTTGTGCCATTTGATTATTTCAAAACTGCCGCCCAAGATCGTTTCGGCAATCCGATAGACCCGGCCATTTTTGTGGGCAAAAGCCGCCTGACCGACTACGGCAAGGGCAAGATTGTGGGCATACAGGGTTTGATTTGGTCGGAAACGCTGCATGGCCCGCACGATCTGGAGTTTATGGTGTTCCCCAAATTACTGGGCCTGGCGGAGCGCGCCTGGAGTCCTGCGCCGGCGTATGAAACCACAGCCGATTCGGCGCAATGGCTCAGCCAATACGCGGAGGCATGGGCGCATTTTGCCAATCAACTGGGGCAGCGCGAGTTGCCGCGCCTCGATTTCTATACAGGGGGCATTTATTACCGCATTCCCACGCCGGGCGCGGTGGTTCGCAACGGGATGTTGCACGCCAATATTCAACTGCCGGGGTTCGCCATTCGCTATACGACCGACGGCTCCGACCCGACCATCAACAGCCCGCTGTATGCCGCCCCGATGCCGGTGAGCGGCCGGGTGAAGTTGCGGGCCTTTGATACGCGGGGCCGGGGCAGCCGGGTGGTGATGGTGGAGTAGTAAAAATCAATCTATGCAAAACATAAAAAATCTCCTCTTAGCGGGCCTGTGCGCCCTGCTGACGATGCCCATGCTGAGCGCGCAAACGCCCGGCGATACGATTGCCAGGCTCTTTCGGGCCACCGAACAATCATTGGTGCTGCTGCGTAATGAGGGCGCGTTGCTGCCTTTGCAACACCTGGACTCGCTGCGGGTGGCGTATTACGATCTGAACGACCAAAAAGGCAGCGCAATGGAGAAAACGCTGGCCAAATATACGGTGCTGGAAACGCCCGCGCTGCCCGAAGGACTCTCGGCAGGCGATGCCGCATTGTGGGCCGATCAGCAGGCGCGGCTGTACGATGTGTGCGTGGTGGCCCTGCGAGATGTGGCCGGCGATGCTGCGTTGCCCGGCTACCTGAAGCACCAGTTTTTGTTGCGGGCGCTGATGGAGCGCAGGCCGGTGGTAGCGGTGACGGTGGGAACGGGCAGGGCCTGGGAGTTTTACACCCAATTGGGCTTGGCCCGGGCGTCCATTCACTGCCCGATGCCGGGAATGTGGTCGGAATCGCTGGCGGCGCAGGCTGTTTTCGGAGCGGTGGGCCTGAACGGCGTTTTGGAAAACGATCTGGGCGCTACCTTCAAACGCGGGCATGGCCTGCGCATGGACGCGGCGGGCAGGTTGCGCTATTCGCCGCCGGCAGCGGTGGGTATGGACGAGCAATATCTGCGCGACAGCGTGGCGGCCATTGTGCGGCAGGGCATTGCGGGGGGCGCGTACCCCGGCGCGCAGGTGTTGGTGGCGCGGCACGGGCATGTGGTGTATCACGAGGCGTTTGGGTTTCATACCTACGACAATGTGCGCCCGGTGACGACGGAGGATATTTACGATTTTGCATCGGTGACGAAAATAACGACGGGGTTGCCGGTGGCGATGAAGCTGTACGGCGAGGGCAGCTTAGATTTGGATGCGCCCTGGAGCAAGTATTACCCGCCGTTCAAAAGGACGAACAAATCTGATCTGACGCTGCGCAGCATACTGGCGCATCAGGCGCGGCTCATGGCCTGGATACCGTTTTGGCGCGGCACGCTGGAGGGCAATGGCGTGAATCCCTGGGAGCCGGACTGGCAGGGCAATATGGGCAATACGGGCCGGTTCAAGCCGCGCACTTTTGCCGCGCAACAGAGCAAAGCGTACCCCGTATTGGTGGCGGAAAACCTGTGGCTGCACAAGAAGTACAAGTCGAAGATGCTGAAATTCATTGCCCAATCGCCGCTGAACGAAAAGCCGGGCTATGTGTATTCCGACCTCTCGTTTTATTTCTGGCCGGAGATAGCGCCGCGCCTGACGGGAACGGAGTTTGAGACGTATCTGAAAAAGACGTTTTACGAACCCTTGGGCGCTTTTACGCTGACGTACAACCCGTTGCGATATTTTCCGCACAGCCGCATTGTGCCTACCGAGCGGGATACTTTTTTCAGAATGTCTCTACTGCACGGGCGCGTACACGACGAGGGCGCGGCCATGTTGGGCGGCGTGAGCGGGCACGCGGGTTTGTTCGGCGCGGCGAACGATCTGGCCAAACTGATGCAGATGTACCTGAACAAAGGCGAGTACGGCGGCCGGCGATACATAGCGGCGGCAGCGCTGGAGGAGTTTACGCGTTGTGCGTTTTGCGGGGAGGGCAATCACCGGGGACTGGGATTCGACCGGCCCCTGGCGGCCTATGATCCGGCCCGCAGCTACACGGCGCGCTCGGCGAGTCAGGCCAGTTTCGGGCATTCGGGCTACACGGGTACTTTCACCTGGGCCGATCCGGAGAGCGGCCTGCTGCTGATTTTCTTCTCCAACCGGGTGTATCCTACCCGCGACAACCGGGAGTTGTACAATCTGGGGATACGGCCGAGGCTGCATCAGGCGCTGTATGATGCGGTGCGGGAGTGAGGATTTCTACTCTCCCAAATACGCAATACACTTCAGCTCAATCGCTATCGGCGTGGGCAGCGCAGTGATGGCTACTGTGGTGCGGCAGGGCTGGTGGTCTTTGAAATACTCGGCGTAGATGCGGTTGTAGATATGGAAGTCGCGCTGCATATTGACCAAAAAGACGGTGACGTCCACCAAGTCTTCCCAGCGGGCGCCCGCCGCTTCGAGCACGGCGCGCACATTGCGAAACACCGAGTGGCACTGCGCCTCGAAGTCGAACTCCGTAAAATTGCCCATAGCGCTGCGTTCCAGGCCCGGAATGCCGTTCGTTTCGGGGTCGCGGGGACCAATGCCGGAGAGGAACAGCAGATTGCCCGCCCGGCGTGCGTGCGGATATGCGCCTACGGGCTGAGGCGCTTTGTTGGTTTCTGTTTTTTGAGTGGACATGGTAGTAATATTTTTCCGATTCCCTTCGTCCATCGGAACAGGCTCTGCGTCATCGGGACAAGTTGTGCTGATTTACTGATTGCCAAATAAGAGCGTTCTATGAAGTGCCCTATGTTTTTTTTAAGTTTCTGCGCGTAGTGAAGGGGTGACTACGAGGCGCTACTCCGACAGAGTCACCCCTTCACTAGCCGGCCTGAATGGAATCCAAAGCGCCCGAAATCAATTCCTGTTCAAATCCTCGTTGCAGGGCGAAGCGCATCAGTTTGGCCCGCCGTTGGAAGGTATCCGGCTCGGAGAGTTCTGCCTGTTTTTTGAGCAGCAGCCTTTCCAACTCGGCCAGATATTCGGCCTCTTCAATTTCCTGCAAACCTTTTCGGATGCAATAATCCGACACCCGGCGGGCGCGCAGTTCCTGCACGATGCGGTTGCGGCCCCAGCTTTTCATGCGAAACTTGCCCCGGGCAAAAGTACAGGCAAAGCGCTCTTCGTTCAAAAAATTTTCAGAAACCAGATCGGCCATTACCTCCTCCAACCGGTCGCCATACACGCCCCACTCAATGAGTTTACTGCGCATTTCGCTGTGGCAACGCTCCTGAAAAGCGCAGTACCGGCGAGCCTTGGCCAAGGCTTCGTCCAGCGTGAGATATTTGGGCGTACTGTTTTTCATGTTTCTAAAAGCGGCAACAAAGTTAATGTTTGTATCTTAGTGACCAAATGAAGCAGCCGGCTTCTAAATCATATTCACTCATCAAAACACAAGGCTTATCATGGACTTTTTAGACTTTGGCAAACTATCGGAAATGGCTACAGCCTACCTGCCCAATGTGTTGGGCGCACTGCTCACCCTCGTCATTGGGTTCTGGATCACCGGGCGTGTGGCGCATTTGCTCCGCGTAGCGATGGAGAAAAACAAAATGGAGGCCTCGGTCGTCCGCTTTTTGTCTTCGTTGGTAGCTGTGGGGCTCAAAATTTTAGTGCTGCTTTCCGTGGCCCGCATGTTCGGCATTGAGACCACCTCATTTGTGGCCATTTTTACCGCATTGGCCTTTGCTGTCGGTACTGCACTGCAAGGCGGTCTGGCGCATTTTGCCAGCGGCGTACTCATCCTCGTTTTCAAACCGTACAAAGTGGGCGACCTCGTGACCATCGGCGGCGGCCAAACGGGCACGGTGAAGGAAATTCAGGTGTTCAACACGGTGTTGCAAACCTTAGACAACAAACACATCATCATTCCCAATGCCGTCGTTACGAGCAACATCATCACCAATATTTCCGGGCAGGGCATCATCGGGGTAGAATTCAGCTTCCCCATCAGCTACCAAACCGATATTGACAAAGCGCGTGAGGTCATTTTGTCGGTAGCCAAAAACTGTCCTTATATCTTGGACGAACCCGGCTACGGCGTAGTGGTAGCTCAATGGGCCAATGACTCCGTGGTGCTGGCATCGAGGCCGTTTTGCAAAAGCGGCGACTATTGGAACACCTTCTTTTACATGAATGAGGAAGTTAAAAAAGCCTTTGACAAAGCGGGGCTGAGCATTCCGTTCCGTCAAATGGACATCCACCTGCACCAGGCCGGATAATTTTTTTTACAAAAGTTTTTCACCCGATTTGGCGCGGCAAAGAGAAAACGTTTATCTTTGCCGTCCCAAATCGCGGTCGCGTGGCCGAGTGGCTAGGCAAAGGTCTGCAAAACCTTGTACAGCGGTTCGAATCCGCTCGCGACCTCCACCTGAAATAGCGTAAATAGTTGCTTGTCAATTGTTTGCGCTATTTTCTTTTTACGCAATGCCATGTTTAGAACAGTTTTTACGCCTGAAATCTCCTCGGCAGGTATATCACATTACAATGATATCCTTGCCCTCGGTTCCTGTTTTGCCGAACACATCGGCGGACGTTTGCAGGCGTCCAAATTCAAAGCCCTCGTCAATCCGTTCGGCATTCTTTACAACCCCGCTTCCATAGCATACACGCTGGAACGCCTTTGGGAAAACCGCCCTTACACGGCCGATGATCTGTTTGAAAATCAGGGCATTTGGCACAGTTTCGATCATCACGGAAGGCTGAGTGCGCCCAACAGAGAACAGACCCTGCACAACATCAACGAGGCGCTGCACGAGGGGTCGGAAGCCCTGCACCGCGCCGACCGCCTGCTGATAACGCTGGGCACGGCCAATGCTTTTGTATGGAAAGAAGAACGCCGCATCGTAGCCAATTGCCACAAATTGCCGGGAACGGCCTTCGAGCGTTACCGATTGAGTGTCCAAGAAGTAGTTGATCTGCTGCTGCCGGTTTTTGAGCAGTTACAGCGAGCGCAGCCCCAGTTGCACATCCTCCTCAGTGTCAGTCCGGTGCGGCATTTGCGAGACGGTTTTATCGAAAATCAACGCAGCAAGGCCACCCTTTTGCTGGCGGTGGAAGAACTCTGTCGCCGCCTTTCTTTTGCACACTATTTCCCGGCTTTTGAGCTGATGATGGACGACCTGCGCGACTACCGTTTTTACGACCGAGACATGATTCACCCGTCTCCGGCAGCAGTGGATTACATCTGGGAGCGCTTTTCCGACAGCCATTTCAGTCCGCAAACCCGGCAATTGGTATTGTCTGTCCATAAAATAGCCGAGGCCGCAGCCCATCGCCCCTTCCATCCGGATTCGGAGCCGCACCGCCGGTTTGTAGAAAAACTGTTGCTCGAAATGGATGCAATAGAGAAAGAGCATCCGTTTCTCAATTTTGTCAAAGAGAAAGAACAGATATTAAAAAACAACCAACCCTGAGGCCTTGCCTTGACGTCTTTCGACAAAAAAAGCTATGAAAACTTCTTTTTCCCTCTTCGCTCTGGTACTCCTGACAAGCGCCTTTTCCTGCGATGAATCCCGCATCAAAATTGATCCGTTCGATCTGGGCGCACCCTTTTTATTGAGGCCCGGCTTTCAGTACGATTGCTCGGAATGCGACGTAAGTGTCTCTTTTACAAAGGTAATTTCCGATTCCAGATGTCCGTCTGATGCGATATGCGTTTGGGCCGGCATGGCCGTGGTGGAACTTTCTGTTGAAATTGAAGGAGCAAGTCACACCATTTTGTTGGCGACCGCAGGAGAGAACAACCGCATCGCACTCGGCGGCTACTTGTTTTCACTCGGCGAGGTAAGCCCCTACCCCACCCTGCAAAATCCGATTGCTCAAAAAGACTACCGCATCACGCTCACAGTCACCCGATTGTAGCCCTCTGAGCGTTTTTGATTATCTTCGCGGCCTCAAAAATGAGCGCCATTATGAAAGGAATCATCCTCGCCGGCGGCCTTGGCACCCGGCTTTACCCACTCACCCTCGCCGTCAGCAAACAACTGATGCCGGTGTACGACAAGCCCATGATTTATTACCCGCTTTCGACCCTGATGTCGGCGGGCATCCGCGATATTCTCTTCATTTCTACCCCGCACGATCTGCCGCATTTTGAAAAACTGCTCGGCGACGGCAGCGAAATAGGCTGCCATTTCTCGTATGTGCCGCAGTACGTTCCCAACGGGCTGGCACAGGCATTCGTTTTGGGGGCGGATTTTATCGGTTCCGACAGCGCCGCGCTTATTCTGGGCGACAATATTTTTTACGGCAACGGCCTCAGCGAGCAACTCCGCAACAGCGTCAACCCCGATGGCGGCGTCATCTTCGCCTATCAGGTGGCCGACCCGGAGCGCTACGGCGTGGTAGAATTCGACGGCAGTTTCAAAGCGGTTTCCATCGAAGAAAAACCCGCCAGACCAAAGTCCAACTACGCTGTGCCGGGCCTCTATTTTTATGATAATCAAGTGGTTGAAATTTCCAAAAACCTGCAACCCAGCCCGCGCGGCGAATACGAGATCACCGATGTGAACAAGCATTATTTAGAAATGGGCCGCCTGCATGTGGAGGTATTGGGCCGGGGCATTGCCTGGTTGGACACGGGCACGCACAAGTCGCTGATGCAGGCCGGTCAGTTCATCGAAGTCATCGAAGACCGGCAGGGCCTGAAAATCGGTTGCATTGAGGAGGTCGCCTACGATATGGGCTTTATTGATGCGGCAGAGTTGGAGCGGCTGGGGCATAAGTATCTTAAAAGTGGGTATGGGGAGTATTTGCTGGGGCTATTGAAATCTTAATAACAAAAAAGACCGGACACTCGCAAGGAGTGCCCGGCCAAAGCGCGTTGGTTGTATGTAATATCTTGACGATCAGATTAAAATCATCACTGAATCGAAGCGGTGGTGATGGTGACTTCGCCCGGTTTGCGGTTGTTTTTGCCGTCGTTGAGCATAAACACATCCGTTTCGGGGTGGAAAGCGTACCAAGAGTACCAGTAGCCTGTGACGCTGGGATACACCTCGCCTTTGATGTTGGTCACCAAGACGGTTTTGCTTTCCTTGTCGTAGCGGATGAGCAGTTCCACGCCGTTGAACGTGTCGGCAATGAGCGGGCGGTTTTCCATTTGGAGCACAAACATCGGGTAAGCGCGGAAAGTACCGTTGACTTCTACACCGACTACGCGCTCTTTCAGCGGCATCATTTTGTTCACTTTGTTGATCGGGTAGCGCAGGCCGCGAGTGGTTTCAAAACCCTCGTAAGGATTGACGGCGTAGTCCACCTCATGGCCGGTATTGCGGTTGAGTACCAGCGTGTTGGGGTTCTGACCTTTCCAGTTGTTCCAGGTAGTCCAGGTGGCGGGCAGTTGCTCCAGCATTTGGCCGGAAGCGGCGCCGGCTACTCCCTGACCCAACACCTGCGCCCAGAGCGACTCGGTTTTGGTGTCGAAAAACAGAGAGTTGTTGTTGTACACCAAGCCGGAGACGCCAAACTTGCGCGTTTCGCCATCCACATCGGCGAGGTAAGCAATGGCGGTGCCGGTGAGCGGCGAGTAAGTAACGGCCACCGACTTGTCGCCGAAGCGGTCGTTGACGACCTCGTGGTGGTTGAGGATGCGGGCGGGATAAGCCTTGGTGACGCCGTTGAAAGTAATGCCGATCACGAGGTCGTTGGCGGCGAGGAAGTCATCGTCTTTGGCAGCCGAGAACTCCGGCTTGTCAATGGATTTGATGCTTTCCCGCGATGGACCTCCGATGAACATTTCCTCCAAAGGCAACGCTAAGTCCACCAATTGGAAGCCGTTGAGCGTGGGTACGGCAGGCGTTTGCTGCGCGTGAGCGGTGTTGAAAATGGCCAGAAGGGCGATGAGCGCCGGCGAGAGAAAACGGACAATAGTGTTCATAGTAAAACAGATTTAAGAGTTAAACATGAATGAGATGATGAATGAGCAATTTGTTTTGCTGTACATACTCAACCAGAAATCGTGCCAAAAATGAAATATGAAAAGAAGTGATTTACAAGTAATTGATTTTCAAGGGTAAAATTTTTATAAAAAATATTTTCGCGACTATTCAGTGGCTTTCCCAAGAAGCCATGAGCCGCGACCACGCCGAGGCGTGGCGCGAGTTTGATCTCCCAAAATGAAATATGGCCTTTTTTCAAGATGAGATTTTGAATTTTCCCAAAATGGAAAATCTAATTTCTGAACGAGAAAACAAACTCATAGCTCGTGACTCATAGCTCGTAGCTTTTGGAGGCCCGCTGAAAAGTAACAATATTTTCTAACCGAGCGCAATTCCATCTTCATGTTTACTATCAAGCAGGTTATACCACTTCGCATTGTTCATCCTCGGTGACTGAAGTCGTCGCCGCAACCCTTCCGCTGCCGCCGTTGTTGGTAAGTTTGTTTACTTTTGCGATCAAATTCAAATGCAATGAAATTCCTCTACATGTTTGCCGTCATCTTCGGCTTTTTCGGTATCGGCTTTATACTCATCAATCTGCGCCATATTGTTACCGGTAAAGAATTCAGAGGCACCTGCGCCAGCAACAATCCCATGCTCAAGGACAAAGTCGGAGAGTGTACCGTGTGCGGGCGCATGCCGGGCGAAGAATGTAAAGGCGAAGAAGCCAGAGCTTGATCTATTCCTAACAGCCCGTAACTCGCGGCTCGCAGCTCAAAGTAAACACTTTCCAACCATGTACTTTTTCCTTGTCATCACCCTCATTGGCGTCGTAGGTTTGCTCCTGCTCATGCGCGTCATGGCCGACTTCCAGCCCAACGAGCGCAAAGTGAAAGCCGACCTCCAGAAAATGCGCGACGAAATAGCGCAGTACGGCGGCGAGCTGGCGCCCATAGACAAACAGGAACTCGACCTTTTTGCAGTAGAACAAGTACACCGGGTGCTGAAAAAGCGCGCCGTACTCACGGCCAAAGGCGTTTTCACCACCATCTACCACGAGCCGGTGGCGGCCTACAGCTACAGGCGCTATGTATCGTCCAAGCTGAACGCGCTGCTGTATGTGCGCACCGCCGAACGCGAGTTTGTCTATCGCTTCAAAGGAAAAGAGGTTCAGATCATCCTCAACAACCAGCCCTTGGGCACCATCAAAGAAAACGGCGTACTCTACAGCGCCCGCGACGGCAGTATGCTGGCCCGCCTCAATGCCGAAACAGCAGGGCTGCTCCCCGTTGTCGGCAAAGACCGCGAATTGGGCAGCATCTCGGCCAGAAACCTGCCTGCCGCCGCCAAGCCCGGCCTCAATTCCCGCGCCTTCGAGTTTGTCAACGACAACCTCAACGATCAGGAGGAAACGCTGTTTTTGTCCTTTGCGCTGATGGAATTGGTAAAAAGGTCGGTGGGGTGAGATACTCGGTAGCGAAGCCTTTAACTTTAGGTTTCTACGGCGTAGTGAATGACGGGCGACTACAAGCTGTGCTTCAGGCAAGGGCCTCCCTTCACCAACTAGCCCCCGCAAAGTGGCAGGTTGTTGTTCAGACAATTCCCCCGCTATATCCCCCGATTTAAAAAAAATACTTCTTTCAGGCGCCTTGTTATCAAAATGTAATGTGGAGTGATTATATTTGGCCGTTAAACAGCCGGTATCATTTCATGAGCGACACGACCCATAATCATCAAGGATACCCCATCTTGCAGGTAAGGGTACTCAACATACGTCACAACAGGATGGTCGTGAGCTTGCCTGATAAACGAAAAGGGTATATTGTACGCAGGGAATGGACTTGGGAAAGAAGCATCAGAAAAACCGAAATACCTCAATTCAAGGAAGGAGGCATCGAGCAAGCCGTATTACTGCCCCCTAAAAACAAGGAAACCATCCCCTATCTCAGCATCCGGGAAAAAACCGATCCGTGGAAAGACGTTCACCACAGTCAGGGACAAATGCTCGCAGGCGAAGTCATCAACATGCGGTACTCGGCGGTTTATGTGCAATTAAGCCCCGGCATTGTGGGCATATTGCGGGCAGAGGAAATGCCCTTGTTGCCCGGCGAATACCCCAAAGATGTGCTGTCTCTGGGCGATATACTCTTGGTGGAAATTTTATCGGTGGATGGCGCCGCACGCCGTATAGAACTGAGCGCCCTGAAACCCCTGCAAAGAGCCATGAGCAGCGAACAACTCTCCGCAGAACTGCACCAAGCATTTGAAGGCAGCCTCAGATTGATGCATGAACGGACGCAGTCGCTTTTGTCAGGCAGCCCTGTGAAGGCCATGCGGGAGCGCATTGATGTGGCGCCATTGACCCGCCTGAATCGTATATTGGTCATAGACAATGAGCAGAAAGAAGGAGAAGGCGTATGCGGACTGCTCCAACGCAGCCTGCAAGCTGAAACCGTGTGGGTGGACACCGAAAAAAAGGCATTGGATGCCGTGAGTCAACAAGAATCGAAATTCGATCTGGCAATCATTGACATCAATCTCTCTAATGGCGAAAACGGTGTCCGCGCGGCGCAGAAAATATTAGCAATCGCTCCAACTTTGCCGGTTTTATTTATGAGCAGCGACCCTCTTTCAGAGTCACGCCTCTTATCGCTGGAAAACGACACGCATAGGCGTTTCCCTTTTGCCTTGAAAGACTGGCGCCCCCAATCTGAGACAAGTAACCCCATATTAAAATCCATTTCAGACCTGCGCGCCGGCCGAATTTTTAAAGTGACCAAAGATGGAGCGAGTCTGGAAGTTGGTCGCGAACGACCTGCTAATGCTTCAAATGCATTACAGGTTAAGCTCTCCTTATTACTACGCGAATTGAGTATGGAGGCGCAGATCGATCACTGCCTGCTCCTGCGATTGGACAGCGACCAAAAGGAAGTATCGCTTGCAGCGTTTTATCCTCCTCAAAATGAAAACATATACCTCCGCAGCATGGACGGTCTATATTACAGTCCAGTGCGCGAAGTCATTGAGGACGGCGATATAAGCTACATGGCCAATATCGGCGAAGCTTCCGGGCCTCCAGTTTCGGAGAATTTCTTTCAAGGCTTATACTTCCATAGCAGCTACGGTCTTCCCGTGAAAATGTTCGGACGCACTTCTGAGTATGCCTTGTTTGCAGTGGACAAGCGCCCCGACCTGTCCTGGAATACCATCTCCCGCATCCGGCTTGCCGCGGCCTATTGTGGCCTTACCTTGGAAAAAGAGCGCTTTTTTGCAGGCCTCCGTCCAGTACAAGACTTGGCCCTGCGTGGTGAGTTAATGAGCAGCTTCTTACACGAATTCAACAACATGCTCACCCCGCTCTTCGAGTTGATGGAAGACGGCGCGATGCTAAAACAAGAAGGAAGAAAAGAAGAATTGTGGTCTCTGATAGAAAATACTGCACCAGATATTGTAAAAATAAAGCACCTGACGGCTGCTTACGGAAGATTGGCCAACGATGAGATGGAACTAACCGATCTGAATGCCCTGGTTGAAAAAGTAATAACCCAGCTCACGCCTTATGCCACGCGCTTGCAAATTCAGTTAGAAGCGGACATAAAAAGCATAACTCAGGTAACTGCCATTGCGCTGCACGCGGAGCAGGTACTCACGAACATAGTACTCAACGCTATACAAAATATGGCGGAACAAAACGAGCGTTTCGATCAGATGAACGAACGGAAAGGCGCATCCGAGTTTCGGCAACTACAGGCGCATCGCTTAGTTAAAATAAGCACTTGCGCCTCTCAACAACAAAACGCCTGCTGTATTGTGGTGACAGATGCCGGCCCCGGCATACCCTATCATGCACGGGAGCGCATTTTTCAGATGGGGTACAGCACCCGCAGCGGAGGACATGGACTGGGCCTATTCATCAGCCGGCAACTGATGGAGGCCATGCACGGTCGCTTAGAGTGGGTGGACAGCCGACGACACTGGGGTAGCGCATTTGCCATTATTTTTTCAGCTCAATTAAACCATGATCATGGCTGAATCTAAACTCCTACGGGTATTGCTGGCGGATGATAATCCCGAAGTGCGCAACAGCGTTGAGCGGCGCTTGTCCAAGCGCGGTGTGAACGTGCAGACGTTTTCTAATGCCCGGGAATTGTTGGCACATCTCCATACCCTTTCGCCAGATGACATGCCGACGGCGGTCATTACTGATTATGTACTGCCGGATATGAGCGGAGATCAATTGGTTAGAGAAATACTCACTTCCTATCGCCAGCTACCGCTGATCGTTGTGTCCGGAGAGGATATGCGCGGCAGCATCCGAAGTTACGGATTGGGCGCTTATGCTGTGATGCAAAAACCACTGGATTACAACGAATTGATAGTGATATTAAGAGAATTGTCGGAAACCGATCAGGTGGCCATGGAAATAGCAGGAAGCCTGAAAGACATTACCGAATTTGGCACTTGTTTGGTATGGGAATTAGATAGAAAAGATTATCCCAACTACCGCATCACAGGTTGGTCAGGATGTGATCGGGAATTCGCCTCAACAACCATCATGTGGGAAAATAAATATCCTCGTATTACCAAGCTAAAAAAAGGAAAAGCACTTTTTATAGAGGATGTTCATAAAGTAGATTACTTCATAGATAAAAAGGCCGCTGAAGCAAGAGGCTGGGTATCCCTGATCTCTCTGCCCATGATGCGTCAAGGTAAGCTGATCGGCTGGATTGACTGTTACAAAAACGAGCAACATGATTTCAAAAATGAACAAAGAAAAAAACACCAATTAGTCTATTTGTTGAATTATACGAAGTTGGCGGCTCAGGCATTGTATGCCCGACAATTAAAGCAATACTCCAGAGTTGTACATGAAACCCAGCAAAACCTGGCGGGAGCACTTCAGGAATCTTTGATATATAACACCATTTTGGAAAAAGCCTTAGCTACGACGGGAGCGGATTACGGTTGGATATACAGGTATAACCCTGAAGGAAAGTACATTGAACTGGGCGCCGCTGCCGGCCCAGGCGCTGATAAAGTCGAAAAGAAAAGGTACCTGACCAAAGGCGGCATCACCGGCAAAGTAGCTGACAAGGGGATTTCACTGTATGTAAGAGACGTAGATCAACCAGAGGATGCTTACAGCCCGGACGTACAGGTAAATATCAAAGGGCTGACGGAGAAATCGGTCTTGGCTGTTCCTTTGCGCAGAGGTAAGCGTACACTGGGCGTGCTTACGGTGTCGAGCCGACATATAGATTTTTTCCTTCCAGAAGAAATGCAATTGCTCACCAGCCTGGCAGCAATAGCGGCCGTCAGTATGGAACGGGATAAACTCGCCTATCACCTGCAGGGCATCAGCAAATTGGCGGCCGAAACCTCCGACTTCGAGCGTTTGGCTCAGTATGTGGTGGATGCCGTACATGATCTGACGGATGCAGATGTCAATTTATGGCTGATGAGTGCAGAAGAAAACGAAGGTGATCATTATCTGCGGCTTAGGCAAACCAGTATTCACGAGCGCAGAGGCGAGGATATTAAAATACCCACAGCCCCCGGCAGCAGCATAGATGCAGTAGCCCTACAAAAGAAGCGTTTTCAAATTGTGGACAATATCAGGGATTACAGCGGCGAACCAGGGTTTGTTGACAAAGAAGCATTGCTGGGGTACAACTGGAATTCTTTTATGACCGTTCCACTCCTCGGCAAGCAAGGCGAGGCACTCGGCGTCATCAGCACGATGAGCAGGGAAGTGAACAGATTCACGGAAGAGGAGGGCAATTTGGTGCAACATTTTGCCAATCAGGCCGCGCTGGCTCTACAAGAACAAAGACATATCCGCATATTACAAGAATTGGCCAACACCGGCGAACAACTCACCGTTGGGCGGTCCGATGCAAAGGCATTGCTTGACAAGGTCGTTCAGTTCGCCCGCCAGGTGACCCATGCCGACCTGACCGTGCTCTACCCTTATGATCCTGTTAAAAAACTCTATTACGACGACGAGAGCATTGTGTTCAGCGGAACACTCAAAGACGGGCAAAAGATACCCAGCCAAAAACCTCGCGAAAACGGGATGGCAGCTTTTGTAAGGCGATATGAAGCGATGATCGTGGAATACATACCTGACATGGGCGAACTGGAGATACAAACCGGCTTGCGCAAACCGACTGCGTTGAAACCGGATTCAGATGCGCATCAAGAAGCGACAAAATTTATTCGGGAATCTAAATTTGTAAAGCGAGAAAATGTTCAGGCGTTCATTGGCGTATCACTCCGTGCGGAGGAACATCAGCGGAAAGGCTCAAAAATACATTCGCATGAGGTGGCCGTTCTCTATTTCAATTTCAGGGCGCCCCGGCATTTTTCAAAAGAGGAATTACAGGTCATAGATATTTTTTGCCATCAGGTGGCCAATGTGATTCACCGCAACCGCCTGTTTTATTCGCTGCGCAAAGAGCGCGAGGTGTTGGAAGGGGTGTATCAGTCGGCACTCCGTATTATGCAAGAAAAAAATCAGCGCACATTATTGGGAGAAATTGTAGCAGAAGCGGTTCGACTGTTGCACGGAAAAGGCGGAGTGGTATATTTATTAAGCAATGGAAGTCGCCAGGATTTGACCTTGGTTGCCTCTAAAGGGTTAAAGAAAAAGTACATGAAAATAGGCGACAAATTACCCGAAGGAAAGGGCTTGGCGCGTGAGGTCATTGATACCAAAGAATACCGTATTGTTGACAATTACAGCGAGTTTCACAACAAGATAGATGCCTTAGCCGACTTTTATACAGCCGTTGTAGAAGTACCTCTCTTGTTCAACAATGATGTCATTGGTGTTTTAGGCGTATTTGACGACCATGATAAAAGGGTGTTTACGGAAGATGACGCTGCAGTCTTGGAAAAATTAGCTGCGCAGGCTGCGCTGGCGCTTTACAATGGGCGCTTGTACGAAGAATTGGACGCCCTGAACCAGACCGGATTGGAAATTGCCAAACAGGCTCCCCTTCAGGAGATTGCCAATCGCATTCTTGAACAATTAAAACGGGTGATTGATTATGACAAAGCCACGATACAACTGATCGAAGGTAAGGATACGCCCAGAAAAGAGCTTGCTCATGCAGGCTATGACCAACCCGGGAATAGGGATAAGTTTTGCCGACCGGTTAATCAAGATCCATTAATTTTAGAGATTGTGGAATCCAAAAAAATTCGCATTCTTTCCGATACTAATCAAGAAGAATTATGGGATATAGACGACCCGGATGTGCGAGACGTGCGCTCCTGGGCCTGCATGCCGCTGATATATGGAGACCAAATCACAGGCTTACTGATGCTGGATCATAAAACGCCAGGGTATTATTTGGAGAAAGATATTCCCAAATTAGAGCGATTTGCGCTTCAGGCAGCCATAGGCATACAAAACGCATCGGAAGAACATCGCTATTTGCGTTCGCTTAATGAGTTTTCCACACAAATCAATGACTATGATGATAAGACTTTATTAATCAGAGCAGCCTTACATCGTTTGATAGAGGTATTAAAAGCTCAACGCGCATTTTGTTATTTAAATGAAAGCGAGTATCTGCAACTTGAGGGTGCAAAAAGCGACGAAAAAGTATCCTTCGCTCCATACACATACGATGACAAAGAAAATCAGGCATTATTTACATGGGAACAACGCGGCGGAAACAGGGCGGAGGTTGTTCAAACTGATGATGGAGCGCAGCATCTGATTGGCCCCTTGTGGGCAGAAGGTAAGCTGATAGGCGCTTTAGATGTCGTTGGGGATAAAGAGTCATTTGATTCCAATGCCGTCAGCTTTTTCTTTGCGATGACCACCTTAGCCCGGCAAGGCTTATATGGAATTCATACTCAGGAGAGGAAAACAACTGCATTCAAACGAAGGACCATTCCCTACATAGTGGGGCCACCAATATTCTCACACAGTAATTTTTATGGCAGAGAAAATATTGTCAGGCTGATATTAGACAGCCTTCACCAAAACAATTTTCTGATCGAAGACGAGCGTAGGATAGGAAAAACCTCGCTATTGTACCACCTCAAGTATCAGTTAGAACAGCGAAACGACTCCGACTATGTATTCTTTCCGGTTTATCTGAATATTCAGGCCACTAAAGAGGATGAATTTTGGGGGCACCTGCGCGACAGCCTGTTCAGTATTCAGGGCAAAGCACGACCTTTCGAAACAGGTAAGTATGACTATTTTGATTTCAGGAGTGATATGGTTATGGTCTTGAACGAACTTGAGAACCAAACAGCAGGTCGAGAAATAAGGGTGGTGTTGCTCATGGATGAAGTAGATCAATTGAAAAATTATAACGAAATTACCCTCTCCAAGCTTCGAAGGTTGTTTCAGGAAGAGGCTCGTTTAGGTATCGTTATGGCAGGGTATGAAGTTAAGCGGCATCTAAACCATATTACCAGCCCCTGGTACAATCAATTGGTGCTTCTGAAGCTCAACGCGATGAAGGAAGAAAATGCCCGCCAACTCATCATGGAACCCGTGAGAGGCGTCTATTCGTATGCGTCCGATGCTGTTGATTTTATTTTGAAAGAAAGCATGTGCAAACCTTATCAAATTCAAAAAATTTGCCATGATGCCGTTGCCGCCATGCTGAATCGAGAGCATCAGCTCAAAGAGAAAGGGCAAAAAGCGGACGCTATGATAACCCTTGAAGATGTAATGGAAGCCATCATCAATAAAACAGACGACCATACCGATGAGAAACCCGTATAACAATGGCGGGGTCATCAGAAAAGACTCCGGATTCTACAACAGAAACGAGCTATTGGCCGATTGTAGCACCCTGGACTCCGGCGCCTACTATCTAAAAGGGAATCGGAGAATTGGGAAATCCTCATATTTACGATCCCTTGAACGAATAATGACCGCCAATCCGGACGTGCTTCCCGTGTATTTCAGTCTGGAAGGCGCCAACAATACAGAGGAAATACACCGTTTTTTTCTAGAGGCGCTCCAAAATGCCTGCCGCCACAAGAAGTTGCCTCGCTACGAGGCGCCGGAAGGTTTTATAGAAGCATTGAGCGCATCGGTAAGGCATTTCAACGATCAAGGGATGCATTATTTACTGTTCATTGATGAGGCGGAAAACCTGATGAAACTTCCCGGAGAGACACTGACTTTATTGCACCGGGAATTGATTAACATGCACGATGGTCTCACCGTCATCCTCAGCGGCACCAATCGCCTGCAGCAGTTGTACCAGAAAACTCAGGACGGAGTCATCTTTTTAGGAAATTTCCAAACGCGGGTCATCGGCTGCTTCTCCAAAGAAGACGCCAAGGCGCTGATCCGGCAAACCAAAAATGAAGGAGGCGAAGTAAAAGTCAGCGAGGAAGTGATAGAACAGATACTTCAATATGCCGGTACGCATCCTTTTTTGATTCAAAAACTCTGTCATTCACTGTTCCAGTATGGCGCCCTCCGGGAGGTGAAACCCGAAGAAGATTTGATCTTGGATGCTCAGTTGAGCAGCTTTTTTGATATTGACTTTGAGCAGTTGGATGAAGAACACCAACAGGTGCTACTGCAATTCCGCTGGGACGAGGGCTTGAGTGCCGACAAAATAAAGGGTACGCCTAATATCAACATGACCCGCGCCATACTGCGCGAACTGGAACAACTCGGTTTTCTGCGCAGCGAAAATGGAGTGTACTGGGTGGGGAATTATTTCCTGGGGTTGTGGCTGGGGGAGCGGTCTTCCCTGCAAGATACAATACCTAATGAGTACACCCAACCAGACTCCACCTTACCATCTGATAAAAACCCAACTCTGATGCAAAAACTCAATGTATTCATCTCTTACTCTCACAAGGACGAGGACTTCAAGGAGGCCTTAGATACCCATTTGACGATGCTCAAACGCAGCGACAAGATCGCCGCGTGGAACGACCGCGCCATCCTGCCCGGTACGGAGTGGGACGCCGAAATCAAACATCAATTGGAAGAAGCGCACATTATTCTCTTGCTCGTCAGCGCCAATTTCATCGCATCCCAGTATATTTGGAAACACGAACTCGCCCGCGCCATGGAGCGCCACGAGCAACGAGAAGCCAGCATTATCCCTATTTTTATTAAGGATTGTGATTGGGAAGGCGCGCCGTTTGACAAATTACAGGGTCTGCCCAAAGATGCAAAGCCTGTCGGCAAGGCCGATAATGATACGGCTTGGTTGGAGGTAGCAAAAGGAATTAAGGCAGTAGTAACCAAAATGGAGCAACAGTTGTCGGCACCGTCCAAAGAAAACCCGGCACCAGTTCCCCCCACTATCTCACACAGCAAAAACATAGTCAGCGGCGAGATTACCGCCGGCGGCAATGTGCATATCGGAGATACGATAGTACATCAGCATGCACAGGCGAAAGAGGCAACTTCACCTGCCGAACAAACCGCCCGGCCCGATCTGAATGCAATGGACGCAGCCCTTAATAAGGCCGACTTCGCCTCGCTATTGGCGTTGTTGGATAACCACTTCAGCAGCCGCCCCACTACGCAATACAGCACGCTGCGACAACACATTGAACACGCCTTGTTGCAGGGCATGATGCCCAACCCGGCTACCGTGCAGGGATTGAAGATGTTGATTGGGCAATTGAAAAAGCAGTAAAAGCTATGAGAAAGCTATTTGAGAGTATTGTTACCGTAATCGGCAGTGTGATCTCCCTGCTACTGTGCATCAGATGGTACCTGAATACCAGAGAAATAGAACCCTTGGTAGGCATTATTGGTTTTTCGGTAGTTTTGCTGACGGCTTTAGTTTACTATCTTTTTCCAGAGCATAAAGCAGAGCCTTCAAGCGCTACACCTATTGTCGATTCAAACAAACCAGAAATATCCGAAACTCTTAACATTAGTCAAAGCAACATGAAAGATGAACAATCTGTAACCAACACTCCTCAAACAGAGCCTATGCATACTGCGAAAGGTAACATTGTCGAAGCAGAGGCGGCATTGAACTCCGCCGACTACTATAAAGTATTGAATTTACTTGACTCCCATTATGGCAACCGCCCCTCCATACAGTACAGCACGATTCGGCAATATATTGTACACGCCTTGTCACAAGGGCAAATGCCCAATCCCGCTTCCGTCTCGGGGTTGAAAATTTTGATTAACGAGCTGAAAAAAGAGAGATGACCTAATGGACAAAATAAAAGAAATAGAAGGCGCATGTCTTGAGTCAAAGTACTCAAAGGTATTTGAGTTGTTAGAGGAGCATTTTGGTAACTTTCTAAATGATAAGTATTACAACCTCAAAGACACAATAATGCATTCTCTTACTCAAGGACAAATGCCAAATCCTGCTGCTCGTGAAGGTCTGTGGATTCTTATAAATGACTTAAAAAAGAACCGCATTTCAAAACAGCATAACATTACTGGTTTATGCCAATTCTTATTATCCCAAGACTTCACCAGCCAAAAAAGAGCATTACAAGAAAATGGAGAGGAAAAAGTCGGAAACTTCATTGTCATGCACGGAACCCAAACATGTGGCCTTGACTACTTTATCATGTACAGGCATAAATTTCATCCGGTCAATACAGCCTCCACACTCATCAAACAGATAAAAGCAGATCATATCTCTTCTGATCATAATGGTAGTTTTTCCATTCCTGCTTGGACTGAAATTGCTCTTTTACTGAATATTGAATTTGACGAACATCATGAAATCGTCACGCATCTTAAAACTCAATTGAAGGAAAAATCAATCGTGGTCATTTTTAACAACGTAGAGCGCTGGGGAGGCATGTATCTTGATAATATCAGGTCAATTGTTGAATTTTGGAAAGAGCCTCCGCAGATAACGGAAAGACATCCTTTGCATATTTACTTTCTTCGAACGGACGGGCAGGTCGTGATTAAAAATGAAGAAAAGTACATTATTCTGCCTTTGGTTGATGAAGTATCGGAAGCTGAATTAATAACTTTACAAGACGCATACAAAGACCTTTTTAGAGGCTGCAATGCGGAAATAAGTACCCTCTTCACCGGTCCCAAAAAACTCGCGGAAGTAATTGAGGTATTTCTGGAACATAGCTCTTGCAAGGACGAACTGAGACATATTCTACAATTAACCTAACCACAAAACGAAACAACCATGACGACTTACTACGGCGACAAGTTGAAGGATGCCAAAAAGGAACTGGGACTGGAACCCTACATTCCATCTCCCGAATTGGTACGGGCCGTCAATCACGCCATTATTCTGAAACGCCCTCTGCTGCTCAAAGGAGAGCCTGGCTGCGGAAAAACCCTATTGGCGAAAGCCGTGGCGTATGAGTTTGGAGTCTACCCCAACAAACCCGACGAACCCGCTCGCTATTTTGAATGGAGGGTCAAATCAAGCTCCAAAGCGCAGGACGGGCTTTATTCCTTCGATCACCTCCGACGCCTGCACGACGTTCAGGCGCAAAATAAAAACGGCGCCGACCCAATAGATATCAGTTTGGATCGCTACATCACAAAAGGCCCGATGTACCTGGCTTTCGAGGCTACTATAGAAGACCCAGAGAAACCTGTTATCCTGCTGATTGATGAAATAGACAAAGCAGACATTGATTTTCCCAACGACCTACTGCACGAATTGGAGCAAAAGGATTTTGTTATACATGAATTGGATAGTGAGAAATATCCCGATGAGCAAAGACACATCAAGGTGCCGAAAGACAACAAGCTCATCATTTTTATCACCAGCAACAACGAAAAAGAACTGTCCGACGCCTTTCTACGGCGTTGCCTGTTTCACTACATAGAATTCCCGGATTTCAATCAGCTAAAGGAAATTGTGGAAAAGCGATACAAAAATCTGGAAGCGGGTATTACTTATCAGGTAATAAAAAAGTTTGAGGAGGTGAGACGCCAATATCATAGTGAAATTCCAAACGACAAGCCGCCGACAACGAGCGAGCTAATAGATTGGTGCAAATTGATACATCATTATGTGGAGGCGGATGAAAAAGAGGAATTGGAAAAGGTGATCCAAGACCCTTCCCTGTTGTATAAATCCGAAAATGCCGTAAAAAAGCTATCATCGAAATCATCCTAATATAGCCGGCCATGTCCTTTGATACCTTTACACTCGACTTTTTTCGTCAGCTTCGCCAGAAGGGGATGCCCCTTACTTATGATCAGTACGGATTGTTGCTTGACGCCGTCCGGCACGGCTTAGGCTTGGAAGATCATACACGTTTTATGGAAACCTGTTGTTTGCTCTGGGCTAAAAACAGCGAAGAAGGTAAGTATATTCAAGAAGAGTTCAATATTTATTACAAAACTACTTTGGCGCGGATTGCGCGCGATGAAACAAAACAGCAACAGGCGCTCCAGCCGCCTCGCAGCGAACCAAAAGAAAAAGAACCTGAAAAACAAGCACCGATTCAAGGAGGAGACGAATCTGACGCCAAAGGCGAACCCAATCGGTCGGAAGACACATCGAAAAAATACTCCGAAGAAACCTTTACTGAACACGATGCCCCCACTATCGCATTTTATCCGCCTGAAAAAGGAACAGGAGAAGGAAATGAGTTGGACGAGCAATTGTACGCGGCAGATACCAATTACATACAATCGCCTTTCATTTTATCTGATGATTACCTGCCCATATCTTTGAGGCAAATGCAACAGACATGGCGCGGTTTGCGCAGTTATGCAGCCGGCCGTGTCGGCGCCAATATCCATTGGGCCGAAACCGTGCAGCATGTCGCCCGGCAAGGTGTTTTCACCCGCCCCGTTTATGAGCGGATTCGGGAAAACCGGATAAAATTGGTCATTTTGATAGACCATCACGGCTCTATGACGCCTCATTGGGAGCTGGGGCAACACCTTATCAAAGCAGCACTCGAAGACGGTGGATACGCCGATGCGAACGTGTATTACACCCACAATCTCCCCATCAAATATTTGTACAAAAATCCAGGCCATACGCTGGATGTTCCACTCAATACGGTGCTAGCTCAATGTGCAGCACGACACACGACATTTGTAATTTTTTCAGACGCGGGCGCAAGCCGGGGACATTTCAATCCTCAGAGGATTATCGCTACCCAAGACTTTTTAGGGCAGCTAAAAAAATGCACAAAATCGGTGGCTTGGCTCAATCCCATGCCCCGGCACAGATGGGAGGACACATCGGCCGAACTCATCGAACGCATGACGCCCATGTATGAGTGTATGGAATCCGATCTGGAGGCCGCTGTGCGAACACTAAAAACAGGCAGGTATGCACGAATATGAAGCCTTATTAGAACAGCATCGGAACGTGTACCCGATCGAAAACCGCGATTATGACCGGATTGCCCACTTTTACAGGCAGTCTCGCGTTCACGATCTCTCCGGTCTTGGTATAGGGCATGGCCTTTTTGTCCTGTATGCGGCTTTGCCCGTGTTGCTTACGCCCGACCTGCTGCACAAACTTTGCTTCAATTTTAAAAATTTTTATTATCAGGACAAACCTCAATCCATTCATCCGGTAGCTGTCAGCGATCTTCTCATGTCCTCACTTTGCCGGCAGGTAAAGAGCAATACTTATGAAATACCAGAATCCATCCGCTTTTTCCTTTTGAGCCTTTTTCAAAAATGCGTACGAGATAAAGCAGTGAAGGAATGGCTGAGATTTCCCGACGAAACTCCAGACAGGCGCGTTGCAGAATTTACCAGGTATTACGCCGCCCATACCATAGCGTCGGGTTCGCCTTACGGTTTAGCTACCATGAAAGCACTTCAGTTGAATGCCGGTATGTATTTATTTCCAGCCAAAGCGCTGGAGCAAATGGCCCGCGACATGGCGCAGACAGGGCATGATGCTTCCAGACAGCACAGGCTGGCCATCACAATTGAACAAGCGCTTGTACAACACCAAAACTTCCAGAAGGCAGATCAAATGCCAATCAATGTGGAGAAAACCCGCTCTGACGCCTCGCTTCAGTTGCTCCTTACCTACTCCCGCACCCTGAAAAAGTTTTATTTGGAAGGAGATACCGATGAAGTACGTACCGGCTTCGAAACCTTGCTCCGGGAAAGTGTCGTATCAGAAACCCGTTCTATCCCGCCCGTACTACTGCCGGTACCCCAAAAGATCGCGGAGGGCATCAGGATACCAGTTCCGGGAATCAATCCGAATGTAGAATTAGCCCTCGAACTGATTCGTCAGGAACAGGAGCAAAAGACAGGGTATCTGGAGTTAGGTAAGTGCGGGCTGCGCTATGACAATCCGAACCTTGATTCCATCTGGAATGAATTAGGAAAGCTGACGCACCTGGAAACACTCATTTTGAGTAACCGCTGGATAAATTCCGACGGTAAAGCAGAGACCAGCAAAAATGCAGGACCAGATAACGGCCTGAAGCAGATTCCCGCTTGCATTTTACAGCTTACCCGATTAAAAAAGTTGATCATCAGCGGCGACGTTCCCAATAGCTGGGGCATACGCAACATCGAAAACCTGCATACGCTGATCAATCTCCAATATTTGGACCTCAGTAGAAATAGAATTTCCCAAATATCGGGATTAAAAAAGCTCAAAAAGCTGGAAGAGCTTTATCTCAGTAACAATGAAATATCTGCCATTACCGGCATTCAGCGTTTACCTAAGCTACGAACATTATTTCTGACCAACCAGAAAATTACCAATGTGGAAGGGCTGGCCCAAATGCAAGCATTACAAAGAATTGACCTTAGTCACAACCCCTTTAAAAATGCTAGCCCTTTATTGCCATTTCTCACCCGCAATACCTCCCCATTGAAGTGGGTGCTGAAGCTCAAAAGTTGGGAAACGAAAAACGGGGAAATCAATTTGCATGGCACCGGAATATCTCGCGATCATTTAGAACTCATTTCCAAAGGAACAGGGGCCATTTTAAAATACTATGATGAGTTGCAAAAAAAGTCAGAGCGAGAAGCTGTATTTGCCCGGCGTTTTAATCCTTATATTGTTGGGCCGCCAATTAAAAATTCCGCTCAGTTCTTTGGCCGCGAAGAAGTGATTCGTACCATCTTTTACGGTATTCATAAGAATAGTTTTTTGATTGAAGGAGAACGAAGGATTGGAAAAACATCTTTATTGTATGCTTTGGAATCCCAAATGCTAAATAGCATTAAACTTATCAAAGATGTTTTTCACCCGGTATATTTGAGTATTCAAGGAATAGATCAAAAAGATTTTTGGAGAATGCTTGGTGAGAGTTTATTTTCAATTATTAATAAATCGGGGCTATCGTTAAGCAATTACTATGATTTTTATGATTTACAAAAGGATATTTCATCAATATTACACACGCTTGAGAGTGACTATAAAAACGGGGGAATTAGAATTATTTTTCTTTTAGATGATATAGATCAATTTCAAAATTACGATAATCAATTATTATCACAGTTCCGACGATTGCTCCAAGAAGAATCTCGCTTGGGTTTCATAATGGCCGGGGGTAAAATAGAGCGATACTTTAAGGAGCTTACTACTACTTGGTTCAATCAGTTGGTGACTTACAAATTAGAGCCATTAGATAGAAAGGCTGCACAAAACCTTATCATTCAGCCGTTAGAAGACAGATACGATTTCGATTCGGAGGCTGTACGGCTTGTCCTAAGCGAGAGCCAATTAAAACCTATGGCCATTCAATCCATCTGTTACCATGCAGTAAATAACATGTTGAACAGGAGCATTAACACTGTTATCGAGGTGGAGGATGTCCAAGCAGCTTTAAAAATCTGGAAAGTAGATAATGCCGACAGATTCGACGCTCCGGATATCCTTAAAGATGCTATAAAGCCCAGAAAGTTCACGGCCTCCATAAGCGGAAACATTTCAGGGAAGGGTCCCAATCCTTATAGAGCCGATCAATATTTAGTAAAGATTACTGATTTTTATAACCGGCAGGAAATCCTCAACAAACTAAACAGGAATGCTTCCGGGCTTAAGTATCTCCTTAAAGGGCCACGGAAAATAGGTAAATCATCGCTGCTCCAATATACACAAATGCAAATAATTGAGCAAAAAACAGGCATACCTATAATGGTTGACATGGCAATTATCCGCTCATTTATTGATTTCACAAGCCTATTAAAAGGATCAATATATAGCGTCATCAGGTTGCTGAAATTATCCGAAGTGAGCTTGGAAAACTTAAAACCTGTAGAAATCATTCAAAAGCTAATCAATTTGGCATCGCTTTATAAGCGTCAAAACTACATCATACTAATTGACAACCTTGATCAGATTCTTTCTTTTTCCAAGAGCGAATTTGAACACATGAACGAAGTGCTTAGCCTGTCAAGAAAGAATCTCACTTTCATTATGACTTGCGCTCCGAACTTTGAGAAAGAATATTCAAACCGACTTCCTCAAAAGAGCTTTTTAAAATCTTGTGAAATAATCCCTCTTTCCACTTTTCCAAAGACAGATGCTGAAAATTACATACGCCAAACTCAAAGCGATTGGGGCGAAGTAGAAATTGACAAGGTAACGTTAAACGCAATTATTAAGCATTGTGGGTATCACCCTTACTACATCCAAAAAATCTGTCACGAATTGTATGGAGACAGTACAACATGGGTAGATTTGGATATGTCATCCGATATTAGAGAGTGTGTTGAGTCTGATTTTCGTTACCTTACCCAAGCACAACAGAATATATTGCTTCAATTTTCATGGGGCAAGGTTCTGAATTCTAAAAAAATCAGTGGTTATACTTCGGATAAGTCTCAGGATGTGCTAAATGAATTGGAGTTTTTGGGATTTCTAAGAAAGGTGGATACCGGATATGAACTGGGGAATTATTTTCTGTGGCTGTGGATTGAGGAAAGAACAGCCTCTCCTAAACTCAATGTATTCATCTCTTACTCTCACAAGGATGAGGACTTCAAGGAGGCCCTTGACACCCATTTAACGATGCTCAAACGCAGCGACAAGATCGCCGCTTGGAATGACCGTGCCATCCTGCCCGGCACGGAGTGGGATGCAGAAATCAAACATCAATTGGAAGAAGCGCACATTATTCTCTTGCTCGTCAGCGCCAATTTCATTGCATCTCAATATATTTGGAAACACGAACTTGCCCGCGCTATGGAGCGCCACGAGCAACGGGAAGCCAGCATCATCCCTATTTTTATTAAGTATTGTGATTGGAAAGGGGGGCCGTTCGACAAATTACAAGGTCTGCCTAAAGATGCAAAGCCTGTCGGCAGGGCTGATAACGACATGGCTTGGAGAGAAGTAGCTCAAGGGGTTAAAGCTGTGGCCGAGGCAATCCTATCCGGCACCCCGATTCCACTGTTTCCCCCTCTCACCACTGAGCCTACCACTCTACACCAACCTCCTAAAAGTAGTAATGTCAAGCCACCAAAAAATCAAGAGAAAATTCTCCAATCTTGCGCAACTCGACTCCGGGGGCATGCCTCGTTTTTTGCCAACTTGTCTCCTTATGTGGAAGCAGATGAACTGGAAATGAAAAGAGCAGCGATTGAGTCCATTATGGATGAAGTGCTAGATCATTTAGATGCTTCAAGGAAAGGAGCATTCAAATCTGCTATATCGGAAGCAGAGATAGGAATCAGGGCGTTATTGCGAAGCATCCATAGAGAGAAAGATCGTTCGCGAGAATTCTTCAAAGAGGGTAAAGAAATATCAAGTTTTCTGAAGACGGCAGCATCGTTATTATGAGTATAACCTCCTGTCATGTTTATGTTCCATTCCTGATACCCTCTACGGCAAACACCCCCGCGTCAGCGCCACATAATCCGGGCGATCTGAAGAATGTTTGTGGATGAAACTGCCCCGCACATTTCGCTGATAGATGACAAAAATGCCCGGCATCTGGAAGCCGTCGCCCAATTCGGCGCCATAGCCATTGCCTTCTACTACGATGGATTGAAAGCCCCGTATCCAGGAGCGCAGGCCGTACAACTGCCGGTAACTGCCCTTTACCAAACCGAAAGCCGCGTAATATTGGCACATGGGGTCGCTGATGTGTTCCGCGCCGTCCAATCCGAAACGATGGAAAAACGGTTCGGCAGTGTCGTTGTCGGTCATGTGAACGAAGATGATGCGGACGCCGAGGCGTTCGATGTCCTCTCTGAGGTCGGAAATATCGGCCAGGGCTTCCCGGCAAAAGGTGCAGCCAAAATGCCTCAGAAATATGAGCAACACAGGGCTGCCGTCGGAGACCTGGCTCAGGGAAACGCCGCGATTGGTGATCATGTCGGACATTACCTCCGGGTTGTTCAATACAAATTCCATCCGCTATTCTTGCTTTTTCGACCGTTTCAAAACAAAGCGGGTTGGTGAAAGTTCATAAAAATGAGGCATTGTGTATAGTCTCGTCTCTCGCTCAGTAGATTTCCAACAAACCATAGTGCGCGCTGTTTTCAAGGGTCTCTATTTTTGCGGAATCCAGCAAGATTTTCATGAAGCCGCCAGGATTTTTACACTTTCCTCTCTGTCTGCTGCAAAAGCGAGCGCAGCCCGAATGGCCTCTAAACTCAATTCGGGAAAGTCTTCTAAAATCTCCTCATAGCTCATTCCGGCGGCCAGCCAGCCCAGAACGTCACCCACCGTGATGCGGGTATTTCGGATACACGGCTTCCCGAAACGGATGTCAGGGTGGATGGTGATGATTTCGCGGTAGTTTTTCATACTAATGCTGTTCGATACATTCGATGACAACATACAAATGGAGACAAGGGTTGAATTGCCTAATGCTTCCCACTGCTATTGAGTCATTGGCATCCCGCTATGAGCAGGAACCTGAGTTCAGTTTCATGCCGGGCAATTTCCCCTCACTCCTCTGCAAACCTCTTAACCCTTTTTTAAGAAGAAATTTATTTATAAAAAACTCATAAACAACAAGTTAAGCAATCCACCCACCAACTCCACCTCTTCCTTCTTGACACAATTTAACGATTTCCCGGCGCCGGATTAACGCTTCTTTAGCTTACCTCGCCTTTGGGAGGGATTAACTTCGCATCATCAAAACAACCAAATGAGGCACCTGATTTAGTCACCTGTTAAAATCGAAAAGCCATGATGAACCTGCGAATGAAACCGGAAACAATGGCGCTCTTGTTGGCGTCGGCTCTTTTTGCAGCCTCTTGTATGTCCCCCGAAAAATTAGTGGAAACAGGCGACTACGACCGCGTCATCGAAATGTCTATGGACAAATTGGCCGGCCGCGCCAAAAAGAATCCCCGCTATGTGGATGCCCTCAGCCAAGCGTTCGAGCGTGCCAATGACCGTGATCTGGCGGAAGCTGAAGCCCTCCGCCGCGACAATCGCCCCGAACACTGGGACCGCATCCTCAGCCTGTATCAGCGGGTGGCCGACCGCCAAAACCGCGTGGCGCCCCTGATGCCGCTGGCCGACAAGCACGGCATTCGCGCCGATGTCCGCTTTGTGCAGGTAGAAGACCTCATCCGCGATGCCCGCAACAATGCCGCCGAATACCACTACAACCGCGCGCTGGAACTGATGGCACAGGCTCGCCTTGGCGACCGTTTCGCTGCCCGCAATGCGTACGACGCGCTCTCCGTCATAGACCGCTACTTCCGCAATTATCAGGACAAAGAGGCCCTCAAAAACGAGGCGCTCCACCTTGGCAAAACGCATATCCTCCTCAGCGTGCGCAACGAAGCGCAGGTACTCCTGCCCGAATACTTAGATGCAGAATTGCGCCGATTGCCCCTCCGCGACCTCGACAGCCGCTGGCGTCAGTACCACACCCGCCCATTGGCCGGCGTACAGTACGATTATGAAGTGGTGGTGAACATGGTCAACATAACAGCAACGCCCGAAATGGTACGCGAACGCGAGTACGAAGATGTGTGCGAAGTGGAAGACGGGTTTGAATATATCCTGGACAGCCGTGGGAATGTGATGAAAGATACTGCCGGCAACGACCTGAAAGTGCCGAAAAAGAAGTTGGTCCGCGCCCGCGTATTTGAAACCTGGCAGCAGAAAACCGCCACCCTCCACTGCCGCGTGGACTTCTACGACAAGTATAACAATAACGCACTCATTGATTCCTGGCCTATCACCGCCGATGCTGTATTCGAGAACTACGCATCCACCTTTTCAGGCGATCAGCGCGCCCTCAGCGATCAGTCACGCAACCGCCTCGGCAACCGCCCGCTGCCTTTTCCCAGCGACGAAGCGCTCTTGATGCAGGCCGCCGACAGGCTCAAGCCCATCATCAAAAACCGGATTTCCAAAGCGAGAGTGACCACCTGATATCCCGATAAGAAACATTGATCTGCAAACATTTTGAACACCGGCGGGGCGCGTCTTCGTCGGTGTTTTTTATTTTTTCGTTACCCAAAATCCTCCGGTTTCAGCCCCTCAAAATCTGAAATCACCCGCACAACATGCTCAAAATGAGCAAATTCATCGGCAGTATGTGTGGTAGTGATGATGACGGCCTTCATACCGGCCCGGCGTGCGGCTTCTGCTCCGGTGGGCGAATCTTCAAACACGATACAATCTGCCGGCTCGGCGCCTAATTCTGTCGCTACCCGCAAAAAAACCTCCGGATCGGGCTTGCCTTTCGTCACCTGCGAGGCATCAATAACGGAGCCGAACAAGGGCTGCAAATGCAGATGATCGAGCACAAACTGCACATTTTCATGGGGCGCCGCCGTGCCTATGCCCATGCGGATGCCCGCCTCCTGAGCACTTTTTAGAAATGCCTCTAATCCGGGCACCAATTTCAGTTCCGACAGAAAAATATCGCGGTATTCGGCCTCTTTTTCCCAGGCAATGCGGCGGCGCTCTTCTGGCGAAAAACGACTGCCGAACAGCCGTTCCAATATCTCCTCATTGATGCCGTGAATGGATTGGCGTACTTCCTCCAGCGTCATATCCAGACCCAGCGCAGCCAGTTTGCGCTGCCAGGCCCTGTGATGCACCATCATGTTGTCCACCATGGTACCGTCCATGTCAAAAATGAATGTTTGTTTCATGAGTCAATTTCGGATTGAAAAAATTCGGGTTCAAGGTTTCGGGTTGCCACCCTACGTTCGCGGAATTTCGCGCCCTTCGCTAAAACCTGTCCGCCGGGGTGGATTCGCGTTAAACACTTTGGAGTTCCGGCAGGAACTGGCGGGTTTCGGGTTCCACGTTCAAAGTTTCGGGTTGCTCACCCCTCACACACTCACCCCCTCACCCCTGAAAACCGCCTACCAATGTCTGTCCCTCCTTTCCGCTTTGGTTTTTTCAAACACATCGCGATCTAAAAAGAACGTATCCTCTTGCGCCGGACCCTCATCTTCCCAGGAATAACGAGGCGGAGTTTCATCGTTTTCTTTGTTGTTTTTATACCAAAAAGCAGCAAACACGCCCGTCAGCGCGCCCAGCAGGTGGCTTTCCCAAGAGATACCTTCCTGACCGGGAACAATGCCCATGAACATAGAGCCGTAGTACATCAACACAATGAGTGCCAGTATGATAGACTTGATGTTGCGCCGAAAAACGCCGCTCCAAAATACAAATGCGACCAAACCATACACCACACCGCTGGCCCCTACATGCACTACATCGCCGCGCCCCAGCGTCCAAACGGCCGCCCCGGTGAGCAGATAAATCATGCTGAATGCCTGCCAGGCAATGCGCCGGTAAAAGTAAAACAGGATGAAAGTGAGGGCGGCCAATGGCGGCATATTGGAAAACAGGTGCCCCCAACTGCCATGCAACAATGGCGCAAAAACTACACCGATGAGGCCGTCGGTATCGCGTGGCAAAATACCCCAGGACAAGGGCGGAAACGTAGTGGCTACGCGCACCACATGCAGCACCGAGATCAGTGCCGTGAGTTGGAGCGAAAACACGAGACTGCGCCGGAAGGGTCCGGGACGTTTATTTTCCATAGCTTGTTGTTTTTGACGCCCAACATCAGGCCAGCACCCGAATCATTTCCATGATGCCGGGGTCTATTTCAAAGTTGTGCTTGATGGCCTGTTCAAATGGTGTAAAAGAAATTTCATGATTGACCTCGCCAATCATCACGCCGCGTTTGCCGGCCAATAACGCATTCACTGCCTCCATACCCATGCGGCTGGCCCGAACGCGCTCCATACAGGTAGGACGCCCGCCGCGCTGCACATGCCCCAACACGGTCACTTTAATTTCTACCGGCGTAACGAGACGCTTTTTCACCTCAGCCGCCACATGAAATGCTCCGCCGACATCATCGCCTTCAGCAACCACCACGATGCTGGAGTTCTTTTTATTGGTGAAGCCATCTTCCAGATCCTTTACCAATTTGTCCATATCCGTCGGAAACTCCGGCACCAAGATGTCTTCGGCGCCGGTAGCCAGGCCCGACATGAGGGCAATAAAACCGGCATCTCGGCCCATGACCTCTACAAAAAACAAGCGCCCGTGCGCATTGGCAGTGTCTTTGATGTTGTCAATGGCAGCCATGGCCGTATTGATGGCAGTATCGTAGCCGATGGTATAATCGGTGCCGTACAGGTCGTTGTCAATGGTGCCGGGACAACCGACGATGGCCAAATCGGGGTACTCCTTCATAAAAATATTGGCCCCGGTAAAAGTGCCGTCGCCGCCGATGGCTACAATGCCCTCTATGCCCTTGGCCTTGAGGTTTTCGTAAGCCTGCCGGCGACCTTCGGGTGTGCGAAAGGCATCGCTGCGCGCCGAACGAAGGATGGTGCCACCCGTCTGGATGATGTTGCTGACACTGCCGGCATTCATATCCATGAAGTCGTTTTCGATCATGCCCTGATAGCCCCGGTAGATGCCACTGACTTTTTCAATGCCCGCGTGCAGGGCCGTGCGTACTACTGCGCGGATGCAGGCGTTCATGCCTGGCGAATCGCCGCCGGAGGTAAAAACAGCTATATGTTTCATTGTTTTTTTGGATTTCGTAGTGTGTTTTATACTCAGGCCAAGTATCGGCGCTGAACCAATTGCACAAAAGCCTGGGCCGTTTCCACGCGCTCTTCATCCATCCACCGGTGCTGCTGCGCGAGTTGGATGAGATGCGCTTTGGCGCTTTCAAAATTGCCGAGCACGTTCAACTGCCGAACGTTTTCTGCAAAGGCATTTTGGTCTTTCCCAAACAAATCATTGGCGTACAGCAACTTGTCGTTGATGGCAAATGCCTTGGTGAGGTCGGCAATCGGCTGTTTGCTCAGTTTATCCGACAGGTCATTGGACGACTTGGTACTGAACAAGCCTTCGTAGGCGCCGGCAGCGCGGGGCGTCGGAGCGGGCTGCACGGGAGGAGCAGGCTGCGGCTTGGGCGGCGGCGGGGGTACTACCACTTGCGGTTGAGGGGCAGGCGCTTCAACAGGGGCGCGCACAGGCTCAGGTTGCACAGGGGCCGGAGCCGGAGGAACTTCCGTCACCGCTACTTCTGACACAGGCGGCGCGGATGCAGGCTGCACAACCGGCGCGGGTGCAGGAGGCGCTACCGGCTGCGGCTTGGGCGGTGGGGGTACTGCCGGCAGGGCCTGCAACTGGTTGAAATCGAGAAATACATTATACAGTTGCCGGATGTAGCTGAGCATGAGATCGCGCTCGATGGCCGATACCGGGCCGGGAGTAGCGTTGATACTGCGCCACAGGGCATTGATTTTTTCCAGCAAAATCTGAGCTTGTTGAGCTTCCATGTTGATTTTTACAAAATGATGGTACAAAAACAATCGGGCGCAAAGATAAAGTATTGGTAACTACTTAGCATCTTTTTCAAGGCCACAACCACGCCTTGGCGTGGCAATAGCCCTTAGCTTATTTTTTCTTGGGGAAGAAGATTTTCCTCATAGGTAAATTTCCAAATGTACTTTTGAAAATAAATCCTTCTCCTTTTGGAAAACCACCACGCAGGGCGTGGTTGTAGCTAATAGCTAAAGGCCGATGGAAAATGGTAAATAGATATCTCATTGAAAAAGAATTCTTGTCTTTTTGGAAAATCAACCACACAGGATTTGGGTGCGGCTAAGCTCATTTTCCTCCCGCTCACTTTGATGCTCATCCCCACCGTGTTGCAACCCGGTTTGACCCGGCTGGGGTACTCACTTAAAATAATGGAAACCAAATCTTTGTAATAATTGCAACAACTATAACCAACGTGTAGAAATTTCCCTTTAATTTACTCCGCAAAATGAGCACTCTTATGAAACATCACATTTTTTACCTGTTGATCGCAGCATTCTGTACTGCAAGCTGCGACAACCTGATTAGAAACCCTCAAGGCGCCGTGGTGGACGAGAGGGACACCATGACCTCTGCCCCGCCGGAAACAGTCCCGCAGCAGCAGGAGGAAACTGCCATGAATGATTCAGACCCGCACCCCGATCTCATAGGTTTTTGGGTAGGCTATTTTCTGAATGCTGCCGACGACGATTATTATGAAAAGTCTGTGTATGGAGATGAGGGCTTGAGTTGGGGCCGGGAAAACAAAATCAATATTTCCATAGATGAAATTCATCAGGGCCGCGTGAAAGGACACAGCGTGGTGGCAGGAAATAACCGCCCCTTTGCGGGCACTATGACGCAAGAGGGAAACCAATTTATTTTCGAGGTCGCAGAGCCGGGAGACGACCGATACGACGGGCGTTTTTCTTTTCACATTCAAAAAAACGACGACAAGCTGACAGGCACCTGGAATGCCTATAAAAAGATTGACATTCCCACAAGAAAATACGAGTTGCAAAAAAAACGCTTCCAATATGACCCTGAACTCATGCTGGAGCCATCGCGGAGATACGGCGACTGGGGGAAAGCGAAAAAAACGGCCATAGAGGATGAAGAAGAGCGCGAGGCATTCGGAGATTTTTATGTGCAGTTTGAGGCGGCTACGGATAAGGTATATGAAGTGAATGCTTCTACTACCTTGCTCACAAAAAAAGATGTGGAGAACTTAAAGAAAGGCGATTTGCTCATCATCCGCAATACGATTTATGCAAGGCACGGCTACTCTTTTAAAAACAGGCCTCTGCGCGTTTTTTTCGATGCTCAGCCCTGGTATATTCCCGTGCATACAGACATTCGGAGCGATTTCACAGAACTGGAAAAGAAAAATATCGAGTTGCTGCTGAGATATGAAAAAAATGCCAAAGTGTATTACGATACATTCGGCCGGGGATAAAAATGAATACGCGCCACTACTATCAATGGGGAGGCAAAGTGCTTCTGTATGGGGTTTTGTTCTTTTTCATTTACCTTATGGTATTGATTACCATACAGTATATTCCCATTGATTATGAGGCCGCATTTCTGGCCTTAAAGCAAGATGAAATCCAGTTGACGCATTACCGGGTAGCATTTTTCACGCATGTCTATTCCAGTATTTTTGTACTCCTATTGGGAGCCTTTCAGTTTTCCGGGATTATTCGAAGACATTATTCTTTGATTCACAAGGCATTCGGAAAGGCGTATGTGGCGCTTATTCTGCTTTTTGCGGCGCCTTCGGGACTGATAATGGGGTATTATGGCAACGGCGGCTTTTACGCGCAGGCGGCTTTTTGCCTTTTGTCTGCTCTGTGGTTTCTCTTTACCCTAAAGGCTTTTTTGGCTATAAGAGCGCGGCGGATTCAGGTCCATCAGAATTTTATGATTTTGAGCTATGCACTGACACTTTCAGCCATCAGTTTGCGCCTGTTTAAATGGTTGATAGCCAATACACTGGCACTACCACCGATGGACACCTACAAAATTGTTGTGTGGTTGGGATGGATATTCAATCTCGCGGTAGCACTTTTACTGATCAAAGCAAAACAAAGGGTTTGAGCGTAATGCCGCTTTGTTGGCCATCAAAACACGCTGCCATAATATTTACACAAGCAAAAAAAATCCCCCACGGAGTATTGAATTGCTCCGAAGGGGATTTTTTAAAACCAATATCCTCAGAAATTAATCTTCCATATCGTCTTCGTAGCGGGCATGATCCAATTCCAACTCGTGGGAATTGTCTTTGTGCGTCACCAAGAAGTTTTCCAGATAGCGCGATCCCGTACCTGCCGGAATGCGCTTGCCTACAATGACGTTCTCTTTCAGGCCGTTGAGGTCGTCGCGCTTGGCGCCGATGGCAGCCGTGCTGAGTACTTTGGTGGTTTCCTGGAACGAAGCCGCCGAAATCCAACTGTCGGTACCCAATGAAGAACGCGTGATACCCTGCAACATCGGGCTGGACGTAGCCGCTACGGCATCGCGGAACGTAACCGCTTTTTTGTCGTTGCGCTTGAGGAAGGAGTTCTCCTCGCGCACCTGACGCAGCGTAACGAGCTGTCCGGCCTTGAGGCGGTTCGATTCGCCGGCATCAATGACGAATTTCTTATCGAAAATCCAGTCGTTGGTTTCCAGAAAATCGTATTTCTCCACTGCTTCGCCTTCGAGGAAATGCGTATCGCCGGCCTCTTCAATTTGTACGCGGCGCATCATCTGGCGCACGATCACTTCAATATGCTTGTTGTTGATCGTAATACCCTGAGAACGATACACTTCCTGTACGCCGTTCACTAAGTAAGACTGCACGGCAAACGGGCCTTTGATGGCGAGAATGTCGCGGGGCGCAATGCTGCCGTCGGACAGCGGCGTGCCGGCGCGCACAAAGTCGCCTTCCTGCACCAGAATGTGCTTGGACAAGCCGATGAGGTACTTGCGTTGCTGACCGTCTTTGGCTACTACGGCTACTTCGCGGTTGCCGCGCTTGATCTTGCCGAAAGATACCACGCCGTCAATTTCGGAGACGATGGCCGGATTCGACGGGTTGCGCGCTTCGAAGAGTTCGGTTACGCGCGGCAGACCACCGGTGATGTCCTGAATCTTGCCCAGCTTGCGGGGAATCTTCACGATTTTCGTACCGGCTCTTACCTCCGTTTCGTCGTCAATGGCAATGTAAGCGCCCACAGGCAGCGTATAGCTCTTCAGTTCTTCGCCATCGGGGCTGACGATCTGAATGACGGGTACTTTTTTCTTGTTCTTCGATTCGATCACCACCTTTTCGGCAAAACCGGTTTGGTCGTCGCGCTCAACGCGGAAGGTCACGCCTTCTTCAACGTCTTTGAACTTGGTAATACCGGAGTATTCCGAAACGATCATGGCGTTGAAGGGGTCCCATTCGCAGATCAACTGCCCGCGCGTAATCTCCTGACCGTCTTTTACATGTACGGAAGCGCCGTACGGAATGTAGTGCGATGCCAGCAGTTTATTGTTCGGGCCTTCCACAATACGGATTTCACCGGTTCTGGAAAGTGCAATATCAATTACGCCGCCTTCTTCGTCCACATATTCGGTGATACGCATACCGTCGAACTCAATGCGGCCATTGAACTTACCCGTGATTTCCGACTCGGTTTTGGACACCGATGCAATACCGCCCACGTGGAAGGTACGAAGGGTGAGCTGCGTACCCGGTTCACCGATAGACTGCGCCGCAATGATGCCCACCGCATCGCCGTTTTCGGTAATACGCCCCGTAGCCAGGTTGCGACCATAGCACTTGGCGCACACGCCGCGCTTGGTTTCACAAGTGAGCACAGAGCGAATGGTAACAGATTCCACACCTACTTTTTCGATGTATTCCGAAGCCTTGCCGTCAATAAACTCTCCGGCTTTCAGGATCACCGCGTCGGTTTCCGGGTGTACAATATCGTGCAACGTGTAGCGGCCTTCGATGCGGGAAGACAGCGGCTCGATGACTTTTTCATTGTCTTTGAGCGCAGATGTTTCGATACCGCGCAAGGTGTTGCAGTCCGTTTCAAGGATGACCACGTCTTGCGCCACGTCCACCAAACGACGGGTAAGGTAACCCGCGTCGGCAGTTTTCAGAGCCGTGTCGGCCAAACCCTTGCGGGCGCCGTGCGTAGAGATGAAGTATTCCAATACCGAGAGGCCGTCGCCAAAGTTGGAGAGAATCGGGTTCTCGATGATGGCGCCGCCGGTATCGCCGCTCTTACGAGGCTTGGCCATAAGGCCGCGAAGCCCGCACAACTGCTTGATCTGCTGTTTGGAACCACGCGCGCCGGAGTCGAGCATCATAAACACAGAGTTGAAGCCCTGCTTGTGCTGCGATAGTTCGCGCATCAAGGAATCAGTGATGCGGTTGTCGGCATAGGTCCACTTGTCAATGATCTGGTTGTAGCGCTCGTTGTTGGTAATGAGACCCATGTTGTAGTTGTCCCACACTTCATCCACTTCGGCCTGAGCCTCGTTCAGCGTTTTGTCCTTGATGGAGGGCAAAATGAGGTCGCCGAGGTTGAACGACAAGCCGCCTTTGAAAGCCCAGGTAAAGCCCAGGTCCTTGATGTTGTCGAGGAATTCGGCAGTTACCTTGAAGTTCGTACGGCGCAGTACGTCGCCGATGACTTTTTTCAGGTTTTTCTTGGTCAACAACTGATTGATGTAAGGCACTTCATCAGACACGGCCTGATTGAAGATGATGCGACCGGTAGTCGTATCTATCAAACGCCTTGCAACAACGCCGTTTTCATCTTCCACATTCACCCGCACTTTGATGGGCGCGTGCAGGTCGAGCTGGCCTTCGTTGAATGCAATCACTACCTCTTCAGACGAATAGAACTTCCGGCCTTCGCCCTTTACAGGCGTTTCGGGAGTACCTTTGCGCTCTTTGGTGATGTAGTACAAGCCCAATACCATGTCCTGTGAAGGCAGCGTAACGGGCGAACCGTCTTGCGGGTTGAGCATGTTGTGCGAAGCCAGCATAAGCACCTGCGCTTCGAGTATGGCCGACTGGCTGAGCGGAACGTGAACCGCCATTTGGTCGCCGTCGAAGTCGGCGTTGAACGCGCCGCACACCAAGGGGTGCAACTGAATGGCCTTGCCTTCGATGAGTTTGGGCTGGAATGCCTGAATAGAAAGGCGGTGCAGCGTCGGGGCGCGGTTGAGGAGCACCGGGTGGCCTTTGAGGATATTTTCGAGGATTTCCCAGATGACGGAATCCTTGCGATCCACCAATTTCTTGGCCGATTTTACGGTTTTCACAATGCCGCGCTCGATGAGCTTCCGAATAACGAATGGCTTGAACAATTCAGCCGCCATCGTTTTGGGAATGCCGCACTCATGGAGCTTCAGGGTCGGGCCTACCACGATCACAGAACGACCGGAGTAGTCCACACGCTTACCCAACAGGTTTTGACGGAAACGGCCCTGCTTGCCTTTAAGAATATCGCTCAAAGACTTGAGCGCCCGACCGCCCTCAGCCTTCACGGCATTGGATTTGCGGGAGTTGTCGAACAGCGAGTCCACGGCTTCCTGCAACATCCGCTTTTCGTTGCGCAAGATCACTTCCGGAGCTTTGATTTCCAGAAGGCGCTTGAGGCGGTTGTTGCGGATGATAACCCTGCGATAGAGGTCGTTGAGGTCGGAACTGGCAAAGCGGCCGCCATCCAAAGGCACCAAGGGGCGCAGTTCGGGCGGCACTACCGGCAGGTATTGGATGATCATCCATTCCGGGCGATTCTCCATCTGCTGCTGACCTTCCCGGAAAGCCTCCACCACGCGCAAACGCTTGAGTGCTTCCGATTTGCGCTGCTGCGAAGTCTCATTGGCTGCCTGATAGCGCAAATCATACGAAAGCTGATCCAGATCAAGGCGCATGAGCATATCGCGAATGGCCTCGGCGCCCATGCGGGCAACGAATTTATTCGGGTCGCTGTCGTCTAAGCTTTGATTGTCTGCCGGCAAAGCGTCCATCACTTCCATGTACTCTTCCTCGGTGAGCAACTCATTGAGGACCTTGCCGGAAACACCCGGCTGCAACACCACATAGCGCTCGTAATAAACAACCGATTCCAATTTTTTGGAAGACAGCCCCAACAGGTAACCGATTTTGTTGGGCAAGGAACGGAAGAACCAAATGTGTACCACCGGCACCACCAACTTGATGTGGCCCATGCGTTCGCGGCGCACTTTTTTCTCCGTTACTTCTACGCCGCAACGGTCACAAACGATTCCTTTGTAACGAATGCGTTTGTATTTGCCGCAGTAGCACTCGTAGTCCTTTACCGGGCCGAATATCCGCTCACAAAACAGACCATCGCGCTCCGGTTTGTAAGAGCGGTAGTTGATCGTTTCGGGTTTGAGCACTTCTCCATAAGAGCGCTCCAAAATATCGTCCGGCGAAGCAAGGCTGATAGTGATGCCACTAAAATCCTGCTTTTGGGTCTGATTCTTTTTGAAAGGCATATTGCTGGCGAGTTGAAAAAGATTTTCAAAAAAATTGATTACTCAGTGAAGGCCGATTCATCAATCGAACTTCACATCCAATGCGAGGCCGCGCAATTCGTGGACCAATACATTGAATGATTCCGGTACGTTAGGCTCCGGCAGGTTGTCGCCTTTCACGATGGCTTCGTAAGCCTTGGCGCGCCCTGCAATGTCGTCCGATTTGATGGTGAGCAATTCCTGCAGAATGTGCGATGCACCGAAAGCTTCGAGCGCCCACACTTCCATCTCACCAAAACGCTGACCACCAAACTGCGCTTTACCACCCAGAGGTTGCTGCGTGATGAGCGAGTACGGGCCGATGGAGCGGGCGTGGAGCTTGTCGTCCACCATGTGAGAGAGTTTCAGCATGTAAATGATGCCCACCGTGGCCTGCTGGTGGAACCGGTCGCCGGTTTCTCCGTCGTGCAGGTAGGTTTGTCCCAGGCTGGGCAATCCTGCTTTCTGGATGTACTCTTCGATCTCGTCTTTGGTGGCGCCGTCGAAGATGGGCGTAGAGAATTTTACACCCAATTTTTCGCCCGACCAACCCAGTACGGTTTCAAAAATCTGGCCCAGGTTCATACGCGAAGGTACGCCCAGCGGGTTGAGCACAATGTCCACAGGCGTTCCGTCATCCAGGAAAGGCATATCTTCGATGCGCACGATGCGAGACACGATGCCCTTGTTGCCGTGACGTCCGGCGAGCTTGTCGCCCACCTGAAGTTTGCGCTTCTTGGCGAGATAAACTTTGGCCAATTTGAGTACGCCGGCGGGCAATTCATCACCAATGCTGATGTTGAATTTTTCGCGCTTGTAGCGGCCTACTTCTTCATTCACTTTGATGCTGTAGTTGTGCAGCAATCGGGCGATGAGTTCGTTGGCGGCGGCGTCTTCCGTCCAGTTGGCGTAGTCCACCGTTCCATAGTCCAGATCGCGCAGTACCTCCAAAGAGAATTTGACGCCCTTGGGTACCAATTGCTCGTTGTAAATGGTGCGCAAGCCCTGACTCGTTTTGCCTTTCACCAACACTTGCAACTTATCAATGAGAATGGTTTTCAACTCATTGAGCGCAATCTCGTGCTGGTCGTCCAACTTAGTGAGCAGGTCTTTTTCCTGCGCCTTTTGCTTGTTGTCTTTTTTGGCGCGCGCAAACAACTGCTTGTCAATCACCACGCCACTGATGGACGGCGGTGTTTTGAGCGAAGCATCCTTCACGTCGCCGGCTTTGTCGCCGAAGATGGCACGAAGGAGTTTTTCCTCCGGTGTCGGGTCGGATTCGCCTTTCGGAGTGATCTTACCGATGAGGATATCGCCTTCTTTCACCCAGGCGCCGATGCGAACGATACCGTTTTCATCGAGGTCTTTGGTGGCGTCTTCGCTCACGTTGGGAATGTCGTTGGTCAATTCCTCTTCACCGAGTTTGGTATCGCGCACATCCATCTCGAAGTGTTCGATGTGGATGGAGGTAAATACGTCCTCGTGAAGTACGCGCTCCGACAACACAATGGCGTCTTCAAAGTTGTAACCTTTCCAGGGCATGAAGGCCACTTTGAGGTTTTGCCCCAGTGCCAATTCGCCCTTTTCGGTTGCGTAACCTTCACACAGCACCATGCCCGGATACACGCGATCACCCCGGCGCACAATCGGCTTGAGGTTGATGCAGGTACCCTGGTTGGTACTCATAAACTTGGTGAGCTTGTAAGTACGGCGGTTGTCTTCAAAAGAGATCAACTGCTCGTCTTCGTTGCGGTCGTAGCGGATGATGATTTCGTTGGCGTCCACATACTCTACTACGCCCTCGCCTTCTGCGTTGAGCAACATGCGGGAGTCAAGCGCCACTTTGGCCTCCACCCCCGTACCCACGATGGGAGAGCTGGGGCGAATGAGCGGTACCGCCTGACGTTGCATGTTCGATCCCATGAGGGCGCGGTTGGCGTCATCGTTTTCGAGGAAGGGAATCAAAGAAGCCGATACGCCCACAATCTGGTTGGGCGCCACGTCCATATATTCCAACTCATCAGGCGTCAACACCGGGAAATCGCCATGTTCGCGGCTTTTCACGCGGTCTTTTACAAAGGCGCCCTTTTCGTCCAATGGAGCATTCGCCTGGGCAATCTTGAGAAAGTCTTCTGCTTCTGCCGACAGGTAACGCACTTCGCTTCCGTCCACCACGCCATCGGTTACCGCACGGTAAGGCGTTTCCAGAAAGCCCATTTTATTGATCTTGGCGTGTACGCACAAGGTAGAGATCAAACCGATGTTCGGACCTTCAGGCGTTTCGATGGTACACAAACGGCCGTAGTGCGAATAGTGTACGTCGCGCACCTCGAAGCCGGCGCGTTCGCGCGAAAGACCGCCCGGGCCTAAGGCCGAAATACGACGCTTGTGCGTGATCTCGGAAAGCGGGTTGGTCTGATCGAGGAACTGAGACAACTGGCTGGTACCAAAGAAGGAGTTGATGACGGAAGAAAGCGTGCGGGCATTGATGAGGTCCACCGGAGTAAACACCTCGTTGTCGCGCACATTCATTCTTTCGCGGATGGTGCGGGCCATACGAGCCAGACCAACGCCGAACTGAGCATACAATTGCTCGCCTACGCTGCGTACGCGGCGGTTGCTCAAGTGGTCAATATCGTCAATCTCAGCCTTCTGGTTCATCAGGCTCACCAAATACACCACGATGGAAATAATATCCTCGCGGGTGAGCACCAATGTGTCCATGCTGGTTTCCATGCCGAGCTTGCGGTTGATCTTGTATCGGCCTACTTCGCCAAGGTTGTAGCGCTTGTCGGAGAAGAACAATTTTTCGATGATACCGCGAGCCGTTTCTTCGTCTGGCGGATCAGTACCGCGCAATTGACGATAGATATAAATCACTGCTTCGACCTCCGAACTGGTGGGGTCTTTTTGCAATGTATTATAGATGATAGAGTAATCCTGGTCAATGTCTTCTTTCTGAAGGATGACCACATCGGTTTCTGCATCTAAGATGCGCTCAATGTTGTCTTCATCCAGAATGATGTCGCGCTCCAGAATGATCTCGTTGCGCTCAATGGTTACCACCTCACCGGTATCTTCGTCCACGAAGTCTTCCGACCAGCTACGCAGTACCCGGGCAGCCAACTTGCGGCCAACGGATTTTTCCAACTGTTCGCGCGTGGCCGGCACTTCATCGGCCAAACCGAAAATATCGAGGATGGCTTTGTCTGTGTCGTAACCAATGGCACGCAGAAGGGTGGTTACCGGGAACTTCTTCTTGCGATCAATGTACGCATACATGACCGTGTTGATGTCGGTAGCAAATTCCATCCAGGCGCCTTTAAAAGGAATAACCCTGGCAGAATAGATTGCCGTGCCGTTCGGGTGGAAAGTCTGACCGAAAAATACGCCCGGAGAGCGGTGCAACTGAGAAACGATCACCCGCTCGGCGCCATTGATAACAAAGGTGCCTTTGGGCGTCATGTAAGGGATGTTCCCAAGGAATACATCCTGTACTATCGTTTGGAAATCAACGTGTTCCTCATCGTTGCAGGAAAGACGCAACTTGGCTTTGAGAGGTACGCTGTAGGTCAGCCCACGGTGCATACATTCTTCGATGGAGTAACGAGGCGGATCAACAAAGTAATCCAAAAACTCCAGAACGAAGATGCTGCGAGCATCCGTGATGGGGAAGTTTTCCTGAAAAACCTTATACAGGCCTTCGCTGATCCGGTTTTCAGGAGTAGTTTCCAATTGAAAGAACTCCTGAAACGATTTGAGCTGGATTTCAAGCAAATCGGGGTGAGGAGAAGGGAATCTGATTTTGCCGAAGCTTACGCGTTTAGCTTCTGCCGTAGGAACCATGCCGTTTGATGCCATTTGCAAATGATATTTTATTCCCGGATATGTTAAAGTGCCTTTTCAGGCAAAATGTTCAGCCTGTGCCGAACTTTCGTCATTTCTTTCAAAGACGACAATAGGCTTAACGGATCTAAACAGACCCGTTAAGCCTTTTTGTTGTCGAACAAACTGACAATCAAGTACTTGACTGCCTGAGAGCCGACGGAGGAACTGCTTACTTCAGCTCAACCTCTGCGCCCTGCTCTACCAGAGTGGCTTTCAGAGCTTCAGCGTCAGCTTTGGGCATACCTGCCTTCAGGGTGCAAGGAGCGCTGTCAACCAGTGCTTTTGCATCGCCGAGGCTGAGGCCCAACTTGTCTTTCACCAACTTGATGACCTGCAACTTGTTGGCGCCTGCTGAATTGAGAGCTACGTCAAACTCCGTTTTTTCAACAACCGGAGCAGCGCCGCCGCCATCAGCAGCCGGAGCAGCAATAGCTACAGCAGCAGCAGCCGGCTCGATGCCGTATTCTGTCTTAAGAACGTCTGCCAATTCGCTTACTTCTTTTACCGTAAGGTTGACCAACTGTTCTGCGAGGGCTTTGATATCTGCCATTTTTCTTAAATTTTGAAAAGGTGAAACGATAAAATTACTTTTATCGTGCGTTTGAACTTGGAAGCCGAATCAATGTGGCGGCCCGCTATCGGAGCAGTGGCTCCGGACAGGCTGCCGGGTAAAAATTACTGAGCTGCGCCGCCGCGTTCTTCCAACGCTTTGACTAAGCCGGCAATCGTCTGACCACCAGACTGCAATGCACTGATGACATTGCGTGCCGGAGATTGCAACAACATAACCACTTCGCCCAACAATTCTTCCTTGGACTTGAGCTTGACCAGCACTTCAATCTGCTCGTCACCCATAAATACGCTGGCGTCAATGTACGCAGCTTTCAGAACGGGGCGCTCGTGGTCTTTGCGGAATTGCTTGATGAGTGTTGCGGGCGCTTTGGCAGACTCCGAAAACATAATCGCCGTAGGGCCATGCAGTGCATCGTACAATGCAGCATAGTTGCGGTCTTCAGAGAAACTGTCCATTGCTTTGCGCACCAAAGTGTTTTTAACAACATGGAGTTCGATCCCGTTGTCATAGCACAGTTTGCGCAGTTTGTTCACCTGTCCCACAGTCAGTGTGGACGAATCGGTGAGGTAAAAATTATTGGCTGTTTCCAGCTTTTCTTTCAGCGCCTCAATGGCTGCTGTTTTATCTGCCTTCGTCATGGCTTCGACATTTTTTAAGACTAGCGAATCGTTTTGATGTCCACTTTGATACCCGGGCTCATCGTGCCGGCCACACTCACTGATTTCATGTAAGTGCCTTTGGCAGAGGAGGGCTTGAGGCGTTGGAGTGCCCCGAGCAACTCATTGGCGTTATCTGCCAATTTTGCGGGATCAAAAGAAATACGACCGACGGAAGCGTGAATGATACCATATTTATCTACGCGGAAAGAAATTTTACCGCCTTTGACATCGCCGACAGCAGCCGCGACATCCTGAGTAACAGTACCCGTTTTGGGGTTGGGCATCAAACCACGCGGGCCGAGGATACGGCCGATACGACCTACCTGACCCATGACCTGCGGCATAGCAATGACTACGTCCACATCTGTCCAACCGCCTTGTACTTTCTGGATCAATTCTTCCAAACCAACATAGTCAGCTCCGGCAGCTTTGGCTTCGGCTTCTTTGTCGGGAGTACAGAATACAGCTACCCTTTTCACTTTACCGGTGCCGTGAGGCAGGGTAACAGAGCCGCGAATCGCCTGATCGGGTTTGCGAGGGTCCACGCCCAAGCGAACGTGAATGTCAACGGAAGCATCAAATTTGGTGGTGTTCACCTGCTTGACCAAGGTCATAGCTTCCGGAATGGTGTAGAGCTTGGTACGATCTACCTTGTCCTCTACGGCTTTCCTTTTTTTAGGTAATTTTGCCATTATGAAAAAGTTGAGGTGCCAGCGTTCCGCACTGAAGCGAAACTCCCTGCTTGTGAAATAAAATCAGTTTACGTCCGAGTCTCCCCAAGGCGGCGTGCCCTCTACCCGGAGACCCATACTGCGAGCAGTGCCTGCCACCATGCTCATGGCAGCATCAAGGCTGAAGCAGTTAAGGTCAGCCATTTTGTCTTCGGCGATGGCTTTTACCTGATCCCAAGTTACAGAGCCTACCTTGTTGCGATTGGGCTGTGCCGAGCCACTCTTGATCTTGGAGACTTCCATCAATTGAGCAGCGGCAGGAGCGGTTTTCAGTACGAATTCAAAGGATTTGTCCTTGAATACCGTAATGATTACCGGGATGATCTTACCCATTTTGTCTTGCGTCACAGCATTGAAGCGCTTGCAAAACTCCATGATATTCACACCTTTAGAACCGAGCGCAGGACCGATTGGGGGCGCAGGGTTGGCTTGGCCGCCTTTGACTTGCAGTTTTATAAAGGTTTCGATTTCCTTTGCCATTGTTGTCGTTTTTGCCGGCCAGCTCATTGATTGCTCCGGGGAAGCGTATTTCGCCATGATTACCTGACGAAAACAGGAGCGCAAAATTTGCAGACCAAATCTTTATTATGCTTGTTTTTCTACTTGCATGAAATTGAGTTCCACCTCAGTGCCACGGCCAAAAATTTTCACAATGACCTTCAGCTTTTTCTTTTCCTCGTTAACCTCCTGAATATCCCCGACAAACTCGCTGAACGGCCCATCAATAATTTTGATGGTTTCGCCCACGATAAACGGTTCGATCAGCGATTCACCAGCCCCCTGAGATTCATCTACTTTGCCCAACATGCGGTTGGCTTCGGCTTCACGCATGGGAATCGGCGTGTTCTTGCCCAGAAAGTGGATAACGTTGGGCACATTGGCAATAGCCTGCACAATTTCCGGTGTAAACCGAACCGGATCGGCCTCAATGAGCAAATACCCTGGAAGAATGTTGCGCTCCGAAATTACTTTTTTGCCATTTCGGATTTTATATACCTTTTCAGTGGGTACAATCACCTGCGTAATAAACTCAGACCAGCCCTCGCGCTGTATCTCCAGCTCGATACGCTCTTTGATCTTGCGTTCTTTTCCGCTGATCACCCGCAAAGAATACCACTTTTTTTCTTCCGACATCGCTTCGGGAATATACTTAATTGGAACCTACTCCGTAAATGAGTTTAGTCAAAGCATTGGAACCGCCGTCCATCAGGATAATGACTCCCATCAAAATGGCAGAAGCTACCAATACGGCTACTGTATTGGACATCAGGCTACTCATAGTGGGCCAGGTCACTTTGTGAACCAGTTCATTATAGCTTTCCAGCAAGTACAATTTGATCTTTTCCATCTCGGATATTTATTGCACGGGCAGAAGGACTTGAACCCTCGGCCTACGGTTTTGGAGACCGTCGCTCTACCAACTGAGCTATGCCCGTATGACAAATAAATCAGCAGTTAACAGAGAAAGATTAGGCCCCCAAAAGAGTGCCTAATCTTTGCTCATATCACTTCTGAAAGAATCAGATATTAATCAATGATCTCAGTTACCTGACCTGCGCCAACGGTACGGCCACCTTCGCGAATAGCGAAACGAAGACCTTTTTCCATAGCGATGGTATTGAGGAGAGATACTTCCATCGTAACGTTATCGCCAGGCATTACCATTTCTACGCCTTCGGCCAGTTTGCAGTCGCCGGTAACGTCGGTCGTACGGAAGTAGAACTGCGGACGATAACCGTTGAAGAACGGAGTGTGACGACCACCTTCTTCTTTGCTCAGGACGTAAACCTCGCACTTGAACTTCTTGTGCGGCTTCACAGAACCCGGAGCGCAGATAACCATACCGCGACGGATAGCTTCTTTTTCAATACCGCGGAGGAGCAAACCTGCATTGTCGCCGGCTTCACCACGGTCGAGAATTTTGCGGAACATTTCCACACCCGTAACCGTAGAGGTAAGAGGTTTTTCGCCTTCTTTCAACATACCTACGATTTCCACGGGGTCACCGGTTTTGATAACGCCACGCTCAATACGACCCGTAGCCACCGTACCACGACCGGTGATAGAGAATACGTCTTCTACCGGCATGAGGAAAGGCTTGTCAACGAGACGCTCCGGTTGAGGAATGTCATTATCAACAGCATCCATCAATTCTTTGATAGCTCTTTCGCCATCGGGGTTACCTTCGAGAGCCTTGAGGGCTGAACCCTTGATGATGCTGGCGCTGTCGCCATCGAAGCCGTAGGTGTCGAGCAATTCGCGCACTTCCATTTCTACGAGTTCGAGCATTTCAGGGTCGTCCACAAGGTCAACTTTGTTCATAAAAACAACGATCTTGGGAACGCCTACCTGACGAGCCAACAGAATGTGCTCGCGGGTTTGCGGCATCGGGCCGTCCGTAGCTGCTACTACGAGGATGGCGCCGTCCATTTGAGCGGCACCCGTAACCATGTTTTTCACATAGTCGGCGTGACCCGGACAGTCAACGTGTGCATAGTGACGGTTGGCCGTCTGATATTCCACGTGCGCCGTATTGATGGTGATACCTCTTTCTTTCTCTTCGGGAGCGGCGTCGATGGAATCATAGTCCTTCTTCTCTGCAAGACCCGACTGGGAAAGAACGTAGGTGATGGCAGCCGTGAGAGTGGTCTTACCATGGTCTACGTGACCTATCGTACCAACATTTACGTGCGGCTTGGTTCTTTGAAATTGCTCCTTAGCCATTGGTAGTTGATTTAGGATATGGTTTAAAAAGATTAAAGATGCTGAACAAGAGCCAATGAAGGGAATTGAACCCCCGACCCCTTCCTTACCATGGAAGTGCTCTACCCCTGAGCTACATTGGCTTAAATGCCATAATGCAACAGAAAATAAAGAAGACTGCCGGTGCGCCTGCTTCATTTTTTGAGCGGACGACGAGATTCGAACCCGCGACCCTCAGCTTGGAAGGCTGATGCTCTACCAACTGAGCTACGTCCGCATTGCTAAAATGGTGGGGGTAATAGGATTCGAACCTATTCAGGCATAGCCAACAGATTTACAGTCTGCCCCGTCTCTCCCACTTCGGCGTACCCCCAAAAGATAATTATGTCAAATCAAATACGCTGCTTTTGCAACATTTCTGCCTATTTTGGCTGAGCCAGTGGAGGGACTCGAACCCCCGACCAGCTGATTACAAATCAGCTGCTCTACCAACTGAGCTACACTGGCTTTATGGCAGTTAGTATCTGGAGTAGCGGATGTAAAAATTCGCTATTCTAAAAACGATGTGCCAAAGCAGATGTATTTGAACTACTTTTCAAAGTCATTGATTTTCAGTACTTAAACTATTGAAAACCAACTTAATTTGCCTTTGATCGGAACTTTTCCCGGAAAGCGATTGCAAAGATACGACTATTGCCCTCAATTTTCCAAGTGAAAAAATATTTTTTTATAGATTTTTATTCTGCGCATCACGGATTGCCGCCCGGCAGAGGAAACAAAAGTCTGTGCGTAAAAATTTCACTCTGCTTTAGACCTGATTACAACCAATATCTGACGGCAAATGTGACCTTGAGGCTTATTTTTTACAATAAAACAAGAGCCTGCTATCCGTTGCCGGAAGCAAGCTCTTGAATGGATTATAATATCAGGCAAAGAGGGGTTATACCTTGCGCAGCCAAGTTTTGCGCATAGCCTTCGGCACCCGCGCCATGGCGCGGTGGTTAGCAGCGCCCGGCTTCGCACCTGACGGTGTGAGGTACATATTACCAACAGGCAAGCACGGCCTCCCGTTTTCCGGCCTTTACTTCATTTACGACCGCAGGATTGATGGAAGGCCCCAGCGGAAGCACAGGTTCATTGGTGCGATCATCATAAATTTCGACATTCATTTCCTGAGCAAAAACTTTGGCCAAGTCTCCCAGTGTACGGGCATACGATTCTGATTTACCCATAGACATAAAAAGGTCTATCACCGCCGAGCGCACGATTTCGTGTTTGTCCAATTGCATCAACAGTTGGCGGCGATTCTTTCCGGCTACTTTTTGCCCGCTGAGGCTGAGCCGTTGGCGCAATTCCTCCACAGAGTACCCCATCACTTCCGAGCGATATTGCCACCAGTCGGTGGACCGGCCGCCGTTGCGCTCTTCATACGTTTCCAGATGCCGACGTTCGCAGGCATCCTGACACGAAACCAAGCCCATTGCTTTGGTCAGATCGAGTACGGCCAGTACCTGCTCTTTGCTCAACATACCTTCGCGCTCCTGTGTATCGTCATGTGCGGCTAATTGGCGGGCGATGTCCATTTTCACCCGGCTGCGGGAATGCAGGGCAATATGTTTGGCTAATTCTACGGTGAGGTAATAATCCTCCACGATTGGATTGTCTTTCCATTTGCGCACGCCATAATCTTTCATGGCGATGGGGCGACGGATGCCGTCCTGAAAGCTGTAAGCATCTTTGATCCACTTGCGCACATTGACCGGATAGTGCTGATGCGGCAGCTCCAATGCCTGGTGAAGCTGCGTGGCGATGACTACTTTGGTGCCTTTTTTGCTGATGAGAACTTGAATTTCCATTGTGTCGGAAGTTTTATTCTTGCGATTACAATGCAAATATACATGCTTTTGTTTTTAAAAGCAATTTTTTAAAACATTTTTTTTAATAAAAATACAATTTCATAAAACGGGGTCAGGCAGCATGGCGGCGATACAAGTCCAAAAAAAAGTATAAAATATTGAAAATAAATAAATTATGAGCACATAGAATCAACTTGTGCGTAAACATTTGAGACGACTACCTGAATATGGATACAGCTCTTCAATAGCAGGAAACCCTTTGCGTGAGGGGGCCGAGGGTAACGCAGCCGATAGGCGAAGTGACGGAGGCACCCGACGGCTACCTGAGTTTTTGTAAGAGTAGCCGGCACGCCCAAAAACAAATTTAATATGTCAGCAAACGCTCTATGGCATCGGCTACTTTGTGGGAGGAGAGCAGCATGGTTTTTTCCAGCGTTTCGTTGAGCGGTATGGCGGGCAGGTTTTCGGCGCCAATGGTGCGCACCGGAGCGTCGAGGTATTCGAAGCAATGCTCCTGGATGCGGGCGGCGATGCTTTGGGCGAAGGTATTGTTTACTGGCTCTTCTGTGATGACCAGGACGCGGCCATGCCGTTGGGACTGCTCAAAAATCATGTCTGTGTCTAATGGGTACAGGCTCCGCAGATCGAGGACGGAAATGCGCCCGGCGAAATTGGCAGCAGCGTGGAGCGCCCAATGCACGCCCATGCCGTAACAAACAACGAGCAAGCCTTCGCCGGCTTCTATACGCGCAGCGTCGGCCTGCAATGCCATGCGGGCTTTGCCGAAAGGCACCACATAATCGGCGGAGGGTTCGATGGTTCGGGCGGTTTCGGTGCCGGGCACTTTGCTCCAGTACAGTCCTTTGTGTTCAAAAATAACCACCGGATTGGGATCGTACCAGGCAGCTTTGAGCAGACCTTTGAGGTCGGCGCCATTGCTGGGGTAAGCTATTTTGATACCCCGGATATTGGTCACCACCGACTCGACGCTGGAGGAGTGGTACGGGCCGCCGCTGCCGTAAGCGCCGATGGGTACCCGCAAGATGGCCGACACGGGCCACTTTCCGTTGGAAAGGTAGCAACTGCGGCTCAGCTCGGTGAACAACTGATTGAGGCCCGGCCAGATGTAATCGGCAAACTGCACTTCCACAATCGGGCGCAGGCCCGCCGCCGACATGCCTGCCGTGCTGCCGATGATGAATGCCTCCATGATGGGCGTGTTGAAAACTCGATGACTGCCGAATTTTTGGGCCAGCGTGGCACACTCGCGGAAAACGCCGCCCAGCCTGGCGCCCACATCCTGACCATAGATAAGACATTCGGGATGCTGTTCGAGCAGTTCTTCGAGGGCGAAGAGCGCACAGTCCACCATTACTTTGGGTTCGTTGCCCTCTGGTTCGCGTTCGCCGCGCTCTTCGGTGACGGGAGTAGGGGCAAAATCGTGCGTAAACAAGTCTTCGGGGCGCGGGTCTTCGGCCTGGCGGGCGGCGGCGAAATCGGCTCTGACCAATGCCTCGGCCTCGGCTTCGATTTGCTGCAAATCGGCCTCCGACCAGCCTTCTTCCAGCATGAGCCGGCGGAGCAGCGGGTAGGGATCGCGCAATTGATGTGCCTCCAGATCGTCGCGGTACCACTCTTTGCGCACGCCGGAGGTGTGGTGATTGAGCAGGGGTACGGATGCGTGAATGAGGAAGGGGCGGCGTTCGCGACGGATGGTTTCCACCACCTCGCCGATGACCTCATAGCACTGCGCGAAATCGCTGCCGTCTATGCTGCGGGTTTCGATGCCATGAAAGCCCCGTGCGTATTCGGCGGCATTTTGAGCGCGGGTTTCGGCGGCATTGGCGGAAATGTCCCAGCCATTGTCTTGCACCATATATAATATAGGCAGTTGTTTGAGCGCCGCCATTTGGAAAGCCTCGGCCACTTCGCCTTCCGTGATGCTGGCATCGCCGAAAGAGCACAACACAATGGGCGCATCTGCCGGTTTCCAATCGGCCATTTGGTGGGAGGCTTTGTACCACAGGCCCATAGCTGCTCCGGTGGCCGGAATGGCCTGCATACCGGTGGCCGAAGACTGGTGTGGGATTTGGGGTTTGTCGGCATCGCGGAGGCTGGGATGAACGTAGTAAGTACGGCCGCCGGAGAATGGGTCCTCGCGTTTGGCCATGAGTTGGAGCATCAGGTCGTAAGGGCGCATCCCGATGCCGAGCAGCATGGCTTCATCCCGGTAATAAGGATAGGCAAAATCCTGTGGGCGCAGGTGGAAGGCAGTAGCCAACTGAACCGCCTCGTGGCCGCGCGAGGTGGCGTGAACGTATTTGGAAGCGAATTTGAAGTTTTCTTCATACACCTGAGCCATCCAGTAGGCGGTAGCCATGAGGCGGAAGGCTTTGGTCAGGACTTTGGTATTGGTTTGGGCAGCAGTCATCATGGTTTTATTTGGTTTTAAACGGTAAAGACGACCAACTGTGCGCCGCTCGTCACACCACAGGTTGGGCCGGCAGATTCGACAGATTTCTGACAAATCGCTCATAATCAAAAGGAAGATCGGTTTCGATGGATTGCACATACTCCAGCGCCACACATTGGGCCACGAGCAAACGAGCGTTCTTTTCGCTGTAGCCGTCGGATTGCAGGCGTTGCATGGTTTCGGCGGTTTGCGGCGGTTCGCCCGATGCGAGTTGTTCGTCCACCGTTGCCAAAAAATGCTTTTTGAGTATTTCGTTCGGATTCATATCAGCTTTTTTGTTTGAACGCCTGAATGGCATTTTTGGCGTAGCCGGACAGCACCAATTGCCCGCTGACGGCAGCGCGTTCGTCGAGCAACTGATCCCAATGGGCGGCGTCTTCCCAAAAAACAGATTTGAGGCGGCACATGGCTTCGGGATGTGATGCGGCGAGGCGTTTACAAAGTTGGTCAATGTGCGCGTCCATCGCGGCAATGTCGGAAAAAACCTCCTGAAACAAACCTTTTTCCTTGGCCCATTGGGCGGTTTGCCATTCGGTTGCATGGATGGCCAATTGGGCAAAAGCCGCTTTTCCCACTTTGCGTTCTACCGCCGGGCCGACTACAAAAGGACCTATTCCGACTGCCAGTTCGCTGAGTTTCACTGCGGCGGCCTCGGTAGCGAAGCAGTAGTCCGTAGCGGAAGCCAGTCCTACCCCGCCGCCGATGGCTTTGCCCTGCACCCTGCCGATGATGAATTTGGGGCAGCGGCGCATGGCGTTGATGACATTGGCAAAGCCCAGAAAGAAGCGCTTGCCGGTTTCAAAATCCTCGATGGCGGCCAATTCGTCAAAACTGGCGCCCGCGCAAAAGGTGCGATCTCCCTCACTTTCGAGTACGAGTACCCGAACAGCGTCGTTATTTCCGGCTTGTTCAATGGCTTGCGTCAACTCCGAGAGCAAATAACCGGGCATGGAGTTGTGGGCGGGATGGTAAAATCGGATACGGGCCACGCCTTCCTCAACGAGAAAGTCTATGCGGCCTTGATTGGCTTGGTTGGGCATTGGTCAGGATGATATAAATCTGATCACATAACTATCTCAAGCTGCGAGCTATGACCACGCCCCCGGCGTGGTACGAGTTTGTTTATTCGTTGAATAATTAGATTTTCCATTCAGGAAGGTTTCAAAACTTACGATTGAAAACGAATACCTTGTCTTTTGGAAAACCAGACTCGCGGCTCACAGCTTTTAGCAGGCGACTGTAAATTACCTGATCGCAAATTTACATCAAAGACAGCAGCCTGAGAATGACTTTTTTCACCGCTCTTAGTAGTGGGGCAAAAATAAATGTTCATTTTCTTTAGGCCAAAGGATTAGATAAGACACTTAAAATGAAACGTTTACTTATCTAATCCTTTGGCGAAAATGATCACTTTATTTTTTTATCGCCCCTTACATCGTAGTTTTGCCGCAAAT
>DDUV01000051.1:54456-98330 GCA_002344975.1 Saprospiraceae bacterium UBA2329 | reverse complement strand
TCAGGAGGCGTTTTGACGAAGAATTGGCTCAATACACCGCTCCATTGCCCGATGTCATCTCTAAATCGCAGGTGCAGGATATGCAGGCCATCGTTGAGACCGGTAGTAGGAAGATGATTCAATACAGTTATCTCAGCTGCCGGACTTACCGGTACTTCTACTGCCGATGCAGCAGCATTATCAAACCAATACTCATAAGCTACAATCTGTCGTTCCCCGGCTTGCTCAGGAGGCGTTTTGACGAAGAACTGGCTCAGTACACTGCTCCAGGCCCCTTGATCGTCCAGAAAGCGGATGTGCAGCGTATGCAAGCCCGCTGTAAGGTCGGTTGTAGGTAAGTCCATACCGAGTTGCAATTCCTCGGTCGGACTGATTGGAACAAAGACCGGCTGCCCGGTGTAGTCGAACCAGTATTCGTAGGCGACCAACTGGGCAGTATTCAAAGAAATATATCGCTCAACCGGAAAGACCAAGTATTCCGCAGCGGCGCCTGCCGGTAGCAGGCACATCAGCAGGCTGAGGGTGGAGAGCGCTAAGGTTTGGATTGGCTTCAACATGGCAAAGGAGTTTAAAATCAGGATGCAGCGTTGCGATCATCAGATCATGTTGTTCATGTCTTGCTGCTCTAATTGCCCTGTGCCTTTACCGTGATGTTGATGTTCAGTGTGCCGTCCGGATTGGTGGTAGCGCCTATGGTTTTTGACCGGATATGAGGCGTGAACGGCAGGCTGCCGTCCTTCCAGGGGAAAGCCCCTCCGTAGATTCCCACAGGCATGCCGTCATTTCCCAGATAGGCGGAATTTACTACGTGGAAATCATTTTGGTAAAAAGTATTGCTGGGCGAATAGTTGACAAATATTGATTCCAACGCTAAGTTATCGAGGTAGTTGCTGGAGCCGGTATTACCGCTGATGTTTGGACCGCCGTTGATACCTGAGTTCACGTTGTTGAACCATTGGCTGCTTCCGGCTTGATTTTGGTAGTTTGTGGAGAAAATATTGTTGCTGATGATAGAATTGGTTGTAGAAACAAATGCATTATCAAGAAAAATATTATTGCTAATTGCCGAATATGAAACAGCAATTATACGTCGGATTACGTTATTTGACACAAAGAAGTTACTTGCACTTCCACTTTGGAGCCAAATTGAATAACTACCATTGGGATAGGGGTAAACTCCTATCCAGTTCTCAGAAATTATCCAGTTAGATTTTTCACCATTTCCAAGGTATATTCCTTGATTTAAATAGCATCTGGATATTGTAATATTTGACAAACTCTCATATGATTCAATGCTGCTTATGAAATAAATCCCTGTAATCAAACTATTACTAGCACTAGAATACAAATGCAAATATGAAAGAATCGTCGCTCCCGTCGCCGCAGTGCTATCCGGATGATGCCCTACGCCTATTAAGGTCAATGATTTTTGCAGGCTTAATCCCCCAAAGCTCCCCCCCGGCAAATAGAGCGTATCACCGCTCACTGAGGAATTGTATGCGGCGCTTAGTTCGGTAAAGTACGAAACCGCCCCCTCGTGGTGCAGGGCGATGAGTTTTTGGGCTTGTAAGGACGAAAACGTCAGGACTGTCAAACAAATGCCGAGGAACATAGTAATGATACGCATAAGACTATTGGTTTTAAAAGTGAATAAAACGCATGTTATGATCTTATCACCAAATGTACTCCACATACCTGAACCTTCGCCGGAACGCATACAAATGCTACGCCACAGCACACATGGTGAACGGTTAGTGAGGTGTTCTTTCGCAGAATGGTCGGGTGAAAAATGTATTGCCAGGGTCAATATGGCAACATGAGACTGCAAGATAAGATGATTTTGGGATGTGGGCGCCAACGATCGTTCTTTTGACAAAAAAATGCCTGAATATCGCTTATTTATGGGGAGCTGCTCTATTACAGGCGCTATCATTCCGGGCTTGGCGATCAGGTCATCAAATATACACGTATGTGACAACCACTCTCCGGCTCATTGCCCGATGTCCTCGACTCAACAAAGCGGACCATAGCACCTGCCGCTTCCTGTCTTCCCTTACTACTAAGTGTGTTAGACAAACTCCCTCAATGCTCGACCTTATTATCCAAACGAGGACCACTTTCCCATAGCGAAATATACCGTTGCAGCACCAGCGGCTCTTTGGCATCTTTCAGAAATACCTTTGCAAGCGCGACATATTCTCCATTAGCCAACTCTTTGAGCATAAAGTGGTCTTTGGCGCTGCGACGGTATTGCACCGGATGTGGGTAAGCTCTGTGCAGCAGATATTCCACATACTCTATGCGCTGCAAGGCATCGCGATAGTAGGAGTCAACTATGAGCTGAATGTCATAGTGCTTGCGTGCAATGCCCGTCCTTTTTTGAAATTCCTCCTGTTTATCCGGTCGCAGAAAAGAGGTATGGTTCAGGAAAAAGTAGTCTGCAGGAAGCGCTTTGCCGGGAGAAGCCTCGATGTTTTGAACTTCACCTGCCCGTAGGGCTTTCTCCTCCGGTGTTGCATTGGCCGGCGGGCGTGAAGCCTCTGTGGGTTTTACAACCAGCGATATTTTTCCGCTGCTGAAGGCGATTTCTTTCCCATAGCCAACGACCCAGCTATGGAGCAGCTTGAGCAAAAACGGAAACAGCACGAGGACAACCAAAGGCCAGGCTATTGCGCCGATCATTTCTGCCCATGCGTTGATTACTTCATGATTTGTTTCCATGATGATGGTTTTTGTTTGATCAGATTGCTGGTGGCATCGCAGGCTCCTCCCGACTCAGGTACCGATGGCGCATTATCACTGCGGAAACTTCACCCAAAACGGCTTCCGGATCACTTGTCCCGAAGCGATAAACTCCGCTTTAGCGACGTAAAGCCCTTCCACGGTGATGGCGTCTTCAAAGTATTGCCAGGGTGCGGTTACCGACTTCGGAGAAGCTCCAGGGATCTGCACTTTGGTAGGCTCCGGCTTAAACATCATACATTGACCCCATCGCCAGATCGTCTTTCCCTCTGGGTTTTCGATACCAAAGTCGAATAGTTGCGAGCTGGGACATTCTCCATGCCAAATGCTACGGAATGGCCATGTGACCGACAGTTTAATTTTGATGCTCTTCATTTGGGGCGGGTACTCCATGGCTGGGCCGGGCATCTTGTTTATCCAAAGCGTGTCTTCCTTCAAGTCAATATCCAGTCCCATCACGAGAGGTTCGACGAGGTTGAGCACATACCCACAATGGATGCCACTTTTTTCGGCTACGGCCACTTTAGTCATCTTACCCAACAAGGCCACTTTTTGTCCTACACAGGCGTGCAGCAAAGGGTACTTCATCCAAGGAGCTACTCTTTTCACAACAGGAATTTCTTTACCATCATGTTGTTGTAAGTAATAGCTCGGTCCTTCGGATTTTGAACCTATGGCATTCAGTTTTGCAAACAGGTAGCCCTCGAATGTTTTTATAGCAGGGACTTCCTTAACGATTGTTTTTTCAGATGTTTCCATGGTATTTGATTATTTGGTGATTGTCAAACTTCTTGTTTCTTCTCAGCAAGCCAAGTCTCGTCACTCCCAAATGAATTCATTCAGGCTCTTTCCCTCATCAAGTTGCCAAGTGCATGCGAATGCCCTTGAAAAAATATAGCTACATGAGTGGAGGCTAAGATTCTTACACTTTCATTATATCCTTCAGTTCTTCCAAATCGTACACTCCCTGAGGGCTGTGCGCTAATTTTTCACTGCTCCCCACGAGGTAGGTCCCATTTTTCAGGAAAGCAAAATGGTGCTGATCGTTGGTGGACATAAAGAGGATAAAGCCCACCTTTGCATCTGGCGGCAGCGAGCAGCGAACGGCTTTTTCTTTTGCCAGATTGTCGCTGCTGCCTTTTCCTACCCAAAGTGCATCGCCCTTTTGATACCAGGCAAAATGCGCCTTGTTATTGCTGGTGATGAACAGCAGGTTGTCCCGGCGTGCCTCCCTAGGCAGCACAGATGGATACCAGTTTCGCTTGGCGCCCAATGCTGTAGATGGACCGGCACATACCCACAGGTAGCTGGCACAGCTGTCGAACTTCTTTGAATCCGGTTCGAGATACCAGGCAAAGTGCAGGGTGTCGTTGGAGGAAATACAGAAGAGATCATTGACATTTAGCGTCTTCTTCTCAAAAGGCACTATGGTAAAAGGCTGACGCGGTCTTTTGGCGGCGTGATCATGAGGCGTACCTGCGCTTACTTCCTGAGCGTCCCACCAAGCGAAGTGGTATTTGTTGTTAGCGGATAGGAATTTGGCTTGCATGATGTTTGATTTTGGGAGTGATGTGGTTGATATAGATGATCTTGTGAGAAAGGGAACTTCTCGATTTGCTTTCCCCGGTTCATGCACCTACTTCGTGTTGAAATGAATTTTTCATAATCCACTCGTTTATTCAGTCACCTACACCTTATACTCAATGAGCATATACATATTGCGGAATGCATTTTGAGTAAGGGCAGTGTTAATACCGGCACTCCAGATTTTGGTATCGCCGGCAGGGGTGATGAGCGGATCGTTCAATTCTGTAAACTCCGCCAGGCCCAGGTTGGAATCCTTGAAGCCAGCAGAATTGAAGTCTTTTTCAGTAACAGGCGAGAGCCCATTCAAGGTAATCGTCTCCGGATAGCTTGCCGTCGCCCCCTCCGGCTCAAGGAAGAATTTCACCCCATTAATGGTCAATACCCGCTCCCGCATCATCATGGGGAAGTGATTGTGAGATAAGTTCAGCGTTGTCGCCCCAGCCTTCAACAGTTGATTCCATTCTTGAGGGAACATATCCTTCAAACTGATCAGTTGTGCCAGAGGCTGCTCGTTCTCTTTCAAGTCTGTCAGCCAGGTATTGACGGCGTTGGTGATTTCGGTGTTGACCTGGTTTTTTAAGGCATCGCCGCCGTCGCGGGCGGTGTAGTTCATGTGGATGATCACGTCCGAAATGGTATTGTAGTCGAACTGCCGGAATTCGGTGGGCAACTCCAACCGCCAGGAACTGATGACGCCGGCGCCTTCAAAGGGCAGGTAGCGTTCGTCGCGGAAGTTGAGTTCGAACAGGCCGGAGTCGTTCTGGGCGTGGGAGGTGGCGATGGATTGGATGCCGATGTACGATCTTTGCTTGGGGTCTTCCATATTGGGCTTGCGGCGCAGTTCGTTGCTGAGCAAAGTTAACTTGGCGCTCACGCTGGTGTATGGCCCAGCCACACAAGGAATCGTCAGGCTGACCGATTTGATGCGGCGTAGATACTGCCCCGGATGATCCAGGTCGAACAGGATTTCGGGGATGTCAATGTAACATTCGCCCGTTTCACGTAGTCGTAGCAAGGCATAGGGATTGAGCAGAGCAAGGGAGATGTGTTTGCTGAGTTCGAACTCCCGTTTGTTTTTCTCCAAATATGCCATTTCCATACGCCGAAGGTCGTGGTGCAGTTTTTCGCCTGCCAATAGGCCTTTTTTGAGGCTGTCCCAGTAGCCAAATTGGATGAAATTGGTATCCTTATCTTCCAGCCCCAGTTCGTGCCGGAAGGCTTTTTCTGCCTGTTTGGCGATGTCGTAGGCCATTTGGTAAGCCTGGAAGTAGAGGCCGGAAGTCTGGCCTATCATCCAGTTGTAGAGCTGGGCATTGGTGTATTTGTCTTTCAAGAAGGCTTCTACCTCTTCTGCTTGGGCGATTTGAAGTTCGTGATTTTCCAGTTCTTTTTCTGCAATGCTTAATTTTATTTCCGCCCCGGCTTTTTGCTTGATTATTTGTTCTTTTTCCTCTATCACTTTAGCCAATTCGAAGGAAAAATTTTCACCGCTTCTTTTGTGGTCGGCCATAATTCGTGCGCTATTGGCCTGGTAAGCCTGCAATTCTGCCCCTATTTTCTCAAATGCTGATTTTGCCCTTGCTGCCGTAGAAAATAATGATCCCCCGATTGAAAATGTTGAGTGTGGCCCCAGCCCCGAAGATCCAATTTGAATGTCTGGATATGCGCTATAAACTGTGGCAAGGAATTCAAACCCGGCCGCATTTGTCTCATTGATATGTGCTTTTTGCAATTTTTCGATTTGCTTTTTCTCTTCGTCAAGCAGTTTGGGCTTGGCATCCGGGATTTGGCCAACAGCCGGCAGGGAAGAGATATCTAATTTATTTTTGTTGAAAGTGATAGCCAGTTCTACCTGTTCCAATGCTTTGTCCAAGCCCTCGACGGCTAAAGCAGCTTCTTCAATCTGTGCTTTTTTCAGGCTTTTGATAGCCGTGAGCATTTCGATTTCATGTCGCGAACGTAAAATGCTCAATTGCTCTGCATCTTTTTTCTCCAGCGCGGAGAGCAGGGCGCCACCCAGCGACTTAACCTCATTGCACAATTCCAGCGCTTTTTGGAGCATGTACTGGAAACGGTAATGGGGCAATGGAACATACATATCATTCAATACACTGCCAAGGTCAATACCTGCCGCAGCAGCCCGTACCAGCAATGCCGGATCAATCGGCGGTTCGTAGAGCGCCAACTTGCGCACCACCCCTTCGATGTTCATGCAGTTGCGTATTTTGAATAACCGATCCGCTACCGTAGCCCAATACTCCAGCATTTTGGGGTTGTTGGGCAGGCAGAAGTAGGAGAGGGTGACTAAATTTACATCTTTATCACTGTAATCATTTTGACTATTGCCTGGGTACTGTAATGGAACCATCACATCAAAATGCAAACGATCTTCCAAATCTGAAAAAGTACGGTAGGCCTCCTGTTGTTTCGCTACTTCCTCCGGCTTGCGACCCAGGAGCCTTGCTGCCAGAATATACAGTTGGGTGGCTTCATTGATGGACTCGATAGTATCGCGACGGAACAATTGATCCCCCCACGCAATGAGATTATCCAAATACCTCATCACCACGGATTTCATGTATGCTGATACCCGGAAACGGGCGATCAGGTGCGGATTGTAGGGGTCGTCTTCCCAGGCTTCGAGATGGGCTGCCAGATCAGGGTCGCCGGTTAATAGATTTTCAATGTCCTTTTTTACCTGCTCGTCATAGTATGCTTCTACAAATGGCTTGATCTTCCAGAACCGCAGAAAAGGCTTTGTTTCCAATTCTCCCGGTTGGATATTTGTGGTATCCGTACAGGTGGGATCAAAAATGTAATGAAACCATTTTTGCGCCTCTTCAAACTTCTGGTTTTGCGAGAGGCGGCAGGCAGTCATAAAGGGAATGTGAAAGAAGAGTTCCCAGTTGTAGAGGCTATAAGCACCTGATGGGGAGAAATCGATATTTTCAATCGGGAATGGGCCCGTGACTTGGCCATTCAAATAAATACCTTTTTTTAACTGAAGACGATATTCTGATTTCAAACTATTAAAGACAATATTCTGATAGTCATCAGTTAGTATAATATCCCGAGTTTCATCATTAGCTAAATTCTTAACCGTTGCTATTACCAATGAACCTTTTATTGTTACTCTGATTTCACCTAAAATTACATTTGGAGATTCTGAATCCTCTAGCAACCTAATTAAAAAATATTTCTCAAATCTACTTGGATACCAGCCTTCTATGTTTTCAATATCCCATTGATCTCTTTCTCTCATTTTATTAGAAATAGATATGTGTTTACAGCCATCGTGAATAATTTCAAAATGACAGCTATCAGGAACTTCAGGATTAAGTTTTCGCTTATCACATATCAATGACCTAAAATATACGCTTTGGTTGTTATAGGTTGGGTAATAATTGTCGAAACAAAATCTTTTACTCGCGGAATTTTCATCAACAATCTCACATCTGGAAATAAAGGCATTGGATTTCAGTAAGCCGTCTAATTTTTCTTGGTTAAATCGTTGTACAAGTAGAGATCCGTATGGATGATAAAAAATATGAAATTTGAATGTTTTGTTGTATATTTTTCCAAATCCGGCATAGTCTTTATAAAAATCTGTTATTTGTGCATTGACAAAATATGATCCAAATGGTGTTTCCACAAAAAAAGGTACACTCGCAAAATAAATTCCCAAATTATAATATTCTTTTTGAATTGAAAAAACAATTGAATTAGGGTTACATCTAGTTAATAAAAGTTTAATGACTGAAGGTAGCGGTTGATTGTCTGTAAGTAAATAATCAAATATTTCCAAACTGCAATCTGCATCTTGTACATTTTTAATCATTCTATTGTCTTCTAGTACCATATCGTTAGCTACTAGTTGTAACTCCATCTTAGGTTCCATAATTTTTAATAATTCTGGCTTCGAATTCAAATCTTTAAAAATAAAATTAGCGAAATGAAGGCCAGTATGGTGATTACAAATCCAATGGAATTGTATTTTTATCAATAAAGAACCATTTCCCAACTTTTCATATGAAATAAAATATTTTCTTTTGTCAAATAATATACTATAAATTTCCGATAATTCATATACTGATCCAGTAGAATTTTTAATATTTTGTATAAATTCATTAATATTTACTTTGTCTTTAATTATATTATTGGCAATCCATTTTAATGAAGAACGATAACTCCATATAATTTGAATTTCATAATAATCAGGATTGTATCGTACCAATCTCTCATTGCCGTTGTCATCAGGGATATATTTTATTATTTCAATTTCATTGTCTTTTTTACCCTTAAACACTGGCCAAAACAACATCAACCTACCATTATACACCACCGGCACCAAATGATCCCCCTCAATATCCAAGTCTACCCGCTCCCAAGCCGTCCAAATTCCGCTGCATTCATCCCATTTCCGGTAATAATACACCGGCGCCTCACCAAACGTGCGTGCAAACACGTGCAGTTCCTTCTTCTCATCATCATAGCACTCCGCCCGGACATCCAGTCGCGCCACCTCATTAAGTTTGTAGAGGTAATTCATGTATAATCTTTCAACAGATTCCTGGGTGACTTCATCCTGCAAAAGTTCGTCTTCCAGTTCTTTAAAGAAGGGCGATTTGTCGTCGCGTAATTCGGGCTCGATCCAGTTTTCCGGGTAAAGGAATACCTTGCGGTTGGCTTCCCAGAGGCGGTAGTACTTGCGCCAGTTCCATTCTTCAGCTTCATCTGCAACAATGGTCAGGTTGGCAGTATCTCCGGCTTCCAGGTTCATCAGGATGCGCTGCACGAACAACTGCACCGAAGAGATGGCCTGCTTGATGCGGGAGGTTTTGAAACAGGCACTCATGAGCGGGTCGATGAGGTAGTATTCATAGAGATCTTCGACCTGTTTGCGTCTTTCGTCACCACTAAAGGCCAGCAGGTAGGTTACCAGGGCATCCCGTCTTTTTTCCCGGAGGGGGTTCTCCAGTTCCTCTTCCACTTTTTTCCATTGGTCATCCGAATAACGCGAGCGGGCAAGATCTTTGACCAATTGAGCCTGCCGACTATTCAACAAAGGCTCTTTTAACCCGGCGATGTCCGAAGCGCTTCCACCCAGACGGGTAAGCAGGTCGAAACAAGCCTGAACAGGCGCTAAAAAGGCGCCATCAAATACGGTAGTAATATTTAACCCGGCGGAGGAAAAGAGGAATTTCAGGTCTTGCTCGTTCCAATCCAAGGCTTGCTGCAACTGTTTTAGCAAAGCGGCTTTATTCGCCTCGGCAGTCTCGCCAGTGGCCTGACTGGCCTGGTAATAAGCACTGAGCCAATCTATCAGGTAGAAGCGGTCGGAGCGATAGCGATTGATGTATTTCTGAACCTGATACACCTGTGCCAATTTCCTGAAGTTGGCCCATTGGACGCCATTTGGAGTGGAAGCTCCGTCAAATGCAGCAGGAAGCGCCGCTAAATCCAGCCAACCCAGCGCAGGGCCATTTTCAAAGACGTACGGAACGTCTTCGTGTCGCATGGACAGTTGTTTGTAAAAAAATGCTATTTTATGCAGCAGGCGGTACACCGTCATGTTTGCGTTGTATTCCTGCGGAGCATCAAGTGGGCTATGGTTATTGAGCAGGAAAACAGGGTCCAGAAACACATTCAAGGCCTTGCGCAAGGGCTTGTAGGTTCCCTTTACCTTGTATTCTCCATTTTTATTCAGTATTATCTCCGTGTCGCGGGATATTGTTCCTTTTGCGCGCAAGCTGTAAGCGCCCATTTCTTCAGAACCAGAGTGTTCCGGCGTGCTCCAGAGTGAAATATTGAGATTGCGGTAAAAGCGAGCCCTGGTTTCCAAACGCGCAGTTTGACCTACCTCAAGGGTAATGGTGGATGGCTGCAATGGAAAGAATTGCTTTTTCCCGGGAGCCGATCCGAAGTTCAAATAATATTCTTTCTGCTGGGCCGGCGCACTATCGCAAATAATTGTTTCCAAGTCCAAGTGGTACATATCGGCGTCCGGGCGTTTTGCATGGTGCCGATTCCATAGCGCCGCGTAATCCTGATCATCAAATACTTTGTTTATTCGGTAACTGTTGTAAGGTATGGTGATGTATTTTTCCAACAAGGGTTGAGTGGCCGCGGGGGGGAGATCGAAAGTTTCCGAAAACTTCTTGATCAGATATGGTTTCAACAGCAGAATACGCCAAAGGAAATGGACGTCTTGGAAGAAATTGCCAGATGCCGAGTCGGTATCAATGAACCTGGACCTGGCTTCCGTCGCATCCATAAAAAGACCGAAATTGTCGTGAATAAACGTCTCTTTTTCATCTTCCGATAGTTCGCTGGTACCGGCGACAATACTCAGTGCCTGCTGAGCCTTATCCTCATACTCAGTGCCTGTATTTCCGAATAATTCTCTGAGTTTATTTTGCAAGGCGCAGAGTACGTTATCCAGTGCCTGTCTTTGGCTGGGATCAACTGAAAAAATATTCACACAATTTACCCTTGCATCGAGGGAGGTCAATAAACCGCGATTTATCAGTTTATACACAGCCTTATCTGGTCGGGTAAATACCTCCGGATTGCGGCGTATATAGGCTTCCTGTAATCTAAAATCGATTCGGCTTGAACCTTCGATAATGGCTACACATTTTTCAAGTCCGCCCTTTTTGATGGGTATAATTTTTTTGAGTTTTTCCCAAAGCGAGATGTTTGGTTCGGGGTGCATGCCAAACGGCCATTGCTCGCTCACAAATTTCTCCCGTTTTTCAGGTGAGTCATTGGAAAGCAAGCCACGATCAACCAATTTCTCACAGGCTAACTGGCTGTCCCAGAATACGATTTTGTCGTACCTTTTTATAAATTCATGTTGTTGTTGGTAGGAAAGCCTGCTTTTTTTAATAATAATTTTGAAACAGATATCCTGATCGGTTTTATGTTGCCATTGAAATTGAGCCAGTCTTTTTTGAAGCTTTTGTAAATAGTCTTCTTCTTGTCGCTCGTCTGGGAAAATGTCAGGTTGTTCAGAAACCAGCGGGCTTCCCCATTGTTTGAACATAAATAATACCCGTTCAGGGATACTTAGGAGCCAGCCTCGATCAACCAATCTGGCACAGGCTTCTTCTCCGCTGCTGAAAATAGCTTTTGGTTTTTCAAGGGAATCTGCTGAATAACTCCGGATAAATCGTTCCCTATCAGGATATGGCAAGGAAGAATCCTCTATCCCCCAAATGATCGTTTCACAAATCGCAAATTCGCTATCATCTAAAGGCAGTGTTTTTAGATAGCCTTCAAGGTCATCTTTTGCTAAAGGCAACTGTTCTAATACATATCTTCTGCGTTCGTCCTTACCTCTCAACAATCCTCTATCCACCAATGCATAATGGGACTCCGGTATCGGGAAGAGTTGAGGGTATCTGTTGAGTTGAGCCTCTTGTTCGGCAAACGGCAGGTTCGATTTTCCCAATACAATATTCAGCAGTGATGTCAAATCTAATTCTCCTGCCGGGCTATGAAACAGGTTTCGACACAGCTTCAGTTCTGTTTGTAGGGCCTCTTCCGCTGAAACCGGCGCCGGATTATTTTCTGCGAGAATTTTCTTGGCTTCTGTCTGCACTTCTGTCAGGAATACCTGAATGGTTTTATCCATTGGCGGCAATGTAGAACGCGGCTCTATTTGATGGCGCAGGTAGTAGCCCAATTCTTCAATGGATATTTTAGACTGACGCAGGAAGTCCAGTTGTTTGAGGAATTCGTAGGTGTCTTTTGGTGTAATGCGAACTGGTATGTTCGGCTTGTTAATTGGAGCCGGCAAGTGCTCCGGCCCATTGCCTGTAAACTGTTGCAAGACATAATATTCTCTGATTTTTAGCCCTGTAGCTTTACAGAATGTGGCAATGGCATACAAATAGGAAAGGTTATTCAAGCTGAGCAATGGCTTTTTATCTTCACTTTTTTCCAGAAAAGTTTCTTCACGCCCGATTATGTCGAGGAGATCTTCTAGGCTGATCCCCAACACACCTTGAATTGTTGGAAGGTAGAGATAGGGCTTATTGTCAATATTCGCCTCTATGTCCAATGCGAGGAGGGAAGCTATTGGTTTATTCTCTTTCGCTTTAGCAAATGCCTCTCTCACTTTTGCTTGTACCTGTGCATTTTTTTGGAGCGGCAACAGGAATAATTGGTCGTACAGCGAAACCTCCCCTTCATATTCAAGAGTGTCCAAAGCAGTCCACCAAGACATCAGGGTTAGTACGGGCACTTTAAATAATTCCTGAATTCGTCGGATAAAGGCAATATTGATCAATAACTCTTCAGTCAATACTGGGCTTTCGTATAAATGAATTACCTTATCTAACTCAACTATAGACCAAGGAAGGCGCTCATGAAGACGTTTAAAACATTGAAGTAAACGGGCCGCCAGTAGGGGCATTCTTGAAAATGTAGCCATAGAGAGGTCCGGCATCTCACGTTCATTCACAGTCGCATATTGTATAGCAATATTTCGACCAGGAGGGTTAATAAAATTGGTTTTCAACAATTTTATCAACTCATCGTAAGATAAATTCATTTTGACCAAAAAATCGTCTACCTTAATACCTGATGGCACTCCATTTTCAAATGGACGCATAGAGCCTGTACCATGCACTTGATGTTCCGTTATAGAGGTGATTAGTTCCCCTTCCTTTTGCGACATGCCGAGATATTCTATTGCTATCTCAAAATTATCACATTCGCTTTCCGGTTTCCTGAAAAGCTCCATCAGGCGATAGCGTGGTACGCCGAGGTAATTCAAATACACACGAGCCGATTCTCCCCATAAGTCAAAGGGCAGGTTCCATGGATAGTTCTCTTCCTCTTCCCTCAGTTTTTCATATACATATACATTGGGAGTGACTTGCGATGAACCGCTTCCCGTGGATGTGGTTTGCATATAAGAGCGAAAGCAGAAAGAATTGTCTTCCTGGATCACTTTCACCACCTGGTTCGCATCAACGATACGCCAAATATTAGGTCTTTCACTATCCTTTTTAACAACTGCGTTAGCTTGAAGATCAACTCCAGATGCATTAGCAATGACCTCTCTGAACTCTTTTACTATTTCACCCTTTAGCAGCCCATCTGCAATTGATTGATTTGGATCATATATTCTAGATCCCCAAGGTACTGTCAGATTAAAAACGGCTCCCTCAGTAACTTCAATTACAAGATCAATATAGGGTATCTCCGTAAATGCATTCTCCCCATTCAACAACAAGTTAAATATATCGGGTCTGCGTTCTTCCAATATGGCTCTTGCCGCGCCTCCAGGCGAAGCATTCTCCAGAAAAATCAATAAATCTGCCAAATACGCTGCCGGGCTGTATGCTGATTGACCTTCGGAGCATTGCCAGTAATCAAGGGCGCCGAATAATTCTTCCCATTCGGGTACAATGGCTTTCGATTGGTTAGGCAAATTACTAATGCCAATTGTCTGCCCATTTGTTTTGGGTGGAGTCAAAGCAGGGAGCCCGTACATGGAAATATTGTTGAATGCCTGCCCATACTTGCCATAAACCGCCAGGGTACCCATGGCGATACGACTGGCCCGGCGGTAAATTTCCCGGGCCACCTTTTGGGTTTCCTCAGCAGGCCCGTCGCTTCGCCACAAAACATAATCGCGCACAAAAGCGCTTCGGCCCATACGCTTGACGTTGTGCGCAGAATCAATGCGATGCTGCAGTAAAAGCGGGATGGTTTCAAACTTCCGGGTTTCCGGGGTGATATTAAAAAGTCGCTGCAACTGGAACAGTCGGGCTATGCAATCGTCTTTGTCCTTCAGGCCGATCTGGTCTATCACAGGCTCCTGTTCCCTCACAAAACGCCGGATATGGCTATTGCGAAAATCGTAATCCGGGAACTGTTTGAAAAACCTGTTCAGGTCGGCTTGGCCGGGTAAGCCGTTACCGTTTTTCTTAAGGTAGTCGGCAAAGACCGCGGTCGGGTATGCACGTTCTACGGCTTCCTCCAGCATGCGGATGTATGTAGCCATCTGCACTGGAGACGTATCTCCCTCAATCCCGGATGGCACGCCGATTTGTTTATCGTCCACCAATGCTTGCCAGTTGAAACCCACCAGGCTGCGAAGCGAACGTTTGCCTTTTCGCTGAATGGCGGTAATCAGCGGCAGGTGCGCTCGTGTGATGTCATTCAGTTGAAGTGTGAATTTCAGATTTTCAGTTGCTTCAACGGAGATTTGAAGTTTCTCTGGTAATTGACTCCAAAAAACGGGCGATTTATCTTTCGTTTTAACGTACAAGCGAATGAAATCAGACAATTTTTTCTCCGGCAAGCGCTGTTTGGAGGCATATCCTTCCATACGTACAAGGCGGGTAAAAGCATGATTCTTGTCATACACCAAATCAATCGCCTTATCCACCATTGCCTCCGCGATTTCCGGCAGCTTCTGTATGTCTGCTTTGATCTGATTGTCCGCAACCGCCTTGCGTAGCACACGGGTCAGGCTTTCTACGTCTTCGTGGGCGTATTCTTTCAAATCTGCGGGTTTGCCTTGCCGGCACAAGCCGTAGCATATTTCCGGTGCAATCCCTTGGGTTTGGGCCAGTTGTGCAGCCCGAAAAAAATGATCGAGTTCCTGCTTCGGACGTTTCATCTTGCGGGACAGAAGTTGTACATCCTGCGAAAGGGGGAGCGAGAGCGGTTTGACAGGCGCACCGGTTTTGGGTTGAAGCGTAGAAGTGAATTCGAAGGCGGGGAACTGCCGCTTCAGACCTTCTGTGATGCGTTCGTATTCGGATTTGCCGCGGTATGCCCCCATGGGGAGGGCGATGTCGAATTGCTGCACAGGTTCGGCATCTGCCACCATGTCGGATTGAAAAATAGCAGGTTCCTGAGGATTGTGGTGGACCGTCAGCACCAGATCGGCCTGCTGTTTGCCGGCAGGCAGTTGCTCCGGATTGTACCAGATGGAGTATGAGCCATCTGCCTGTGTCCTCGCTTCGCCCAAGAGGTACAGTTGCCCACCCAATTGTCGGTCGTACGCTCTGATGAGTAAACCTTCTGCAGGAGTAGCGCGATCGCCGGTCAATCGACCATAAACGCGGAATAATGGCGCCTGATCTGTGGCTTCGGGATCTACTGAGAGATGGATCGTATGTTTACCAGGTAGCAGTTGCTGAGTCTCCTCGCGGGTATTCAGCAACAACATGCCGTCAGCATCAAGCACCCGAAAGAAAACTTGCGGTGGAAAATCCTGTGGATTGTCCATAAAGTGATGGCCGTAAAACGCCAGCCGGTAGGCGCCGCTGTCGGTAGTGGTGAGGCGTCCCAGCAAGTCGTCTCGCTGTTTATCCTTTTCCCATATCTCCACTGTATAGCCAGCCAAAGGCTGTTTGTTCTCTGCATGGGTAAGTTTGCCTTGGATGGTGAATCCCGCCGTTTCCGACAGGACAGCCTCCGGCCATTGCTTGTCCAATAGCGCAGCTGTAGCGGCATCTATTTTACCCGTCGCAGGCAGTTGATGGGCTTCCTGAAAAGCCCGGATGGCCGTCGCGGTGGTTTCTCCGAATTTGCCGGGGGAATCCTGAATAGCATAGCCTTTTTGCTGAAGCAGTTGCTGCAGTTGCCAAACTTGAAAATTTGTTTGGCCGGGGCGGAGATATTTGGTGGAAAATTGCATGACTGAATTATTTATCGGTGAATGGTGAAAGGTTCATGTGGCTGGTTACCTCAAACACTCCGGACTCACAAACTCCAGCTCCACCTGCCTCACCCAGCCTTCGTAGCGTTCATGTTTGATTTTGAAGAAGTACTGGGTTGTCCTCGCCCAAGTCTTCTTTTTCACTTCGAGTACTTTGTATTCGGTATTGTCGGGCAGTTCCATAAAGGGCTGCCCCATCACTTCGGGCTCCATGAGCAGACCAGTCATCATGCGGGTTCTGACGAAACAGCCGGTCATCTCCGGTTCGTCCGAGCGGGAGCCGCGGAAAGCATCTTCAGCAGTCGGCGTCACAGGTTGTTCTCTGGTTATCGGCTGTTGCTGAGTGATTTCTTCTGTAGGTAGTATATTGTTCTTCACATAATTACACATTTGTACTCCGAAAACCAGCATCACCACCATGATGCTCAGTGGAATGCCCAGTATCAGGATGATGGCGATACGGCGCTTGTGACGCAATCCCTCCTCCTCGCTTGGAGGCGCCGGAGCCGGGGATTGGGGCCGCGTGGGATCAAATGTTTCAAGCGCCTCACTCACCTCCAGCAACACCGCCCTTATCTTATTCCGCTTCAGATCCGCATCTTCATTGCTGATGATGCCCGCAAAGACCTGATGCTTCAGTTCGTTCAGTTGCGAGAGCTGGTAGAGCGCCTGGTTGTACAGTTGCACCTGCTCCTTGTCGCCACGGCTCATCCATTCCTTGTCGAAGAACTGCACCAAGGCATTGGCGGCATCGTCCAGCTCTCCTTCGAGGATGAGTTGGCGGACTTGTTCGGATATTTGTTGTGTGGTCATTGTTTATTTTTATTTTTCCTTATTGCGTTTTTCATGGTATTGACTTTTTCTTATTGCTTTCGGGCACTATTGCCGAGTAGTAGAGTCATGTGCTGACTTGGGGGCGCTGCGTGTACACATTGATTTTTAGTTATTTTTGACGAACACTTTTGAACAGCAGGGGGCTTTTTTTAGTAAAGTCCCACATAGTGGTTATAAATTGCCTTAATTAGTTCCAGAGCGTTTCCATAAAGTGCGATTTTGTACAACCTCACGTGAAAGTTGAAAAAAAACTTCTCTTATTGAACTTTGCGAATCCCAATTATTATCAATTGGTGGTATATATTCCCATATTTTCCTCCTAAATTGCCATATAATAGCATCCCAATTAGGTGAATTGTCTGTTAAACGAGCTGCAACCAGTCGATTTGATTCGTATTTTGTAGTTCCTTGTATTCCAATTGAAGAAACTCCCGTAGCTTCAGTAAAGGACATGGCATATTTAAAGGAATTACAAGTTAAAAACAGTGCATTCGCATTAAATGTAAATTGTTCTGCTCTGAACACCACATTGTTTGCATTAAACCTATTTGCTTTGAAAGATAGCGCAATTGGGCCATATTCAAAAAGTGGTCCCCAATTTACATCCCCGTGTCCGAAAAAATAAACTCTTCTAATATTGCCTAATCTATTAATTACTCTTTTTAATCCTTCCTCATCTCCTGAAGGTATCTCTATTATATCTATTTTAATGCCTCGAAAAATTCCTTTTCTATCATTTTGAAGATTTTTCAAGATTCTTTTTCCTTGTGGATCTAGTTTACTTGATACAATCAAGGTGATTATATCTCCTCGATTTGCTTTATTTATTGTTTGCTGTTCTTGAGTTAAAAAATCAATAGCAACGTCTGTAAAATGAGTGCTACTAGGGGTTGAATGGTCTCCAGATTGGGGAGAAGTTCCGATAAAAACAACACGTTGTTGCCCTTGCCAATCTCTTACACCTTCTGGTAAGGATTTTTGCTCTAATTCCTCCCGAACAGTTAGTTCTAAATTACTATTCCATTCTCTATCCCCTTCCTGTAAAGATTGTTGAAGCAGGTCTTCCCTTAGAGTAGGGATAATAGGATTTGGGCAAGATTGATTTTCTGGGTTGCAATTTGTCCCGTCTATGTCCATTTTCTTTGTTGGACTATTATTTGCATATACAAAAATATTTACTCCATCAACCATAAATTTCGGATCACAACTTCCCCACCTACCCAACCACGCCAAATAATACCTTGCCGTATGATACGCCAACCCCGTCTCCTCATCCCGCTCCATTCCCGTATATCGGTACCGCTTGGCCGCCGCCTGAATATCCTTATTCATGGAATGATAAGCCGTAGTCCCATACGGGTGGTATTCCTCATAAGATATAATCTCTGCATCTTGATCCATCTCCACACAGGAAGAACCCAAATGGTTGCTGTATTGGTAGCAGAAAAGTACTCCTTCCTTGTTTATACCGTCGGGAGGCGTTTTTATCACATCTTCTACCATCAAAATGCGCTGTTCGCCTTCAAAAACATGATATGTTTCAATTTCTTCTTCCGGGTTGGTATCACCATTGCGCCAACGGCGATAGCGTTCCATGCCACCCAGGTATAAGCGTTCTTCTTTGATGTTGCCTTGTTTTTCTATCACTTTCCGGCTGCGCTGTTTGTCGCTGCTGTATTGATAATAAGCAAATCCACCACCGCCCAAATCGTATTGTTGGATCATATCTCGGTAATCCCAGGTAATGAGGTTGGCACTTGCATTGCCGATATGCGTCATGCTGCCATGTACATCATAAGTGTAATGGTCTGCCAAAGTGGGCGTATCGCTGTAAGTGGGGTAGCTTAAGCTGCTGCCCATTTCGGTCGCAATGAGGCGATTGCTATCGGTAGCATATTGATAGTTACGCGTCCACGAGCCGCCATTGGCAATATGCTGCATTTTTAAAATATTACCTACTCCGTCATATTGGTATTGCTCGGTATATCCGCGCAGGGTTTCATCACTGATATCAAATTGTTGTGGCGGCCAATCGAAATCGCGCTGTGTTGGTGCAGGCAGCTTATAATGTTCTCTGCCTGTTGCGCTAATCAATTGGTAAAGGGCATCGTATTCGTAAGTGTTTTGCGGCAACACTTTTTGTCCTTTGAAAAATACGGGTTTGTACGCATCGTCGTAGATTTCAGTGATATTGCCAACCGGGTCGTAGGTGTAAAATAAATTTTGGTAAACATTGAGGTCATTCAAATTGCTTTTTGCCAGGCGTTCACAAGCGTCTGTGTTGTATTTGGTTGTTCTCAATTGTATCAGCCTGAATGTTTGTGGATCGTAATGGTAACAGGTTGTTGTGCCATTGCCGTAGCGCATACGCAGGCGTTGTCCCTTGGCATCATACGTAATGTCTTTGACAACAGTGGTTTTCTGACCCTTGATGGTCAAATCTTCACTTAACAACACGCCCCTTTCGCTGTATTTAGGCTCATAAACGGCGGCTTCAGTTTTATCCCGATGCCAATTGTACAACTTGCTCATGCGATTGAGCGCATCGTATTCGGTTATCAGTGTATAAACTTCCGTTTCCAATTGAGCCATGCTCCAGTCCACGATATTGGCCTTGTAATCCGAAGGCATTTGCCTTTGTATTTCCAGCAGGTTACCTTTAAAATCAAAACGTTGGTTGGTGATCAGGCCGCCGGGGTCGTAGTGCCGCCAGATTTGCCCGCGCAGGTTTCTTCCGACGGCATTGTCCGGGCCTTTTTCCCCGTATATGGTTTGTTCGATGAGTAGTTGCAAGGGGTTGTCGTTTATGCGCAGGTATTGTTCCTTTGGTCGGCGCAACTCGTCGTAAGTGTTGTGGTAAATGCGCCGCTCCTCTATGGCTTCGCCATTCTCCCAATGGTCGTTCACATCCCAAGCGTAGAGGGGTTGCCCTGCCGTGTCGGGCAGCATCCAGCGGTCGCCGGCGTCCATGCTGTGTTGGTAGAGCAGGTTGCCTGCCAGATCGTAGGCAGGGCAAAAATCTTGCAGCGGATCGGCTTCTGCTGCAGCGGGTAAAGTGTAGCGCATGACGATATTGCCTCGCGCATCCTGTATCCAGAGGGCTTTGCCTTCGGTGTCGAGGTGGGTGTAGGTCAAGTATTTTTCTTCGGTTTTTTCAAAGTGATTGTTCAACGGTCGGCGGAAGTAGTTGTGGGCGATGGCCAGTACTTCACGACCAAGGCTGTCCAAATGGGTTTCGGTGGGGGTATTGGCGTGGAGTATTGCCAAAAAAGCGGCGCGTTTCTGGGCATCCACATTCGGTGACAGTTCCTTTTCATATTCCCAATCGGAGGGTATTTTACCTATTTCTTGTAGCCAGCGACTTTCCAGTATCGTATCATTGGCATCAAAAGCACGGGTAAACCAGGGTGAAAACTCCACCCGGCTGAGGGTGCCGTCGGGCATTTCTACCCGTACCTGGCGGCCGGGAGCGTCGTAGTAAAGGATGGGCGTTACGCCTTGTTCATGTGGCTCTTCAAAGCGATGATTCGGCGCCTCGTTCTCATCAGTACTGAAGTAGGGTTCGTATTGCTTGACGGCTTTGCCCTTGTTGTTTAAAACGGTTTTGCCAGTGGCAATCCATCGCAGTGGTTCAGCGCTATTTTCCGGTTCGGCCTGTATTTTTTTCACCAGTACGGCGCCCATGCCGTCGCTGTATTCAAAGGCGGCTTGCAAGGGGCTAATTTCTCCCTCTGCCAGTTGCGCTACGTGTTTTTCCCGTACCAATCCGGCGGCACAGGCGGGGTGGCTTTCATCGCCAAAATAATAGAGGTGACGGGCTGTGGCGTTGCCCAGAAAAGCCCGGGCTTTATCCGGATCGTATTCGCCCATGAAAAAATCAATCAGGTCGGCATCGCTTATTTCTGAACAAACACCTTCCAGATTATCGCCTTCTGTGCCTTTTCCCTTCACGGCTACCGCTGCGGGCATGCCCAGCGTATCGAAATAAACTTCGCTCCTGTTTTCGTTGATGTCCTGCATTTCTAAGGGCGCCAGCACCCGGAAATCGAAGTTTGTGACCGATACGGTATTTTTTGCCGGGTCAGTACTTTCTCTAATGTACAAATCGTACTTATCAAAAGTCAGTGTGGTCACATTGCCGAAAGGATCGGTGTAGCACTCGGGCAGGTAAAAATGGTCGGAAGCATCCTTGGCAAAACCGGCAATACCCGAGCGAACCCACCAAAGTCCCGGTTCGTCATCAAATTGGCGGTAGCCGCCTTCGCCCAGAACCCGTTTGAGCATGTCGCCATAAACTTCATCTGCTGCTTGTAATGAAGGCAACTTTTCGCCCAGAATGGCGCTCAGCAGATCATTGGTCAGGGCCAATTTGTAGGTTTCGTAAGGTAAGGCTAATGAGCCTGAATCACGAAGTGAAAGTGGAGTTTGTAAGTCTTCTGAAAAATACAAGATACGGACGTGCTCAACGAGACGTTTTTGTTCTTTCTCTTTCGATGGATCAGGGCGTTCGTGGTAGCCCGAATCTATCACAGCCAGAAATGGATCAGGCGCTCCATCAGGAGGTACAGGCTGATGTATTTTGCTCAATCGGAAATACAGGAAATCTTTCAAGCTAAAGTAAGGTGACTTTTCGCCGGACTTGAATCCCGTCAATTCACACGTCAACACCTCACAAGGTATGGGCAAGCGATAGCCTTCTCCATCTATTCCATCAGTGTAGCGATTTTCAGTATAGGCAATATGCGTTTCTCCTTGTATTTCCCGGATCAGCGCTTTGGCTTTTTCTGTGATCAGTTTATCATCTGTTTCATATGTGGCTATCCTTGGATACGCCACCGCCACCGACTGCAAAGGCTGACCATAAGCATCAAACTTCAAATTCAGGGTATGTGCAATACGAGGGTCTAAAACCTTGGGGTCGCCCTCTGATTCGCTTGCAGAAGCGCGCAAATCCAATTCGTATTGGTAAGTGATCGCCTCGCTTTCGCCCACCAAAAACACCGCGTGTTGGTTTGTCCCTTTGGGCTGCAGGCAACGAATCCAGCAATTGTGAAAAGCCGTGGAAAAGAGCTTCACCGGGCGCTGCTCACCTTGCTGCAGGGCATCCACATCCAACTCGTACACTTCCTGTCGCAGGGTCATGCCTTTGCAGGCACGCAGGGCTTCGCGCCATTCGTCGGCAGTGAGGTTTTCGGCTTCAATGGCCGGTTCGGGCAGTTCCAGTTCCGTAAAATCTTCGATTTTCGGCTGGAAATACTCCTCCCGGAACTGCGATAAAATGCGCTCGCGTCCCAGAAAGGCGCCGGTGTGGAACCAGGTGACGGTTTTCACTGGCGGTTGATACAGTGTTTTATCGTCGGTGATGTAAGGACTGTCAATATTGCCCTCCACAAATTTCCCAAAATCCTCTACGTCTACCTGTTCCACCCGCCCGAAACCGCGAAACTCGCGCTCGGTGTGGTCGTAGTAGCCGTGGTGGTAACTATAGGTATTGGCAAAGGTGGATTTACGCCACTGGTCGGTCACCGTCACTTTGCTCACCACCTGCACCGGGAAGGGCAATTTGGTGATCCAGGGTTTACCGGCTTTTTTGTCTTCGAGGTAATAGTGTGTGGAGCTTTTGTAGGTCCACTCCACTTTTTTGCCGAAATTGTTGCGGTAACTCTTCAGGATATGCGGTTTTTGACCGCTCATCAGATCAATGTAGCGCAGCGGCTCACGCGCATGGGCGGGCAGAGGCGAGGACCACACGATGCAGGAAGTGCCGTTGCCCAGCAGGTCGGTCACCGTCACGGCATTGGGCTGGGCAGTATCGGGGAACGGACTAATGTCGCAAGGCTTGCTCCAGGCATTGCCGCTCAGGTTGAGCCAGGCGAGAAACTGATTCTTACCCAAATAAATGATGTCAGTGGCTCCAGTTCCGCTGATGTCGGCCAATTGCAGGTAGGCGGGGTTGAACTGATCGGGGTGGTCGAACCAGGGCGACTGATCCATGCTTACCTTTGCCCCAAAGCGGCCGTAACCGAGGTTGGGCCAGTAGCACACGTTTCCGTTGCGGATGCGCACAATATCGGTGAGTCCATCGCCGCTCATATCGGCCAAAAAAATGCTCTGGGTGCTGTCGGCAAACACAATGGCCGGGCCTTGTTCCTCGTCGTAGGGTTTGGGCGCCAGTTCGGGCGCATCATACCCCAGCGTGCCGGCGGAAGCATACCAGGTAAAGACGTTCTCTTCGGTGACAACAATCTCCGGTTGTCCGTCGCCATTGAGGTCGAGCAGGCGGGTATTGGGATCGCGAAGATTGAGGTTGGGGATTTGTGCAAAGGCTTGGAAGGATTCCCAGTTGTTTTCATCCGTCAACTCAAAATAGCCGTTTAAGCCCCGACTATTAACCACCACTTGTTTACGGCCATCCGCTGCGAGGTCTTGTATTTGCAAAACACCGTTTGACAATCCGAGGAAAGAAGGCTTGGGAATGACGGGTTTCGCAAGGGTAAAATGCCCATCTCCCAGGTTCTCCTTATAAAACCAACCATTGCCTTGCTCTGTGAGGATCCCGGCGATACCTTCGTTGTAGAGGTCCACCCATTGGTAGCCAGAACTGAGTCCAACCGGGGCGTTGGCTGCATCTTCCGGGGCGACGCTGTGGATTACCCTGCTCCAGCACAGTTCCTGATATTCAAATTCAAGGGGAGGCAGGCTTTTGAACCGATAACTGTTGTCGTTTTCCCTGACGTAACTGCGTTGGATGGCGTAGACCAGATAGGTTGCCTCCATTTTTTTACCTTCTTCCGGTTCTGATAACAAATCCCAATCGCGGTATTGCATATCCAGCGAACGCACTAAGCAGGGTTCATCTCCCAGCTCCTCAAAGTGGTGAAACATCAACACTCGACGGCAAAGTCGCGCAGTACGAATTTCAAAACCGCTGCGATAGGTAGAAAAAGCATCGTGGCGAATGGGCCAGGGATTGATTTCTGCGTAGTTCACGGAGGTCGTTCCCTGTGCATTAGTAGGCAAATCGCCGTGTTCGCCGTAATCCAGCACCAATTCCATTAAAAAATCGTCGCTTCCGCTTGGGTTAGGCGTGTAATATCGGACGTCAACGGGTACGGGTTGTCCCTCAAGCAAATATGGTTTGAACGGCAAAAACGGAGCATTGGGGCAGTAATAGACGCGTTTGAGGTATCGGTTTGTAAATTTCAACATGCCATCGTCCCCGAAACGATTTTTATCGTATAGTGCATCGCCATACCCTGCGCCGTCTTCTTCCTTAAATTCATACAAGACGCAATTGCCCTTGTCGTCGAAACTCAATTCGGGCAGCCATTGAAAAACGCGATTTTCATCAGCAGGGTCTGCGATGCGGTATTCGGGACTTTTGCCAAAAAACGTGGCGATGTTATCACGGGTGGTCACTTTCCACCACATGCCGTGGGTTGGATGCGTTATTCTTTCAATTTTGGAAAATCCGCCTTCGATACGCGGGCGGTAACGTCTGATGAAGTAGCCGCTAACAGTTTTTTCGTCCACCGTCCACCGTCCATCGTCCACCGTTAAAAACGGCACCAAATCCTCTACCCCCGAAAACATAAAGATGTCGCTTTCCTCGGTGTCGCGGTAACGAGGCAGGCGCTTATCCGTTTTTCGCAGAATGGAAGGGAAACTCAAGTCCCAGCCGAGTCCGAAAATGCCGTTGCCGGCGCCAGAGTTGTAACCCAATGAGATCGCCGGCATGAATCCATTGCGCCCTGGTGAAAAAGGTAGAGGCAAACTGAGGGAAGCTGTCCCATTGGCAGCATTTACTTGAAACTTCTCGTCAATGCCTTTGATGGCGCCACCGCCTTTGGGGAGAGAGATTTGCGGAATGTCGATGGCAATAGACTTAGAGGACTGCTCTTGTGAACGGGCATTGGATGTTTCTCCGGACCTTTCAGTTCTTCCTGAAGAAATAGTATTTTGATGCCCCTTTTGCATAACCTTAACTTTTACCCTTGCCCTACGAAGAAATGATAGCTCCGCTTGTCTGAATCGAGTCCATGTAGGCAATAACTACCCATACATGGTTTACAGCATGCTTTAAATGATCAAAAGGGTACCGTTTTGAATACTTGGAATTCCGCGACTTGAATCGGAATTGTGCGTTGAACCTCTCTGTTTTCTTTGGATGGGGTTATGCCACCGCCATTGGCAGAAGCAAATCAAAAATATCATTCCACCCAAGTGTTCGCAAGTTATAGCTAATGACAAGCCATTCGCAATGACGGCCATCATCAAAACAACAAATATATATATCAAATATGTAGTCTGTTTTTACACCTATCATGTATCAATTCGATAACCTCCAAATTAAATTTGAGTGTCAATAAATTTTCAAGTATAGCTACCTAAATATCAATTTATTGCGCAGCCATATAAAAACGGACGCACCCCACGACCAATGCCATAGAAATGCGTCCGTTCACGCGCCTTCACTCCAGCGCCCCTCTCAAATCCCCCAACAACTCCTCCCAGTCAAAACCCTCGATTTCCAATTCCGGTACCATAGATTCCAGCGCCGCGAGGAAGGACTCCAGCATCAGGAGGCGTGCCTTGGCGGGCGTGCTGTCCAACAGCGGCTCGTAGGGCAGGCGCAGACTGATTTGCAGGAGCGCTGTTTCGGAGTCGTAGCGGATGTCGTTGTGCAGCTTGCTTTCCTCTTGAGGTACCGCCATAAAAAGTAAAAAGATGTGTTGCACGCCCGAACCGTAGGAGGAGAGCGCAAAATGCAGGTTGAGCCAGTCTTCCAGCTCTACGATGGGAAGTTTGTCGGCTACTTGTTCGTGGAGAACGCCACTGATTTCAAAGGATTGATCTTCCATAGTTTTGATCGTTTTGTGTTGTTCAGAAATCCCGCTTGTTGCCCGGCGGACGCATCAGCGGTACCGGACGTTGCAGGTTCTCCGGCAACAGTGCATAGTTATAAATTTTTCGCTTCTCTTCCATCAGACATTGCTCCAAAGTTCCGGTAAATTGAATCACATACAGCAAGTTTTTGCGCTGCAAGGTTTTCGAGTAGCGGCCCCATTCGCCTTTGGTCGTGGCGCCGTATTTCCACACTTGTCCTCGTTGGAGCCGGATGCGTTCGGCATCGGGACAACTGAAACAGGGGAAATACCCGGTTCTTTTGGCCAGCAGGGCATATTGTTCGGCAGAGTTCAAATCGTCGAGTTCTTTGTTCAATTTGAGGATGCGCCATTCGGCCAGCTTGATTTGACCGGCCTCGTCCTGCTCGATGAAAGGAAGTTTGGTGACTAAAGCGGCTAAAAGCAGCAGCGCGATCAGCCACCACATCGGAGCGGGAAGATGGAAATGGTGTTTGTTGGTATTGCCGGGACTACGACGGGTAGTCCTTCGGCTGGAAGGAGTCATTACCATGTTGCGTGGATTTTTTAAGCGAGAGAAAAAGGTTACATCGTGCCTTGATCGGCAAAAGAGTAGTAGCCCTGGCGAGTCACGATCAAGTGATCCGCCACGATGATGTCGAGCAGTTTGCCTGCCTGTTGGAGCTTTTTGGTCAGTACGATGTCTGCATGGGAAGGCTCTAATCCTCCCGTCGGATGATTGTGCGCCAGGATGATTGTACTGGCCAGACATTTGAGGGCTACGGAAAAAATGAGCTTCACATCTACCGCTGTCCCGGTAAGGCCCCCTTTGGATTGGGGATAGATACCCAGCACTTCATGTGCTCGATTGAGCATCAGTATTTTGAACTCTTCCTGACAATCAATGACATCCATGTTCCAGTCATCGAGCAGTAGCCGATAGGCCTCCTCGCTGTTGGTCACCTTTGTTTTGGGTGGTTGCGGATCGGGCAGGCTGTACTGTATCCGAATCTCTCTTAATTGATGATGTGCCATGTGTGGAATGGTATTTTGAAATGAAAATCCCTGCCATGAGTGGACTTGCCGCCAATAAAAAAGCCCGGCAACGATCGTTGACCGGGCTATTGGGGTTGCCGCTCAGGCAGGGACTACAGGGAAAGAACTCAGCTCAGGTACCAGCTTTGTGTACCGCCACTGATCGCTTCTGCCAAATGCATGGTGAACTGTCCGGCATTGACATTTCGCTCCAAAAAGGCATCTATGTACGATCGCTTGCCGGCCGATGTGAGCAGATTGTAGAAATTCCACAGACTGATGCTGCCGTCATTCAAGCGACAGAAATGCTTGTCTTCATAGTACTCCTGTGCGATCGTACTCACATGGCTGTCGGGAATCAGCAGTTCCGGAATCTCCCTGCGCATGCGTGGCGGAAGGGCGTGGTACATTCTGGCCCGCCCCAGGATTTGGGCAAACTGCCGCTCGTTGAGGTGGTAATCGTCCATCAACGTCATCAGTTGGCTTTGTTTGTCGGCCTGGAAGGTTTCAAACAGGTCGCGGATGCGAATGCCTAATTCCTTGAGGCTTCTCACCTGCCAATTGCAGGAAAAACCATCCGTCCACACGCACAAATTGGTACAAACAGTGACTTTGAATCCAATAAACACCTTGAAATGCTGGGTGCCGGAAGTGCTGTAATGCTTGAGATTGTCCAAATTGTACGCTTTGATGCCGCCCACGGTCAGCGTCAATTCCTTGCCGTTGACACGCCAGGCAATGGAGGGAAACTCGGCGATAAAAGCCATCCGCTCGTAATAGATGGTCTTTTCCCATTCCTCCAGATCGTCGGCGGCCTTGTGGCGCGCTTCCGGAATCCTGTTTTTAATGGGATGGCTCACTCGAATGACGGGCGGCAGGGAGGTCGGGCCAAAAATGGACTGTGCAACATCCCAGGTGGTGTCAATAAAATCAATCTGGCTGATGGTCGGCTGATTGTCCTTGACAAACACGGGAATGAGGTGGCGTTCCCTCAGATCGGAAATATCCAGAAGCTGTGTATTCGCTTCGATAAAATTGGTTCCTGCGCCGTGAATGACGCCCTCGGCAATGGCAATAGGTTGCGGCAATGCCGGCAAAGTGATGACTTGGCTCATAATGGATGGATGACTGCGTTGAGTGAATGTTTGGAAATGATGTTCTGCTTTTGTGCTTTGAAGTCCTGGTCGAGATGCTCGTAATAGTCGGTGTAGGAATGGTACAGCGCGGTCAGTTCGTCCATGTTGTCGCACAACAGGATGGCCTTGCGCATGGCGTCCAAAGAGGTGCCGGAGGCGCACCAATTCAGGATTTCACTGCCGGTTTCGGCGGTAATGGTGAACTCGGGCTGGTCCATGAACAAGCCGGTTCGATCTTTGGAAGCCTTACAATTGTGGTGGAGATCGAGGTCGAAAACGGTGGTAAACTCGTAGTCCATGCCGTCGCGTTGTACGGCTTTGAGTCCGACCTTTTCCGGGACAACCTTGCCGTCTTTTTGATTCAGGACATAATCCTGCTTGACGCGCATGGTGGCAATGACGTGCGCTTTGGAGTGGAGGATTTTGTCCACAAAAGCTTTTTGGCGCGGCGTCACCTTGTTCCAGTTGGTGAAAGAATTGCCTTGGAGATTGCCGTGGTATTCCAGGAGGTAATCCCAGCAATGGCTGATGCTGTCTATGACAATGACCTCCATACCCGCCGCTTCACAGCTTTCAATGGCTTTGATGTAGCGCTCCGGACTGAAAGGAGGCCCCAAAGACAGCACATTGTACGGGCCGAGATGCGCGTAGAGGTCGGCGCTCGAATTTTCCGTATCTATGACAGCTATTTTTCGCCAATCGCCCCCTAACAATCCGGAGGCAATCAACAGGGCGCCGTAGGTTTTACCCGAACCGGCAGAGCCTTGAATGGCCAGCTTGATACGGGCTTGTTTGCGTTCCGCTTTTCTGAGTTGCATGATCTTGTGAATGAAGTGAAGAAATGATTTACATAGGAATGGGCACAAATGAAAAGAGGGAGCAAACTCCCTCTCAACAATTGGTAGTTCACAAACTATCGGCGGTGAACGCGCTCTGCGAAAACGACACATAAAGGCATACTTTAGGCTGTTCAACTGATGGCAGCTGAATGAAGCAGATGAAAAAATGAAGAAACTGGAAAACTAATAAATGCTTGTCGATAAGGACTTTATAAGTCCTGCCGGATTATCCGGCTCCCGTAATTGGCCTGTTGGATCAGGCTCTTTTGCTGCCTTCGTTGGCAAAGTCGGAGCAGTAGTTTTTGTCCAGGACTCTTACCAAATCGCTGACTTTGTAGAAAATCTTCCCCCCTATATGGGAAAAAGGAAGCACACCGCCATCTCTGTACCGTTGAAGTGTTCGCTTGGTGACTCCTAAGAGTTCAGATACTTCCCGGTTCGACAACCAATGTTCCGGCAAGGCCGGGCTTTTTTGGATGTTGTCGAGTTTGGTGTGGATGGAGTCTAACTTAGACTGGATGTCTTCCCATTCGTCGGGAGAGAACATAACCGCTTTGATCATATTGTTTTTTTTAATAAAATATAAAAAATATTTATTCGGTTCAGGGTGTCATTGGCGCCAATATTTCTGAACACGGTGCAAAGGTATGGGTAATAGCAGCTAATATTAATCTTCGGAATATTCTCAGAACTTTCTCAAGTTCTCAGATAATCATTTTTTCACCCCCAAAACATACTAAACAATTGATATTCATACCATTAGACCAAATTTATGTTTTACAGAATAATTGTACTTGGTTTAAGCTGTCTTGGATTTGGGAACTTTCGGTAAGACTAAGTGTAACCTCAATTGCTAATATATATAAGTACGTATAGGAGCCTCTCTTATACTCACGGAGTTGTATGTTTATTCGTCCTTTTTAATGCAAAATGTTTATAAGATAACTGAAAAGACGAATTCTATAAACAAAAAGTAGTTGATTAAGGTGAGTAGATGCTATTCGTATCTGATTTTCCAGCTTTCTGGACCGTAGCTCTGCCCCAAAAATCTTCTTTTATCTGAACATGGCTGTTTCGAATAAGCTACGACGATGATAACCGCTTTGTTGCTTCCACTCTTTTTGTCCAATGGGATTGTACCAAACATTAGGCCCAATATCAATGAGCTGACCTTTTTATCCAGCCAGCAAACTGCGTTCTCCTGTGGGAGATGATTCCCTCTATTCCCTTCTCTTTGAGCAAGGACCATATTTCCCACGTATCATAAGCGCCATCTCCGCTTATCCGATCCACCTGATTTTCCATCTGCTCCAGTAACTCCGAAAATTACTGTGAATCACCATCGCCAGTGCCATTTTCCGTCAGTATCCGAGCGTGAATCAACCCCGTCTTTTCATCAACGCCTAAGTGTAGTTTGCGCCAGGTGCGACGCTTCGATATGCCATGTTTGCGCACTTTACCGGCCGGCAGGCGGGGACTCTCCTTCCCCATACACTTTCAGTCCTGTTGAATCAAATACTATGTACAGTGGTCCATTTGACTTGGGCAATGACAATTGAAGGTTTACTTGCCCGACCCGGCGACTTATCCGGCTGTAGCTGGGCTACTTGCAATTCTAATTTCATCATGCTCAGAATCGAACTCGAAAAGCCTTCTAATTGACGATATTGAAAACGGAATACTGCTTTCATTTGCAGCAGTCCCACTATGCACACGTCTGAATACACAAACTGACCGCCACTATGTTCGGGGCCGGAATAGTACCAGTTCTCTTACAAGTACTCACCAAACCAAAACGTTATACTGCCTCTGTTGACTAAGCTCTTGTTGTACTCGCCCTAGTTCGTTACACGGTATTGCCCTTTTTGATCAGCTGATTTGCTCGGTTGTTTCGTTGTTGCCACCTTTGCCATAGGTCGAAGTTGTTTGTTTGTTTTTTTTCAACTTCAAAAGTACAACTCTCGACCTACTGTTCCGATTCACGCAACAACGCCCAAGCCAGCCTTGACTAAATTCACGGCTTTTCTAACTCACCAATAATTTCTTTTAGAAAAAGATCGACCTTTTCAAAGGTTTCACCAAGCTTCTCACCATTACGAACTTCATATGAATTCCCCTCTATTTCAACCCATTTACCTGTACCTAAGTATTTGTTAAAAGTAGAGGGTTCGTATTCTTTCCTGCTGCCTATAGTTATAGGTACATTAAATACACTTCTAAGTATTGGCCCTATTTCCCCAAGAGAGTCTGAATTGTTTTCTTCCTTTTTAAGATATCCGCCTCTTATCATTACTGAAAACAGAATAAAGAATAAATTTGAGTTTTCTTTCCAAATCAATCGTGGCCTTGATACCTGAGTGCCAGTTTCTCTCGATAATACTTTTATTTTTATGTCAATAAATTCTATTGCACGATCCAAGGTGTTTTTCTGTATTTTGATTATTGGAGAAATAAGATCGGCATCAAATACCCAGGCTTCTTTGTTGTGCAGTCCGCCGTATATTTGAGCATTTTTATTGTAATAATAGCTATTATTCTCGAAGTATTCCTTGTATTCATTCGGGAAGACAAATAAACTTTGTGCTTCAATAAATTCAGATTTCAGTTCCTCTAACCTCGCTAATATATCCTCATTACCTGTGGCAACTTCTAAGAAGTTAGAAATTCCTTTTTCAAACTTATGATAAAGGTCCTCCATTAAAGTACTGTACGCCTCTATTGCCGCGTTTTGCTTTTTTTTGTTCAATTTAAATCTTAAATCATTAATACCCGTAACGGAACAAAAGTATAGATCGAAGCCGTTCATATCATCATACCCGTCAATTTTACACTCAATCCTAATGCTGATGGTTTGAATCTCTCTGAGAAGGTTAATTGCTGCGGAAGGTCTCATATTACTCATTTTTTTCAGTCATTAAACACATCCATCGCCTTGTCCAATTCGGCATTGACGATTTTGGCATATACTTCGGTGGTCTTCACGGAGGCATGGCCCATCAGCTTGGACACATACTCGATCCGGATGCCTTTTCGAAGCCCTAAAGTAGCAAAAGTATGTCGGGATGTATGAAAACTCACCTTTTTTTCGATGCCGGCGGCGTCTGTGAGGTAGGCAATGTCCTTGTTGGCATAAGCGGTGGCCGAGGAAATAGACCTCAGCAGCTCCACCGGGTCGGAGTAGTCCTTTTTGGCGTCGAACAGCGGAAAGATGAAATCCTGTGGACGGCTGTCGGGCTTCCTGTACTTTTTGATGATGGCAAGACCTTTGTCGGGCACTTTGACCGGAATCGTGGTGTTCGTTTTTTGCGTTTGAAAGCTCAAATGCGTGCCATCCACCAAGTTGCTCCATCGAAGCTGCAGCAAATCGGAGATACGGATTCCGCCCGCATAGCAGGCGAAGACAAACATATCCTGATGCACCTCCCGTTTGCTGCCGGCATCTACAGGCACCGATGCAAATGCTTTCAGTTCCGATTCCGTCAGATAGGTTTTCTCTGCCTTTTCCGTTGACAGCTTGAACCGCAGGAAAGGGTTTTTGTCGAACGGAAACAGATCGTCTTCAATCGCGCTGTTGATGATGCGCCGGAACGACTTGAGGTCTTTGGTGATCGTGTTGGTCGCATTGTTCAGCGAGTGCCGCAGGTGATCTTCATACTTTTTCAAAAAAGATACCGTCATGTGATCCATGTACAGTTTTTTGCCTTCGCAGTACTGGCTCAATTTTTCAATGGTGGACCTGTACCTTTTGTAAGTGCTGATCTGCCCTTTGCGCAGGTATTCTCTCTCGATATATTCACCGGCGTACTCGAAAAACTCAGGAATATCTTTTCCCATGAGGTGCTCTTTGATCGAGCCTGCCCGAACATGCTTGTTTTCTCTTTCCATCTCTACCGCTTTCCCCTCCGCTTCAGCTACTTTTTGAGCCAACAGGGCATTGACTCGGGATGAATTCGGCGCCGAGGGTTTCAGGCGTTGTTTGTCCGGATCCCAATGTCTGGGCTCTACAAAAATACTCAGCGAGATGTGCTTAGGAGTACGATGCTTGGTAATGCGCAGATAGATGGGCGCTTTTCCTCCTTTGTTGGTTCTTCCGGTGCGAAGCGTTAGTTTGAAGGTAGCCATAAGAATGGTATATTTGTGGAACAAAGATACTTGAAAACAGGGTATGGTACAACAAATGGTACAACATTTATGTCCTTTTTCGTCTAAAAAGCGGGCAAAATGCGCCTCTTGTAAAATCATAAATCATTGATTTACAAGTAATTTTTAAAAAATCAAAGACAATCCATGTCATCGGTAATGGTACTGCAGGGACCACAAAAAAGAAGCCCCGTCGCCAGCGCGACGGGGCTTCTTTGTTTCCACCTGACAGGGCTCAGCAATGCGAAAGTTTAGCCAACGGCTGAAGATTTCAACCCCGCAAAAACTGCCCTGAAGCGCTCCAATCCTGCCTCCAGATTCTCGATGATTTCGGCGGCTAAAACGTCAGGGTCGGGCAGATTGTCCAAATCGGCTAAGGAGCTATCCTTTAGCCACGAGATGTCTAAGCACATCTTGTCTCTGGCGATGATTTCATCATAGCCGAACTTCCGCCAGCGGCCCTCTTCGTTGGACTCCGACCAGGTTTCCTGCCGCCTGTGGCGATTCGCCGGGTGGTAGCAATGTGGAGGCGTTTGAGGCAGCGAACATAGACGGCAGGGCATCCACCCTCCCCTGATTTCTCAGCGCCTATTGTCTTTGCAAAACCAATGCTTACATTTGCGGCAAAAGCGATGACATCCTGAAGTCCGCCAGATTTTGGAATGCCGGTCGCATTTTGAAATGCCTACGTTCACCATTAAACTTTTTCATACAATGAGAGCACCGCGCTTCATCAACTACCTGCTTTTCGCAGGTCTCTTTTTGTTGGCAGCTTGCCAAAGCAGCAAGAATGACGCCATCATCACCGTGAAACAGAACGGCGAAATGACCGTTTTCGGCCAACCGGCAGCCGATTTCCAGACACTAAAGGCCATGCTGGTGGATTCATTGGCCAAGATGGCCGTCATGCCGGAAAAAATTGACGTCAATTTCGTGGGCGAAGTGGGCATGGGCGCCCGGCAGGAAGTGGAAACCATTGCAGCAGAAGCCGTCGAAGCGGCGAAATTGCTCAAGCTGGCGCCCACACTGGAGCAACAGGCATACCGCCAACAGCAGGGTACAGATTGCGATAAGGAGGAAGACGACCGCTACGACTGCGCCCGGATTGACCTGATGTACCACACCGTCACGAAGGGTGAAAAAGCCCTTCAGGACGCTGTCACCGCCTGGACCAACCAATACCTGTTCTCTATTTTGGAAAATGCGGAGGGAGAGGTCAAGTCAGCCACGCTCGACGAGGCGGCCAAGGCTTTTTTCAAAATCCACAATGACTTTAAAAAAGAGGCCGGCGGACCTGCTATGATGGCCGGCGCATTTGAAGCCTCGACGGGTAGCGGCGTAGAACTCAACAACGGCAAGTACCTCACCCTCGCCATCAGCGGCAATACTTACATAGGCGGGGCGCATGGCAGCCCGACCATGACGCTGAGTACCTTCGAGGCGCAGACGGGCAAAATCCTCACTTGGGACGATCTCGTGACCGACAAGGCCGCAGTACAGGCCTTGGCAGAGAAAAAAGTGCGCGAGGCCAAAGCAGAAGCCTTCAACGAGGGTTTTGCGTTCGACGATGTTTTTAAATTCACCCTGCCTGCCAATTACGGCCTGACACAGGAGGGGATATTCCTCTACTATGTTCCTTACGAAATCATGCCTTATGCTTACGGCGCAACGGAAGTTACCCTCAGCTTTGAGGAGTTGGGGGCGCTGTCGAAAATCAGGCTTTGATGACTGCAATGGGCGCGAAGTTTATTCATCTTTCCACAACGAATCCGCCGCCTTTGCTGTTTGTCTTGGATTATGAACTTCCCACTCGCTGAAGTCGAATTACATCTGGATGAATCCTGCTTAGTGCAGGGCGAATGGCTGCTGGAACAGGGCCGTGTAGGGCATTTGCTGGAAACCGAGCGACACCTGTGGCTCACCGAGGTGCAGGACGGCACGGCTTGGGAGGTAGAAATGCGCATCAGTCCCTCTAAAGTGCAGCAAGCCTCTTGCGAGTGCGCCGCCTTCCGGGCCGACAAACAATGCGCCCATCTGGCGGCCGCCTTGTTGGCCTTGCGCCGTCTGCTGACCGACCGACAAGCCGAAAAACAGGCCGCCCGCGCTCAAAAAAAAGAACGCCCGGCCCGCAGCTTGGACACGCAGTCCATTCTCAACAATGTTCGCCCTGATGATCTCGCCGATTTCGTGCGGCAGTATGCGCGCAGCAATCGGGCTTTTGCCGTTGCGCTCAAAACCCGATTCGCTTCCGAGGTACCCGCATTGGACAACAAGGCCAAGTTCTCGGAATTGTTGGACAGCGCCGTTGGCATGGCCCGCAAGGCCGACAACAGCATCAGCTACCGGGGAGCAGGCAAAATTGCCTCCGTAGCCGACGAAATGCTCGCTCAGGCGCGGCAGGCCACAGCGTTGCGCCATTGGGCCGATGCTGCCGACATGGCGCAGAGCATCATCGAAAAACTGACGCCACTCTTGCGCAAAGCAGGCGAACGCCAGGTGCTGCTGCGCGAGTCCATCCGGCAGGCATTTCAGGTTTTGTTCGACATACCGATGACACAGGCGCCCCCCGATCTGACCGACGGGCTGTGGAACTATGCCGCCGAGGAAAGCAAAAAACTGTTGTACCGCAACAATGAATTAGACCGCCCTTTTTTCAGACTGCTGGCCGCGCTGTGTACCTCGCCCGACAAAGACGAGGAACTGCGCGTCTTGTTGTCGGCACAAATAGACCGCTACCTCAACGAAAACCGCGATCCCTCGGCTCTGGTACTGCTGCAACTGAACCGATTGGAGCATCTGGGCCGCGAAATAGAGGCCCGGCAATTGGTGGAAACCTACCTCTCGGCGCCCGATGTGCTGCTCTTTGCCGTCCAACAGGCTGCCGGCAGGGAGGATTTTCAACAAATGGTCATGCTGGCAGAGGAAGGACTGCGCCGAAACCCGCCGCCGCACATTGCCGCCGAATTGGAAGAGCGGCTCCTGTTGGATGCCGTGCGCCGAAACGATATGAGCAAGGTGAGCCAATTGGCCCGGACGAGGTATTATAAAACGCTGGAAATCAAATATTACCAGGCATTGCGCACGGCGACGGCCCGGCCCGTTGCAGAGGAGGTGCTGGAGTACCTGCGCAAGTTGCCCTTTTCGCCGCGCAAACGGCAGGCCATCGCGGGGGTGCTGAGTGAGGAGGGGCGCCGGGAGGAATTGCTGGCCTATTTGCGAGAGTGCAGGTCGCCCGATTTGCTGGCAGAATTCGGCCCGCTGTTGCTGCCCGAAAAATCGAACGACATCCTCGAACTCTACCGGCTCGTTTTGGAACAATACCTGCGCGGACACGTCGGCCCCAAACCCTCGCAGCGCATCCGGCAAATGGTGGAGCAGTTGTACGCCAAAGGCGCCTCCTCCATCGCCGAGCCGTTGGTGGCCATGATTCGGGAGGCATACCCCGAACGCCATACCTTACAGGAAGAACTTCAGCACCTATGAAAGTGGAATTGTGGGCCATCGGCAAAACCAACGAGCGCTATCTGGAGGAAGGCATGGCGCTGTACGAGAAGCGTTTGAAGCACTACCTGCCCTTTCAATGGACGGTGCTGCCCGACATCAAAGGCGCGGGCAACTTGTCGGCGCAACAACTGAAGGCCAAAGAGGGCGAGAGCATCCTCTCCAGGCTCAAGGACGACGACCTGCTCATCCTGCTCGACGAGCGGGGGCGCTCATTCAGTTCGGAGGGCTTCGCCACTTATTTAGACAAAAAACTCCAACAGTCGCAGCGGCGCCTGGTGTTCCTCATCGGCGGCGCGTATGGCTTTTCAGATGCCTTGTACGAACGGGCGAATGACCAACTCTCGCTTTCTTCCATGACTTTTTCCCATCAGATGGTGCGTTTGTTTTTTTTGGAGCAACTGTACCGCGCCATGACGATTTTGAGAAACGAGCCGTATCATAATAGCTGAAAATGACGAAGGCCCAACGCTATATAATGCGCCGGGCCTCCATGATATAGAAATGAATTTCCTTACTTCCCTCCTGCCGGGGCTGCTTCGAGCAATTTGAAAAACTGATCGAGCTTCGGCGTCAGGATGATCTCCGTGCGGCGGTTGGTACTGCGGCCATCGGCGGTGGCGTTGGTGGTTTTGGGTACAAACTCCGAACGACCGGCAGCCGTGAGGCGGTCGGCAGCGACGCCGTGCCTGCCCTGCAACACGCGAATGACGGCGGTAGAACGTTTCACGCTGAGGTCCCAGTTGTCGGCCACGCAAGAGTTGCTGATGGGCACATTATCGGTATGGCCTTCCACCATGACATTGAGTTCTTTGTGGTCGTTGATGACCTTGGCTACCTTGGCCAGCACGCTTTCGGCGCGGGGACTGATCTCGGCACTGCCCGATTTGAAGAGCAGTTTATCGGCAATGGAGACATATACCACGCTGCCGCGCACTTCTACCTGTATGTCCTGATCGTTGATGTCGCTGAGCGAGCGTTTGAGGTTCATCACCAAGGCCAGATTGAGCGAGTCTTTGGATTGGATACTGGAGGTGAGTTCCTGAATGTACTTGGTTTGCGCATTGATGGATTCGAGTGATTTTTTGATGCTCTCGGCGCCCTCCTTGCTGATGACGGAGAGGTCGGCCATGCGGTCGAGCAGGCCTGCGTTGGTGCGCTGAAGGTTGTCCACCTGGCCTTCGAGTTGTTGCACCATGCGGCTTTTGGCTTCCAGTTCGCTGTTTTTGGCGCCGATTTCCACGTCTCTGCGGCGTATCTCATCCTGATAGTTGCGGGAAGCGCTGAGGCACTCGTCTAAGCGCAGTTTGGTTTCCTCGTAGGTGAGTTGGAGGCGTTCATTGCCGGCTTGCAACTCGGTGAATTTCTTTTTGGAAACGCAGGAACTGAGGCCGATCAGGGCCGTCAATCCCAGTAACAGAAAGATGTTTTTTGACATAGCGTAGTGTTTTTGGTTTGTAATTCAACAACATACCACAGTAGCTCGTTCGCCTCGATTCTCACTTATTTGCCTTTCCCGTCGCAGGGCCATTCCATTTTGGAAATGGGGTAGCTGCGTTTGGTGTAGGAATAATGCCACCACTCGGTGCGGGTAGAGCGGAAGCCGTGTTTGATCATGGTTTCTTTGAGGAGCGTGCGGCGGGCCAGTACCTCTTTGGGCAGATTGGTGTAATCGTGGTAGGCTTCCTGTCCGAAAAAGTCGAAGGGCGTGCCCATGTCGAGTTCTTTGCCTTGCGCATCTACGAGGGTGAGGTCAACGGCCGAGCCGCGATTGTGCATGGAGCCTTTGCGGGGATCGGCCACATAGCGCGGGTCGGGCACTTTGTTCCAAAGTTTCCATTGGATGGGCAGGGGCCGGTAGCAGTCTAACATTTTGAGGCCATATCCCTTGCGGCGCAGGTCTTTTTGTACGTTCCTGACGGCCATCGCCACGTCTGAGCGGAGGAAGCATCGCGGGCAATCGTACAGTTTTTCCTTGACAAAATTGTCGGTGGTGGCGTACTTCAAATCCAACTGAATGCCGGGATCAATGGTGACGAGTTCAATCCAGGCAGAGGTGTCGAACAGCGTGTTGACAGGCTCTATGTCTTGTGCGGTTGCCGTTCCGGCGGCGAGGGCTGTGAAGGCCCAGAGAATGGTGAGTTTTTTTATCATGGTTTCAGAAATTAAGATCCAGAATGCGCAGGCGGCGTTTTTTGCCCATTTCTACGATGCGGTATTTTTTTACGAGCGCAGGCAAGGCCAATCCCGCGCCTACGGCAGTAGCGGTAACGGCAGCATCCGACCAGCGGTAGTCGAGGCCGGGTTCGTTGTCGGTGGCGGTGCCGATGAGTGCCCAGGCCGACCAACTGAGACCGAACAAGGCGATCTGACTCCCTACGGGTTTGGGCCAACGGCGTTGGTAGCGGAGTGCCTCAATGTCGGAAAGGCGCACCGTGTGTCGGGTGAGAACTACCATGTTCACATCGAAAAGGAGCTCCTGAATTTCGCCGGCATACCATTGCCCCTGATAGCGGTACTGAATGACTTCGCCGGGGTAGATGCGTTGCGCCTTGGGGCGGCCGGAGCGCTCTATTTGCATAAATACCTGCGCCTCAACCGGAATGCAAAAACCGAGTTGCATCAAAAGAAAAAAGCTGAAAATCAGCCCTTTGGAAATGCCCGGCAAGGCGTGACGTGAGTTCATATCAGACAGTTATTTACGAAAGAACGCGTGTTTCAATAAGCGCGTTCATCCCTTTTTTCCATGTAGTTCATAAACGCCCGATTGACTACGCGATTGCCGCCGGGGGTAGGATAATTTCCTGAAAAGTACCAGTCGCCGTTGTTGTCCGGGCAGGCATTCTGCAGGCCCTCCACCGTTTGGAAAATGACCTCCACTTTGGGTTTGATGTTGGCCGGCGTGACGATGTCTGCAATTTTTGCCGAGAGTTCTTCCTGCGTAAACAGTTCGTACACAGGCTGAAGCTCATTGCGCATCTGATCGGCCGGCAAATTTTCGGCGGCTTTGCAGCGGGCATACGCGTCGTGCAGAGCCTGCTCCTGACCGGTCTCGCGGAGCAATTGCACCAAAGCCTGAAACGCGACAAACTCCTTGAGCTTCGACATGTCTATGCCGTAACAGTCGGGGTAGCGGATTTGCGGCGCCGAGGATACGATGATGATCTTTTTGGGACGAAGACGAGACGCTATTTGCAGGATGCTGTCGCGGAGGGTAGTGCCGCGCACAATGGAGTCATCGAGTAGTACCAGCGTGTCGCGCTCATTTTGTACCAATCCGTAAGTGACGTCATACACATAAGAAACCAACTCGGAGCGCTGGGTGTCGTCGGCAATGAATGTGCGGATTTTGGCATCTTTCACCACGAGCTTTTCCTGACGGACGCGCATGGCCAATATTTTTTCCAACTTCTTGGTATTCAGTCCGTTTTCGTCTGTTTGCAGCTTCAGAATTTTTTCCTGTTTGATGCGATTGAGGACGCGTTCCACCCCTTCCATCAGACCGATGAAGGCCGTCTCGGCCGTATTGGGCACAAAAGCAAAAACGGTGTGTTTGAAATCGTAGGCCACAGACTGGAGCACGGTTTCGGCCAATTGATCGCCCAATTTTTTGCGCTCCATGTAAATGTCGTGGTCGGTGCCGCGCGAGAAATAAATGCGCTCGAAAGAGCAGGCCGCGCGGGGCCGAGCCTCAATAAACGGCTTTTCACTCACCTGCCCGTTGCGCTTGATGATGAGCACATGGCCGGGTTGCAATTCTTTGACCTGCGAAATGTGGGCATTAAAAACCGTCTGAATGGCGGGCCGTTCGGAGGCAGCCACCACGATTTCGTCGTCGGCATAGTAAAAAGCCGGGCGAATGCCCCAGGGGTCGCGCATGATGAAGGAATCGCCGTAGCCGATCATGCCGGCCATGACATAGCCGCCGTCAAATTTTTTGCAGGCGCGGCGCAGCAGGCGTTGCAGGTCTAAGTTGTCGTAAATGAGGTCGTTGATCTCGGTGTTTTTATATCCGTCGGGTTTGAACCAGGTATGAATGCGCTGCACTTCGTCGTCGAGGAAGTGGCCGAGTTTTTCGAGTACCGTCACCGTGTCGGATTTTTCTTTGGGAAACTGGCCGAGTTCGACAAGTTCCTGAAAAAGTTCATCCACATTGGTGAGGTTGAAATTGCCGGCCAGCAGTAGGTTGCGGTTGATCCAGTTGCTGGCGCGCAGGAAGGGGTGGCAGGTTTCGATGGTATTGTCGCCGTGGGTGCCGTAGCGCAGGTGGCCCAGCATCACCTCGCCCATGTAGGGTTTGTTGTTTTTGAGCCAGACGGCATCGTCGAGTTGTTCGGCGGGCACGGCGTTGAAGTGCCTGTAAACCTGCTCAAAGAGGTCGTCTAAATAGTTGGAAGCATTGCTGCGCTTGCGGCTGATGTATTTTTTGCCGGGTTCTACGCCCAGCTTGATGGTGGCGATGCCTGCGCCGTCCTGACCCCGGTTGCGCTGCTTGAGCATCATCAGTTGCAGCTTTTTGAGGCCGTAAAATGCGGAGCCGTACTTCTGTTGGTAGTGTTCCAATGGCTTGAGCAGGCGGATCAAAACGATACCGCATTCGTGTTTTATTTGATCGCTCATTACTGAGTTTTGAAAAAAATGTAGCTATGTATATAGTATCCCAAAGCTACGAGCCATGAGCTACGAGCTATGAGTTTGTTTACTCGTTGAAAAATTAGATTTTCCATTTGGGGAAATTTCAAAATCTCATCTTAAAAAAAGGCCCTTTTTACTTTGGGAAATCAAACCTGACTACCAGTCAGGCAGGCTCGTGACTCGCGGCTCGCAGCTTTTTGCAGGGCGACTGAATAGTCACGTCAGATAAACGCTTCATTTTAAAGGTCTTAACCAATCCTGTTGCCTCAAAAAAATGACAATTTGTTCTTGCCCCGCTGCAAAGGTAAAGAATGCGTTCGCTCTACGGGCGGGTTTTTACAGTTTAGTGAAGGGGTGACTCAGCTAAGATCACAGCCCGTAGTCATTCCTTCACTACGCATAGACACCAAACTCAGCCTGCCCGGTTTCCTACTTTTTCTTCAAGGTTCGTTCAAACAGCAACCATATCCGCTTGTACTCGTCGGTCCAGCCGCTGGGCGTGACGAAACCGTGATCTTCGAGCGGAAAAACGGCCATTTCCCATTTGTCTTTGCCCAATTCGATGAGGCGCTGGCTGAGGCGGGCCACATCCTGGAAATGCACATTTGAGTCCACCATGCCGTGCAGAATGAGCAGGTCATCGCGCAGGCCCTCGGCGTGATAAATGGGCGAAGAGCGGCGGTAGGCAATGCTGTCTTCCTGTGGCGTGTTGAGGATGTTGGAAGTGTAGGGATGGTTGTAATGCGCCCAATCGGTGACGGAGCGGAGGGCCGCGCCGCTGCGGAAGACGCCGGGTTCGGTAAACATAGCCATCAGAGTAATGAAGCCGCCATAAGAGCCGCCATAGATGCCGATGCGCCGGGCATCCACGCCATAACGCGAGGCCAGAAAACGCGCCCCGTCCACCTGATCGCTGAGGTCTTTGCCGCCCATGTGCCGGTAGATGGCCGTGCGCCAGTCGCGGCCATATCCTTCGCTGGCGCGAAAATCAATGTCGAGTACGGTATATCCGTTGTCGGCGAGGAAGTTGTGAAACATGAACTCCCGCGAGTAGGTACTCCACCAGCGGTGTACGTTTTGTAGGTAGCCGGCGCCATGCACAAAGACGACAGCCGGACCACCTTTGGCTGCTTTGGCCGGACGATAGAGACGGGCAGGTACCTGTACGCCGTCGCGGGCGGTGAACCACACGATTTCGGGCATGCGCCAGGCATATTTTTGAAACTCGGCGGTAGTGGACTGCGTGAGGCGGCGCATGGGCGCTCCGGTCCGGTTTTCCATGAGGTACAGTTCCCAGGGCTGGTTGCCGGTGGAGTATCTGACAGCGATGTGGCGCTCGTCGGGCGAGAGCACGGCGCGGTTGCCGCCGGAGAGGCTGGTGATTTTTTCGAGCTTGCCGCCACTTACAGGAAGGCGGTAAAAATGATGCTCGTGCGGGCCCTCTGCATTGGCCGTGATGTAAAAGTAGTCCTGATTACGCGAAAGCTCGGCGCTGATGATCTCGAATTTGCCCTGCGTGAGGGCGCGGCGTTGGCCGGTTTCTACATCTATTATATAAAGGTGTGAAAAACCGGTGGCTTCAGACTGGAACCAGAGGCTGCGGTCGTCGGGCAGCCAGCCGATGTTGCCGGTTCCCCAGCCAATGCCGGGGCCGCCGATCCAGGCTTCGTCGCGTTGGCGGTCCAAGAGGCGCAATTGGCCGGTGGGTAAGTCGAGGAGCATGATCCAGCGGTCTTTGTTGTCTTGGCTGCGCAACACCACGGCGGCTTTTCCATCGTCGGAGAAGACCGGGCCGTGCATGATGATCTCGCGGGGCTTGTCGTATTTGCTGTTGTAAGGCAGGGTATCGCGGTGGTAATCGCGCAGGAATTCGGGCTTGTCAAAAATGCCCTCTATATTTTTGGTGTTCAGCCAGTAAATGGTGTCGCGTTGGGCGTCGAAAATGCCTGTTTCGTGGGTGTCCTGTGCGGCGCCTACTTTGGTGCGGGTGTCCTGCATGGAAGAAAAACCGGACTGTGTGACGTAGTCGGGCATTTGCGCCGTGCGGGTTTTGGCGCGGGTAGTGAGGCGGAAGGTAACGAAACGGAGGTCGGGGCTGATTTGGAGATTGGAGAGGCTGCGTTCGCCGTAGTAATATTCGAACGGGCGCTTGGGAGCTAAGGCTTTAGTGCGGCGTTCGCGGGTTTCGGATTCTGCTTTGCGTTCGCGGAGCACGTCGAACAGTGCCAACTGGTCGGTTTCCAACCACTGTTCCTGCGAGGATTTGCGGGGGTCTTCGCGTTTGGCGCCGCGCTGAAAATTGGTGAGTTGCCGGATGGCGCCGGTGCTCATATCCCAGGAAAACAGGTTGTCGCCCGATTGGTAAACCACCTGCCGTTCATCGCCCGAAAAGCGGGGGGCAAATTCCGAGGCCGTCGTTTGAATGAGCGGCCGGCTGCTTCCGGTGGCTGCTTCCCACAAAAAAATGTCTCCGTTTTTGGAATAGACCTTGCGCGAGCGGTCGCGGGAATACGCTCCGCCGGAAACCATGTTTTGCTGCTCTTCGATGGAGACGCGCTGCGGGGCGCTGCCGTTCAGGTCGGTTTTATAAAGACTGCGGAGGGTGTCCAGCTCCGGGTTCCAGGTGAAATAGATGGTTTTGCCGTCTTCGCTCCATGAAAAATCGTCGGGCGAAAAACCGGCGAAGCGCTCGCCCTGCATGATGGTTTCGATGCGGAGCGGGGAGCGGTTGGCGGGTATTTGCGCGGCTGCAAGGCCGGCAAGAAAGAGCAAGGGCAAAAGGAGTGATTTTTTCATGGCGCGGGTGATTTTTTTTGAATGAGCGACTGAAACCGCAGGGTGCTTGTGTCCCTTAGGGGCGATAAAAAATAAAGTG
>DDUV01000051.1:24311-54185 GCA_002344975.1 Saprospiraceae bacterium UBA2329 | reverse complement strand
CCTTTGGCATAGAGAAAATGAACATTTATTTTTGCCCCACTACTTATGACAGCGCGAAAGTACAGAAAAAGGGAGAATTTAGTGTGGGGCCGGTTGATTTGGCGCAAGCCGCGAGTTGTAGTATCCGTTCATAAAATCACTCTTTGGGGGAGGGTTGCAAGCATCACTCCAATCGGATGCGTAAGGGCAGGCTCATTTTGAATCTCACGGGGCGGCCGTTCGTCATTGCGGGCGTCCAGCGGGGCATGGAGTTGATGACACGCAGCAATTCGGAGTCCATCAAAGGATGCAGTTCCTTCTTGATCGCCGCATCGTTTACCGAACCGTCTTTTTCTATGATGAAGGTGGCCGTCATGGTAAAGCAGGGATGCACATCTTTCACATCCGGCATTTTGAAATGAACATAGATGTATTGCAGCATTTCCCTCCGACTACAAGCATTCCGCTCATCAGGATTGTCCAAAGTCTCGCAGCCTTTAAAAACGGGCCAGATGTCGGGATGGGCAGTATAATCCAACGTATCGGCCGGCGGAACTTGCGCGCAGGCGGTCATCAGAGCTGTTGTGAACAGTAGAAAAGTAAACTTTATTTTCGTTATTTTTTTCATATTAAAGTGCTGTAAATCAGTGATATAATATAAAAATCGCTACGCTGGCGCAAGATTCCATCTTGTACACCCCCTGCGCGCTCACGTCCGTCTCACTCCAATCGGATGCGCACCGGAAATATCATTTCCACCCTGACCACCTTGTCGTACATTCTTCCTGGCGTCCAGCGGGGCATGGAGGCAATGACGCGCTCGGCCTCGGCATCGAAGGAAGGGTGCAGGCCGCGAACCGTACGCACATTACTCACAGAGCCATCTGTTTCTATGGTACAAAGAACAACGATTGTACCTTGTACGCATGCATCTCCGATAGCCGGGTATTTGTAGTGTTGGTAGATGTACTCAATCGTTTTTTTTGTACTACAATTTCTTTGCTCGCCGTAGTCGGCGAGCGTCTCACAGCCATTAAAAATGGGCCAAAATTCAGGATTGCGAAAGCAAATCTCCGTTTCGTCTTGCAGCGGCGGCGGCGGTGAAGCAAGAGGTGAAAAAAGCAGTTTCGTCGTCCAGACAGCACCGCTAAAAACTGGCGCAATGCAGCACAAAAAAATTATTATCTTGCTCAATGAAAATTATTGTCTCATCTTGGCGGCTTATTGCCAAATATTTTGCCATGAAAAACCAAGTCTTTCTGATCGCGCTCAAATGGGCCGTCATCAATTTTATACTGGGCTGGGCCATCAGTTTTGCAAGTCGCCCACTGATGAATCTTATACCTGAATATGGGGTACAAATGATTAATTTTATATTCATGGCCATTCATTCCATATTGACAATCGCGATAGCAGTTCTGGCATTGCGGGAATTAGAGCAGAAAGCAGGTACGGAAATGAGCGCAGGCAAGGCTTTTGAACTCATGGGGTACATGTTGTTGATTCTGGCCCTCGCCGGAGGTACCGTCATGCTGGTGCAATACCAGTTTTTGTTCCGGGAATGGGGACTCAACAGTATGATGACGAGTTGGGTTGTCAGTCTGGGCCAACGCATATTGTTTTTGCTCATTGCCGTTGGCATGTATGGCGTATGGCGAACATTCACGCGCGCCGGCAAGCCGGGTTGGGCCTGCCTCGTTCCTGTTTACAATCAAATAGTACAGTGCGAAATCGGGCGAAAACCGGCATGGTGGGTGGTTTTGCTCTTTATTCCGGTTGTCAATATCGTTGTATCTATTATGATTATCAATGGCATATCGAAGGCGTTCGGGAAAGACGAGGGCTTCACGGCGGGCTTGGTTTTGTTGCCGTTTATTTTTTACCCCATGCTTGGCTTCGGCAAAGACCGCTATCTCTACGGCCCGGAACCGGCAGAAGACCGCTCCATCGAATCCATGATAGAAGATCATTTATTGGAGTGAGCTGCCTGTCGGGGCGAAATTTTACAGAAAAAACAAAAAAAATTCAACTTGCGTGTGACCTGCCCCGCAAGCTCGCGTCTCAAAGCCGTTAACAAGCTGAAAGCCGGGCGGCAGCGCCCCAAAAAACCGAAATCATACATCCTGAAATCCCCTTCTGCTCCCAACGGGGAGCGCACCACACCGCCTCATTGCGAGGATACCATGAGAAATAACACGCTTTCAAAACGGAGGCCAACAAGAGTATAAGTAAGGGGAACGGTTGTCGGGGCCGGCCTTTGGGTCGGAATCCCGGCAACTTTTTTTATTTTTGCGCCGTGGCAAGAATCATCGGCATAGACTACGGCACCAAGCGCACCGGCATCGCAGTGAGCGACCCGCTCCAGATCATCGCAAGCGGATTGGATACCATTCCTACCCATCAGGTATTAGATTTTCTCACCCGGTACATGGCCGAAGAAGAAGTAGAAATCATCGTGGTGGGCGAACCCAAATACCCGGACGGCAGCCCGGCCCAGATAGCGCATTTGGTGGTGGGCTTCGTCAGGCAGTTGCAGCGGGCTTTTCCGCAGGTCAAGATAGCGATGCAAGACGAGCGATTTACTTCCGAAGAAGCCAAAGATGTCATTCGTCAGGTAGGTGTCGGCAAACAAAAGCGCCGCGATAAAAGCCTCGTGGACAAAGTGAGCGCCACCATCATTTTACAAAATTTTATGGAAAAGCACCGGTATTCACTCAACAGATAAACCGGTTTGCGCGTTGTATCAAGCTGCCTGAAACGGTTGTCTTTTCAGGCATTTTCAAGATTTGTTACTTATGATTTTACCTATTTTCGCCTACGGGCAACCCGTTCTCAAAAAAATGGCCGCTCCCATTACCCCCGACTATCCGGAGCTTTCCACCCTCATTGCCAACATGTGGGAAACCATGTACAATGCGCATGGCGTGGGCCTGGCGGCGCCGCAAATCGGGCTGTCTATTCGTCTCTTCGTCATTGACACCCTTCAGATGAAAGACGAGGGAGAAGCCAATGATGGGTTCAAAAAAGTATTCATCAACGCCGAAATGCTCGACGAAACAGGCCAAGCCTGGGCTTACGAAGAAGGCTGCCTGAGCATACCGGATATCCGTGGCGATGTGGAGCGTCAACCGGATATCAGGCTGAGGTATTGGGATGAAAATTTCCAGCCCTTTGAAGAAACATTTACCGGCATCAATGCGCGTGTGATTCAGCACGAGTACGATCATATTGACGGCATCTTGTTTACCGAGCGGCTCAAACCATTGAAAAAACGCCTTGTACAGCGCAAGTTGGACGCCATTCGGCAAGGCAAGGTCAGTTCGGACTATCGCATGAAATTTGCCATCCGATAGTTTTTCTCCAGTGTATTCTGCCGCCATTAAAGACCAAGTATTATCTTTGGCGGCTCGAATTATCCATCTTTATTCAGATCAACCAATAATTTAATCATCATGGGCAAAGGAGATCGCAGATCCACCAAAGGAAAAACCTGGCGCAGCAGTTACGGCAAATCGCGCCCCAAGAAGAAAAACGTAAAGAAAGTGGAACCGGCCAAACCCGAAGCGGAGGCTTAGTTTCTTTGTTATTTCTTCGCCCGACCACGCCGGCACAGCGCTACCCTGCTGTCCGGCGTTGTTGTTTCCGGCGGTATTCGATCCTCAGACAACAACTTCGGCGGTAATTTACCAGAGTAATGAGGTGTTCTTGCATGGATAAGAAACACAGGAGAGCAGGCTATTACCCTGACAACGTGTCTTTTGCTACTTGGTCTAATTTTTCAGTGTGTTGGTAGGATAATCGGATGTAATACGTTGTGTTTCTACGAATCCATTCGTAGGTTTGATGGCGTTATTTCATCCATAGACCAAACGCAAAATCACCTATGCACTACGCCAAACACCTCTGTTGGGTACTCTGTACTTTCGCCTGCACCCTATTTGCACAAACTCAAAGCCGCTGCGTTCTGGAGGGGCGTGTCGCCGATGAAAAAGGTATGCCCGTAGAACTTGCTACTGTAGTATTAAAAACAGCGAAGGATTCCGTCGTTATAGAGGCCGGCTATACCGAGAAAGACGGTAGTTTTAGGTTTGCCAATCTGGCAGCCGGCAACTACCTTGTAGAAGTGGTTTTTGTAGGATTTGAAAAACATTTGGGGCAAGTCGTACTTGCCGGCGGAAGTAATAGCCCTGTTCTGTACCCTCCAATCCAACTAAATCCTGCGCAACAGCAATTGTCGGAAGTGACCGTAACGGCCCGCAGACCTTATGTAGAGCGCCTGGCAGATCGCACCATCATCAACCCTGACGTACTTATTGCCAATGCGGGCAGCAGTGCGCTGGAAGCCCTCGAACGGGCGCCGGGCGTGCAAGTCGGCGAGGGTGGCGACATACGGCTGCGGGGGCGTTCGGGCGTGGCCATATTTGTTGACGACAAGCCGACCTACCTCAGCGGGACGGAGTTGGAGAGCTATTTGCGTTCCATTCCTGCCGACAATGTGAAGCACATTGAGTTGATGCCCAACCCGCCGGCCAAATACGAGGCTGCGGGCAATTCAGGTGTCATCAACATTGTGACCAAACGCAACCGGATAGCAGGTTTCAACGGCAACACCTCGCTCGCGTTCGCGCAGGGCCGCTTTAACCGGAGCAACAACAGTCTGAACCTCAATCTGAATCGCAAAAATTTCGGCCTGTTTGTCAATCTGGGCGCCGGCCACCGCAATTTTTTCCAGGACCTCAACATCTTCCGTTTTTACACCCGAATGGATGGAGACCCTTCTTCCAATTTTGCCCAAAACTCCTACATCGTGCCGAGGTCGCAGTCGCTGAATGCCAAGTTGGGCCTCGATCTGTATTTGAGTGATAAAACGACGCTGGGCCTCGTCGTAAAAGGACTGACATCACCCAATGAACGACAAACCGACAATACTGCCATTGTGCGGGCGCCTTTCGGCGCCATCCTCAATACCGTCATTGCCGATAATGCTGAAAAATCCAGCTTTGCCAACGGCGCCTACAACCTCAATCTTCGCCACCGCCTCGATTCTCTGGGCAGCAACATCATAGTGGATGCCGACTATGTAACCTACCGCACCGACGCCGATCAGTTTTTCCAAAACTTCATTTATGACAGCTCCGGTACACTCGGATACGCAGATACGATTCAGGGCCGGCTTCCTTCTTACATCACTATTTACGCAGCAAAAGCAGACTATACCAAACCTTTTGCTCATGGCCTGAAAATGGAGGCGGGGCTAAAATCGGCCTTCACCCAAACCGACAACGAAGCGGCTTATACCACTACCCGGGTCGGTCAGACCTATATCAACTACGATCTGAGCAACCGCTTTCTTTACGACGAATGGATTCATGCGGGCTATCTGAATTTCAGCAAAACCTTTGGCAGGCTCGATCTTCAGGCAGGACTCAGGGTAGAGCACACTTCACTGAAAGGCAATCAATTGGGCAACGAGTTTCAGCCTGGCTCGAAGTTTTCGCGCAACTATACACAGCCTTTCCCCACTTTGTATGCCAACCTTCGCCTCGATTCGTTAGACAAAAACACCCTGAGTTTTTCCTATGGCCGCCGCATTGATCGCCCGTTTTTTAAAGACCTCAACCCTTTTATCAGCCCCTTAGACAAGTTTACCTTCTACACCGGCAACCCCAACCTGCTGCCCACTTTTGCGCACAATCTTTCTCTGACGCATTCTTTTCAGGGAAAAGTCAACACTACGCTATCCTATTCCAAGACTCTGGACGGCATCAATGAAACCCTTGAAATCGTGAATGAAATTTACTATAGCCGCCCCGGAAATATAGCCAATTCCCAATCCATCGGCCTCAGTCTGGAGGCTACCCTGCCTGTTGCCAAATGGTGGACGCTCATGTTGTATGCCGCCGCCGACCGGGTTACATATAAAAGCGATCTTTACACCCAACGCCTTGATGCCACAGGGTACAACGGCTATATTTCCATGACCAACAGCCTGCAATTAGGCAAGGGATGGTCGGGCGAAGTGCGCGCCGACTATCAAACCAATCAGGTGTATGCTCAATTGCTTATCCTCAACTTCGGCACCCTCAATCTGGCTGCGGCAAAAAAAATATGGAAAGACGCAGCCACCATCAAACTTTCAGCACAGGACCTGCTCTACACCCGCCGGGGCAGCGGCATCATCAACAACCTTGAACTCACAGAGGCCAACTGGAATAGCCGGTTCGATTCGCGCGTCCTCAACCTCAGCTTTTCTTATCGTTTCGGAAAGGTGGCCAACCAGCGCCAGCGACACAACAGTTCCGGATCGGAAAGTGAACAACAACGCGTAAGATCATAATCGGCAAAATCTGTATTTTCGCCGCCCGATGCGCCATTGCTCTCAGGCAGCGATGTGCACCGGCCAAACGATCATACCAAACATCAAACTCATGGAAACCGTGGAAAAATACGTTGACATCATTACCGAAATGCTGATCAAATACACACCCAAAGTGCTGTTTGCGCTGGTGCTGCTCTGGATCGGATTTCGGGTCATCAATCGCTTGGTAGATACCGGTCTCAAAGCCATGGAGCGCAGCGGCATCAGTCAGGATGTGCGGCCCTTTCTGGCATCGCTCATGGGGCTGTTGCTCAAAGCCCTGTTGGTATTCAGCGCGGCGGGCATTGTAGGCATTGAAACCACTTCTTTTGTAGCGGCGCTGGCAGCAGCGGGCTTCGCGGTGGGCTTGGCCTTGCAGGGCAGCCTGGGCAATTTTGCCGCCGGTATCATCATCCTCATTTTTAAACCCTACAAAGCCGGCGATTTGGTTTCTATCGGGGACAATACCGGCCACGTCGCCGAAGTGCAGATTTTCAATACCGTGCTGGCTACTTTGGACAACAAAACCGTTATCGTACCCAATTCGGAAGCCATCAACGGGGCCATTACCAATCTGAGTACCCGCCAAATTCTGCGCGTGGATTTGGAAGTACCCATGCCTTACGCGGAAGATTTCGACCGCATTGAGGCCATCCTGCTGGAGGCACTCCGACAAACGCCGAAAGTGCTGCAAGACCCGGCGCCTTTTGTGGGTATTCAAAAGTTTGACAGCCACAGCATCATCCTGGATGTGAGACCTTATGCCGACGCGGAGGACTACTGGGAGGTGTATTATGCTTCATACAGAAGTATCAAACGGGCACTCAGCGAACGCGGCATTCCGGTGGCGTACAGCGAAGGCGTAGAACTGGGAACCATCGGAAAGTGATTTTGGGCGCAGACCTTGTCCTGTTTTGAAAACATGGCAAGGTCTGAATAGCAAACCATGCAGGTGCAGACTTTCACCGACCAAATGGGCCGGCAGGTGGAAATACCCTTCCCGCCGCAGCGCATCGTGTCGTTGGTACCCTCGCAAACGGAACTGTTGTTCGATCTCGGACTGGGTGAGCGTGCGGTAGGTATCACCAAGTTTTGCGTGCATCCGCAAGTCTGGTTTCGCAGCAAAACCAGAGTGGGCGGCACCAAACAACTGCGCATGGAAACCATCGCCGCTCTGCGCCCCGATCTCATCATCGGTAACAAAGAGGAAAATGAACGCCTGCAAATCGAGCAGCTTGCCGCCCATTACCCCGTTTGGATGAGCGATGTGCGCGACCTCAGCTCCGCTTTGCAAATGATCCGCGAGTTGGGTCGCATGACCGGCAAAGCCACAGAAGCCATTTCCATTGCCGAAAACATTCAATCGGGATTCGATGACTTAGCTGTGGCTGTTGCCCAACAGCCCCGGCTTCGGGCGGCCTATTTCATCTGGCGCGAACCCTGGATGGCGGCCGGCAGCGATACCTTTATTGATGAAATGCTGCGTTGGGCTGGTTTTGAAAACGCCTTTGCGCACCTGCCTCGCTACCCCGAACTGAGTCTGGAACAATTGGCCGCAGCCGAACCGGATTGCGTCCTGCTCTCGTCGGAGCCATACCCTTTTAGAGAAAAACACCTACTGGAAATCAGTCGCTTGTGTTCAAAAGCAGCCATTCGCTTGGTGGACGGCGAGCTGTTTTCGTGGTACGGCAGCCGATTGGCACAGAGCCCGGCGTACTTGGCGGCGCTGCGGGAAGCGCGCTGTCGGAAGTAGTGGACTAAATTACCTCACTGAACGAAACTTCTTCATAAACTCATCTGAAGAATTATTCTTTTTCAAATCCTTCATCAGGCGTTCAACGATGGCGCGCATGTCGGGATGATCGGGATGCAGGCAGTCGTTGCCCGTTTCGTCAAATACCCTGAATGCCGTAAACATCAGGTCGCTTTCTTCTCCATACGAAAGCACGAGGTAGCGTTTTTCGTCACCCAACAATGTAACGTTTTTCCAAACGAACACCGGCCTGATACCGGAGGCGGGCACGGTCAGCTTTTCCGACCAATCGCCGAAGCGGATGAACAAATACTCGGAGGACTCGTAAGAGAAACCGAGGCAGTGGAACTGGAGTTCGTAAGATTTTCGAACAGGGTAGTTCTTGACAGGATATGCTTCTTTAGGATTTGCCAGCAGCGCATACCCGTAGCTGTCGTTGGGGAAAGCAGTGCATTTTTTTCTGCTTTTAAGTCCATACTTCAGCGAGGGTATTTCGGCCTGAGCCGACAAATCCGGGGAGCAAAGCAGGCAGGCCATAGCCGCCAAAAAAATAACTGATGGACGCATGAGGGTTGAATTTAGTGAGGATACAAAGGTAATTTTTATAACTTTATCCCTCAATAAAAAATCATCCGCCATGCGCACCAACCTTTTTCCCATCACCCTTTTCGCTCTGGCCCTGGCCGCTTTTTCTTGTAGAACCGAAACCGAAAAAACAGCCCAGGCCAGCCCCGACCGTCGCTCTCCTGATGAAATTTACGGCGAGCTTTTCCATGCCGTGCAAACCTCCTCCGTCTTCCCCGACGGCAAAACCTTCGTGGATTGCAGCCCGAAATTTCCTGCCGATACCATCATGGCGCGCTACACAGCCGCCCGCAATGCCGCCGATTTCGACCTCAAAGCCTTTGTAGCCGAGCACTTTGATATACCGCAGTCCGGCGCTTCCGACTTTGTGAGCAACCCCAAACACTCCCCTGCCGAGCACATCAACGCGCTGTGGGAAGTACTTACCCGCCGCCCCGATCAGGCGCAGGCCGGCACGCTCATTCCACTGCCGCATCCGTTCATCGTGCCCGGCGGCCGTTTCCGAGAAGTGTATTATTGGGACAGCTATTTCACCTTGCTGGGCCTGCAGGACGCCGGTCAAAAAGAAATGGTGCGCCATATCGCCGACAACTTTGCCTACCTCATTGACACCATCGGCTTCGTTCCCAACGGCAACCGCACCTACTATCTGGGGCGCTCGCAGCCTCCGTTTTTCTCTATGATCGTGCGCATCGTAGAAGAAATGGAAGGGCAGGAGGCCGCCCTGAAGTACCTGCCGCAATTGGTACGCGAGTATGATTTCTGGATGGAAGGCCAAAAACGCCTGTCGGAACAAAACCCGACGCATCGCCGCGTGGTGCGCCTTGCCGACGGCATCGTGCTCAATCGCCATTGGGACGATCAGCCCCGCCCGCGCCCCGAAAGCTACCGCGAAGACCTGGAAACCGCCCAAAACAACGCCCGCGAATCGCAGGCCATCTACACCGACCTCCGCGCCGGCGCCGAATCGGGCTGGGACTTCTCCAGCCGCTGGCTCGAAGACCCGATGGACCTGGCCACCATCCGCACCACGGACATCATTCCGGTTGACCTCAATGCCTTGCTCTTCCATTTAGAAAGCATCATTGCCGAGTATGCCCGCTTAGCCGGCAAAACCGATCAGGCAGCCCGTTTTGAGCAGTTGGCCGCCGAGCGCAAGGCGCACATCGTTCGTTATTGTTGGGATGAAACGAGCGGATTTTTCTATGATTACGATTTTGAAAACAAACGCCACACCGGCGTCCCCTCGCTGGCGGGCATGTATCCGCTGTTTTTCAAAGTGGCCGACCAAAAACAGGCCGAGGCTTGCGCTAAAGTCATTCAACGCGACTTCCTGAAACCCGGCGGCGTCGTCACCACGCTCACACAAACCGGACAGCAATGGGATGCTCCCAACGGCTGGGCGCCACTGCAATGGATCACCATTCAGGGCTTGCGCCAATACGGACAAACGGCATTAGCCGACGACATCCGCAACCGCTGGGTAGCCCTCAACGAGAAGGTGTATCGCAACACAGGAAAAATGGTGGAAAAATACAACGTGATGGACATGACATTAGACGCCGGCGGAGGAGAGTATCCCGTGCAGGATGGCTTCGGCTGGACCAACGGCGTGCTGCTCCGACTGCTGACGGAGGAGAAGAAGTAGGAGGTTTTTATCCTTGCCTCATCAATCGCGCAAATCCTCTACGCGATAGCCGGGAAACTTGCTTTTGGAAAAGCTGAAAAAATCGGCGGCAAAGGTTTTGTTGGGAGTTAAGGCGCCCATTTTCACGGTGTAGCGGGAGGCGTCTTTGCCGAAGGCTTTCATGCTCACTACGGTGACAGCCGCTTTGTCCACCGTGAGGCGAAACTTGGCGTATTCCGAACCTTTGTCCAAGGGTTTGAACTCGATTTCCTGCACTACCTTGCCTGCCACGGTGGCTTCATTGACCAACGAATAAACAAATTTGCCTTTGTCGTAGAAGCTGAACAGGGCTTCCGGCGAGAGAATGTTCTCGTCCGTTGAAGGATCGGGCAGGTTATTGATTTGTACTTCTTTGTTGTTGTGCAGCACCAACCACAGCGCTGTGCCGTCGCAGATCACAGATTGAGAAGCCAGATCAACGCGGTATTTTTTGCCCTGCTTGGCTATTTTGCCCTGCTGGACTTCCTTTTTTTGATCGGGCAGTTCTATTTCCAGGGTAAAAGCAAGCTCCAGGGATTGATAACCCTGATACTTCTTTTTCAGTTTATCGAGTACGGCTTTGGCTTGCGGATCGGATTCCTGCGCTTTGGTAAATTGGCCGGTTTGCTTTTGAGCATGCACAGACAGTACACAGAAAAGCGCAATAACGAGCATCCAGATTTTCTTAGTCATGGCAATTTCTTTCAGTTGGTAAACGAAAGGAGAAACGCCGGCTGAGCCGACATTATTGACAATAAAATGCGAAGGAGAGGTTAATGTTTATTTAATGACACCGAAACGGAATCGGGTAGGCAGCGGCCTGTGGGGAAAACTTTTTCACGCGGCGATCCGGGGCGAGCTTGCCCCGGTCGGCCGACGTGATGATATCGTTCAGGTTCATGCGGGCTGCAAATGTCCCATGTTGTAAAGCTGCTGACCATGATGGTACAAGGCGCTGCGGAAAGTCGGCATTTCGTGATAGGGCAGGCCGAATTCTTTCGCTGTTTGCTTGACGATGGGAGACAACTTTTTATAGTGGATGTGGCAAATATTGGGAAACAAGTGGTGCTCAATCTGATGATTCAAACCGCCCACGAACCACGAAAGGATGCGATTGCGGGGAGCAAAATTGCAGGTGGTGTGCAGTTGATGGATCGCCCAACTGCTCTCCATATTGCCGTCTTCGGGCGCCAACGGAAAATCAGCTTCGGGTACCACATGCGCCGGCTGGAAAACCAACGCTAAAATGAGGCCGGAGATGAGGTGCATGGCTATGAAGCCCAGTACAGTAACCCACCAGGCTACCGGAGAAACCAGCAAAGGAATGACCAATGCGTACACATAATAAACGGATTTGGAAACGATCAGCTCGGCCAGCAGCCCGCCATAAGTGCGGCCTTGCGCTTCGATGATACCTTCTTCTTTCCAACGATTGATTTGTTTAAACTCCTTTATGGTAATCCACATGATGGTCATCAGGGCATACAAAGGCCATGCATAGATGTGCTGGTAGCGGTGGTGCTTCATCCAGGGGTGGTGCGGCGAGAAGCGGAGCGCTTTGCGCGGCTCGATGTCTTCATCATAGCCGTCCACATTGGTAAAAGAGTGGTGCAACACATTGTGCTGTATTTTCCAGTTCATCATGTTGCCTCCGAGGAAGTTGAGCGTATAACCCAGCATGTTGTTGATGGACTGTTTGCGGGAGTAGGCTCCATGATTGGCATCGTGCATGACGCTCAGGCCGATGCCCGAAACCCCAAGGCCGGCTAAGCACCACATAGCGAATACCATCCAGGGGGATGTGACGGTGGCGGTGATAATCAACACAACGGGTACGAAGTAGAGGAGCAGCATGAAGATGGTTTTGAAAATCATGGCTGCGTTGGCATGGCGCGATATTTTGTTTTCCACAAAATAATCATTCACCCTGCGGTTCAAAGTGGTAAAAAAGTCTCCTGTCTCCGGTTTGGAGAATTTGATGATGTTGGCGCGCATAATGGTAAAACAGATTTGATGAAAGAACTCAAAAACACAAAAGAAAGGCCGAAGATATGCACGAATAGAAACAGGGTGTATGTATTTGTGCCTTATTCGCCCTCTTTTTTAGGTTTTATGACATTCTGCTTACCATCTTCGCCATACACTTCGCGCGATTTTTTATTATATGCAAGCGCCGCCTCTTCAGGGGTAGAGAACATGCCGAGGTGAACAGATTTGCGGTTGATGGAGATGACGGCCCGGTAGCGGTTGTTTTCTTTATACACCCCGGTGTAGCCCATGTGGCCGCTGGTTTTGCGTTTGCGGCTGGCCACCGAACGCGACCGGTAAATGAGGTTTTCTACGCGGCAGTCCAACTTATTGTTGTTGCGGGCGCCCACCAAATTGCACTCCTGCGTTTTGGTATGCGCGAGAAACTTTTCGGCAACCAACTTGTGCAGATAGATGGTCTCTGTTTTGAAAGAGCCGTCTGCCTTTTTCCAGGTTTTCTGAAATACGGCGCACCCGCTGGAGTGCATCCTGAGATTGTTGATAAAGTCCAACTTGGACAAATACGAATCGCTGATGAGCCATTCGTACACGCGGTCATCCAGAATAACTTCTTCTGCTGCGTTTTTCAATTTTACTTTGTAGAGCACGACATCCCGATTTTAATGAAGCCAACACATTAGGCCGGGTTTGTTAAAATGGGATTCATCGGTAATATATGCAGGGATTATGAAAGGAAGGCCAAACCCAAGCCCGAAAATCGTCGCGAAGGTAAGAGATAATTAGGGCTTTAACACACTTTCTTCATTTTTTCTGTGTTATTTTTACCTCCTGAGCCAAAACTTTTCTCTTAACAATGGATTTTCACACAAGATGACTCTGCACGAAACATACATGCAACGCTGTTTTGATCTGGCCGCACTCGGCGAAGGGCATACCGCCCCCAACCCCATGGTGGGCGCTGTTTTGGTGTATGAGGGGCGCATCATCGGCGAAGGGTTTCATGCCGAATATGGAGGCCCGCACGCAGAAGTAAATGCGGTGGCCTCCGTGCCGGCCTCGCTGCGGCATCTCATACCGGCCTCCACCTTGTACGTCTCGCTCGAACCCTGCTGCATTACCGGCAAAACCGGCGCTTGTACCAGCCTCATTTTGAAAGAAGGCATCAAAAAGGTAGTGGTTTCCTGCCTAGACATGACTCCGGGGGTGGCCGGGCAGGGCGTCGCTTTGCTGAAAGCCGCCGGGGTGGAAGTAGAATTGGGCCTGCTGGAACCGCAAGGCCATTTTTTGAGCCGGGTGCGCAATCATTTTGTCACGCGGCGCGCCCCTTACGTCATGGTCAAATACGCCGCTACGCCCGCCGGCTGTTTCGCGCCCCAACCCGCTGCCCGCGCCTGGATCACGCATCCTTATACACAGCGGTTGACACACCGCCTGCGCAGCGCGACCGCTGCCATCCTCGTCGGCACACAGACAGCCCTGCTGGATGATCCCGGCTTGGACAACCGCCTATTTTACGGGCCTTCTCCTCTGCGTGTGGTACTGGATCGCCGGCTGCGACTGCCCGGCCATCTCAAAATTTTCGACGGCTCCCTGCCAACACTGATTGTACATGAATCGGAAGCCGGAGCCAAGACTCATCGGGCCGCGTATTTGCAGCTCCCTTTTGACGCCGACTTGTTGAACAACCTGCTCGCTGCGTTGTACGAACGAAAAATCAGTTCGCTTCTGGTAGAGGGGGGGGCGCAGCTCATTCAGTCTTTTTTCGATGCCGGACTTTGGCAGGAAGCCATTGTTTATACAGGCAGCCGGGAGTTTGAACACGGCCTGCCGGCCCCGCGCGTGCCGGGCGTATGTGTACAAACGGAGCAAATCGGCACCGACAGCCTGCGCCGATTTGTACCGCATAGCTGTTAAACTTCCTTTAAAGTTGGCCCGCATTACCATAAACTGGTTTTTAACTTTGTTCCGGTAGTGGTAATTTTACCGCCTCAATGTTGAACTTACTATGAGCAGATACTCCCTGATTTTTTCATTGGCCGTCGGCGCCTTGTTGTTTTCGATGACCGAAGCATCGGCCCAAAACGCCGCGCCTGCTGCATCCGCGCCCGCAGTTCAGTGGTTTTCGTGGAAGGAAGGCATTACAAAAGCGACTAGAGAAAACAAAAAAATTCTCCTCTACGTCTATACCCCCTCTTGTGTGTGGTGCCGCAAAATGGAACGCGAAACCTTTGCCGATGAAACGGTGGCGCAGTTGGTAAAAGCCGATTTTGTAGCCATCAAGCTGAATGCTTCCGACAATGCAGAACTGGAATTCAAGGGCAAAACCTATCGTTTCGTCAATTCCGAAACAGGCGGCTGCAACGGCCTTGCCGCCGAACTGTTGGGCGGAAGAATGAGCTTTCCGGCGGTAGCTTTTTTAGACGAAACCCAGCAAGCGCTTCAATCGCTGGTCGGCTTCAAATCGGCCGAAGACTTCGGGGCCATTGCCACTTATTACGGCAAAAACTACTACCAGACGATGCCCTGGTCTTCTTTTCAGAAAAAATACGCTGCCGGCGGAGGCAGGTAAACCTGCATCAGGACTCCACATAATACATGGCTACCGGCGGAAGATTTTTGACCGGCAGTACGCCTCTGAAAGTGCAGCTAAACTCGCTTTTGACCAATTGGAACGTGCTTTCCGAAACATTCACCCGCCCGCCTTCCCCGGCACTTTCTACTCTGGAGGCTATATTGACGGTGTCGCCCCAAATGTCGTAGGCAAACTTGCGATAGCCCACTACCCCTGCTACCAACGGCCCCGTATGAATGCCGATGCGCGCTTCGAGGGGCGCTTCTCCACGTTCGGCGCGCTGTGCATTCCACATTTTGAGGAAGACCTGCATTTCGAGGGCGGCGGCTACCATGCGCAGGGCATGATCGGTATCAGATTGGGGCAGGCCGCCGGCGCACATGTATGAATCGCCGATGGTTTTGATTTTTTCGAGGCCGTGCTTTTCCGTGATTTTGTCAAATTGGCCATAACAATAGTTCAAATCGGCTACCAATTGTTCGGCAGAAACTGCATTGGCAATGCGGCTGAACCCCACAAAATCTGTAAACAGCACCGTGGCTTGTTCGTATTGCCGGGCTTGCGCCGCGCCGCTTTGCTTCAATTCGGAGGCAATGGCCGCCGGCAGGATGTTGAGCAGCAGTTCTTCCGAGCGTTTCTGGGCCGCCGTAATCTGTTCGTTTTTAATCGTCAGCAAAGTATTATACCTGCTTACTCCTCTGTACCGCGCATATACGCCTCCGGCAACGACCAGAATCAACAAAGCCAGCGCCGACAAGAGGTTCCGGCGGTTGCGCTCGGTAGCCAGTTCGGCAGCCTGTTCTTGTGTTTGTGCCTGACTGAGGGCCAGAGCCATCGAATCGCGGAGGCCGCGCATGGAAAGCGAGTCTAATACGTTGCGTTGGCGGGAGTACAACAACTCTAAGCGGGCCTGCTCGTCGCTCATGGCCGCTATTTCCTTTTCCTTGTCTCTCAAAATTTTTTCCATGTCGGCCTGTCGGCGCGCCGATTCGGGGGTCGGCTGCCCCGATGACAACCTGGAGGAAGCCGCAGCGCCGGGAGAAGCTACCGGAGGAGGCTCGGCAGCCAGTGGCTCGGATGGGGCCGCTGCCGGCGATTTGGCCCCGGCCGCGACTTTTTTTTGTAAAATTTTGCCCTGCACAGTCAGCGATCTGCGCACCCAGTCTTTGTGGTTGCCCGCTTCGGCCAAGGACTGGGCCTGTTGGGCGTGTTCCAGCGCTTTGTCGTAGTTGTCTTTGTCCAAATACAGATTGGCCAGTGTGATTTTTGTCTGAATCAGCTCCGTACCCGTTTGGGTTTCCAGCTTGCGCTCCAATTCCGTGATGCGTTTGGACTGCCCCATGCAGGCGATGGAGGCTGACATCAGGATGGCTATCAACAGCCGGTATTTGAGTGGCAACATGGGTTGGTGTGTGTTTTCAAGTGAAGTATGTGATACGAGGCCAAAGATACTTATTTCGAATCTTTAAAGTATCTCAATGCCCCCGCATCTAAATGATAAAATGCCAGCACAGATTGGTCGGAGGAGCGCTGCATGGCTTGTTTCAACCATTGGGCGCATTGTTTTACATCTTCAGGATCAGGCAGTTCTAAGCGCAGGCGATCTCCGGCATACAGGTAATGCCCTTCCATCCAGGTGCTTTTGACCACCTTGTACCGGTGAGGCGCCGTGCAGACAAACCTCGTGGTATCGGCCAATTGTTCGGGTTGCAGATCGTGAATCAGGCGAATCATCTGGTCGTTGCGAAACAAGACGCCCCAACTGAAAACCGGCAGGGCGCCATCCAAGGGCAAGGGATACGGGGGGGCATTTTTGAAATACAAAGCAGCCTCCTCTGCGCGGAGAATGGAGTTTTCTTCATCCCAGTTTTCCAAATCACCGGTGTTGTAGCACATCAACATGCCCCGGTCGGCGGGCGGCACTCCGGTCGTTTCCGGGCTGCTGAACTGATGCAGGCGCACGGTGACAGATAGTGCTATGTTTTTGTCATTCAATATTTTACGCAAAGATTCCAACAGGACAAAGTAGCGCTCCCGCGTGCCGGCGGTCCAGTCGCAATCCGCCTGAAATTCTGAAAATCGCAAGCCGGGATACTGTGCGGCCAAGGTTTCTGTTTTTTGCCAAATGCGTTGCGCCAGTTCGGCCGTGCCTTCTGCGGGCAGTTTTTCCATGCAGCGGTTGGTGATAAAAATGCAGGGCACGATTTCTAAGCCCTCCAGCCGCGCCGTGTCTATCTTCAGTTCGGCCAGCGGCGCGGGTACGTCGTAAGCCTCGTCCCAATCCACGTCGAAAAAGCGAACGTAGAGCCTGCGCGCCTTCATCCCGGAGAGCAGTTCGCGTTCCTCGCTGCTGAGCGAGAGCTGGGTTTTCCAATGATAAAATGCGGGCAAGGGTTCGTGCGCATCGCGGTGGCAGGCCGGCAACGCGAAAATGGTTAACCCTAAAGCAAGTATATAAAAATGTTTCATTGTCAAAAATCCCTTTACCTTTGCCCGTCGAAAGACGTTCCAAGTTCCTAACCATAAGGTCTTTGCGGTTGTTTTGCAACAGCCATCGGACCTGAATTTCATACCAAATAAAGACATCTTATATCACTTGACATAGCCTGTTGTCGAAGCGGGTTCACTAAAATGTTGTTTATGAATGAGTTTCTGCCGGAATTAACGGCTGCTTTTAATGAAAAAGGGGAGACGATCAGCCCCAAATTGCCCGAATGGGTGAAGAATTTCCTCATTGATATAGACGGTACCATCTGTGACGATGTGCCCAATGAGGAACCCGAACGCATGGGTACTTGCCTGCCTTACCCGGACGCGCTCAAGTACGTCAACAAGTGGTACGATGAGGGCCACATCATCACGTTCTTTACCTCGCGCACCGAAGAACACCGCGAGATTACCGAAGAGTGGCTCGACCGGCATGGCTTCAAATATCACGGCGTTTTGTACGGCAAACCCCGCGGCGGCAACTACCATTGGATTGACAACCACATCGTAAAAGCTACCCGTTTCAAAGGTAAATTTACAGACTTAGTGGTGCAAACTGCTGAAATCGAGGTTTTTGCGGGATAGCAGGGGTGAGTAGGTGAGGGGTTATTCCTTCTTTTTTACGCCGGCTTTGGCCTCTGTTTCCCAGTTGCCGCGCAATTGCTCAATCGGAAAGAGCATGATTTCTTCTGGTTGGATTTTGGTATCGTAATGGCCTGAATCCCAGCGTCCGTTTTTGTTGGTATCCACTACAATGCGCAGGGAGTACTGCCCCGGTTGCAGGTTGAGCGCCGTGAATTTATTTTCGGAATCGCTCGTCATGATTTTTCGGTCCACCTCCACTTTGTTGCTGTTCAGCAAAGACACGATGTAATCTGTCTCCGGCTCCATGTCTTCCACGATGATGTGCAGCGTGGCGAAGTTTTTTCTTTGCTCTATGCGCCATTTCAGCAGCAGCGTATCCGCATTGCTCAGGCCGTACATATCGGTGAAAGCGCCGGGCAGGGCCTGCATTTCATAAATGAGCGCTTCTTTCCAGGGCAAACTCACATTCCACACGCGGGGCTGCACCGAATCGGGCTTCCATGTTGGAAATACGGGGTTGCGCAGGGTGTCTTCCCACCAGGAAATAAGGCTCGTATCGGCGCGCACAACCGGGTGGTTGAACGTGAGCGTCGCGGGCTTGTCGGGGTGCAACAAGGCAGTGGCGCCGGGCGTGGGCGAGACCATGCTCAGCTTGGCTTTGCTCAAAAAAGTCGGTTTCAGCGAGCCGTTTTTAGGCGTGATGGTGTCTGTTGTAATCGTATCGGCGCGCACGAAGAGTTTCCAACTATTGGTATCGGGGCGGTCGTACCATATTTTGATCGAATCGCCGAGATATTCCGTTTTCCATATTTGGGCGGTGTCTGATGCGCTGAAATTGGTGGAAAGCGGCGTTTGGCTGTAGGTCAGTTTTACGACGCCGTAAGTAGCTGTTTCCTGCTCCAGCAATTTGATGGGTCGGGCTTCCTCAAACAGCCGGATGCGGAGATCGCGGGCAGAGCTGTCGGTAGTAATAATCCATGCGTCAGGGAATCCTATGAGTTCTTTAGACTGATTGAAGCGGTAGTTCAGATCGGCGTCGAGCAGCGCAAACCCCTTGAGCGTATCGGCGCGCACATTGGGAATGGTGAAATGGCCGTTTTTGTCGGTGCGGCCAAAATAAAAAGGCAATTCGGTGCGCACCACCGAGTCGTTGAGGTTGTCGTACAGCATGAACAGCGCCTTGTCCACCGGCTCCCCGGTGAGGGCCGAAACGATCTTGCCGGAAACGGTGAGCGAGTCAATATAAGCTCCGGTGGAAAAAACAAAGCGCAGGTTTTCGGCGGGGTTGTTTTCGGTGAGGTCTTTGACGGCGTTGCCGAAATTGATGGTATAAGTGGCGTCGGGGCGCAATTGCTCTTTTTCGTTCAATTCAAAAACAACCGTTCGGCCTTTGAGCGAAACCGCGGGCTTGTATTGCAGCGGCGGCGAAATGACCACCTGATTGAACACATCGGTGAGGGTGACCCATTCGTCAAAAACCAATTCTATGCGGCGCGGCGAGGAGTTGGCCTGGAAATTGGGCGTTGATTCCTCTTCCAATACCTTAGGCGGCGTTTCGTCTTTGGGGCCGCCTTCCAAGGGCGATATGGACGCGCAGCCGGCCATAAAATACACCATTGCCACAGGCAACGCGAGGCGGGCAAACATCAAAACCGAACGAAGCAAGGCAGGCATGACGTTTATCTTAGTATGGTGACGCTGCCGGTTTTAGATTGCTCTTCGCCATTGCAGCGGTAGCGAATCCGGTAGAGCATGACGCCGGGATTGACGGGCGTTCCGTTGAAGCTGCCGTCCCATTTTTCAAAAGCATTTTCGGTGTAAAACACGCGGCCTCCCCAGCGGTCGAAAATTTCAAACGAAATGAGATCGGTGGCGGCAAAGGGATTGCTGAGGCCGAAGTTGTCGTTCAGTCCGTCGTTGTTGGGCGAAAAAGCCGAGGGTAAAAACAGGCTGTTGCAGTCCAATTCATTGCGGTCCACCACGGTGATGCGGATGCTGTCGGTAGCGATGCAGGACGAACTGCCGTCGCCCATGCTGAGCGCATAATTGAACACGCCTGCCAGCGGAGGCGTGATGTCGGTTTCGCCGGCTGTGGGGTTGGCTACGCCGCTTTGGGGCGACCACGAAAACTGTGTGGCGCAAGTTTGGGCCAATTCCATACTCACCGTTTCGCCCAGATAAATGAGCGTATCGCGGGAGAGGATGCGGTCGGGGCCGAAGTACAAATCGAGGATATCGCGTTCATCCAAGCCCCTGTTATACACCCTGAATTCATCTATCAGCCCGACGAAAGGCGCTTCGTTGGCGCCGAGGCAATCGCTGTTGCCGATGATGAGATCGCCGTCATTAGTGAGGTCAATGCGGCTGGCCTGCAATGAAACCTGCTGCCGCTCGCCGTTGAGATAAAAACTCACGCGGCCCCCGATGCGCGAGATCGCCACATGATGCCAGCAGGTGCCGCTGGGGACGCGATACACCCAGGAGGCGCTTTTGTTGGGCGTTTCGCTTAGCAGCACATTGAGGGTGCGGGTAGCGGGCGCATAGCGGATGTAAAAAACATTGTTGCCCGTGCAGTCTGTCTTTCTTTTGGAAAGGAGGTATTGGGTGCCGCCTGTTCCTGTGGCCTTGAAATACAGGCTGACGGTAAAATCTTCCCGGTCGAACTCATTTTTCACAGGCCCTAGCAATCGCACCGCATCGGCGCCGCGCAACTGAATGGCGTTGGTGCTTACGCCGCATCCGTAGGTTGGCGTACCGGTCACGAGGCCCCCGTTGGCGGTATTGCCGGTAGCGTCTTCTGCCGAGTTTTCAAAAGTGTAATAGCCCACCAAGCCGATATTGGTTTGGGCGCCGGCGACGAATGCGCTCATTATCAGAAAAATAGAAAATACTGTTCTCATGCGAGGCAAAATTGGTTGCTGCCCGTGCTGCGGGCAGTAAATGCAAGAAGACAAACGCAGGCGCGCGGGGGATATTTTTTTACCCGAACAAATTACCCAGATCGCCCATGCCCGGCGGCAGCATAGATTGCATCATGTCCTGCGCGGCCTCGGCTTCTTTTTGTGCGGCCAATTCCAATGCGCGGTTCACGGCCACGGTGATGAGGTCTTCCACCTGTTCGGTGTCGTTCCAGTCCAACAAGCTGCGGTCGAAAGCGACGTTGAGTATCTGCCGGTTGGCATTGGCCCTCACTTTTACGGCGCCGTCGCCGGCCTCGGCTTCCACCGTCAACTGCGACAACTGTTCGCGCATGGCTTTTTGGCGCTCTTCCATTTGGCCCATCAAATCTCCAAACATGATTTTTCTGTTTTTTTGAAGCGCAAAGGTAGGGCTTTTCGCGGGGATAACAAGATGCGAAGAATGGCCGCCGGCAGGAAGACGATAGAGGGCTGTATGCGCGTTGAGTGCGTGGGCTGGCAGGGGGCAATGCGATTTGGGGCGGGCTGAATTGGGGAAAAAGTTTTTTATGCAACAGGTGCTATTATGTCAAACTTCCATTAGCTTTGCAAAGTCGAATCCAGAATGGACTCCTGTGAAAAAACTGAACGCAGGAAGTTTCTATTGCGGTTAGAAAGAAGGCAACCGGGCAGAAGTGCGCCGGGAAAGGTGGAGGGGCGGTTGCGTCCATAGCGGATATTGACGCCACAATGACTAAGTAAAACACGCAATGCGGGTTTTGTATGGTCAGTATTGCGTCAATACAACCACCGTCGGGTGCATTGGCGCAAGTGGCGCAATAGGGATGATTTCGGTAAACGGGCGTTCGATGAAACAAAATTTACAATAAATGAAAAAAGATTTGTTGAAAAAGTATTGGGGTGACCCTGTATGGAGTAAGGTGATTTCCGTAGGAATTGTGGGACTTATTTCCTTTATATGGGTTACAATTAATAGTCTTATCTCTAATATTTCTTTTCATGCAGCTCTACAAAAATTCTTGGAGCAGGGTATCCAAGTTAAAAATATTCTGATTGGACTTTTAGTAGTTATGGTATTTTGGTACATTGTAAGCGTAGCAAGAAAGAAGAAAAAGATTGTAGAGGCTTATTCAGAGGAGCATAAACAATTAGACAAGGAACTATTCAGCAAAATAAAGACTAAAATTTTGCCTGTAAGTGGTTCAATTAGCTTTATTCGAACTAATAATTTTGCAGGCTTTACATTTCGTACAGAATATATAAAAGACCTTGATTCATTTTGCCAATATATTGAAAAACCTGACTTTGAGTTTATAGATAGGGAGTTAAATATTTATCTTGAACAATTAAAAGTTGAAATTTCTAAGTTTCAGACCATTATTGCACTGAACACTTGGCCAATTAGAAATCCAAATATTGATGCTAATACCGTCCCTCCTGAATGGGAAGATGAACAGCCAGAAAGATTTTGGAAGGTTGTCAATGAAATCCATAGTACTGCCGGAGAAATATGCAAAAACTATGACGGATTAATTAAACTTGGCAAAAGAAAACTCGGTATTTAAAATCATCGAACAACGGCTTACTGTCCATGCGCCCAAAATGTCAACGCTCAAAGCCAACGCACGGGCGCACAAGCAGCAAGCCAACCGTTCGTGGCAATGAAAAAAGAAAAAAAGCAGTACCTTTGGAAAAAATTATAGAAAAATGAAGTTACCACATCCAATACCATATCAAGGCAGCAAAAGAAATTTGGCAGATAAGATACTTTCTTATTTTCCGCTAAAAGTGAACCGACTTTTTGAGCCTTTTGCGGGTTCTGCGGCTATAACAATTGCTTCCTCTTATTACTGCAAGGCAAGTCATTTCATTTTAAATGATATAAATGAGCCTTTAATAAAGTTATGGGATAAGATAATAAACAACCCAGACCAAATAATAAATGAATATCATTACATTTGGAACAACCAAATCGGAAGGGAAGAAGAATATTATTACGAGGCAAGAGAAGAGTTTAACAACACCCAAAAGCCAGAATATTTACTCTTTATGTTGGCAAAGTGTGTCAAAGCAGCTGTTCGGTATAACTCGAACGGGGAGTTTAACCAAAGTCCTGATAAAAGGCGATTGGGTAGAACTCCATCCAATATGCGTGAGGATATTATCAAAGTTTCACAGTTGCTCAAAAACAAAGTTACACTCCTTTCATTGGATTACGAAGAAGCGATAGCAAACGCAAATGATGGTGACTTGATATATTTTGACCCTCCATATCAAGGAACGGGTCAAAACGGGGGATTTAGGTATATGCAAGATTTGAACCATGATGATTTTGTGCTTACTCTTTTCAAACTCAATAAAAAAAACATCCCTTTTCTGTTAAGTTATGACGGGCGTACAGGGGACAAACATTTTGGCAAGCCGCTCCCAGATGCGTTGGAATTAACAAAAATTGAAATTGACGCTGGAAGGTCTTCGATAGCAACCCTCCTAAACAGGGTTGAAAACACCTACGAAGCATTGTATATTTCTCCTTCGTTAATGAACAAGATTGACCTGAAATCGCAACCTTCATATGTACAAACCTCGTTGTTTTAATCTGTCATGCCAAAACAAAAATATCCATCTGATTTTATTCAACTCATTGGTACGATTACCAATAAGAGGGCTAAAATTGTCATTGACCATATCATGGAACATGGTTTCATTACGACACGAGATTTGGAAACCAAGTATGGATACAGCCACCCACCAAGAGCAGCAAGAGATGTAAGAGAGGCAGGAATACCACTTGAAACATTCAGCGTCAAGTCGGAAGAGGGGAAGTCAATCGCAGCCTATAAATTTGGAGACTTGACCCAAATACAGCACAACAAATTTGGCGGAAGAAAATTGTTTTCGAAAGAGTTTAAAAGTCAACTCTATGCCCTTTCAGGTGGAAAATGTGCTATCTGTAATGGTTCTTTTGAAGAAAGATATTTGCAAATTGACCATAGAGTACCTTACGAGATAAGTGGTGACAGTAATAATTTTCAACAGAATATAGATGACTATATGCTTTTATGCGGTTCGTGCAATAGGGCAAAATCATGGTCTTGTGAACATTGCGACAATTGGACTGTGGAAAAGGAAATTGAATTTTGTCTCAAATGCTATTGGGGGAATCCAAATAATTATGACCATATAGCCTTGCAAGAAATCAGAAGGTTAGAATTAGTTTGGCAAGATAACGAAATCAAATTCTTTGAAGCATTGAAAAAAGAGGCAGACGAAGGCAAATTACAATTACCTGAACATGTCAAAAATTTAATCGAGAAACATTTGAAAAAAGAATAACTGCCACGAACATTCAGGGCACAACAGTAAACACGTCGGCGGGAGGGGGATAAACGCGCGCAGCGCGCCCGCTCGCCGGCATAGAGTCTTCTCATTTATCTCAATAATCTAAAAAAACACCATCGTTGGTAGCATGACCTCCGTCCCATCGCTGGTTCCTGTCTCAAGAACCCACTATCCGCGCATCTCTTGACGTGCTATCCGCTTAGCTAAGCCCGGAACGCAGTATCCCAAAAACCTCGTATCTTTGCACAAAAAGAGCATAAATGGCCAAGAAGTTAGTCCGCTTTGACTGGGCAATGAAGCGCCTGCTCCGCAACAAAGCCAACTTCGACATTCTGGAAGGCTTTCTGTCGGAGCTGCTGCGTGAGGATTTCAAAATAAAGCAAATCCTTGAAAGCGAAGGTAATAAAGCAACCGAGGACGACAAGTTCAATCGGGTGGACATCCTCGTGGAGAATCAAAAGGGCGAATTGGTCATCGTTGAAATCCAAAACACCCGCGAGGCCGACTACTTTCAGCGGATGCTTTACGGTACGGCTAAAGTCATCGTGGAACACATCGCCGAGGGGCAGGCGTATTCTCAGGTCAAAAAAGTCTATTCCGTCAACATCGTCTATTTCGACCTTGGTCAAGGGGACGACTATGTGTATCACGGAACGACCACCTTCATCGGCATCCACAGCCATCACGAACTCGAACTATCGGAAAAGCAGAAAGAGCTTTTCAAAAAGACATCCGTCTCGGACTTGTACCCGGAATACTATGTGATCAAAACCAATCGGTTCAATGAAGTTGCCAAGGATACGCTTGATGAGTGGATTTACTTCCTGAAAACGGCTGAAATCAAAGACGAATTTACCGAGAAAGGATTGAAAGCCGGCCGGTAAGCGCTCACAGACATCGCACCTGACAGCCCGCGTTACGGCCCCGCATGAACAAATTCAGCCCTCGCGCCGTATTATCCTCATACCTGCTGCCGACCGGCGCCCGTCCGAAACGCAGCGCAACAACCGCTACACTATGGCCTGGAAATGGTACGACAGCACCATCGTTCGCATCGAAGACTGCGCGCCCGATGTGCGACGATTTTGGTTGCAAATGCCTGTGGACGATCCGCTTGAATTCAAAGCCGGGCAGTTTGTTACCATGGACTTGCCCATCCACGAGAAGCGGCTCAAGCGCTGGCGCAGCTACTCGGTGGCCGGTCCTCCGGGAGAAAAAGAAATGCCGGAGTTTTGCATCGCCCGATTGGAAGGCGGCGCGGCCTCGGCTTATTTTTTTGAAACGGCGCAAGTGGGCGAAACCATCCGATTCAAAGGCCCCGACGGCAATTTTGTACTCCCCGACGAGCTCTCCGACCGCGATCTGGTCTTTATCTGCACCGGCACCGGCATTGCTCCGTTTCGCAGCATGATACAAGACATCAGGCGCCGCCAATTGCCGTACCGAAGCATCCATCTCATCTTCGGCACGCGCTACGCCGCCGGCATTTTGTACCGCCATGAGTGGGAGGCGCTCCTGCGCGATATGCCTGATTTTCAGTTCTCTGTGGCGCTTTCGCGGGAGAGCGAACTGCGCGCTGAAGATTTCAGCTTTCCGGTGTACAAAGGCTATGTGCATCAGATTTATATGGACGCCTACCCGAAGGCGCAGCCCGGCCAGGACTTCTACATCTGCGGCTGGAGCAATATGATAGACGACGCCGTTGAGAACCTGCTGGTAAAAATGGCCGCCGACAAAAGCCGCATTCATTACGAGTTGTACGGCTGAATCAGGAGAATGGCCCCTTTTGATACACGAGGGCAAGCAACTTTTGCCCTCTCCCGGCGTTTTTTGGGAGCAATACCTATGTGACTATGAAACGTATTTTGTTTGTATTCGTGGCCATGCTGGCCAGTTGGGCTATTCAGGCGCAAGATTCCCGGCTGGCGCAGCAGTATTTCCAGAACGGAGAGTATGAAAAAGCAGCCGTTCTTTTCGAGCAGTTGTACGATGCCAACCCGCAAAATGACTATTTTTTTGATCGTTTTGTGGACTGCCTCATCTCGCTGGAGCGCTACGACGCCTGCGAAAAAGCCATCCGAAAGCAGCTCAAACGCGACCCCAAAAACCTGCCGCTGTACGTCACGCTGGGGCGCCTGTTCGAGCAGCAATACCGCGACGCCGATGCCGAGCAGCAATACAAAGAAGCCATTGCGCAGTTGCCCAAAGAGCATTTTGCCATCATCCGCTTGGCCAATGCTTTCACCAATATGACCAAATACGACTACGCAATCAAGACTTACGAAAAAGGCAGCGAGATTCTGAAAGACAACGTTTCGTTCAGTTTTTATCTCGGCGACCTCTACCGCCGCAAAGGCGATACCCCCAAAATGATTGACAGCTACCTCAACAGCCTGGCCACAACGCCCGACCGACTGCCGACCCTGCAAACCACGTTTCAGCGCTTTTTTACAGACGAGGATTATAAAGAACTGCAAAAGCAACTCTACGTCCGCCTTCAACAGGACGAAAACTCCATTTTTTACACCGAAATGCTGGCCTGGTCGCTGATGCAACAAGGCGACTACCGCAATGCGCTGCGCCAGTTGCGCGCTTTGGACAAACGCCTGCGCGAAAACGGAGGCCGCGTGTTCCAGTTGGCACAAATAGCCGCCGGCGCCAGAGATTACGACGCCGCCATAGCCGCTTATGAATACATCGTGGAAGAAAAAGGAAGAAGTTCCACTTTTTACCTTGAAGCCAAGCGGGAGGCCCTGCGTTGCCGTCGCAGCAAACTCACCGAGGGGTACGCCTACACCCGCGAGGAACTGCTGGTGTTGCAACAACAATACGAGAGCTTTTTGTCGGAGTTCGGGCGTTCCCGCGTCACGGCCGGCATCATTTCCGAACAGGCAGAGTTGGAGGCATTGTATATCAATGACTTAGATAAAGCCATCGGCCTGCTCACCGAGGTGATTGAGTTTCCGAATGCCGACCCCATTCTCGTGGCCAATGCCAAGCTCAATCTCGGCGATTACTACCTGATGCAGGGCGAGGTTTGGGAGGCTACCCTGCTTTATTCTCAGGTGGACAAAGCCTACAAAGAAGACGCACTGGGCAACGAGGCCCGCTACCGCAATGCCCGCCTGTCTTACTACGACGGCGATTTTCAGTGGGCGCAGGCGCAGTTCGACATTCTCAAAGCCTCTACCTCCAAGTTCATTTCCAACGATGCCATTGATTTGTCGGTGTTCATCATGGACAATCTGGGCTTAGACACCACCGCAGAGGCGCTTACCCTTTACGCGCAGGCCGATTTACTGGTATTCCAGAATAAGTTTGAGGAGGCTTTCCAGAGTTTGGATAAGTTGTTGAAAGACTTTCCCGCGCACTCGCTCGAAGACGATGTGTTGTACCTGAAGTCGAAGATTTACAACAAAAAAAGAGACTATATCAAGCAGGCTGAAACACTCCAACGCATCATGGAGGGCTATCCCGAAGAAATCAGGGCCGACAATGCGCTGTTTGAATTGGCGGAATTGTACCAAACACACCTCAACGATCCTGAGAAAGCCAAAGAGTTGTACGAGAAGTTATTCATTGATTACTCCAGTTCCACCTTTGCCGTAGAGGCGCGCAAGAGGTTCCGGATCATGCGCGGCGATAAGGTGTAAAACACGGCTTTCAGGCATATTTTTCGACGATGGCCTGCATAGCGGCTTCATGGGCCAGTATTTCCTCGAATAAACGCAACTGATTGATAGTGCGCGTTTTATTGTGTTCCGAATAGCAGACGGGGTAATAAACATCTCCCGACAGGTAGTCGCTGAGAAACCGCAGAGCTTGTTCCAATATGATCCATTTGGCGCCCAGTACTAAACGTTCTTTTTCGATGGTCGTAAGGATGGCAGAGCTGTCTTCCAGAAAGCCCCGGCAGAGTTGTTCAAAGTAAGGAAGCTGAACCTGTATTTTATCATACCTCGGACTGTCTTCCTCTACCGGGCTGATGAGGCTGCGCGCCAGGTCGCCGAAATCCGCCAGAATGCATCCCGGCATGATGGTGTCCCAATCGGTGACCGCCAGAATGCGATGGCTTGTTTGTTCAAAAAGCACATTGCCCAATTTGGCGTCGTTGTGAACAATGCGCACCGGAACAGGCAGCGACGGCAGCTCAAAAAATATATGATGGTGTCGTTTCAAGGCTTCTATCAGGGGCATGGCCTCCTGTACGCGCCTGGCAGGATCGGTGTTTACCACGCCCTCAAAATCTCGCCATCTGCTCACGCTGTCGTGAAAGCCGGGAATGGTTTCGGCCAAAAGGCTTGCATCCAAATCGCTGAGTGCAGTGGCAAAGGCGCCAAATGCCTTGCCCGCCAGATACGCCTGTTGAGCCGATTCGGCCCGTTCTGTGGAGTAGCCGCCGTCTATAAAGTCGAACATGCGCCAGAGCCGGCCACTTTCGGCGATGTAAAAATACTGCTCATTCGGGTCGGAAACGGGGTGTAGGATGACGGTATCAAGTTGCTGAGTTGCGAGGTGTGCGTGTACGAGGGCAATATTGGCCGCTACTGCTTCCGGGGATTTAAAAACCTGATGATTAAACTGTTGTATCAAAAAACGCCCCGAAGACCTGGCCGCGTCGGTGCTTACGCGATAGGTTTGATGGATATGCCCGGTACCATGCCCTTTGATACCCGACACGGTGCAGCCGGGAAGAAAGAAGGCGACGGCTGCCCGAATTTCCTGATGCGTCTTGTTATGTGCCATAAAAAAAAATGTGCTTCGCCTCTGCCTTTTGTATGAATGAGCAGAAACGAAGCACACAAAATACGTTCAAATTGTGATCTGATTTGTCGAAGCGGATAATTTTTTGTCAATACTCAGCCATCAACGAATAAGTAAGGCCAAAGCCGAGGAACATGTACCAGTCGTTGCGGTCGGGGTTGCCGTTGCGGCTCACATTGTCCAAATAATCGGAGAAAGTGGCGCGTTGGCCATATTCGAGATTCAGCGTCAGCTTTTCAGTCATCACATAGCGGATGCCGGCGGCAACGGGGACGGAGAAGAAAACGCTGCGGTTGTCAGGCTCGCGGGAACGCACGAGGTCATCGGCCGGAACGTCTAATCCGGCATTGGCAAAAGCCAGGCCCAAGCCCAGAGATGCGTACGGAGAAAAGTGTTTTTGCAATTGGCCCACTTGGTTGAATCTGGCTTTGCCCCAGGGGTGGAATTGCAAATTGCCGGCTACCTCGGTAATGTTTGCCTGAAAAGACCAGTCGCGGTCTTTAAGAATGCGGGGATCCAGATTGCGGTCGCTGCCCGAAATCTTACCGAAAGTGAGGGAGCCTTTTACGCCCCACTGCGGGTCGATAAAGCGTTGATAAACCAAGCCGAAGGCGGCATTGGTTTCGTTGAAGGAAATCGGGCTTTGGGCAAATTCGCCCATGTAATTGGAAGCCCCCAAAAACACGCCGACTTCGGAAGCGCGCTGCCCGTACACGAGTACGGAGGCGAGCAGGAACAAGGGTAAAAATACATGTCTCATACTTTTCAATTTTTTCAGATAATGAGAGAATAAAGTTTGATTTTGAATGAATGACAAAATGGTATAAGGGGCGAGAAAAAAATAAAGTGATCATTTTCGCCAAAGGATTAGATAAG
>DDUV01000051.1:0-24025 GCA_002344975.1 Saprospiraceae bacterium UBA2329 | reverse complement strand
TTTGGCCTAAAGAAAATGAACATTTATTTTTGCCCCACTACTAGGTCTGTTGGAAACGGCAATCCGGCCATTTCCCAACAGCGTTTTTGGGACTATACCTTGCGCCGCCAGGTTTTGGGCATTGCCTTCGGCTTAAGTTGTTGCTTAGCGGCGCCCGGTATGACAAAAGCGGCTTCACACCTGACGGTGCGAGGTGTATATCAAAAGGAGAGCGGTAGCGGCCAAAACAATCAGATTGCTTCGAACAGCGGCCACGGCCGGCAGTGAAAAGTTGTGTAGATAGCTGTTCTGTGTGGGAATGTCCTCGTGCAAGGGGGAAAAACGAGGACGGAGGTTCTTCCACACTGCAAATGTAATTATTCCAAAAACATGAAAATCAGTACAAATATAGGTGGTTCTGTGATTGGCAGTATGGTTGTTGAATGAAAAAACGCGTTGATAAACAATTATTTATCTTTTATATGTTCGTCTAAAATGTGTAAATGATGCCGGCGTATGGGGTATGATTTTTGTAAACCCGTTATCTGTCGGCATATTGGCTGATGTTTTATTACTTTTGCCCTCTCAAAAAATGACTTATCGGCGAATATGGCTACTCAAAGAGGCAACGAAGCAGGGCAGGAATCCAGAGAAATGTCGTTTCTGGACCACCTGGAAGAGTTGCGTATGCACATCATGCGCTCGTTGATGGCCATCACGGTGGCGGCTATTGTTATTTTTATCTTTAAAGACTGGGTTTTTGAAACGGTCATATTCGGCCCTTCCCGCAAGGATTTCATTTCGTACAAAGTTTTCTGCGCTATCTCTCAGTGGTTGGGCGCAGGCAAGGCTTTGTGTATGGAGCCGCCGGCATTCAAAATGCAGGCTGTGGGCTTCGGCGAGTCATTTGTCACTACCTTGAGAGTGGCGTTTATGGGCGGCATTGTAGTTGGCTTTCCTTTCATTATCAATGAGTTTTGGAAATTTATCCGCCCCGGCTTGTACGACAACGAGCGCAAAGCTGCCGGTGGAATGGTGTTCATTTGTTCCGTTTTGTTTTTGATCGGGGTTATGTTCGGCTATTTCATTCTGGCGCCCTTTGCCACCAATTTTCTCATTGGTTACACCATACCGGGAGTGGAAAACGTACCCACCCTTATTTCCACGCTCAACTATATGATTATGTTCATCCTGCCGGCCGGGCTGGTCTTCGAACTGCCGGTAGTAGTGTATTTTCTGTCTCGCATTGGCTTGGTGACGCCCAATGATATGCGACAGTACCGGCGCCACGCGTTCGTAGTTATTTTGATTGTGGCGGCCATCATCACGCCGCCCGATGTAGTGACGCAGACCTTGCTGGGCATTCCATTGTACGGTTTGTACGAGCTGAGTATTTTTGTTTCGGCGAGGGTGCAACGCCAATTGGCCCAAAAAGAGGCCCACGAAGAAGCCGGCTTGGAATAGGCCATCATTCAAACTTTGTATGCAACGAGTATCTTCCAATATTACGCTGGTTTTGATGGTGTTTGTGCCCATTGTGTGGCTCACCTTCTTTGGGGCGCTTACCATTACGCTTTGGTACTACAACCTCGACTACTACGGCGCCATACCGGGCCTCGCGCTGCGGTTGGGGTTGCTGTTGTTTATGGCAGCCAGTTTGTTGTTTTTTTATTTAACCTGTTGGCGGCTCAAGCGGGTAGAAACCGATGAGCATTTCATTTATGTGACCAACTACATCAAGCATGTGCGCTATCCGGTACATCAGGTGGCCTCGGTGAAAAAGCGCAACTGGGGCCTGTTTCATACGTTCACCATCCGGCTGAAAACGCCGGGGTCTTTCGGTCCAAAGGTTACGTTCATTCCCTCCGGGCGCTTTTTTGACGAATACATCGCCCGGCATCCGGAATGGACTGAGTAGCAACCTAAATTTAAAAGTAACAATGGCTTTCAAATCGGCGCTCATTCGTCCTTTGGCCCGGCTCGTCGCCCGTCGCATAGATGCCTGGGCGGGCAATGCCGTCGCTGCCCAAAACAAGATGTTGACCCAACTGCTGCGCAAAGGCGCGGGCACTGCTTTCGGGCGCGATCATGGCTTAGCCTCCGTTCGCAACCATCAGGATTTCCAATCGGCGGTACCCATCCGCGACTACGAGCAACTCAAGCCTTACATCGAACGCATCAAAGACGGCCAACGCGACGTGCTTTGGCCGGGCCGTCCCCGCTACTTTGCCAAAACCAGCGGCACTACCTCCGGCGTCAAATACATCCCTCTCACCACCGACAGCCTGCCCAATCACTTCGGCACGGCCCGCAATGCCCTCTTCAACTACTACGCCCGCAGCGGGCAGGGCCAATGGCTCGACGGCAAAATGATCTTCCTCTCCGGCAGCCCCGTGCTCGAAGACGTGGGCGGCATTCCCACCGGGCGGCTTTCGGGCATCGTGAACCACTTGGTGCCTTCCTGGTTGCGTTCCAATCAAATGCCCTCTTACACCGTCAATTGCATCGAAGACTGGGAAGAAAAATTGGACAAAATAGTGACCGAAACCCTGCGCGAAGACATGCGCCTCATCAGCGGTATTCCGCCCTGGGTGCAGATGTACTACGAGCGTCTGCTGGAGCGCAGCGGCCGCCAAACGGTGCGGGAGATTTTCCCCAATTTTTCCATGTTCGTGTATGGCGGCGTCAATTTTGAACCCTACCGCGCACAATTGGAGGCGCTCGTGGGCGCCCGCATTCCCAGCGTAGAGACCTACCCTGCTTCGGAGGGCTTCATCGCTTTTCAGGATCGGCCGGATGAGCACGGGCTGCTGCTGAATGTGCAATCCGGTATCTTTTTCGAGTTTGTGCCGGCGGAGGAGATTTTTTCGCCGCAGCCTACCCGGCTTTCATTGGCCGAAGTGGAATTGGGGGTCAATTACGCCTTGATTATCAATAACAACGCAGGCCTGTGGGGCTACAACATCGGCGACACGGTGCAGTTTGTGAGCCTCAGCCCGCCCCGCATCGTGGTAAGCGGCCGGGTGAAGCATTTCATCTCGGCTTTCGGCGAACACGTCATCGGCAAAGAAGTGGAAGAAGCCATGCTGGCAACGGCGGCGGCATTCGGCGTGCGCGTCACGGAGTTTACGGTGGCGCCCTTTATTTCACCTCCGGAGGGCGGCCTGCCTTATCACGAGTGGTGGGTGGAGTTTGATCGGCAACCGGAGCAGTTGGAGCGCTTTGCCGCTGCATTGGATGAGGAAATGACCCGGCAGAACATTTATTACAAAGACCTCATTGCGGGGAATATTCTTCGCCCCTGCGTCGTCAGACCCTTGCCACACGATACTTTTCGGCAGTATATGAAATCGCTGGGCAAACTCGGCGGGCAAAACAAAGTACCCCGCCTGTCGAATGACCGCAAAATAGCCGATGCCCTTCAGTCCTTCCTTCAACCATAAGCGTAGTTGAGCAAATCATAAGTGGTGACAATGCCGATGAGCATATTCTCCTCATCCACTACCGGCAGCGCATGAAACAGGTTTTCGCGAAAGAAGCCCGCCGCCAGTTCCAGCGAATCCTCCGGCCCCAGCGTAGCCACCTGCTTGGTCATCACCTCTTTAACCAAGAGCGAGCGCAAAATAGCGTCGTTGTATTCATCGCTTTTTTTGGTTTTGAACAAAGTGAAGCCGTGCAGCAGCTTCAGATAGTCGGCATGGCTCACCATACCCACCACCATACCTTTGTCCACCACCGGAACGTGATGAATATTGTTTTTGCGAAAGATGTCCTGAACGACATCCATCGTCTCATTGGGCCGCACAACAATGACGCGTTCGGTCATGATTTCGGCCACAGTTGTGGTTTTATCTATGGTCATCATAATATGTCTCCGGTTTCTTTTTCAATAAATGAAGAATTGAAGCTGTACAGAAGCAGATCGTGTGTGGTGACCATGCCCACCAAGCGGTTTTCTTCTACAATGGGCAGGGCATGAAAGCGATTGGCCAAGAAGATGTCTGCCGCCAACCCGATGGAGTCGTCTGCATCGAGCACCAACGGGTTTTTGGTCATGATGTCTTTGGCCTTCATGGCGTTGTATTCGCGTTCCGTCCAGGTTTTGCCGGTGGTTTTGAGCGAGAGTTCGTAGGCCAATTTGAAAAAATCTTCCCGGCTGATGATGCCGCAAAGCATTTCTCCTTTGTCCATCACGGGCAAGTGATGGAAGCCATTGGCTTCAAAAAGGTACTGTATTTCACGGATACTTGCGTCGGGAGAAACGGTTATCAGGTCCGTTATCATGATGTCTTGGATAGGTCTTTCCGGATTCATTGCCAGTGTTTTTCAGATTGTTAAGTTGTGTTGCAATCGGTTCGTATTCATTGATTTGCAGTGGACTGAACCGTTTCTTTTTACCAAAAGTAGCCTTCCTTTTAAATACGGCGCACTGATAATTATCAGCCGGATTTTTGATTTTTATCAGGGTTTTGAGGCATCCAACAACCACCTCCCGGCAGGCGCTCATTGAACCCCCGCTTTCGGCAGGCGTTGTATTGCGCGTATCAAAACGAAAACGGACGATGGGGTCGGAAAGAATGCGCATGGTGTTGCGCCTCGAAATCATGTGGTGGATTTTAACGGCGCTGATAGCTGCCGCGCTGCTGTTGCCGATCCGGTATTGGGCGCCGGAATTTCCTTTTTTCGGCATCAATCTCATCTTCATCGTGGTGTTCATCACCCTCAGTCGCTACATTTTTTTGTTGCCGCATACCTGGCTGGCCGGCAAAGGAAGGATCAAAATCGTGCTGCTTTTCCTGTGTATGCCCTTGGTTTTCCTGTTAATACAAGAACTGAACCACTTCCAGACCTTCCTCGACGAAAACGGGCCTGAAACATTGGTAGGGCCTTTGTCTTACGAAATGACGCAATCCATGATCGGCTATGTGCGCGGCGAGATGCTCCTCTTCGCGGTAGGCAGCATCGTGGCCGGGGTATTGTTCCCCATTCGCATGGTCGTCTCGGTATGGCGCACGCGCAATCTGGGACGGGAGTAAGCGCAAAAAAATGATGGCGCACCCCGCATCGGCCCCAATACAGGCGGCGGGGCCGGGCTGTCCACTCTCATAGCCCCACAGGCAACAGTACTTTCAGGGGACTATGCCGTTTCCATCCCTTGCGCGCCTGCCGTCGGGCTATACCTTCAATCGGTCGTTTCGCGTAAGCGAGAGATAAGTTCAGGGCCAATAATAACCAAAGAAGAGGCAAATGAAGCATTTTTCATGACTATCTGCCTCTCGTGCGCCTCGCGGGCAACCGCCAACGGCGGTTGAAAGTGAATAGCCCCGCGTCACGAAGTGGACGCGGGGTATGCGTATCACGGGAGGAAGAACCCCTGACAGGGGTTCAATGTCGTTATTCACACCCGCTCATCAGACATTCAACCCCCGTTGGGGGTTGTACTCATCGCGACCGCCACCCCGCGCCCCTCCTTACGTCGGACGCGGGGCTATTCAAATCGAACTGCCGTTGGCAGTTCCCTCCTCGTGGTGCGAGTTGCTCGAACTCCGCTTACGCGAAACGACCGCTCAATCATCCACTCTCACCACCGGGTGCGTACTGATTTCGCCGGCTGCATCCGATACGCGCAGATAATACACTCCTCCCGGCAAGCGGTAGTCGTTCAGGTTGAATGACACGGTTTGCATACCTTCCTGCAAAATCTCCGTTCGGGACAACACCGACCGGCCGGCAGCGTCAAACAGGTGAAGCTGTGCCGCGCCCGCCTGCCTGCCCTCCAACCTGACATGCAATTCGGTCGTGAACGGATTGGGATATACCTGGCCGACAGATAGGTCGCAAGCAGCCGCAGGAACGAACAGTTGCTCCTTTTGCGAGGAGGGAAAACTGTAATCAATGTTTATACTTTTTTGCATTGTTGTCCGATAACCAATTACGACCACTTCCGACAATTCATAGGCTATTGACTCCAATCGGATATTAAGTTGTGGATGCACCTTCTTCAATTTAATGGATTTTTTTTCATAGCCGACGTAGGAAAAGGTGAGGTAGAGATCGTCGTCGGTAACGGGTACCATCAACTGAAAAGCGCCGTCCATATCACTGACTGTGCCATAAGGCATGTACATTCCAGATGCATCAGATATGGAAATATTTACCCCGATCAAACTTTTGTTTTCGAGGTCTGTGATTATACCGCTGATTATTCGACCATAGCGAAGCGATGGCCACAAATCGGCGAGTTCAAAGCCACCACAGTCAGGCGGCGGTGGAGGTGGCAGTGCCTGTTGTGAGAAAAGAGCGCCGGCAGATGCGAAAACCAGACTTAGGGATACATATACGCGAGCTAATTGAGAAGTAGTTTTCTTTTTCATAAGCCAATGATTTTGCGATGAATGAAAAGTATGTGCAATATCAGATGATTTTCTTTTGGAAAATGTCGTGCGGCTTTCAGAGAAATACTTTGGCATTAAAAAAACATGAAATCCATCCGGCGGCATCCAATAAAACCAGAGCGATGCTGTACATTGTGCTTCGAGCCTGTTTTTTGCAACGCAGGCTTGTAAAAAAATAAACGCACATGCAGCAGCACATCGTCATCATCGGAAACGGCATTGCGGGCATTACCGCCGCGCGCCAGATTCGCAAGCTGAGCGAACACCGCATCACAGTCGTGTCCTCCGAGACCGATCATTTCTTCTCCCGTACGGCGCTCATGTACGTTTATATGGGGCATCTCCGCTTCGAGGATACCAAGCCTTACGAGGACTGGTTTTGGAAGAAAAACCGCATTGAATTGCTGCGGGGTTTTGTGAAAAAAGTAGAGCCGGAACAGCGCCGCCTGCTCTTGGAAGACGGCAGCACGCTGTGTTTCGACAAGCTACTGATTGCTACGGGCAGCCGATCCAATAAATTCGGCTGGCCGGGCCAGGACCTCGCCGGCGTGCAGGGGCTTTATCATTACCAGGACCTCGAAAGCATGGAGCGCCACAGTGCCGGGCTTCGGCGGGCGGTCATCGTCGGTGGCGGCCTCATTGGCATCGAAATGGCGGAAATGCTGCACTCCCGCCACATTCCGGTCACGTTTTTGGTGCGGGAAAAAAACTTCTGGGACGGGGTACTGCCCTTGGAAGAAGCGCAGATGATCAACCGCCACATCCGTGAAAACGGCATAGACCTGCGTTTGGAAACCGAATTGAAAGAAATCCTCCCCGATGCGCAGGGCAAAGTCCGGGCCGTTGTGACCAACAAAGGCGAAACCATTGAATGTGGTTTCGTCGGCCTCACGGTCGGCGTCAGTCCCAATGTAGCCTTCCTTCAGGATAGCGGTATCGAAACAGACCGGGGCGTTTTGGTCAACGAGCATTTGGAAACCAATATTCCCGGCATTTTTGCAGCAGGCGACTGCGCTCAGCTCCGCGCACCCCGGCCGGGCAGGCGGCCCATTGAAGCCGTGTGGTACACCGGGCGCATGATGGGCGAAACGGCAGCGTATAATTTGACGGGAGGTGATCAGTCGGCGGTAGGCAGTGGGCAGTGGGCAGTGGGCGGTGAGCGGTTGGCGGTGGGCGCGGGACTGGTGCCTTACGATCCGGGGATATGGTTCAACAGCGCCAAGTTTTTCGATATGGAGTATCAGGTATATGGCACGATACTTCCCAATATGCCAGAGCATCAAAGCGCTGTGTATTGGGAACACCCGGAGGGGCGGCGCAGTGTTCGCATTGCATATCAGCGGCAAACGGGCAACGTCGTTGGCTTCAATCTGATGGGCGTGAGGTATCGTCACGAGGTTTGCGAAAAATGGCTGCGCGCCGGTACGCATATAGAGGAGGTGCTGCAAAATCTGGGCATCGCCAATTTCGACCCGGAGTTTTACCGGCAATACGAAACAGAGGTGATAGCGCAATACAACCGCCAAAGCGGCCGCAATCTGAGGCTGAAAAAGCGGCGGGGCCTGGCAGGCGCATTGGCGTTTTTGCGAGGATGAAGGAGAATTTATTGATAAAGACAATGGGTTTCAATATGAAAATCATACAACAAACAGGGCTTGTGCTCTTTATAGGAGCGTTGCTTATTTTCCTGTCGGTCAATGGTTTGGATCGCTACCGGCTCACACCGGAAAGTCTCGGCCTGAGCAATGTACATCATCAACAAGCCATTCTGGATGCCGCCCGCCAATCGGGCATGCTGGGCAAGACCTACGCATCGAGTTTTTCCTTTCACAGCCATCTGAAAAAAAATATACGCGCCGCCCAACAGACGCTCAAAACTACGGCCCAGAATGGCCTGCCCGAAGGCGTGAACAAGGGGGAATATCTCCTCGGCGATTGGATCGTCAAAGAGTATGCGCTGCAAATCACCCGGCAATCGGCTGCGGGGCCGGTGGCAAGCCATCCTCTGTTGTTCCTGATGCTCACCTTCGGGCTGGGCATTCTCGGCGGCTTGCTGTACATCCTTCCTCAATTCAGCGGCACGGCGGGCATCAAAAACAACCACATCTATCATCGCTCCATGACCCGCGGCTTAAAGGCGGGGCTGCGCGGAATTTTTCTCGCTACCACCATCACCGGTATCCTGATCGGCGGCGTGGCGTATATGGGGGGCAAGTGGCTGTGGTCTTTGTTGGCCTTGTTCGTCGGCGGCTTCATTTTATGGCGTGTGTTTTTTACAGAAAATCCCTCCACGGGGTGCCCGGCCCGCTCTGCCTCGCCCGAACATACGGGTTGGCTCGGCGTACTCACGGGCGTATTGCTCATTGGATTTTACATTCTCTTGTATTGGGCGCCGCAGCACATCACGGGCTGGGTGCGTATTGTTGATCCCCTCAGTCGCGCATTGAGCGGCAACCCGGCGAGCCACTGGTTCCTGTACGGGACGCTCTACACGGTGGTGGTCTTGGTGATGGGCGTCCGCATGATGGCCAAGTACCGGCACAACAAATACCAGTTGGTACGCACCGGTTCGGTCATGTTTTTTCAAACGGCCTTCGCTTTCCTGATTCCGGAAATTTTGGTGCGGCTGAATCAGCCGTATTATGACTTCAAGAACATCTGGCCTTTGAACTACACTTTCTTTTTTGATTACAACCTCAAAACCCTGACAAATAGTGGTGGTCTCGGCATCTTTATGCTCGTGTGGGGCATTGTGCTCATCGTAGTGGGCGTGCCGGTCATTACTTACTTTTTCGGCAAACGCTGGTACTGTTCCTGGGTTTGCGGTTGCGGCGGCTTAGCTGAAACGCTGGGCGATCCCTACCGGCAGCTTTCCGATAAAAGCCTGCGCGCCTGGAAATACGAGCGCTGGATCATCCACGCGGTGCTGGCTTTTGCCGTAGTGATGACGGCGCTGGTACTCTACACCTATTTCACCGGCTCCAGAAACGTGCTGTTTTTCAACAGCGATGCGGTGCGCAACTGGTACGGCTTTCTCATTGGCTCTGCTTTTGCGGGCATTGTAGGTACAGGGTTTTACCCGCTGATGGGCAACCGGGTCTGGTGTCGTTTCGGGTGCCCTCTGGCGGCATACCTCGGCTTGGTGCAGCGCTTCAAAAGTCGTTTTCGCATTACCGTCAACGGCGGGCAGTGCATCAGTTGCGGCAACTGCTCCACCTATTGCGAAATGGGCATAGACGTGCGCCACTACGCCCAGCGCGGGCAAGACATCGTGCGCTCCAGTTGTGTGGGCTGCGGCGTTTGCGCGGCAGTGTGCCCCAGAGGCGTGCTGCGTTTGGAAAACAGTTCCGCCGATGTGCAGGAGCGGGCAAGCGATGTACGAGCCATACACATCATTAATGGGAAGGTGGAATTATAACACATCTCTATCATGTCAAAACCCAAAATAGGCGTCATCATTCCCGCTTTCAATGAAGAACAGGCGGTAGGATGGGTGGTGCAGGAAATACCGAGGAATATCGCCGCCGAAATAGTAGTGGTGAACAACAACTCTACCGACAGCACCCAAGAGGTAGCCGCCGCAGCCGGCGCTACGGTTTTGTCAGAAAAAAGACAAGGCTATGGCTGGGCCTGCATGAAAGCCATCGAGTATTTTCGCGACTCGGCTCAGCCGCCGGACATCGTTGTTTTTCTCGATGCAGATCACTCCGACTACCCTCAGGAAATGCCGGTGCTGCTGCGCCCGATCCTGGAAGACGGCTGCGATCTCGTCATCGGCTCGCGGGCTTTGGGGCAGCGCGAAAGAGGCGCGCTGACGCCCCAGCAGATTTTCGGCAACTGGTTGGCTACTACTTTGGTGCGCTGGTTTTATGGTGTCCGTTTCACCGATCTGGGGCCGTTCCGGGCCATGCGTTTCGAGCAGTTGTTGGCCTTGGGCATGTCCGAAATGACCTATGGCTGGACGGTAGAAATGCAGGTGAAGGCCGCCAAGCAGGGCATGAAATGCGGCGAGGTGCCCGTCAACTATCGCCGGCGCATCGGATATTCCAAAGTTTCCGGCACGGTACGCGGTACCATCGGCGCGGGGTACAAAATTTTGGCCACGATATTCAGGTTGTTGGTGAGTTCCCGGTAGCTCGTCGTCAGAAAATGCCCTGATCCGGCGTTTGCCGCAAGGCATGCATTTGCCGAAGCCTAAAACCAAGTTGTAGTGCGTTTTGAGGATGGATACCGCGCTCTGCACATTTTTTTTTGCGCCCGCATACCGAAAGTCGTTGGCCGGGGCAAATAAAATCAGGAACTTTGCCCGCCGTGGGAGCGCACAGCGTTTTCCCTGAGACGAACATTTTCCTTTCATCAACCATAACGGACATGAAATCCGCCAAATCAACCAACAAAACAATGACCGGCAATAACGAAAAAACGCGTGTTACCATCGCGTACGGCGACGGCATCGGCCCCGAAATCATGGCCGCCACCATAGAAGTGATGAACGCTGCGGGCGCTCAATTGGAATACGACGAGATCAAAATCGGGCAGGATGTTTATCTCAAAGGCCAGGAATCGGGCATGGAACCCGGCGCCTGGGAGATTCTGCGGCGCAATAAAATCTTCCTCAAAGCGCCCATCACCACCCCGCAGGGCGGCGGCTACAAAAGCCTCAACGTGACGGTGCGCACCACCCTGGGCCTCTTTGCCAATGTGCGCCCCTGCCGCGCCTACACGCCGTATGTGGAGAGCTATTTTCCGAAAATGGACCTCGTGGTCATCCGCGAAAATGAAGAAGACCTCTACGCAGGTATCGAACACCAGCAAACTAACGAGGTGGTGCAATGCCTCAAGCTCGTGTCGCGGCCCGGCTGCGAAAAAATCATCCGCTATGCGTTTGAGTACGCCCGTGCTTATGGCCGCAAAAAGGTGACCTGCATGTCGAAAGACAACATCATGAAGCTCTCCGACGGCTTGTTTCACAAGGTTTTCGACGAGGTGGCCAAAGAATACCCCGACATCGAAAGCAACCACTTCATCATTGACATCGGCGCCGCCATGCTGGCCGACCGCCCCGAAATGTTCGACGTCATCGTGACGCTCAATCTTTACGGCGACATCATTTCCGACATCACGGCGCAGGTGGCCGGCTCGGTAGGCTTGGGCGGCTCTGCCAACGTAGGCGAGAACTTTGCCATGTTTGAGGCCATTCACGGTTCCGCGCCCGATATTGCCGGCAAGGACTTGGCCAACCCATCGGGGCTGCTGCACGCGGCCTGCCTCATGCTGGTACACGCCGGGCAACCCAAAGTAGCCGAAAAAATTATGAACGCGCTGCTCAAAACCCTCGAAGACGGTATTCACACCGGCGATATTTACAGCGAAAAACTCACTACCCAAAGAGCCGGCACCAAAGCCTTTGCCCAGGCCGTCATTGAACGATTGGGACAGGCGCCGCAACACTTGGCCGCCGTACAAATGGGCGAAAATGCCCAGCCCATTGAGGTGAAACTGACGCCTTCCAGAGCCAAAGCCAAGCGCCTTCTGGGTGTGGACATTTTCTTAGACTGGACCGGCGAGCACAGAGACCCCCGCGAACTGGGCCAATTGCTGGAATCGCTGACCGGCGACCAACTCCAACTGAGCATGATTACCAATCGGGGCGTGCAGGTGTATCCCGGCGGTTTCCCCGATGCCTTTTGCACCGATCACTGGCGCTGCCGTTTCGTAGCGCGGCAGTCGTTGCACGGCACGCACCGCAGCCACAACATGGCGCCCGACGTGATTTATTACGACATCATTTCCCTGCTGCAACGCCTCATGTCGGCGGGGCTGAATTTCATCAAGTTGGAAAACCTGTACGAGATAGACGGCAAGCGGGCGTACTCTGTGGCGCAGGGGGCGTAATCCAGCAAGCTGCTGCGCAGTTCATCGGCCAAGCGATTGCGAAACTTTCGAAGTTTCGTAATTGTAACCGGCAGCCAAGCGATGCGATTGCGAAGCCTTTCAGGATTCGTAATCGTAGTAGGCCGTACATGTGTAGTGAAGGGGTGATAATCTGTGCCGTCGCAAGGCAAATCACCCCTTCACTAAGCCCGAAAAATAATATTGATAACCAGTGTGTTACGTTTACGAAACTTTTGGAAGTTTCGCAAATGCAGATTCCACGCTGCGCCAGATGACACCCGGCGCACTGCCGGTTGCAGTCCTGCCATCTCGCGTGGGTATTTTGCGGGTTCTACCCGCGTGTAAAGCAGTTGCAAAAGCGAGTATTTGGCGAGTAGAACCCGCCGGATAGCGGCACGAGATGGAATCTCGCGCCAGCAGGCAAAACGCGCTATTTGGTCATCCCATCTCCATATAATACAGATGGGTTGGTTAACTATCAGGTAAAAGGCATAGGAGTAACAGCCTCATACGAGCTTTTTAAAAATACGGATATTGAACTGAAGCATACTTTCCCAATCAGAAGTTTGAATGAACCACTTTTTAACCCAACAAGATTTTCAGCGGGCATTATATACCGGGCGCATCCCAAATAATCAAAATCGCAGAACACCGCAGCTACGGCCAATGCTGCCTGAATGGCGCGGTATCGGGCAGTGAGGTGTGTGAGTTAGATGCAGAGCCATGACTTAGCAGCGCTTGCCCGGCATCCTGAGCGCGGGCATTCAGATAGCAGATACCAAAATATTCCGGCGTATCTTCGCCTGCGCGAAACAAGGCGTCGGCAAATATGTTGATTTGTTCATTTGATGTCTGTTTCGGTATCAGCAGGCATCAGAGCATCAACGCCTTGCACTTATGCTGTTCGACACCTTTGGCAGAATACACAACTACCTGCGCATATCGCTCACCGATAGCTGCAATTTCCGTTGCCATTACTGCATGCCCGACGAAAACATGGCCTGTATGTCGCGGGCGCAACTCATGCAAGCCGATGAGATCATCCGTCTGGCGGAAATCTTCACCGGACTAGGCGTTCAGAAAATCAGGCTCACCGGCGGCGAACCCTTGGTGCGGGTCGAATTTCCGGACATCCTCCGGCGGCTCTCCAAACTACCCGCCGAACTGACCATCAGCACCAACGGCGCGCTGCTGCACCGGCACATTGAGCTACTGAAAGACTGCGGCGTGCGCTCCCTCAACATCAGCATAGATTCGCTGAAACCCGAAGTTTTCCATCGCATCACCGCCCGCGATCAATTCCAGATCGTGTGGGAGAATATCCAATTAGCGTTGCAACACGGATTCGGCATCAAGCTCAATGTGGTGGTCATGGCCGGAGTGAACGACAGCGAAATCATGGACTTCGTGGAGATCACCCGCCGGCAGCCTCTGCATGTGCGTTTCATCGAATTCATGCCTTTCACAGGAAACAACTGGCAATCGGGCAGCGTGCTCACCGCCGCCGAGATGCTGGAGCGGGTGGGAAGCGAATTGGATGTGGTGAAATTGCGCGACGAACCGCACGCTACCGCCCGAAAATTCAAGGCAGTCGGATACGAAGGCACTTTTGCATTCATCACCACGATGAGCGACCAGTTTTGCGGCGAGTGCAACCGCCTGCGCCTCACCGCCGACGGCAGGATCAAAAACTGCCTGTTTGGAAAAGAAGAAACCGACCTGCTCTCGGCTCTGCGTCGGGGCGAACCGGTGGAGCCGCTCATCCGCGAATCGGTGCTGCGCAAACACGCGGCACTCGGCGGCCAGATGTCGGGCGATCATCAGGAAGTGGACGCTTCGAAGATCGAGAATCGCAGCATGATAAAAATAGGAGGCTAAGCGATGGAACAGGTCTGGCAACTGTTGTTTTTCCTGCTCCCGGCGGCGGCGTTCCTCTACGCATCGGTGGGACACGGCGGCGCCAGCAGCTACCTCATGTTTCTGGCATTGTTCAATTTTTCACAAGCCGAGGCTCGCCCTACTGCTTTGATTCTCAATATTGTAGTGTCGTTGCTGGCGTTTTTGTCGCATCGCCGCACCTGCGAGTTTCCCACGCGGTTGTTTTTGTCGTTTGCCATCTTTTCCATTCCGGCGGCCTTCATAGGCGGCTCCATCGAGATAGATGCCGAGTGGTATCGTCGCATTTTGGGCGTCCTACTCGTTTTTCCGGTGCTGCGTTTTTTCAATGTATTCCCGCAGGCCAAAGAGCGCAGTCTGCCCCTCCGCTGGTGGATGCCGCCGGTATTGGCCCTCGTCATCGGCTTTTTTTCGGGGCTGATCGGCATTGGCGGCGGCATTATTCTGTCGCCCGTGCTGCTCATGTTGGGTTGGGCCTCCATCCGCGAGACGGCGGCCATCAGCGCCTTGTTTATTTTTGTCAATTCCATTGCAGGATTGGCGGGCGCGGGCGTACCCGATTTGGCTTTGCCGGCTCCGCTCTGGGCTTTGATGCCGATGACCATCGTAGCGGGCGGATTGGGCGCTTATTACGGCGCGCATCGGTTCAATGTCGTCACGGTGCGCTACTTGTTGGCGGTAGTGTTGGCGGTGGCTTCGGTGAAGTTGATGTTGGGGTAGGCTGCCGATTGCCGGCTGCAAGCCTCAAGCCGCAAGCTGCAAGTTTGATTTTTTGTAACTGCTTAGGATGAAACATTAGCGAGGTGACATCTGCCGCCCTGTTGTAACAACCGGAGGGCGGAAGGTGTAATCTCGCGGCTGTGAAGGGAAAATCTCCCCTGTTTTCATGCGACACCTTCCCGCCTCGCTAAGGTTCGGCGGTTAGATGTCACCTGAAAACATCCAGCTAAATAGGTGCGATTTTTTAAAATAAAAACAGGACTCATTGTAAAAACCATGACAACCCAGCCAACCATACAGCTCCTCGCCTTCGGCATTGTGGCGGAGAAAGCCGGCAGTTCCCGGCTGAGTATCTCCGGCGTCTCCGACACGGAGCAATTGCTGGAAGCTTTGTACCAACAGCATCCGGCACTGCGAGAGGTCCGATTTGCCATTGCCGTCAACCGAAAAATAGTACACGAAAATACGCCCCTGCAAGCCGACAGCGAGGTGGCGCTGCTGCCGCCGTTTTCGGGGGGATAGAGGGGGATTTTTGTCTATGCCCATTTCCCAATCAACCATACCTTTGCAATTCATTCACGCTGAGGCAACATGAGAAGAATACACGCATTGGAGTGGGAAGACCTCAGATGGTTTCCCGCAAGCTGGAGAGATTACGGCACGGATTACCTGCGTTTCGTAGCCACCAAATCCGATCTGTACAAACCCATTGTGCCGCTCATCCGAAAAGGACTCCAAGCGAGCGGCGGCCGGCATTGGGTGGACTGCGCATCGGGGGGAGGCAGCAGCCTGATTATGTTGGCGAAAGCCTTGCATTCGGAATTTCCCGACCTCAAAATCACGTTGACGGATTACTACCCCAATATCCGCGCCTTTGAACGCACACAGGCGGAACTGAAAAATGTATTTGATTTTGAAAAACAGCCGGTCAACGCGATGGAGATGCCCCCACATTTGCACGGAAGGTTCATCACCCTTTTCGGCGCTTTTCATCATTTCAGGCCCGACGATGCCCGTAAAATTTTGCAAGATGCCGTGGACACGCAGTCGCCCATCGCCATTTTCGAGCCGGTGGGCAGAAATGCCATCAGTTGGTTCTCTATGCTTTTCGTTATGCTCAATGTGCTGCTTTTCACACCCTTTATCAGACCCCTGCGTTGGAAAGTACTGCCGTTTATCTACCTTTTACCACTGGTGCCGCTGTACGTTTTGTGGGATGGCATCGCATCTATTTTGAGAACGTATTCTGAAAAAGAGATGAAGGAATTAGTCGCCTCGCTGCGCCATTCCGATGCGTTTGAATGGGAAATCGGCAAAACGGCGGGCGCTCTGCCGGTGCAGTATTTGTTGGGAATTAAAAAAGAACATACCCAATGAAATGGATGTCTGAAATTGACGGAGTAACCCATGCCGTCAAACAGGAATTTGCTTCCCTTGACGCCGGGCAACTGAACTGGAAACCTTCGCCCGGCATCTGGAGCATCGCCCAAAACATCGAGCACCTCATCGTCGTCAACGAAACCTATTTTCCGGTCATTGCGTCACTGAAAGCAGGAACTTACAGAACGCCCTTTCTGGGAAGGTTGGGGTTCATGGTTTCTTTTTTGGGGAAAACCGTTTTAAACGCCGTCCAACCCGACCGGCGAAAAAAAAATGAATACCTTTCCGATCTGGGAACCTGCTCAAAGTGAAATCGGCGCCGAAATTCTGGAACGCTTCAGCAAGCATCAACAGGATTTGAAAAAACTCCTCGAAGACTCCTCAGACCTCATCCAAAAAGGCGCCGTTATCTCTTCTCCGGCCAACAGAAACATCGTCTATACTTTAGAAACTGCTTTTGACATCATCGTCGCGCATGAACAACGCCACTTGGAACAAGCGAGGGAGATCAGGCGGATGTTGCCGTCTTAGGTAGCCGCGCCGGTCGCCAAGCGCGATGGAACCCCGGAAGCACGAACCCGAAACCCACCTTCCCAGGCCTGTGGCGTGGTTCAGCGGATGAAACCCGAAACCAAAATAGTCGTACCTTGCACCGACATTCAATCATCCGATACCGATGTCAGCATTTCAACGACAAATCCTGCTACCCGATTTCGGCGCTGCCGGACAGGAAAAGCTGAGCCGCGCCCGCGTTTTGGTTGTGGGCGCCGGAGGCTTGGGCTGCCCGGTGTTGCTCTATCTGGCGGCTGCCGGCGTAGGGGGCATCGGCATCGTTGACGGCGATACGGTGTCGGAATCGAACCTCAACAGGCAGGTGTTGTATGGCCCCGACGACATTGGTTTGCCCAAAGCCGAAATCGCCGCCCGACGGCTCCGGGAGCAGTTTCCCAATACGGAATTCGAGGCGCTGCCCTTTTTTATGGATGTGGAAAACGCATTGGAAACCATCGCCCGCTTCGATGTGGTGGTGGACGGCTCCGACAATTTCCCGACCCGCTACATGGTCAACGACGCCTGTTATTTGCTCCAAAAACCGCTCGTTCAGGGCGCTGTTTATCAATACGAAGGGCAGGTGGCTGTGTTCGATGCGCAACGGGGCCGCAGCACTTACCGCGACCTCTACCCCGTGCCGCCGGCCGCCGGCGACGCGCCCAATTGCAGCGAAACCGGCGTATTGGGGGTGCTACCCGGTATCATCGGGCTGATGCAGGCCGCCGAAACCATCAAGTGCATCACAGGAGTAGGGCAGCCGCTGCTCGACAAGGCCCTGTTTTACCATTTCAAAAACGCCTCTTTTTTTGAGGTGGAAATTGCTCCGCACCCCGATGCGCAGGCCATGATGCCCGCTAACGAAGCCGCGTTCAGGGCCATGCACTACGCCGATGCCTGCGAGCGCGTGCAGGATATTTTGTGGACGGAGGCGCAGGCCCTGTTGGAACGCCGCCCTGAAACCCTGCTGCTCGATATTCGGGAGGAGGAAGAAGGCCCCAATGTGCATGTACGCAGCCGCCGGTGGCCCATGAGCCGCTTGTTGCAGGACGCCTCCGAACTGACTGCCGACATGCCGCTGGTGTTGTTTTGCAGGTCGGGCGTGCGCAGTCGGCACCTGGCCGGGGTATTGCAAAAAAGCGGCCGCCATACACAGGTTTATTCCATCGAGGGAGGGCTTCAGCACCCGCTCTCGCCCATACATCACAGCGTTACGCATGGATAATTTATTTGTACATGGCGCCATCACTTCGGCGCTGCTCGCGCAAGCCGTTGAGTGGCTGCAAAGTAAAACCGGCCTCGGTGCGCACAGTATTTTTTTGGGGCAGGTGCGCGCCGACGAAACGCCCGCCGGCCCTGTGACGGCCATTCATTACACGGCCTACGAAGACATGGCCCGCGAAAAAGCCGCCGAAATATGCGCCGCCGTTGTGGAGGCGTATCAACTCGAGCTGCTCGAAATTTACCACAGTCTCGGCACGGTGAAAACGGGTGAGATCAGCCTCTTGGTGCTGGCCTGCTCCCGGCATCGGCGCCCGGCCATAGAGGCTTGCGCTGCTGCCGTAGAACGCCTGAAAAAAGAACTGCCCGTGTGGGGACAGGAACTCACCGATCAGGATGTCTCTTTTTGGAAAGTCAATACCTGAGTAAAACGTTACTATTGGCATCCCAAAGGCTGCAAGCTGCTGGCTATTACCACGCAGGGCGTGGTCGTTTTTTCTTAGGGGAAAAGATTTTCCTCATGGGGAAATTTCTAAATGTACTTTTGAAAATGAATTCTTTTTCTTTTGGGAAAACCAGGCTAACAGCCAGTAGCTATTTGCTAATGGCGATGGGACGCACTAAATAAATATGAATAAAGAATGGTCAACATCACACACAAAAATCATACGCTGCGCACCGCCATTGCACAGGCCATTGTGCGCGCCGGTTCGCCGGAAACCATACAGGCCGTACTCGAAAAACGGGTGCCCAAGGGCGACGTCTGCGAGATGGCCAAAGCTGCCGGTCTTTTTGCTGCCAAGCGCACCAGCGATATGATTCCCGACTGCCACCCGCTGCCGGTGGAATACGCTGCTTTTCAGTTTGATATTCAGCCCGATCACATCCTCATCATCGCGGAAATTCACACCATTTACAAAACCGGCGTGGAGGTAGAAGCCATGCACGCGGCCTCCGTGGCGGCGCTCACCATGTACGACATGCTCAAACCGATTGACAAACACATCACCATCGAGCAGATTAAATTGTTGAAAAAAACTGGGGGGAAGTCGGATTTTGCAGTAGGCAGTCTTCGGTGCGAATAGAATGGTAAATGATACAATTTCCGGCAAACGGGTATCTTTAGTGACAAATTGTGCCAAAAACAGGCACGGTTCACAGTGCAGATGAACGGTATCTGCCGGATTTTCAACAGCACACAGAAAAAGACCGCCATATATTTTTTCTTTCCCGTCCCAGTCATTACATTTGCCTGTGTTATTAAGTTTTACCCTGCGGAAAAGCCGCGTTCCCCTTCATAATCACGCATTTTTTAACCCTTAAATACATTTGCATTATGAAAAAAGCCACCCTTTTTTACACCGCCATGCTGTTGGTGGCTACCGGCCTCGCCGCGCGATTTGTACCCTCGTCCGTTTTCGAGGGAGTGTTTACACACACACACACACACACACTGAACAAGGTGTACACGTTGATGCCATGAGCCATGTAGCTTTATCGGCCGCAACGGGTAGTTCCAACGTATTTTGCGATGCCTGGCAGGATATGTCGCTGGGCAGCGGCACCGGCAGTTCTGCGTATGCTGCCTGCATGCCGGATACTGTTGTACTGACGACAAACGCGGTTACCCCGGCGATGGCAACCTCTGATAACCACGAAATGGTTTACCATGAGCTATGCGGCAATGGTTCGCTGACTGTTAAAATTCCATCGTTGTCGGGAGGTGCTGCGGGACTTTTTGTGAGAGAAAGCAGTGCTGTCGGCTCCAGGAAATGCGCTGTTATGACTCAAAAAGGCGCACAGGTATTCCGCCAGTTGAGAGCAAGTACCGGAATGTTTCAACAACAGGCTGCAGTCAATGCAAGTGGACACGAGTGGCTCAGGATAGTGAGAAGCGGCTCAAATGTTGTCACCTACTGGTCAACCAACGGCAGCACATGGAACTTAGCTTTTACGACTCCGTTTGCTACCGCCGACAATTGTGTCTTACTGGGGATGTACGCTTACAGCAGTAATAGTAACAACAATGTGCAGGCTGTTTTCACCAATGTGACCGTGACACAGTCGGACGCAACTCCGGCTACCTCCATAGCATTTGCGGATAGCCTGATTCAGGCTCAAAGCGGCGATTCGATACTGATATGCGCAACGCTGCAAAACCCTTGTGTATGCAGCCCTGTAAGCGTGGATATAGCATTGGTCTCCGATTCGCTCCCTCACTTTGAAGGTTACGAACCGGTGACGCTCACTTTCAGCGGAAGCGATACGCTCCAATGTTTTTATCTGGTTGCTGCAGCCTCGGATACTGTAGGCGTTTATTCATTTGAACTGAGTGGAATTCAAGGAGGCAACAACACGGAAATAGAAGGTCCGGCTACGTTGACGATTGAGATAGAGGGAGTAGGGGAAGAACTACCGCCGGGACTGTGCGGAGCTTTCGTTAAAGATATTCCAGAGATAGATTCTACCAAAACCTACTACGCCGACCGATTCGGAAATTTATATGAACAAGAAGAACTACTGCTGCCGGAAAATCTGAATTCAGGGTGTGGCTGTGCGGAGTTTACGGACGCAGATATTCCAGGCTTGAGTGCAAGCTATTTTAATCTGGTTTTTGAAGATTGTGTCTATAACAATAATGCCGGGTTCAATCAGCAATTGGGAGACCTTGGAATTGCGCGGAGAAAAGTAGCGTGCCGGGTATTTGCAAATCTCTCTCAACTTATCATACAGCGAACCTCTCCTTGTCAAGGTGATGATTTTAGTAAAGTGAACATCAGATTTTTACCTTATGACAATTCTCAAGTAGTCTCGTGGCAAAACGGCCCAGTGCTGGCTGCAGCCAGTCCTGTGTTCGAATCCCTGAATTATACTCTGGAAGGGGGTATCATTGATTGTTTACCTTGGAAAATTCTTAATAATGGTCGCTATACTTCATTATCGGGTAATGCCGACATATTCCATGCAAGCATAGGTGTTGATTTTACAAAATCATTCTATACCGAAGTAGTGCCTCCGGATGCATCAGCTGGTAACTTGTTTGATCTGTATGATGTATTGCTGCATGAGGCGCTGCACGCCGTAGGCTTTTTTTCGTTACTTAATCCAAGTACGGGTGGTTACTTTTCAACATCGTTTACCTCTTACAACCGTTATGATACTTTTTTGAAGTTACAAAATGGGGCTAAAGTAGTAGTTCAAGATGCCAATGATCCTTATGTGTGGAATTTAAATATCAATCAGGGAGACTTACATACCAGCTGCTTGGGCAACAGTACAGAAAATATGGTATTTCCACCTATGGCCGGAGATGCTCTGCCTATATATAATGAGATGGATAACGCTGCGTTCAGCCATCTGGATGCAAGGTGTCCAAATGCGGGGGCTGATTACTTAATGAAGCCATCTTTTGATCGAGGTGTCAGAGTTGATATCGGTGAAGCAGAGTTGAAGATACTTTGCGCTCTGGGCTATGAGGTTACACAAATGGAAAATTGTTCGTGCGTAGCAGCCGGCGACCATGATTTAAGACATGGCTGTGATGGCGAACCTCTTGTACTGGAGCTTTGTGAAGATGCACTAAATATGACGATAAATCTTTCAGCGCTTCTGGAAAACGATCAACCGAATCAAGAAATTGGAAATTTGGTCAACATAAACCCTAATATAGGTACCCTTGAAGTCGTAGGAGGCTCCATACTATATACACCATGCGCACCGGGAGTTCACAGATTCAAATACACGCCAATTGCAGAAGATTGCCAGGATGGCAGTACCGCTTTTGTCGAAATACTGGTAAGGCGTTGTTTTGAAGATTGCTCTTTCTTTTTGTCAGATAATCCGATCAATGGAGGCCACAACAATAACACATGCAACTTGATTTGTAACCCCGAAATAGTAGTACACGGTACAACAGGGGGTGATGTTCTTGAGTTGGAATCTGCCAACTTTGGAGCCTGCTACGACCTTCCCGGCTGGTTTGGAGCTACAGGTACAATTGATTATTACTCCAATCCCACCGCGTTTACTGGTTCAGGAAATGTTCACATGATACGTGGCGGTTTCGGAAGTACGATTGAGTCTGCATTTACACCTGCCAATGCAATGCAAGGCAACTATTTCTTCTCCTTTTATACTACTGCCAAGCACAGTAGCACGATGTTAACTGGAAACATGGTAATGAATGCAATGCTTGTAAATGCTGACATTACTGCCCTTTTCGGGAGAGGCGCCAACTTTCCGTCCCGTCCATCCCAAGTTGACTTGAACGGGGGCAATTATTCTTTACTTACAAGCCATACGTTCCCTTTTTACGGCTCAAATGCAAATCTTAACTCTGGTTCTTTTAGCCGTGCAGCATTATGTGTTGAGCTTGCAGAATCCTACTCCTCACTTTGGTTTTACCCTGATGAAGGGGCTCAGCGTCTGGATGTTTTTCTTGACGAAGTTGAACTTATCCCCGACGACTTCAGCGCCGGCGAGGATTTTGTTTCAACAGGATGCGACTTTCTTGGCGGCCCGTTCTGTATGCTCTCCGATGTGCCGGTGCGTTATCAATGGTTTGAAGTAACAGGTGTGAACGAAACGCTCATAGCTGAATACACAGTACTGAACGGAGTGGCCACAGTAGTCAACGGAGATGTAGATCACCAAACACAACAACTTTTTATTGAGCCGGAACAAACCACTACATACCGGGTACGCCGTTCACTCACTACTCCACATAATCTGCCTTCCTCATTCGAGTTTTGTACGTTGGAGGACGATGTTACAGTAACGGTTTTGCCTTCTCCTCCTATGCCGGAGTTCGGAGTGCTTTCAGAGTCCTGTGGAGAGGTAACTTTTTTCCTGAATAACCTGCACCCCGGCGACAGCTACCTGATCAACTACGGAGACGGCAGCAGCGGCACGGCGATCGTTCATGCTTATGAAAATGCTACCAACACATATCAGGCAAATGTAGTCATTTCGAATGTGTGCGGAGAAACCAATCTGAATGCTATCGCAGAAACCGATTATTGTCCCCCATTCAGTTGCGAAACCTGCGAGGAATCTCTCATCGGAGAGGACGGCCAGACGCTCAAACTTTCCGTAGCCATCGGGAATGATTTGTTGCCGGCTGATGGTACAGATATTCAGGTGTGCGTAAAAGGAACCCTGTTGATAGACCAAAACTACAACATCATCAACAGTATTTTTTATATGTTGCCCGGTTCCCGTATTGAGATTGAGGATGGCAGTACATTAGCCATTATTGATTCAGACTTTTCAGGTTGTGACAACATGTGGTATGCCATAGAAGTGCAGCAGGGCGGCGGCATGAAAATGATAGGAAACCGTGTCTCCGATGCGCAGTATGCCGTGTTTGTGCACTCCTACCCCGGAAATGATCCTCTGACGGGCGGAGTGAGCATTTATGACAACGATTTTGACAACAACTTTGTAGGGGTGCTGGCTGGAGGCGCATCGCCCGGAAGCGTGAATGCAGCAGTGGGCAGTAATCGCTACACGCAAACCGCCGCAAGCCTGCTTCCTCCCTTCTCCGGGCAGAGCAGCGCGCCGGAGGGGCTGCCCGAGCAAAACCAACACGCGCTGGCAGGCATTGTAGCTGATAATCTGGCCAATTTCAACAGCCTCAATAATCGCTTCGAGCAACTTACTTCCGGCATAGTGGCCCGACATTCCAATCTGGGTTCGTACATGGATCAACAAATTTCCATCCGCAGCAACAACGCGGCCTATCCCGCCTGGGATTACCGGGGCAGAGGAGTGAGCATTCAGTCAACCGGAGTACATTCGGCAAAGGTGGAAAAGGGCTACTTTGAAGATTGCCCGCAGGGCATCATGGCCAACAACGCCAAGCTGAAAGCAACGGAAAATGAGATGCTGCAAATGGAAGTCGGCATTTGGGCAGCCATTGGCAGCGCTGGCGGCATCAGCATCACCAACAACGAAATAGAAGCCACTCGCCTCGGCATTGTGTTTGCGCA